>JAUXTH010000089.1 GCA_030679035.1 Methylobacter sp. | reverse complement strand
TTACTTTCTTTTGGCGAAGCAAAAGAAAGTAACTCGCCCTCGGGTGCGAGAACCCGATTAAAAATAAACCGTCGCAACAGCGACACTTTAATAATAAAAATGTTAATGCAGTCTAAATTCGAATAACTGCGTAACATCAGTGAATAAGATTATTTAGCCCATATTTGAAATTGAACGCCCGCAATACCCATTAAACTAATGAACATTGATTTAAAATCCGCGTAAATCCGTCCAATCTGCGTCATCCGCGTTCTATTTTTCTAGTGCTGAATAGTTACCATATGTCTTCGTGGTGAAATTATGTAACGACTCAACCGCAATATTTTGTCATTTCAGGACGAGCGCCCATCGCCTGCAACCGGCCGCTGTCTTTTTGCTGTTTGGCATGGGTCGCGAACTGTTTGGCGGCAGCATCTAAAATCTCGAACGCCCAGGCCGGTAATTCAGGGTTAATCTGGTAATACACCCATTGCCCTTCGCGGCTGTCCAACAGCAGGTTGCTCTGGCGCAATTGCGCGAGATGGCGCGAGATTTTGGGTTGCAATAAATCCAGCGCATGGGTTAACTCGCAAACGCAAAGTCTGCCTTCTTTATGCAGCAAAACCACGCAACGCAGGCGGGTTTCATCGGCCAGGCATTTAAAGAGGGTGGAGAGTGTGATCATGAGTTGGTTAGCCCAGCTTGAATCCGACAAAAAATCCGCCAACCCCGCTGACGCCCTTGCTGGTAATGCTGGTCAGGCGATCGACCAGAAACCCGCCGGAGTTTTTTGCGGCTTCTGTAGCGGCGCTGGCAGCATGTTGCAGCTTTTCATCGGTGATATCGATGATGTCGTAATACTCCGCAACAAACAGCAGCACAATGGTCGCCCCACCCAGAAATAAGGCAGTGCGCAACATTTTTTTTGCGAAATAACCGACCGCCAGCCCGATGACAAATGGCGCGCCGACATTGCCAATCAAAAAGGTAGAGGAAAATATGTCGGCAGAAGACGCTGCTTCGACTGGATGGGTGCTCATGCTTCTGGTTTTCCGCTGTTGTGATTATTGAGTCGGTTTTTAGCTTTTAGTAGCTATTTATTTTATCACTAAACGCAGTCGTGTCAGAAAACAAAGCTTTACTAGCAATCAGTAAAAAACCACTTGGCCCGTCAGACTTCAAAGCCAGATTTTATAAAACCAAAATCAGTTAAAGCCTATATAATCAGATAAGGTTTTTATTTTCCACTGCAAAATGCCAACCAAATCTCTAAGTTGGACGAGACCACTATGTATTCAGTTGAAGTTTTTCCATGGAATAAGAATTTTGAGGTTGGAGTTCCGCTGATTGATGAACAGCACCAAAAATTGGTCGAGCTGTTAAATGTGCTGGCCGGTCACTTAGCCTATCAATCCGATGTGCCCACATTAAACAATGTTTTCAATGACTTGGCCGAATACGCGATTTACCATTTTCAGGCAGAAGAAAGCGTGTGGCATGCGTATTTTCCTGAAGATGCCTGGGAAACAAAGCATAAAGAAGATCACAGGCGGTTTCTGGCTACCGTAAACAGAATAATGGGTGAAAAAACCAGCAGGCCGTTGGATCAGCTGATTGAGGAGATTCTCACCTTTCTGACTCAATGGTTGGCCTTTCATATTCTGGATACCGATATGCGCATGGCCAAGGTGGTGTTGGCGGTGCAATCAGGCATACCGTTAGATCAGGCTAAAGCGCAAGCCGACCAGGAAATGAGCGGGGCGATGAAGCAACTGATCGAAACCATGCTTTCGATGTTCGATGCGCTTTCTTCACGTGCCATGCAGTTGGCAAAAGAAGTAATTGACCGCCAGAAGGCCGAGCAGGCAAGCCAGGATGCGCTGGATAGACTCCAGAAAATAGCCAGTCAAGTGCCGGGGCTGGTGTTCCAGTTTCAGCTATTTCCCGATGGCCGTTCCTGCATTCCTTACGCCAACGAGGCCATGCGCACTATTTACCGGGTCAGCCCGGAGGAAGTTAGCGAAGACGCGAGCAAGATATTGGCTGCGCTGCATCCTGACGATTTGGAAAACTTCAAGACTTCTTTCAGGACATCGGCGCAGGACTTAACGCCATGGCGTCAGGAATACCGCTTGCAGTTTGACGATGAGTCGGTATGCTGGCTGTTCGGCAATGCGCTACCTCAACGGCAGGGCGATGGTTCCGTGCTTTGGCATGGCTTCATTACCGACATCACCAATCAAAAGCAGAACGAGGTCGATCTTCGCATCGCCGCCACCGCCTTCGAATTGCAGGATGCGATGCTGGTCACCGATGGCAACAATGTCATTCTCAAAGTCAATCAGGCCTTTACCCGGATCACCGGATACAGCGCCAGGGAAGTCATTGGCAAAACCCCCAATTTGCTTAGTTCGGGACGGCATGACAGGGATTTTTATGCCGCAATGTGGGATAGCATCAATCGCAACGATGCATGGCAGGGCGAAATATGGAATCGTCGTAAAAACGGCGAGGTGTACCCGGAATGGATTATTATTACCGCAGTGAAGGATCCCGATGATAAGAACGCACAGGTCAATCATTATGTTGCGTCTTTCTCCGATATTACCTCACGCAAGGCTGCCGAAGAAGAGATCAAACAGCTGGCTTTTTATGACCAGCTCACCAAACTGCCCAACCGTCGTTTGTTGCTGGAGCGGCTTAAACACAGCATCGAAGTGGAACGGCGCGACGGTAAGCGCTTGGCGCTGCTAATGCTTGATCTGGATCGCTTTAAGGCAGTTAACGACAGTTTGGGCCATTTGGCTGGCGACGAGTTGTTGCAACAGGTTGCGGTACGCATCTCGGAAAGGTTGCGTGATGTTGACATCGTCGCACGTCTGGGCGGCGATGAATTTGTCGTATTGCTGGAAGACATTGCCCATGCGGAAGATGCCGCACGGGTAGCTACAGAAATCATCTACACCTTAAGCAAGTCTTTTCAGCTCACCCAAAACAACGATGTGCAGATTGGTGCCAGTATCGGCATCAGCCTGTACCCTGAACACGGTGCCAGCTATGAAATGCTGATGGATCATGCCGATGCCGCGCTTTATCAGGCCAAGGATCAGGGGCGCGGCTGCTACGCCTACTTTTCCGAAGATCAGACGGTCGCAGCCCGTGAACGCATTGCCTTGGAAACGCGGCTGCGCCGGGCGATAGAACAGGGGGAACTGCGCGTTTTCTACCAGCCGCAAGTCAATATTGTCAGTGGCCGCATAGTTGGCGCAGAGGCCTTGGTGCGCTGGCAAGACTCGGAAGAAGGCTTGATTCCGCCGTTACGTTTCATCCCGATCGCCGAAGAAACCGGGTTGATTTTGGAAATCGGCGCATGGGTACTGCGGGAAACCTGTAGGCAAGGTCGTCGGTGGCTGGATGCGGGATTGCCGCCATTAAACTTGGCAGTCAACGTTTCCCCTCAGCAATTTCGTCGCGGAGATATTAGCGCTTTGGTTGCTGCCTGTTTAGGTGAGACGGGATTTCCGGCTGAGTGTCTGGAATTGGAAATGACCGAAAGCGGATTGTTGGAAAATCAGGGCAATGTGATGGAGATTTTGAATACGCTACGCGCTCAGGGTATTCGTCTTGCTATTGACGACTTCGGTACCGGTTTCTCATCGCTGGCCTATCTGAAACACTTTCCGCTGGATGTGCTGAAAATCGACAAAAGTTTTATCGACGATATTCCCCACCTGCAAGACGATATGGAAATTGCCGCCACTATTATTGCGATGGGGCATATTCTGGGCTTTAAGGTTCTGGCCGAAGGCGTGGAAACGCCGGAGCAACTGGCGTTCTTGAAGGAGAAAAATTGCGACTTGTATCAAGGCTATATTACAAGTCCGCCGGTACCGGCCGAAGCGTTTGTTGAGTTATTGCGGGATCAATTAAACCAAATCATCCAAATCTAGCCGCAAAGCAGCGGCAATCTTTTTTAATGCGGTTATGCTGCCGGTACGCTTGCCGCTTTCCATTTGCGCAATGGTCGCTTGAGCCATGCCGCATTGCTCGGATAGCTCGATCTGCGTCATCTTACGGTACTCTCTCCAGACTTTGATTTTGTTTTCGCCGTCAATCAGTCGATACGCCACATCGCTTGGCACCAGTTCGTCATCATCTAATTTAGCTTTTTCATAAGCTGCAACATCTTCCAGCATTTCTGCTTTTTCAAGCAAATCAGTATAAATGTGCATTGGAACCACCGCATATTGGCGTTGGCCATTATTCTCGATAAATTGCACGCTCATTTGTAAATATCTCCTCTGCTGCCAATATTGAAAACCGTGTAACTATTCAGCCACGGATCACCAAAAGTAGGCGCCTCTAGGCGACACAAATTAAACGGATTAAAAGGGTAAGGTAACTACTCACCCCTTTTTTAACCGCAAAGCCGATTCTTACCGTCCAAAGCCAGCTTTGGACTCCAGAAAGTGTGCTATCGGAGTTCAAAGCTGGCTTTGAACATTACAGAAGCGAACATTAGATAGGGCGAGTAGTTACAGGGTAAGTTCTTTATATTTCAGTTTATCAGTGTGCATCTGTGTCGCCTAGAGGCGCCTACTTTTGGTGATCTGTGGCTGAATAGTTACCAGATAATTAACTTCCGGCTTACCTTCAGACTCAACCAGCTCACCGATAGTAAAAGCCGTTTCTCCCAGTTGGCTGAGGGTTTGTAGCGTCGCCCGTTCATCTTCTGGAGCCACGCAGACGATCATGCCGATGCCGCAATTAAAGGTGACCAGCATATCCGGCAGCGATACATTGCCTTTTTCCTGCAACCATTTAAAGATGGCCGGGAACTCCCAAGAAGCAAGGTCGATATTAGCCTTAGTGCCTGTCGGCAGTACCCGCGGCAGATTCTCGGTCAAGCCGCCGCCGGTGATATGCGCCAGCGCATGCACAGGCACTTTATCCAGCAGCGCCAACAACGATTTAACGTAGATACGGGTCGGCTCCAGCAAGGCTGCGCCCAAGGTTCTGCCATTGAAAGAATCGGTGAGTGCACTTTGACTGTGAGCAATGATTTTCCGGATTAATGAATAGCCGTTGGAATGCGGGCCGGAGGATGCGATGCCGATCAGTTTGTCGCCGACCTGGACCTTGCTGCCGTCCAGCACTTTGCTCTTTTCCACAATGCCGACGCAAAACCCGGCCAGATCGTACTCGCCGTCTGCGTACATGCCCGGCATTTCCGCAGTTTCGCCGCCGACCAGCGCCGCGCCTGCCAGTTCACAGCCTTTGCCGATGCCGTCTACGACCGATGCGGCGGTGTCGACATCCAGCTTGCCGGTTGCAAAGTAATCAAGGAAGAACAAAGGCTCTGCGCCCTGAACGATAATATCATTGACGCACATCGCGACCAGGTCGATGCCGATGGTGTCATGAATAGCCAATTCATTGGCCAGTTTCAGCTTGGTGCCTACGCCATCGGTGCCGGAAACCAGGATCGGCTGCTGATAACGATCCAGCGGCAGTTCAAACATCGAACCGAAACCGCCTAAACCTGCCATGACGCCTGCCGTCCGTGTCCTGGCGGCAATCGGTTTAATCCGTTCGACTAATGCGTTACCGGCCTCAATGTCAACGCCGGCGCTTTTATAATTCAAGCCTTTTTGATTTTGTTCGCTCAATGTGGTGTTCTCTTGCTAGAATTTAAACTTCCGATATTGTACAAGACATCGTCGGTTTTGTCTGAAGGATATGAATGTGTGTGGATTTTATCCATCAGATGTTTCCGTAGCGTTTGCCTGAATGTTGCGGCAAGTTGAAAAAATAATTAACGCGGTTCGGCTGTTAAAAAAATAGTGGAACCATCCAAACGACCCATGGCAACACACGGTCTTTTTTGAGGAGTGGATATGAAAGTAACAACAATGTTTAGCCCGATGCTATTTATTGCAGCGGTATTATTTACCGGCACAGTTTTCGCCTATGAATCTGGTAAGGTTGATGAGATTTGCAAAAAGCCTCAATTTAGAGACTTCAATCTTCCGGTGTATCAAGAACCCGAAAAAACCGAGGTTCCGCCTGAATCAACGCTCTCCTTTCTCGTCTCGCCCTGGGCCAAGGCAGATACGATCAAGTTGACTGCCAAAAACGAAAACCTTGAATACACTATCGAAAGCAATAGCAGCTTTCACCGGCTTAAGGCAAAGTTGCCAGCGGCTTTCAATGGTCAATATGTCAGGATCAATGTCACGGCCAAAGCAGAATTAGGATGCTACGATAAAAACGGATGGCTGATTAAAATCGCTGATAAGTGACAGAGGTACAAGGTACAAGGTGAAAAAACTTAAACAACACAGGTCGACCTTTGCCTTGGACCTTGTTACCTTGCACCTGCATTTTCAATAAAGCACCTTGTCGCTCTTTTCAGCCCAAATATTAAACGGCTGCATCGCATTCGGCAGGTTTAAATGCAGCATGGCGATACTGCGCTGATGCGGCAACACGGAAATCTCATCATAAATGAAGCTGTCGTCAAAGTTGGCGGCAGCGGCATCATGCCGACTACAGGCAAAATAGACTTTTGCCAGCCTAGCCCAGTAGATGGCGCCTAAGCACATCGGGCAGGGTTCGCAGCTGGAGTAGAGTATGCAGCCCGGCAACTGGAAGTCATTGAGCTTTTTGCAGGCCAAGCGTATCGCCATCACTTCCGCATGAGCGGTAGGATCAATGTTGGTGGTGACCTTGTTGCCGCTGGCGGCAATCAGTTGGTTATCTTTTACAATAACTGCACCATAAGGGCCGCCATCTCCTGACCGGGCATTTTCTACGGCTAGGTCTATGGCTTGTTGCAAAAATTCCTTGTGCATCTATAAACCTAACGGATTGTTGGGATCTACGCCATCCATAAAAGGCAGGCCTCGTTCCTGATGGGTCAGTTGGTATATTTTCCCCAGCCAGTTGTTGAAGACCGCTTTTGCCGTGTCGCTCCAGGTGTTGTCAATATGCTCCAGAACTTGGTTTTCCGGGAATTCTTCCAGCCTATGCCCGTTCTGTCTGGCTGACCTGACCTGCTGTTCATAATCGACAAGAATCTGCTGGACGATATCATTAAAATAATTTTCCGGGAAGGGCGGATAATCGTCTATTTCGGCGCGATAAAAACGCAACACTTCTCGCTTGTATTCTTTCAACAGGCTGATGTCATCATATTCGGGATGTCCTTGAAAAAACACAATGCGGAAGCCATCCGGGCTGACTGCAAGATGCACACCGGCTTCCTTGCTGGCCGCCAGTACTTTGAGTCCGTGCTGCTCCATATCGCTTTGGAATATTTCATTAAAACGGGAATGCGGGACGTCAAAGCGGGTGTTGATTTCCGCGACCAACGGATGGGTGCGGTCGGTCAACTTGTGCGAATACACTCCCCAGCGTTTGCCCGGCAAGCGGGTGCGCTCAATGCCGTAACAGTATTGAATGAGTGCATGGGTAGCAAGGCACGAACAAAGTACCGAGGTGACATTTTCCTTAGCCCAGAAAAAAACTTCAGTCAGCGGTTGCCAGAAGTCTTCTTCGGGCAGTCGGGGATGAGTAACATTGGCGCCGCTGATAATCAGCGCATCCAAGCCGTCCCGCTTGATTTTCTCAAAAGGTTCGTAGTATTTCGCGATATGGGCTTGCGCTTCCGGGCTTCTTTTCAGTCCTTCAATAGTAAAAGGATGCACATGAAACTGAACAATCTGATTGCACGCCCCGACCAGCCGGAAAAACTGCCTTTCAGTCGCTTCCAGAGCGGCATCCGGCATCATATTGAGCAGGCCGATATGCATTTCCCGTATATCCTGATTACGGGCGCGATCAGGGTCTAATATTTCTTCCCCTTCTTCGCGAAGACGTTGAAATGTGGGTAAATCAGTATGGGCAACTAAAGGCATAACCGGACTCCGTCCATATCATTGCTGGGAACCCAGCGCATCAGCGATAAGCCGGATAAAGTCATCCTCGCTTTTAACGGTGGCGACATCATTCGCATCGACGGTATAGCCGTATTGATCGGCGATAGCCTGGTAGCGAGGCAGCCGGGATTTGAATAATTCGGGAAAAACCCAGGAGACAAAATCATCCGGTTCTATAACATCAGTGGAAGCGTAATTTTTAAGCTGCATAAATTCAGCGAGTTTTTCATCAAGAAACTCCTCCCGGTAGTAAAGCGGTTTGGGATCGGATTTGGCGCGCTCAATAATGGTTTGCTCCAACTCCGGTGGTATTCTGATGTAAACAATCAGCGTGTTCTGTGCCAGCGTTTCCAGCACATCAGGATTGTCCAGTTCGCAAACGCTGCCGCCCGCATCATTGATAAAATGGTGATAACCATAAATATCTACCGCTTTATCAATAAAATCGGGCACGTCATTCATCGCGGCAATTTCAGCCTGATGATGCAGCTTTTGCCGACGTTTGAATTCCTGCAAACACAGTCCGCCCAAATCAGGATTGCCGAGTTTGCCAAGAAAGCTGGAAACGGGCGCCAGATTGTCGACGGTTATCTTGTTGCTGATATGAATGGAATCGGAGAGCAGCAATTCGCGCAGAAACGGAACGCGCATGGCCTGACGCTTAATATTGTCCAGGATAGGCTCTTCCAGATATTTTGTGCCTATCCGGTAGTCGCCGGAATAGTGGAACCATTTGGCTTTAGGCAATTTATTGGCCAATGTGGTTTTGCCCGCGCCGGACATTGCCAGCAGGGTAATCCGTTTTGTTTTCCAGTCCAGAAATTCCTGAGGACTCATTTTCATGTGATGTATTCCTAATTAATCCAGGTAGTCTTCGATGTCCATGTCTTCAGGGTTGGGCCGGTGTTCGTCGGGATCGGTGTAGCCCAGATCATCGCTTTCAATGTCGTCAAAAGGCGCGCTCCAGTCTTCCGGATCCTCGATATAATCGAAGGTCGAGTTATACCAGCTGTCATGATCGTATTCGCCAATGTCGCCGTTAAGGTATTGGACTTCGATAGAATCATCGCTCTCTTCAACGGCGATGACTTTAAATTTCAGATTGTTTTCTACGTCCTTGTACCAACTGCCAATGATGGGGTCTGCTATGGTGGTCATGATTATTCCTCAATGCTTAGCTAGAATGTTTCGATAGAAAATATCTAAAGGTAAGTGATATTACTAACAATGCTAAAGAAAATACAAAGGTATTTTATACGGATCGGGATAAATTTAGTTTTCGGCCTTTTATGTTGAAATCCGCGTTAAAGCCTGTTACAACTAGGCTGATTAGAATTTTCCGGGTGCCATATTTATAAAGGAAGCTCCGCTTTCTTGCAACAGTCAGCTAATAATGACGAATAATAACCAAACGTCAAAAACTCTGCTATTAGAGTTGATGCAAAAACTGATAAATGGATCGAAAGCAATCTGCCCTCCCAGATTTTCCGGGCTAACGCTGTACGACATAGGCTACTTCTTTTTAGTAGAAACACAAAAAAGCGCCATTACCACACGGGCATCTGCGGTAGCGTTTACTTTTTTTCTGGCTCTGTTTCCTGCAATCATCTTTGTTTTTTCGTTGATCCCTTTCCTGCCCATCGCTAATTTTCACCAGCAATTACTCACCGAACTGCACACGCTATTACCCCAGGCTGCTTATCAAGCCGCCGTTGACACCATTAATGATTTAGTAAAAACTCAGCATAACGGCTTACTATCATTTGGTTTTCTGGTAACGCTTTACTTTGCCACCAATGGCATTCATGCGCTAATGGACGCTTTTAATCAAGCCATTCATGTTACTGAAACCCGATCTTTTATCAAACAAAGATGTGTTTCATTGTTCTTGTTTGTGGCGCTTTCGGCGCTCCTGCTAACCGCTTCATTACTGATCATATTTAGCGAGGTTGCGATCAATTATGCCGTTGATCATGGCTTGTTGTTAAGCGATTGGGGCGAAATATTATTGCTGATATTGGGCAAGTGGTCGGTTGCGTTTTTGCTGTTATATACCGCCATCTCGTTGCTGTATTACTTTGGCCCCGTTAATGCGGCAAACTACCGGTTTATAAGTCCGGGCGCGTTGTTAGCTACCGTTTTATCTATCACCGCGTCATTGTTGTTTAGCTATTATGTCAACAATTTTGACACTTACAACAAAGTGTATGGCAGTATCGGCTCCATCATGGTCATCATGTTATGGCTGGAATTTAACTGCTTGATCATGCTGATCGGCTTTGATTTAAACGCTAAAATTTATAACCGATCTTAGCGTGCGGCGGCGTTGGAAATGTGCTCAGCTACCTTATCATCTGTCCGGCCATCATCGCAGCCAATAATCCACAGCCAGCCCTGAAAACACGGCCAGACCATACCAGTTGTTGTTTAAAAACGCCTTAAAACAAAGCGCTTTTTCCCCGTGGAAAATCGGTTTCTGCTGGTAAACCGACAAGCCTGCCGCAATTAAAATGACGCCATAATAAGTCCAGTCGGCGAGTGCCTTTGTCCCTCAGTAATCAGGACGGCAGGATGTGGTGACGATAGGAACCACATCGCGATTGATGCGGTTCGCAAACTCACCGCATCTTAAGGGCCTATCAATTGAATGACGTAATGGCATAATTGCACTAATATTAAGAGGCCTGATGATTGTAGTTAGGCTTAACTTACACCGAGCACCAATTAAAAATTACGGGCTCTAACCCGTTTATACCAAATTAAAAATGAGCTCATTTGTAACCAACGGAGCTGTAACATTAAGCCCTGAGGGATTTATGGACGACAAGAGCAATTTCGACTTTTTAACAGAACATGACCCCGTATTCTTCCAGCTAGCCGTTGCCGCTGAACAACAATTTTCCGCAGATCCTAACACTACCTTAATTAACTGATGTTACGCAGTCAGTCGAATTTCGATCGCTTTAACATTAAAGTGTCGCTAGCGCGACAGTTGATTGAAGCGGGTTCTCGCACCCGAAGGCGAGTTACTTTCTTTTGCTTCGCCAAAAGAAAGTAACCAAAGAA
>JAUXTH010000156.1 GCA_030679035.1 Methylobacter sp. | reverse complement strand
GATATTGCGGTAGGGCTGGCATCCGACCTTGGGCGGCTGGCGCAATTGCGCGCCGGGCTGCGGGATGAAATGCGAGCCAGCGCTTTGATGGATGAGCGTGCGTTTGCCAGAAAAGTTGAAAATGCTTACCGTGAGATGTGGATTATCAATTGTGGGAAGGGAGTACAGGTTTGAAAGCGATTATTCTTGCAATTAGACCGGGGCACGTATCAGCGAAGGACTGTATGCGGAGTCAGGTCGGGCGGCAGTGGCGGTGTTTCTTCGGCAGTAAGGCGCACCGCCTGTTGGACTGGCAGCTCACTGCCGTCATATTGGCGCAAGTAAGTGACTATCAACTTCGCCGACAAAACGATTAACCATGTCGCGCTTTGATTTTATTTCGACACCTTTAGCAGGGCTCATGTTGGTGCAGCGCAAAACGAGAGAAGATCATCGAGGTTTTCTGTCGCGTTTTTATTGCGCCGAAGAATTTCGCGAGGCTGGCATCAATAAACCTATCGTCCAAATTAATCATACTGTTACGCGCATGGAAGGAACAGTGCGGGGCTTGCACTTTCAGTATCCTCCGTATGCCGAGAACAAGCTGGTGAGTTGCTTGAAAGGGGCGATATGGGATGTGGCGGTTGATATTAGGCGCGGCTCTACGACTTTTCTGCGGTGGCATGGAGAAATCCTTTCTGCGGCAAATCGCAAGAGCCTGTTGATTCCAGAAGGATACGCGCACGGTTTCCAATCGTTGACCGAAGATTGCGAAATGATTTACTTGCATACGGCCGCCTATCACGCCGAAGCCGAGGGGAGGATTAATGTAATTGACCCTCGGCTAAATATTTTCTGGCCTTTGCCGATAAAGAATCTGTCTGATCTGGACTGCGAACATCCTTTTGTGGAAAAAGATTTCCAAGGAGTTGTTTTATGAAATGTCGTTATTGCCGGGCCGAATTAACCTTACCCTTAATTGACTTGGGCTCGGCCCCCCCTTCTAACGCCTATCTCACTAAAGTGACAATACGCCGCCCGGAAAAATGGTTTCCTTTGAAAGTGTTAGTCTGTGAATCCTGTTGGCTGGTACAAGCCGAATCCTATTCAAGAGCAGCAGAGCTGTTTAATGACGAATACGCCTACTTCAGCTCTTTTTCTGAACAATGGTTGAAGCATGCTGAGAGCTATGTAAAGACGATGGTGGATCGTTTCGGTTTAACGACAGAAAGCCATGTGATTGAAATAGCCTCGAATGACGGTTATTTGCTGCAGTATGTTAAGCAGCGAGGTATTTCCTGTCTGGGTGTTGAGCCAACTGCGAGCACGTCCGCTGCCGCACGCCTTAAGGGTATCGAGACAATCGAAGAGTTTTTCTGTACCCGTCTTGCGGATGGACTGGTGAGCCAAGGTAAACAAGCGGATTTGATGGCTGCCAACAATGTATTGGCACATGTACCCGATATTACCGATTTCGCAGCCGGATTTGCTGCATTACTCAAGCCGCAGGGTGTAGCTACTTTTGAGTTTCCTCACCTTATGCATCTAATCGAAGAAAACCAGTTTGATACGATCTACCACGAGCACTTTTCATACCTTTCTTTTACGACCGTCGTAAATATTTTCAGTGCTGTCAACCTTTCGGTTTTTGATGTCGAGGAGCTAGGATCTCACGGCGGCAGTCTTCGAGTTTTTGCACAAAGAAAAGATATGGGAAAGCACGCCGTCAATAAAAGAGTAACCGAATTACTTAACAGAGAATCTGCCGCCGGAATGAGACGTGCGGATTATTACGAAGGCTTCCAGGCGCATGCGGACAAGGTCAAAAACGATTTTATCAGCTTTTTGCTGGAAGCCAACCGGTCCGGCAAAACAGTAGCTGGATATGGCGCAGCTGCAAAAGGGAACACTTTGCTGAATTATGCGGGTGTGCGTACAGACTTGTTGCCTTATGTAGTGGATCGCAATCCTGCCAAGCAGAATAAGTTTTTGCCTGGCAGCCGTATTCCGATTGTTGCCGAAGCGCATTTAAAACAAATCAAGCCGGATTACGTGGTGATTCTACCGTGGAATTTGCGTGAAGAGGTGATGGCACAGCTGGCTTATATCCGCGAATGGGGTGGGCAGTTTGTAACCTCAGTACCCGTTTTAGAGGTCAAATGAACTCGCGTATTTTTTACACTAAGCCTTCCATAACCGAATTAGAGGTTCGTTACGCCACTGATGCCGCCGCCAATGGTTGGGGTGAAAAATGTTACGAGTACATCAATCGTTTTGAAGAGGCCTTTAAAGCCCATCTAGGTGTCAAGTATGCGATTGCCACATCAAGTTGCACTGGAGCGCTACACATGGGCATGGATGCGTTGGGAATCGGCCAGGACGACGAGGTCATCATGGCCGATACCAATTGGATTGCCACGGCCTCGCCGATTGTTCATCTGGGAGCAAAGCCGGTCTTCGTCGATATTCTTCCCGACTCCTGGTGCATTGATCCTGAGTTGGTCGAGCAGGCGATTACGCCCCGCACCAAGGCGATCGTCGCCGTCCATTTGTACGGTAATCTTTGTGCGATGGATAAGTTGCTCGCCATCGGCGAAAAATATGGAATCCCAGTCATTGAGGATGCTGCCGAAGCGATTGGCTCTGTCTATCATGGCAAACGCGCTGGTTCGATGGGTAAGTTTGGTGCTTTCTCATTTCATGGCACCAAAACGCTTACTACAGGTGAAGGCGGGATGTTTGTCACTAATGACCCGGCACTATATGAGTATGTTCTAACGTTGAGTAATCATGGTCGATCACGAGGTCAGACTAAGCAGTTTTGGCCGGATATGATTGGCTTCAAATACAAAATGTCGAACATTCAGGCGGCGATAGGTTGTGCCCAGATTGAACGCATTGATGGACTTATCGCGGGCAAACGGCGCATTTTTTCTTATTACAAGAAAAATTTGAGCGATTTGCCGCTGAAAATGAATCCTGAACTAGAGGGTACGAAAAATGGCTATTGGATGCCTAGTATTGTAGTTTATGAAGGATATTCTTTTGACCGTGAAGCGTTGTTAGCCGAGTTCAAGGCAAATGATATTGATGGGCGAGTATTTTTCTCACCTCTGAGTATGTTGCCGATGTTTGATGCTATACCGAAAAATTCCGTAAGTTACAACCTCTACAATCGTGCGATAAATCTGCCAACTTATCATGATCTGGAAGAGTCGGAAATGAATAAAGTAATCAAAATAGTACGAGCTTGTCTTTGATCAGGCGCTAGCAGCTTTTAAAGTCAATAATATGAAACCTCATGAATATATTGGCTTCTGGTCATTTACATACGTAGGGTAATGCAAAATGAAAACTAATCCAATTGTTGTTGTAGGTGCTGGACCAGTCGGGTTGATGAACGCGTTATATCTCTCACGTGTTCGCAAACTGCCGGTTATAGTCATCGAACAACAATCCACCGTTGGCGGACTTTACTCCAGTGTCGATACAGCTTGGGGGCTAGTTGATCAGGGAGTGCATATCCCGCAAGAAACAGGTGTTTCTGCAATCGACGATCTATTTTTTGACATTTTACCACGAAATGAATGGCAAATATTAGAAGGTACGCGCAAGGACATTGCAGGCAATGTTTTTGCTGGTCGTATTGATTTTGGTTCGTTATACCCGGACTTACGGCGCTTGCCTCGAGAAGACTTTCTCCAGTGTGCGGCTGAATTGTTTGCTAACCTGTCGACGTCGCGCCCTGGTTTTGAAGAGGTGGAAAACCTAAGGGATTATTTTGAAGCTCGTTTCGGAAGATTTTGCACTGAGACTGTGCTAGAACCTATAGTGCAGAAAATTTGGCAGCAGCCTCTGGAACGAATGAGTCCGTGGGCTGCAAAGCTTGTACACTTGGCGAGGGTTGTTACGCATAATGCGGATGTTGCTCTAACACTCAAAATGTCTCCGGCCTTGGATGCGGTCATCGGGTTCCCTGATCAATTATCGGTTCCCGCCGAAGTATTTTCCAACCGTCGCCGTGCTTTGTATCCAAAACGATTTGGGTTGAGCGGGGTTGTGGCTGGTTTTGTCCGTGAGTTGGAACGCGAAGGCGTTCGATTGCTTACATCTTCAGATGTTCATGGAGTTGATATCAATGCTGACATTATTTCAGCAATACATATAAAAGACTTAAAAAGTAATATCATAGAACGAAAAGAGATTTCAGCCGTTGTATGGACTTCGCCAATACCCTCTTTAATGAAACTGCTTAATCTGGAGGCCTTGCCTATACCTGACGCGCCTCTTCCGCACCGGGTTGTTCATTTATTTTTGAATAAACCGCCGGAAACCGGGGCGCTTTATTGGCTGTGGTCGTATGACCCCGGTGATTGCCTTATTCGTGTATCGATTCCACATGCCTACTGTAGTGATGCTGCCAGAGACGGTGTTTATCCCTTATGCGCGGAAATTCATGTGCCTGATGCAGGGATAGATGATAATGCTACAATTGGCTTGGCTGAATCTCAATTACGAATGCGCGCACTTATTGCCCCCGATACTCAGGTGCTCGGCGGGACAGTGATCAGTGGAGGTAGGGCGTTCTTTGTGCCTACTATCGCGAATTGCCAAGCAATGCATTCTCAGCGTCACGCAATAGAAATGATTCGACCAGATAATCTGTTAATTGCAACCCAAGACCTTAACGCCGGCATATTTTATATGCCAGACATTCTATGCGCCGGGATATCACAACTCGATACTTTATAAATATAAACGTAGGTACCTAAGATGATCACAATCCCGAAAATGCCATTTTACTGGCGCTTTAAAGATACCCCCAACATTAGTCAAGAGGATCCCCCGGAACATGTGTCCTTTGGATTTAATTATGATCCTGATCTTGATCTTTTCATAGAAAGCAGAAACCCCGAGCTCAGTGGGTTTCTTGCGGACATATACTCTCGCCATGCCAACGTCGGATTTTTACAAGACGGACATAGTCTGATTAATACGTATGGAGCGGATTTTTGGCATTTTCTCAATGAGTTAATGGCTGAGTATCCTGCTCGTACTGTGTTAGAAGTTGGCTGCGGCGGTTGCGTACTGCTTGAGCGATTGAAGTCTCAAGGATACGAGGTTCTAGGTGTCGATCCATCTCCTTTTGCAGCCGCAGCAGGAGAGCGTAAGGGTATCAATGTTATACAGGAAATCTTTCCGCCCCAAAATATGGACTACATTCCTGATTTAATTTTTCAAGTTGATGTGCTTGAGCATATTGAATTTCCCCTTCAGTTTCTACAGTCTCAAGTGGCATGCATAGAAGAGGGAGGAATTATCGTTGTAAATGTTCCCGATTGCTCTAAAAGCCTTGAGCGTGGCGACATTTCGATGGCACTGCATCAGCACGTCAATATGTTCGATGTAGTTTCTCTGCCTGCGTTATTTTGGGCTGCAGGTCTAGAAGTAATTAAACTGGAGCGCTCACGCTATGGTTCAGCGCTTTATTGTGCAGCGCGTAAAACGGGGAATATGCAAAATGCTGCACCTGACCGCGATCCAGAGCGATGGGCTCGTTTTGATGTTCAAGCCAGAAGAAACATCGAGCGTTTCCAGTCAGTTGTAGAAGATGCTAGAAAATCAGGCGATTCGATAGGTTTTTTTATGCCTCAGCGCGCCTTTCCGTATTTGGGGATGATCGACTGGTTTGAAGGATTTCGAGTATTTGACAATCTTAATCTGTGGCATAACCGATATCTTGATGGCATTAATGTCCCAGTTGAGAATCAGGCCGATCTGGTTAAAAAACCGGTAGATCATATTTTTGTAATGAGTCTGACGTTTGGTAATGAAGTTGTCGAGGAACTAAGGAAAGATATTCCTGGAATGAAAATCACCACGCTAGACGAAATTCTGGGTTAAATGCCAGGTATTTGCATTTGCTGACTTATTAAGTTACTGAGTTATTATTGGATTAAATTGAGCGAATTTCTAAAAGAAAAAGTCACAAAGCTTCTGGGTCTGCGAGCAGCTTTAGCCTTTTCACGCGGCAGCGCGGGGCTTTATGCCTTGTTGGTTGCGATTGCGAAACGAAGTGGTTCAGGAGAGGTTATTGTTCCAACTCTTTGTTGTGAGACTGTCGCTCTTGCCGCTATCTATGCAGGGCACTCGGTACGTTTTGCGGACATTTCTCCCGAGACCTTATGTGCGACGCCTGAGACAGTCGCCCCCCTTATAACAAGTCGCACACGTGCGGTTATTATTGTTCATTTATATGGGATAGATGCCCAGGTGGACAGCTTTAGCGCTTTGCGTCTTAAATACCCAAACGTCGCTTTTGTCGAAGATATTGCGCATGCGTTTGGAGGATATGGTGAGAATAAGCGATTCCTGGGAGGATCACTGGACTATACGCTCGTTAGTTTTGCCGATAGTAAAATTGTGCCTGGTGATGGAGGCATGCTACTTTTTGGGTCGGGTTTGCTGGAGCCTGAGGATTTTTCGGCTGAAATCCCATTAGATGCCTTACGTACCCCCAAACCAAGAGTGGCTTTAAGTATGCGCAATTTGGTGCATGCCATAGCTGATCTCTGGCGCGAGGAAATGGGAAAGCGTGGGGCGCCAATTTTCTTGGATATGCTTGACAAGTATAAAAGTCTGATTGTTTCGCCAGGGGGGATTGCTGACGAGAAAGCGGCTATCGCCGGAATTGATAAACTCCAAACGAATAGAGAAACTCGATACAATAACTACTTGCTTTACCGAACGGGTATCTCATCAAAGAGCGTTATGATTCCTCATTTTCATGATGGAAGTACATGCTGGCGATGTCCTTTAGTGTTTGAATCCGCTAATAAAGCGTCGGCTGCAACCGAAGCCTTGAGAGCCATTGGCATACCTGCGTCCAATCATTACTTTCCTTTAAGCGTTCTTTTTGACACACAGACATGTCCTCATGGGGAAGATATTGCGCTGAGGATAATTAACTTGTGGACCGATGAAAGAATGCTTGCGGATACAATTAAAAAATCAATCAACATTATCAATCGTATTTGAGCGAAGCATATGGATCAAATTACCCAAACACTTAAAGAATATTACACTCAAACATTCGAGGAGCATGGCGCAACGGCTAAGGGCGTCGACTGGGGTGATGAGAATGAGCTTCTGGTTCGATACGACAAGATGCTAGGAGTTTTACAAAAGGATTTTATGGTGCCTACAGACAACATTTCCATGCTTGACGTAGGTTGTGGCTGGGGAGGCTTGCTGCGCCGCGCCAATGAATTGAAAACTCCGCTCGTTTATAGCGGAATAGATGTTGTTGAAAGTATGATTTTGCATGGGAGGGAGACATTCCCCGATGCTAATTTTATTCATGGGGATGTTTTTGATATGCAAAAGGACGCCGCCTACGATTTTGTCGTATGTAACGCGATTTTGACGCAGAAGCTCTCGGTGTCTAATATCAAGATGGAGCAGTTTTCTCGTGAATTGATTCGCAAAATGTTTGCATTATGCCGTCACGGAATAGCTTTCAATATGATGTCGACCCGCGTGAATTTCACCGTACATAATCTCTATTACCAAAGTCCTGTTGAAATGCTTTCCTGGTTACTTTCTGATGTGTCGCCTAGGGTTCGTTTTGATCATGGATACAGCAGTCTTGCTTCCGGTAAGGGCAAGTTTTATGATTTTACAGTTTATGTCTACAAAGACTGAGGCTGCGCCTAGTTATTTCTCTGTCTATGTTCTTCTTGCCTAGGCGGAAGAGGAATGTTCGGTCAGCTCAAACTTTGCAGCAATTTGTATTTTACGGTGATGTTTTATTGGCTCTGAGACCTTATTATAAAGAAATAAAGCGTATGCTGTTTAATAAAGAATTTCTGGAGCAAGATATATTTTCTATTTCCCGCATTGAGGTGGGCGCATGATTGATACTAGCGGTCATTCAGGAGTTTTGGAATTGAGGCGTCTGCTGTGAGAGTTGTTATATCACAATCAATGCTGTTTCCATGGGTAGGGCTTCTTGAGCAAGTGCGTCTTGCCGACGTCTTTGTCCATTACGATGACGTCCAGTTCTCGAAAGGAAGTTTGGTCAACCGCGTACAGCTTAAAATGCCAGAAGGTCTTCGATGGATGACCGTGCCGCTAAAACAGATTCATCTTGGACAACGTATAAATGAGGTGCAGATCCAGCCTTCATCGCGATGGAAAGAGCAGCATTTGGATTTGCTTAAACGCAGTTTGGGTGGGGCACCATATGCTTTAGACGCCATACAGATCGCTGAAGAAGTCTATGCTGAAGAATATCCTCATATCGGAGCATTGACATGCGCTTCGTTGCTTGCTCTGGCCCGTTATTTTGGAATTGATGTTAGCACCCAATTTATTGATGTAAGAGCTCTGGATGTTTCAGGATCGAGTAGTAATCGAGTTTTGGATGTGGTCAAAAAAGTGCAGGGGGATATGTATATTACCGGTCATGGTGCTGCCCGCTATTTAAATCACGAACAATTTGAAAATTCGAGTATTCAAGTCGAGTACATGAACTATCATTTGACACCGTACCCTCAATCTCATGGCCAATTTACCCCCTACGTATCGGGGTTGGATCTTGTGGCCCATTGCGGACGCGCAGGGATTAAATATATTTGTTCTGAAACCTTACCCTGGAGAAAATTTGTAAATGAATCCAATTGAACAGTTTCAACATGAGGTGCGTGACAGCATTGTGAGTCTAGGACAAGATCATGATCTTCAAGTTCTGTCGCGTATCTGGTTGCGCCAAATTGCAGCGCATAAGTATTCCTACAACTTTGGTTGGATGGGGCGGCCGATTATTCAGGTGCCTCAGGATATCGTCACAATGCAGGAATTGATATGGCAGATTAAGCCCGATTTAGTCATTGAAACGGGCATTGCTCATGGAGGGTCTTTAATTATGAACGCCTCCATGCTGGCGCTACTGGATATATGTGATGCCATCGAAGCGAACGAAAGTTTAGATCCGAGAATCTCGCGCCGTAAGGTTTTGGGCGTCGACATCGACATTCGCGCCCACAACCGTGATGCCATCGAATCGCATCCCATGGCATCGCGTATTCAAATGATTCAGGGTTCCAGTATTGCTCCAGAGGTCATTGAGCAGGTTAAAGATGTAGCGAAGGATTACCAGCGTGTCCTCGTTTGCTTGGATTCCAATCACACCCACGATCATGTTTTAGCGGAGTTAGAGTCTTATGCCCCCCTGACATCAATTGGCAGTTACTGCGTAGTGTTCGACACCATCATTGATGATATGCCCGCCGATATGTTTCTCGACCGTCCTTGGGGGCCGAGTGACAATCCGAAAACCGCAGTATGGGAATACTTGAAAACTCATTCCGAGTTTGAGATCGATAAAAGCATTCACCAGAAGCTGCTCATTACCGTTGCGCCAGATGGATACCTGAAAAGGATTTCATGATGGAAACGCGTGTGGTTAGGAACGGGAATTAAATAACTCATGCTCAGCATGGGCTAAAACTCGTTATCTGAAAGAAGATTATGCTGCATCGGTAAGCACTATCCGGAAACACTAATGGTCGGTCTCTTACTTTGGATTCATCCATTGTTATGTGAATTGTGAGGCTCTGGATTAGGGATCCAGCCAACCGGTTACAATTTCATTGGCGTTAAAATCAATTTCGCCGCCTCTAGAATCTGGGAAGTACCATGCCTCGCCCGTTTTCCATTTATCGATTTTGCCCGGTTTTCCGAGTAGTGACACGACTTCGGTCTTTGATAGGTTCACCTGTATGGCATGCCACGGATTGCTCGCTACTTTTTTTGTTTTTACTTCGGGAGTTTCAACAGCTACAGGGGCTTTGAGTATTTTAATTTCCGTAGACGGCGCAGGAGTTTTTATGGGGTTGGCTGATTCCAGTTCTTGCACCCGTTTTTTAAGCGCTTCAACTTCCACTTTTAATTCCTGAGTCTCGGGTGATTGGGCCAACGCATTATTCGAATAACAAAATAATGCGATTGCAGTCGTCAAAATAAAATGGCGAACTAACCCTATAGTTTGTCGATAGCGAAATCATGAACCAGTTGAGCTACGAAGTGAGTGATGCACGATTCCGTGCGACCGGTTTCGTGCCATCGGGGAGGCTGTCCGAATCGCTGGAGCAGGAATTGAAGTTGATTTCGCCTAGACTGAATTGAAAAATGAGTCGCGTAGGGTACACTGGGTGACATTTGGGATGCTTGGGATAGGGGATTGATTAGATGAATCATGATTTTTTGATTGTTGGCGCAGGCATTGTCGGGTTATCCATCGCCCGTGAGATCAAAATCCGCGAGCCGGGTGCCAAGATCAAAATACTGGAGAAAGAATCACGCCTTGGCATGCATGCCAGTGGCCGTAATAGTGGCGTGCTGCACACCGGCATCTATTATCCGCCTGATACGCTCAAAGCAAAGCTCTGCAAGGCGGGTGCCGATGCAATGTTCGCCTATGCCGAAGCCAATAATATTCCGGTGCGTCGCGATGGCAAGGTTATTGTGGCTACCTCCGAAGAAAACGCCAAAGGGCTCGACAAGCTGATGGCGAACGCTGATGCCAATGGTATCCGTGCAAAGCGGGTCAACAGCGATGAGATTAGTCAGATCGAACCGCACGCCCGGTCTGAGTTTGGGGGCATCTATTGTCAGGATACGGCAGTGATTGACAGTGTTATGGTGCTGGAAACCCTGCGGGCACAACTCATGGCAAAGGGGGTGACGATAGATACCGATCAGACCCTGATCGGCATCAATGATGAGCAACGTACGGCCGTTACTCAAAATCGTAGATACAGTTACGGCCAACTTATTAATGCCGCCGGAGCCTATGCCGATCAGGTAGCTCGGCTTGCCGGAGTGGGGCAACACTACCAACTAGTGCCTTTTAAGGGACTTTACTACAAACTTGCGCCGGAAGTGTCCGGCTTAATACGGAGCAGTATTTACCCCGTCCCGAATGAAGCGCTGCCATTTCTGGGTATACACTTCACCAGAGTAATCAATAATGAAGTGTACATCGGTCCTACCGCCATTCCTGCGCTGGGGAGAGAGAATTACGGCGTACTTAGCGGTGCCTCGCCAATTGAGGCGCTGACAATCGGTGCGCAATTGGCACAGCTTTACGTCAGCAACCCACAAAACTTCAGAAATCTGGTGCATAGCGAGATTCCGCATTACCGCAAAGCCAGCTTTATCGCCGCGGCTTGCCGACTGGTCAAACAGTTGGAGCCGGATTGGGTTAAACATAGCCCCAAGGTTGGCATTCGTCCTCAATTGGTCAACACCCGTGATGTACGACTGGAAATGGATTTTGTGGTGGAGCAGGGCAGTCACTCGATTCATGTGCTCAATGCCATTTCGCCGGCGTTTACCAGTGCGTTTGCTTTTGCGGAGTGGATTGCTAGTAGATTTATATGGCCTGTTCCTAACTAAGCGTTGAATGCTCCTGTACGGCGGATTTGTCATCTGATAGCTGTTTCCACGAGAAATATTTCATGGCTGTTCAGTTAGTAAAGAAGTGATGATGCCTCAGGGGCGATCCCTCTTTTTGCAGTCATTGTTGATGTGAATTGCGAAGCTCTGGGTTTAGGGTTCCAGTCAACTGGTTACAATTTCATTGGCGTTAAAATCAATTTCGCCGCCTCTAGGATTTGGGAAGTACCATGCTTCGCCCGTTTTCCAATTGTCAATTTTACCGGGCTTTCCGAGCAATGACACGACGTCGGCTTTTACCTGCAAAGAATGCCACGGATTAGCCGCTACTTTTTTGTTTTTACTTTAGTGGTTTCTGTGGCTACAGGCGCTTTAAGGATTTTAAGGTCTGTACTGTAACGCAGCAAAACTAAAAACAGGGTTTCTTCAGATTATCCATCGATAACGGTATCGAGATGATCGGGCCTAAGTTGGTTTATAATGCCATTCTGTACCTCTACCTATATGTAGAGGCTTGAAAGCTTTTTATGCGGTATTTTATGATTAACGCCTTTACCCCTGTGAACCATGTCTGAAAATTATTCGTTTGATCGTGATTATTCGCTGGACTCCTTAAAAATTCCGCCCAATTCCATTCAGGCCGAGCAATCGGTGTTGGGCGGCTTGATGCTGGATAATCAAACCTGGGATTCAGTGTCGGACAAGGTGGTGGAAAGCGACTTCTATCGCCGCGATCACCGGCTGATTTTCAAGACCATTGAACAGCTCGCCGAAAAACAGATCCCTTTCGATGTGATTACCATATCCGAAGCTCTGGAAGCGATCGGCGAGCTGGAAAATTCCGGTGGCCTATCCTATTTGGGCATGCTGGCAAAAGACACGCCCAGCGCCGCGAACATCGTCACCTACGCCAATATCGTCAGAGACCGGTCGGTGTTGCGCCAGTTGATTCATGTCGGTACCGAGATTTCAGATTCCGCCTTCAATACCGAAGGCCGCGAGACCGCCGATCTGCTTGAAAATGCCGAACGCGAGGTGTTTAAAATCGCCGAACAACGCCAGCGCGGGCAGGGCGGTTTTTCATCGATTAAATCGTTGCTGGCGCGCGCCGTCGACAAGATCGAAACACTGTTTGAACAGGAAGGCTCCATCACCGGGGCGGCCACAGGCTTTACCGATTTTGATGAACTGACCTCCGGCTTGCAGCCCGCCGACTTGATTATCGTGGCCGGAAGGCCTTCGATGGGCAAAACCACGATAGCGATGAATATGGCGGAGCATATCGCCATTAAGGGCGATAAGCCGGTTGCGGTATTCAGTATGGAAATGCCCGGCGACTCGCTGGCGATGCGGATGATGTCGTCATTAGGACGTATCGACCAGCATCGGATCAGGACCGGCAAGCTGGAAGACGATGAGTGGCCGCGCCTGACCTCGGCCATTAATATGCTGGCCGAAACAAAGCTGTTCATCGACGATACGCCGGCGTTAACGCCGACCGAAGTGCGCTCAAGAGCCCGGCGTTTGGCGCGTGAACACGGCCAGCTGGGCTTGATTGTGCTGGATTATTTACAGTTGATGCAGTCGCCGTCCAGCGGTGAAAACCGGGTGCAGCAGATTTCCGACATTTCCAGAGGCTTGAAGGCGCTGGCCAAGGAACTGGATGTCCCGGTGGTGGCCTTATCCCAGCTTAACCGTAACCTTGAGCAACGCCCCAACAAGCGGCCGATGATGTCCGATTTGCGGGAGTCGGGCGCTATCGAGCAGGACGCGGATTTGATCGTGTTCGTGTACCGGGACGAAGTGTATAACGAGGATAGCCCCGATAAAGGCATCGCCGAGATCATTATCGGCAAGCAGCGTAACGGCCCGCTGGGAACCGTCAGACTCACTTTCCTGGGGCAATACACCCGTTTTGAAAATTTCGCGGGAACCTATACCGGCGGGGATTATGAATGACCCCGGCGGCCTATGCGGTGCTCGACCTGGATGCCGTCCGGCATAACCTGGCCAAAGTGCGCGAGTGTGCGCCAAACGCCAAGGTCATGGCGGTCATCAAGGCCAATGGTTACGGACATGGCCTGCTGCGGATGGCTGAAGCCCTACAACAGGTTGAGGCTTTTGCCGTCGCCAGAGTTGATGAAGGCATGCGGCTGCGCAAGGCCGGGTTCAAAAACCGGATTGCCGTTTTGGAAGGCTTTACCTGCACTGAAGAATTGGACGAACTGCTGCATTATCAATTGGACGCCGTGGTGCATTGCCCGGCTCAGCTGGATATTTTGCAAGCTAGAACAGAACCGGGAGCCTGTGCGGTCTGGTTAAAAATCGATACCGGCATGAACCGCCTGGGGTTCAAGGCGGCAGAGTTTAATGCCGTTTATCAGCGCCTAAGCCAATGCGGGCTGGTAAAGCAGCCGATCAGCCTGATGACGCATTTTGCCAGCGCTGATGATGTCAATGACGACAAGACGCTAAAGCAAATCAACCTGTTCAACGACACGGTTGCAGGTTTTCCGGGTGAGCGCAGCCTCGCCAACTCACCGGGGATATTGGGCTGGGAGCAGTCTTTGAGCGATTGGGTGCGCCCCGGCGTTATGTTGTACGGCATCTCGCCGTTTGCGGGTTCAACCGGCAGACAGCTCGGGTTAAGGCCGGTCATGTCGCTCCATTCAAGGCTGATCGCGGTCAAGCCAATCAATGCGGGCGAAACGGTCGGCTACGGCGGCGGCTGGATATGCCCAAAGTCCACCACGTTGGGCGTTGTGGCGATAGGTTATGGCGACGGTTATCCCCGTCATGCCAAAGCCGGAACGCCGGTGCTGGTCAACGGCAAACGCGTTTCGCTGATCGGCAGGGTGTCAATGGACATGATGACCGTTGATCTGGAAAATCAACCCGATGCCAAGCCCGGCGATCCGGTGACCTTGTGGGGCGAGAGCTTGCCGGTTGAAGAAATCGCGCACTGGGCCGATACCATACCTTATACATTGGTGTGCGGAGTGACCCAGCGGGTGCAGTTGGTTGAAAAAATGGCTCCCGATTAAGTAAGGAATCTCAGCCAGCACCGTCATACTGGCAGGGATGCCAGTATCCAGGACCAAGGATGGTAAATTTGATACAAAGGAGTACGAACATGCGATTAAGCCAGCCGCAAGTTGATGTGATTTGTGCCAGTGCGCTAAAGAATTTCGGGCAATCTGCGCGAGTCTGGTTATTCGGCTCACGTATCGATGAGCAGAGCAAAGGAGGGGACATCGATCTTTATATCGAACCGGAGCTTCAGGATCCCGCTGAGTTGGTCGACGCAAAGCTGCACTTTTTGCTTGAACTGCATAAAAAACTAGGTGAGCAAAAAATAGATGTTGTTATCCGCCGGGCTGAATTTAAAGACGATTTGCCCATCTTTCGAATCGCACGGGAAACCGGGGTGCAATTATTATGAATACCGCTTACAAGTCGTCACTTGAAGTGTGTAAGCGTCATGCAGACCGGCTGGCTTGGGCGATGAGCTGGTTACGGGGCAAATTTCCGCTTTCCCCAAACACGCTGCAAGATATGGAGGATACGGAGTTGGCCGTTTTGGATCAATTCTCGACCCGGTTTTCAAAGCTGCAAGACGCGATGGGGGCGAAATTATTTCCGGCAGTGCTGGAGTTGACCAAAGAACAAGGCGAGTTTTCGGCGTTTCTGGATAAACTTTATCGCTTGGAAAAAATGGGTGCTATTTCATCCGCTGAGCATTGGCTGCTGTTACGGGAAATGCGCAATGAATTCTCGCACGATTACCCCGATGATCCGGCCATTCAATCCGCTATTCTTAACAAAGCTTATAATCTTGCCGGTGATTTGCTTTCGACGCTAAACCAAATCGAAATATTTGCGGCGAAATATCTGGGCAGCAATGCTGGGCGGGATTTGTAATCCTCATTTATACTTTTAATTTAAAGCAAACTTCAATTAAACCAAACTCGTAGCTTGGGTTGCGTCTTTCCGCGGCCCAGCTTAGGAGTTAACTTAAGCTTTCAGGATATAAACAATGACCAACGAAGCCAATTCAATACTGCTCGAAAAAATAGCGGCGCAAATTCAGCAGGCTTTATTGCTGGCTGAGCAGGGCGACTTGATGGGCTCAGAAGCGCTTTATCTTGAGGTTCTTGAGCAAGAACCAGGGCATCCGCAGGCTTTATACGGTTTGGCGCAACTGGCAGGCGCAATTGATGATCAGGAGGTTAAGGAGGTTCTGTTAAGTCAAGCGATTGAGCAGCTGGTTGATAAAACAAGCCCCGAGCAAAAAAGCCTGGAGGCATTATGGCTAACAGAGTTGGCCGAAGTATTATTTAAACTCAATCGGCCGACAGATGCGATGTATTGTCTTAGGCAATGTGAAAGCCTGATCGTTGAAAACTTAAAAGTTCCCTTTGAGAGTTAAACTTCGCTGGCTCACAGTTTCTGGGGCTCTCATCGTTAGCCTAAATATTTTAAAGCACGTCATCCCGGCAGGGATTGCCGGGATCTAGATCACAGGGATGTGAATGCCTGATTCAACGGAGCAATCCCCGGTGATGAGACTTATTGCCTGTTTTGACATTTGCCATCCATGGCTTCTCGGCAACTGCTCCTGCGTTGCTCTACCTCCTGCATCCATGCAGTCGTGGATCCCGCCCGGCAATCCCTGCCGGGATGACGGTGTACCGCAGACACTTGTGTATAACAATGATAGCTGGAGCTTGGGAACCAGCGTAAATATTAATAACTAAAACCATAAAATAAAATTAAAGTTTCAAAAACAGCGGTCGATAACAACAACGAAGGGTGATTTATCACAACGATAAGAAACCTAATTTAAACAGACCGGCAAAAAATATGACCCGGCCTAACCAGGAGAGCTATCATGGCCTTAACAGTTAATTCCAACATTTCATCACTCAACGCGCAACGTAACTTGAATACGTCCCAGAGCTCGTTGACTACCTCATTACAACGGCTGTCTTCCGGTTTGCGCATCAACAGCGCCAAGGACGACGCGGCCGGTTTTGCTATTGCCGAGCGCTTCAGCGCACAAATCCGAGGCAATGACCAAGCGGCCCGTAACGCCAACGACGGTATTTCTTTAGCGCAAACGGCTTCAGGCGATTTGGATCAAATCGGCAGTAACTTACAGCGTGTTCGTGAGCTGGCTGTACAGGCATCAAATGCCAGTAACAGCGCCTCTGACCGTGCCTCACTCAGCAACGAAGCCAATCAGCTGATCGCTGAAATTGACCGTGTGGCGAAAAATTCTTCATTCAACGGCACCAAACTGCTGGACGGTTCTTTCGCGGCAAAATCGTTCCAGGTTGGCGCCAACAGCTCGGATACCAACCAAATAGCAATCGCCTCCATTGCCAGTGCAAGAACCAGTTCACTGGGCGTCGGTTCAGGCTCCAGCTATTCTACGGTTAAATCGGGCGGATCGGTAGCTGCCGGTGTGCTTGCAGCGGGCGATTTGACCATTAACGGTCAAAACGTAGGGGCTACGGTCGCTGACGGGGTATCCTTTATCGGTAGTGCCACCAGCGGTATTGCCAAGGCTGCGGCCATCAACGCGGTGGAAGGAAGTACTGGGGTTACTGCAACCGTCTCTGCAACGACTGTTGCGGGTACTGCTCCAACCGCTGGTGCTAGTGTTGCATTTGCGGCTGGTAATGTTCTTATCAATGGCGTGGATATTGGCGCAATTGCGGCCGCCACTACGGGAGTTGAACGCGGCGGTCAAATCTCGGCAGCGATCAATGCAAAAGCGGCTCAAACCGGTGTCACAGCGACTTTTGATACCACCACCGGCGCGGTTGCGCTGACTGCCGCCGATGGCCGTAATATTACTGTCGGCAGTGATGGACTTGCTGGGACTGCAGGTCAAGCGACAACCGAAACCGGCTTAAGTTCTGCTACAGCGGCTGGTGCTGCGGCTGGAACTTCTGCTGCTGCATTAGCCCTTGCAGGAACAACGACTCGCTCAACGGTTACCCTGAGTTCAAGCGGTTCCGCAGGCATCACCCTGGGAAGTGGCGGTGGCACAACGGCGGCTAACCCCGGTACTCTTATTGTCAACACCGCGGTCGCGACTGGAAATATTGCTGCTGGAGATATCTCCATCAATGGCGTGGCTCTAGGCTCCATTACTGGTGGTTCCGACGCTGCCACCCAGGGTACTAATGTTGCCACTGCGATAACTGCTCTTTCAGCAGTAACAGGCGTTACCGCCTCCTCTACTGCGGGCGTGATCACGTTGACGTCCACAACCGGCGCGGTTCAGGTAACTAATAAAGGCTCTGCTAATGCATTAAACACAGGCTTTGCACAAGGTTCAACCTATGTTGCGAGTGCCGGTTTAACGTCTGCTAACTTTACCGCCGGCTACAAAGCGGCTACTGCAACTGCCGGGGCGGGGGTGTCGTCGCTCGACCTTACCACTGCAGCGGGTGCGCTGGCCGCATTGGATACCATTGATGCCGCCATCAACACCGTCACCAAGACGCAAGGCGCATTAGGTGCTTACCAAAACCGTTTTGAGTCAACCATCGCCAGTTTGCAAACAACCACTGAAAACTTGACGGCTTCTCGTAGCCGGATCAAGGATGCTGATTTTGCAAAAGAAACGGCTGCTCTGTCACGGGCGCAAGTCTTGCAACAAGCGGGTACTGCGATTTTGGCTCAAGCTAACCAATCATCACAAGGTGTATTGAGTCTGCTGAGATAAAGCAGGAATAAAGGACGCCCGGTGGCAACACCGGGCTTTCTGTTTTCCCGCTACTCGTAATAGGAGGGCAAGATGGATATTAATACCAATACCAACGCGTTGCAGCATCAACCTGTCGACGCTACGCCGGTAAGGATTGGACATGCCAAACAGCCAGCTGACTCATCAGAGTCCGCTGGCGTTTTGGTTGATGCGGCAACAAAAAAACCGGAGCATTCGGAACGAGATCTTCAAAAAGCGGTCACTCAGTTAAATGATTTTGCGCAAACGATACAGAGGAATTTACACTTTAGTGTTGATAAAGAAAGCGGCATCCTGGTTACTAAGGTGATCGATTCTAAAAGTAACGAAGTTATTCGGCAAATACCCAATGAAGAAACCGTCGCGCTGGCTCACAGTCTGGCGGCGCTGGGACATGAGGCGGAATTTAATATTTTCAGTTCAAGAGCCTAATGGTTTATAGGCGCGGCAGATTCGCACCTGAGCCAGACTCAATCATTTAATAAAGGAGAACGGCAATGGCTTCAATTACATCTACAGGGTTGGGTTCAGGGCTTGATGTCGAAAGCTTGGTAAGGGGGCTGGTTAGTGCGGAAGGGTCGGCAACCTCTCAGCGCCTGCAAATTAAGGAGGCTAAATTACAAGCCGATTTGTCGGCTCTGGGAACGCTTAAAGGCGCCCTATCTGCGTTTCAATCCAGTGTGCAGGGCCTGAAGGATATAAGTGCGTTTAAGGCCCGCACTGCCACCTCCAGCAGTCCCACTTCATTTACTGTGGCTGCAAACAGCACCGCTACTGCCGGTAGCTTTTCCATTGTAGTGGATCAACTGGCGGTGGCAGCCAAAGTGCGTACCCTTGCTGCGCCGACCACTACGGTTGCATCTGGTGCTTATACTGTGGCAACTCAAGCAGCAGGCACGACTACTACGGATACTGTTTGGAATTTGAAGGTAGATGGTCTTGTGCTTTCTACCAAAACAACTGCTGCGGGAACTACAGGTGCCTCTACCGATGTGTCAAAGACTGCGGCTCAATTAGATACCGATTTGGCTGCTTTCTTGCAGGTTCATCCGGAATATTCGGCTACAGGTACTTTTGATGCTCCGGGTAATAATGTACAAATCACCAAGGCAGATGGTTCGGCCGTACTCATAGAGCAAGCCGTTACCGGCGGCACCGGCGGTGGCGCTATTGCGCAGGCGGCTTTTGCTGGTGCGGGTTTTGAAGGCACCACCGCTGGTTTCGCTTTTGCCAGTGACGCGGCATTAGTGGGGGCGGGATCTCTGGATATAAACTTGGGCGCAACCCATTTTAACATTACCACTAGTTCGGCTACTACGCTGGCGGGTCTTCGTGATCTAATCAACCAGTCGACTACTAACCCAGGTATCAGCGCAAGCATCGTCAAGGTTAGCGATACCAATTCCCAGTTAGTGTTGACGTCAACTGTAACGGGCGCGGCCAATACCATCGGCGTTGTCGCAACGCCTACTGATGCGTTGCCCCCCACTGGCAGTTTAACTCGGCTTGCATCAGCTAACCTGACACCTGTTCAGGTGGCTAAGGATTCAATTATTCATCTTGATGGACAATCGATCACAAGGACTAGCAATAGTTTGACCGATGTGATTTCCGGGGTGACCATTGCCCTGGTAAAAGAGGATCCGGCCGCCGCGGCAGCAACCTTGACTATTGCAGTGGATAAAAGCTCCGCCACATCAAAAGTTAATGATTTTATTAAGGCGTACAATACGCTGTCCGGGACATTAAAAACTTTGTCCAACTATGACGCGAAAACCGGCAAGGCTAGCCGGTTATTTGGCGATGCAACGTTGCGGGGAGTGCAAAACCAGCTTCGCCATGTTTTATCAAGTTCGGTGGCAGGTGGTGTGGCTGGAGCTTCAACATTAGCGGACATCGGTATTAAAACGGATAAAACCGGTGTGTTGGTGCTTGATTCAGTTAAGCTTGATAAAGCGATAGCCGCAAATTCTGATGCGGTTCCGCAATTGTTTGCGTCCACGAATGGATTGTCGCCTAGCTTTGATAAGATATTAACAACTTATCTGGCTACTGACGGCCCATTAACTGCCCGAGTGGATGGCATCAATAAGAATATAGGCGGCATTACTGATGAGCGGAGTAAGCTCAGTCTCAGGCTTACTGCAATAGAAGCGCGTTATCGCAAGCAGTTTACGGCAATGGATAATTTGCTGGGGAAGTTAAAGAGTACCGGTAATTATCTTACTCAGCAGTTGACCCCGGCCCAAAAAACAGGGTGATTTCATTGATGCCATGCTGTCGTGGTGACTGCATGCGCGCTCTAACAAGCCCGTCATTTCAAAAGGAATGGCGGGCTTTTTGCCGCAGGCTGAACCATCTTGCTAATTAAAAACGTTAATTTTTTTTCGTAAAATAAGGTAAAGTTTTTGTTAAAACTGTCGCTACAGTTAATGAGTGTTGCAGGTGACTGGAACGCAACACAATAATAAATGAGGGTAACCAAATGAATGCAGTATTTGCTATGAAGCAATATCAACAAGTGAGCGTTCACAGTGGAATCATGGACGCCTCTCCCCATCGTCTTGTGCAGATGTTGATGGAAGGAATGCTGGAAAAAGTTGCCTTAGCGAAAGGCAATATGGCTAACAATAACATTGCCAGCAAAGGCGAGAATATCAGTAAGGCCATCGCTATTATTGGTGGTTTACAATCTTCTTTGAATATAGAGGCAGGGGGGGGGATTGCGGAAAATCTGAATAATCTTTATGACTATATGTCTAACCGCTTGGTTGTTGCCAACTTGCATAATGATGAAGCTATTTTGGATGAGGTTGTCAGCTTGATGGTGGAAATTAAAATCGGCTGGGATGGTATTCCTGAAGCGTTTAAGCGTTAGCTTGCAGATGCCGCAATGCGGATAAATCTTCAACTTATAGCTTGTTCTTTTAGCCGTTCATGTTTTTAACATATCTTTGAGTTTTCAAGATGGCAGACCAAACACAAGATATCCAACAGTTAGTAGCGCTTAGCCGGACAATGCTGGAAAAAGCAAGGGAGGATTCCTGGGATGACGTGGTTGATCTGGAAGCGGAGCGGAGTGGGTTGATTGAGGCGTTTTTTTCAGAGCCGGTTCAGCAGGAATATGCGGAAACGGTTGAGGCCGGAATCAGGTCGATCATAGCGATAGATATTGATATTATGGAATTGGGCGCACAAAAAAAGATTGATCTTGTGGGCATCCTGCAAAAGATGGATCAGGGAAAAAAGGCTGTTCTGGCCTATGGTTCTTGAGTTTGCTGTCGTCTGTTCAAATTTGTTGCGGCAGGGCGGTAATGGCTGAGAAGTCTAAATTTTGGAGGTTTTTATGGTAAGTTCAGTGGGAGGCCCATCTGTGCCGGCATTGACAACAGCTCTGTTGAAAGAGGCTGCAGCGAATCAAGAGCTGGGAATTGCTGTGGTTAGGAAAGGTCAGAATATTGAAAGGGCTCAGGGAGAGGCGGCATTGAAATTAATAGACTCATCTTCTAGTGTAGCGAGTTCGGGGCGAATTGATTTGTACGCATAAAGCGGCAGATTTGAGTCAGTAAAAATGTAGCATAATCAAAAAAAGAGCAGCGTAAAGTTGCTCTTTTTTTGTCAGGTTTTCTTTAAAATTAACTCAAGCACCAGTTTGCTGCCAAAGTAAGCCAAGAGCAGCAAAATAAAGCCGATTAAAGTCCAGCGTATCGCTGTTCGCCCCCGCCATCCATAGCGCATTCTGCCTACCAACAAACTGGAAAAAATGATCCAGGCAGCAATCGATAAAACAGTCTTGTGCACTAAATGCTGGGCAAATAAATCTTCAATAAAAATAAAGCCGCTGACTAATGAAATGGTCAGGAAAAAAAGCCCGGTGCCGAGCATTTGGAACAACAGGGATTCCATGGTTTGCAAGGAGGGCAATGACTGGATGAAACGTTTGGGCGGATGGCTTTTAAGCTGCTGATCTTGAATGGCGAGCAAGATGGCTTGCAGTGCGGCGATGTTTAAAAGGCTAAACGCGATAATCGAGGTTAAGATGTGGACGCTCATTTGCCAGTTGTGGGTGTGCAGCAGATGGGGTTTGTCGGGCAGGTTCAGCTCCAGCGCCAGCATGATTGCGGCAATAGGAAATATCACGATGCCTAGTTTTTCGACAGGTTTGGTCAGTGTCGCCATCAACAGCAGCAGGGCGACAATCAGTGAAACCAGGGTTGCGGTGCTGATAAAGCTGAAGTTAAAGCTGTCGCTTTGCCAGAAAGCGGCGGCGGTGTATGCGGTGTGCGCGCCTACGGCCGTCCATGCCAGATAAAGCGGGGTGCGGTGCCTTTTGTTCTGGTGAATATCACGGACAATAAGCAGGGTGCTTGCCAGATAAGTGCAGATTGAAAGAGCGGCGAATGTAGCGTTCATTAGGGTCGTTTTATTGGTTTGCGATATAGATAGCACCACTGTCAGGTGCAACTTGTTGCTTGTCTGGATTTTTGTAGGGCACTCCGTAGCTAGGCACAAATTCCCTTGAGTTTAATGCAAAGGCCTCGGCGGCTATGTTAATATATCCCGCTAAATAGTCCTAGCGCATTTGTGTTAGCGAGTGGTTTCCTTAAGATTTAATAAAGACACTGATATGTTTGATAATTTAACCGATCGATTAGGTAGTACGCTTAAAAAAATTAAGGGTCAGGGGCGCTTGACTGAAAGCAACATCCAGGAAACTCTGCGCGAAGTGCGCATGGCTTTGCTTGAGGCGGATGTCGCGTTGCCGGTGGTTACGGACTTTATTGAGCGGATCAAAATAGGCGCATTAGGGGAGGAAGTTCAGTCCAGTCTTTCGCCCGGTCAGTCACTGATTAAGCTGGTTCAGGCCGAGCTGGTTGCGGTGATGGGCGAGGCCAACGAAAAGCTGAATCTTAATGCCGTTCCGCCTGCGATTATTTTAATGGCGGGTTTGCAGGGCGCGGGTAAAACCACGACGGTAGCCAAATTAGGTCGCTGGCTAAAAGAAAATCAAAAGAAAAAAGTCGGCGTGGTCAGTGCCGACGTGTACCGGCCTGCGGCTATTAAGCAATTGCAGATGCTGGCAAACGAGCTTTCTTTAGACTTTTTTGAAAGCGATGTGTCGCAAAAGCCGGTTGATATTGCTAAAAACGCGATTGAAGCCGCCAAGAAAAAATTTCTTGATGTCATTATTATCGATACCGCAGGTCGCCTGCATATTGATGATGAGATGATGGGCGAGATTAAGGAATTGCATGCGGCAATCAATCCTGTCGAAACCTTGTTTGTTGTTGACAGTATGACCGGCCAGGATGCCGCCATAACCGCGAAAGCCTTTAATGACGCGTTGCCGTTGACCGGGGTTATCCTGACCAAGGCGGATGGTGATGCCCGAGGCGGTGCGGCGTTGTCTATCCGCCATATTACAGGTAAGCCGATCAAGTTTATCGGGATGGGCGAAAAAACCGATGCGTTGGAACCTTTCTATCCCGATCGTATTGCATCCCGTATTTTGGGTATGGGCGATGTGCTGGGCCTGATTGAAGAGATCGAGCAGAAGGTCGATAAGGAAAAGGCCGAGAAGCTGGTCAAAAAGCTGCAAAAGGGCAAGTCCTTTGATCTGGAAGATTTTCGTGAACAGTTGCAGCAAATGCTGGATATGGGCGGGGTTGGCTCGATGCTGGATAAATTGCCGGGCATGAACAGTGTCCCTCAGGAAATGAAAGACAAGGTTAATGACAAGGAATTATCCCGCCAGATTGGGGTGATTAATTCGATGACCATGAAGGAAAGGCGTTATCCCGATTTGATTAAAGGCAATCGGAAGAAGCGTATTGCTGACGGTTGCGGCCAGCAGTTATCGGATGTTAACCGCATCTTGAAGCAGTTTATGATGATGCAGAAAATGATGAAGCGCTTCAAAGCAGGCAATATGACTAACATGATGCGGGGCATAAAAAATAATGTGCGCGGCATGGGTATGAGGCGCTAGATTACGAGCAAGGAGAGCAAGCTAATCCTATGGATTGTGTGTTGTTCTTTACTTGTATAGAAAATCGCGTAAAATAAGCCGATTAATTATGACTAAAATTTTTTTTGAGGAACTTAGATGGTAACCATTCGTCTTTCTAGAGGTGGCGCGAAAAATCGTCCTTTCTATCACGTTGTTGTAACCGATAGCAGAAGCGGTCGTGACGGTCGTTATATTGAACGGGTTGGTTTTTTTAATCCTTTGGCGCGCGGTAATGAAGAAAAATTGCGTTTAGACAGCGATCGCGTTGAATATTGGAAATCCAATGGCGCACAGCCTTCCGAGCGTGTTGCAAAATTGATTAAAGACGCGCAAAAAGCGGCAGCATAAACTTAAGTTGTCAGAACAACAGCAACATATAAGTGTCGGAAAGATTTCCGGCGTTTTTGGTGTAAAAGGATGGGTTAAGGTATTTTCCTTCACTGATCCGAGGGAAAATATTTTAACTTATTCCCCTTGGTTGCTACAAAAAGGCGACCAGATAAAAACCGTTAATGTTGTTGACGGGCAGCTACAGGGTAAGACGATAGTCGCCCAGCTGGCCGGTATTGATGATAGGGATCAAGCAGCAAGCTTGATGGGCTGGGATATTTTTATAACCCAAGACCAGTTGCCAAAAGCTGCTAAAGGTGAATATTACTGGTCCGATTTGATCGGCTTGCAGGTTGAAACCATTGATGGTGTTCAGTTAGGCGCGGTTGACAGTCTGCTGGAAACAGGCGCTAATGATGTGATCATCGTTCAGGGAGAGCGGGAACGGGTCATTCCGTTTTTACAGGGACGAACGATAATTAAGGTTGATCTCGATGCAGGCAAAATCATTGTCGATTGGGATCCCGATTTTTAATTATCATCATGCGTTTTGATGTTGTAACATTATTTCCTGACATGGTGACAGCGGCTGCGAGTTACGGCGTAACAGGCAGGGCAATCGAACGCAATATCGTCAGTTTGTCGGTATGGAACCCTCGGGATTATACCCACGACAGACACAAGACCGTCGATGACCGTCCATACGGCGGCGGCCCCGGTATGGTCATGAAGTATCAGCCCTTGCATGATGCGGTTAATGATGCAAAACAGGCGGGTACAAAGACCGCCAAAGTAGTTTATTTAAGTCCGCAAGGTAAGCCGATTACCCAGGCTTTGTTGTCGGAGGCTAGTGAAGAAGCGCAATTGATTTTAGTTGCGGGGCGTTACGAAGGCATTGATGAACGTTTTGTCGAGCTGGATTGCGATGACGAATGGTCTATCGGCGACTATGTTATCAGCGGCGGTGAGCTTGCTGCATTGGTGGTTATCGATGCGGTGACCCGTCTATTGCCGGGTGTACTCGGCGATGAAGACTCAGCCCAGCAGGACTCGCACAGCGATGGTTTGCTGGATTGTCAGCACTTTACCAGACCTGAACAGATTGAAGGGCATTCGGTGCCGGAAGTTTTATTAGGCGGCAACCATGCGGATATAGACCGTTGGCGAATGAAGCAGGCTTTAGGGCGAACCTGGCAGAGACGTCCGGACTTGTTGAAAAAAAAGAATTTGAGTGCAGAGCAGGAAAAGCTGCTTAAAGAATTTATTGTAGAATTAGTTTAAATTTAAGGTGCGGTATGAGCAATATTATTGATGAATTGGAAGCGGAACAACTGAAACAGATTCCTGACTTTGGTCCGGGCGACACGGTTGTTGTACAAGTTAAGGTAAAAGAAGGCGAGCGTGAAAGAATTCAGGCTTTTGAAGGCATCGTAATTGCAAAACGTAATCGCGGCTTAAACTCGGCTTTCACAGTAAGAAAAATTTCTCACGGTACCGGTGTTGAGCGTGTGTTTCAAACGCACAGCCCTATCATCAGCGAGATCAATGTTAAGCGTCGCGGCGATGTCCGTCGTGCCAAATTGTATTACTTGCGTGACCTGACCGGTAAAGCGGCGCGTATTAAAGAAAAACTTTAATCAAGCCGGTTTTCATGGGACAAAAAAGGCAGCTTTGAGCTGCCTTTTTTTATGGCTGATGAATTAGCCAAGTTGCATATTTAAGCCTAAAACTGTAGATTTCTTTATTGCTTGTCTTTTTGCCCGATAATTAACATCAGTCAGGACTTGTTTAATGCCATTTATAATAGAGTGGGTGGAAAACTGCTCGGGAGCCGAGGATGTTGTAAGGCTTCAGACCCCGGCTGGACAGTTTGTGTTAACCAGCCAGCAGGGCGTGATCAGCAAAACAGACTGGGAACCGGGCGCTAGCCCGAACCCGCCTGTTGAACACGAATTAAACAGCTATTGGCAGAACCCCGATAAACCCATTAATATCAAGCTGCTAAAACAAGGCAGTATTTACCGGAACCAAGTTTGGGCTGCGCTTTGCCAAATACCTTTTGGCGAAACCATGACTTATTCGGCACTGGCAAAAAAAATAGGCTCATCAGCCCGGGCCGTCGGTAATGCGTGCAGGGACAATCCCTATGCGTTGTTCATCCCCTGTCATCGGGTGGTTTCCGTTTCCGGGATGGGCGGCTATTGCGGACAAACCGACGGCGATTTAATGGCGGTAAAATATAAATTACTGGAATATGAAGCCAGCCATAAAAAATGAATGCAACCGTTCTAATCGACCAATTTCTCGATGCCGTCTGGGTCGAGCAGGGCTTGAGCGAGAACACGCTTTCGGCCTACGGCAGCGATTTGAGAATTTTTGCCAAATGGCTGAAGGATAAGCCGATGCTCGAAGTGGACGGGGGGCAGCTATCAGATTTTCTTGCCAGTCGCTATAAGGAAGGCATCGGCAACCGGTCTACTGCGCGCATTCTATCCAGTTTGCGCCGCTTCTACGGTTATTACATCCGGGAAAACAGCATCAAAGTCGATCCGACCGCTTTGATAGAATCGCCCCATATTGGCCAGCCGTTGCCCAAATCGCTTTCTGAAAACGATGTGGAGTTGTTGTTGGATGCGCCTGAAGTCACCAACGCGCTGGGTTTCAGGGACAGAACTATGCTGGAAATGCTGTATGCCACTGGGCTTAGGGTATCGGAACTGGTCAATTTAAAGTTTGAGCAGATTAGCTTCAGGCAGGGCGTGGTCAGGATTATCGGCAAAGGCAACAAAGAGCGCTTAGTGCCTGTCGGAGAAGAAGCCATGAGTTGGCTGGAAAATTATATGACCCAAGCCAGAAAGACTATTCTTGGCGAGCGGCAATGCGATTATCTGTTCGTTACCAACCGGGGAGACAACATGACAAGGCAGGCTTTTTGGCATATTATCAAGCGCCATGCAAAAAAAGCCGGTATTAACAAAGAGCTGTCGCCGCATACGTTGAGACATGCTTTCGCCACGCATTTGTTAAATCATGGCGCGGATTTGCGGGTCGTGCAGTTATTGCTCGGGCATTCGGATTTATCGACTACGCAAATCTACACCCATATTGCCCGCGAAAGACTCAAAGAATTACATTCAAAATATCATCCAAGAGGATAAAAGATGGCTCAAAATATTCACCCGACCGCCTATATAGCAGAGGACGTATTGCTGGGAGACAATATTACGGTAGGGCCTTTTGCCGTTATTGAAACAGGTGCCCAATTGGGTGCTAACTGTCAGGTGGGCGCTCATGCCGTGGTGCACAGCCATGTGAAAATGGGTGACGGCAATATTTTACACCCGCATGCGGTGTTAGGTGGTCTGCCGCAAGATACCAGTTTTAAAGCCGAGACGGTTTCCTGGCTGATTTGCGGCGACAACAACGTCTTTAGAGAGGGCTTTACAGCGCATCGTGCTTCTAAAGAAAACGCCGAGACACGCATCGGCTCCGGTTGTTTCTTTATGAACAACAGCCATGTCGCCCATGATTGCACAGTCGGCAATAACACTATATTTGCGAACAATGTCGCGATCGGCGGGCATGTTGAAGTCGGCAATAATGTTTTCATCGGCGGCGCGGTGGTTGCGCACCAGTTTTGCCGGATCGGCTCGTACGCGATAGTGCAGGGCACGACCGGCCTTAATATGGATGTCATCCCCTTTATGCTGATAGGCGGACGCCCGGCCCGGCATTACAAGTTGAATACCGTAGGCTTAAGACGCGCAGGCATCACAGGGGATCGCTATAAAGTGTTGTCGTCGGCATTCCGGCTGCTAAAAAACAAGCAAAGCCTGGACGAGTTGGAAGAAACGGAAGAATTAAAGCACTTGAAAGAGTGGTTGGCGGTTAAGTCAAAACGTGGCTTACATGGGTTTGTTGATGTGTCGGGCTAGTAGTGCGCCAAGAAAATTTTGACGAATAGAGTCGTAGTAGGGGCGATTTCAATCGCCCAGGGCGGATAAATCCGCCCCTACATCTTAACCGTCATTCTATCTTTGGCGCACTACTAGCTTGGCATTAACAATAGAACGCGGATGACGCAGATTTAAGCGGATTATCACGGATAAAGCTATTTAGAGTATTTGTTTAAAACGCTTAACTAACGTAACGCATCATCGGCTTCTTAAAATCCGCGTAAATCAGTCCAATCTGCGTCGCCTAGAGGCGCCTACTTTTGGCATCCGCGTTCCATTTGTAATTGATTTTTTACTGAAAAATCAACCTTGTCCGGCTTAAATCCGCACTATCTGGTATCATAGGCAATTGAATGACGGCAGTTCGCCGTCATTTGCGTCAACTAAAGAGTCCTTGTGAACACTGCCAAATTTTCGTCCCTAGCTTTAAAACCCGCCCTGCTTGAAAACATCGAATCCCTGGGTTACACCCACTTAACCCCCATCCAGGCGGAAAGCCTGCCGCACATCCTTGAGGGCAGGGACGTGATTGCGCAGGCCAAAACCGGCAGCGGCAAAACTGCCGCTTTCGGCATTGGTCTGCTGTCCAAGCTGGACTTGAACAGTTTCAGGGTTCAGGCGATGGTTGTTTGTCCAACTCGGGAACTTGCCGATCAGGTCTGCAAGGAGATTCGGCGCTTAGCCCGATTTACGCAAAACATCAAAGTGCTGACCTTATGCGGTGGTGTGCCTTTCGGGCCGCAGCTGGGTTCGTTGGAACACGGTGTTCATGTGGTTGTCGGTACGCCGGGACGGTTGCAGGAGCATCTGCGCAAACGCAGTTTACGCTTAAGCAATCTAAAAGTGCTGGTGCTGGATGAGGCCGACCGGATGTTGGATATGGGCTTTGAAGAGGCTATTACCGATGTGATTTCATACGCACCGACGCATCGGCAAACCTTGCTGTTTTCGGCAACCTATACCGATCCTATTCGGGAAATAAGCCAGAAATTCCAGTTTAAACCGGTTTCCGTCAGCATCGAAACCAGCCATCACGACAGCGATATTGAGCAGCTGTTTTATCAGGTGGAAAAATCGAAACGGATAAACGCGCTGGCTTATCTTTTATCCTACCACCGGCCCGAATCGACCGTGGTGTTTTGCAATACCAAACGGGATTGCCAGGATGTGGCAAGCTCGCTGGAAAACAGCGGCTTTTCGGTTCAGGCGCTGCATGGCGACTTGGAGCAAAAGCATCGGGATCAGGTGTTGGTGCGTTTTGCCAATAAGAGCTGTTCGGTGCTGGTGGCGACCGATGTCGCGGCGCGGGGTCTGGATATTAAGGATATGCAAGCGGTGATTAATTACGAATTGCCCTGGGATCCTGAAATCTACGTACACCGAATCGGGCGAACAGGCCGCGCCGGCAAAAAGGGCCTAGCGCTAAGTTTATGCACCGAACAGGAATTGAACCGGGTTAAAGCCATTGAGGAATACCAAAACATTCCCGCCAAGTGGGACGAAGTGGCGCCCTTTCAGATGAGCCATGAGCCGCGCTTCGAGCCGCCGATGGTGACTTTGTGGATCGACGGCGGGCGCAAAAACAAAGTGCGTCCTGGCGATATTTTGGGTGCGTTAACCGGTGATGCCGGGATTCCAGGCAGCGAAGTGGGCAAAATCGATATTTTTGATGCCCACGCTTATGTGGCTATCAAGCAGGACAGTGTTGATAAGGCCTTGGCTTGCTTGAGAAACGGCAAAATCAAAGGGCGTAACTTTAATGTCCGTAAATCCCAATGGGGATGATGTTGTCGGGTTGTGCTACGCAACCCGACCTGCAATCTAAGCTGTTCTAGCCCTGGGCTTATTTCTGGCCTGGTTGCCGCCGGGCTTGCGGGGCTGATTCGAGTTCCTGCTGGGACGCGGGCCGCGCGGTTCTTCCGGCGGCATCGGTGGCGCAACTGCAGAGGCCTCAAAGCCGGCAATTTGTTCGCGTTTAATCTCTTTCCCGATCAGCTTTTCAACTTGACGCAAGAAACTGTATTCATCATGCGACACCAACGATATGGCTTGGCCTTCCTCGCCAGCACGTCCGGTGCGGCCGATTCTGTGTACGTAATCTTCAGGCGCTCTGGGTAGTTCAAAATTGACGACATGCGGCAACAGGTTAATATCAATGCCGCGTGCCGCTACATCGGTCGCGACCAATACTCTGATTTCACCGGCTTTAAAGCCCGCCAAGGCGCTGGTTCTGGCACCCTGGCTTTTGTTGCCGTGTATCGCTGCTGCCTTAATGTCAACCTTGTTGAGTTTTTCGGTGAGTCGGTTTGCGCCATGCTTAGTGGTGGTAAACACCAAGACCTGCTGCCAGTCATGTTCTTTTATCAAGTGGCAAAGCAGTTCGGTTTTGTTGGCTTTATTGACCAGATAAGCGATTTGTTCAACCAGTTCTGCGGCGGTGTTACGGGGGGCGACTTCGATTTTTATCGGGTTAACCAGAAGCCCCGTGGTGAGTTTGCGTATGTCTTCGGAAAAGGTTGCTGAAAACAGCAGGTTTTGGCGCTTTTTCGGGAGGAAGGCGATAATTTTTCGAATATCCCGGATAAAGCCCATGTCCAGCATGCGGTCGGCTTCGTCAAGTATCAGCGTTTCGACTTGGTCAAGCTTTACCGCGTTTTGACCGACCAGATCCAATAACCGTCCAGGCGTGGCGACCAATATATCGACGCCGCCTCTTAAGCGCATCATCTGCGGGTTGATTTTTACCCCGCCAAACACGACTTCGGATTTTAAGCGGGGATGCAGATGCGCCCCATACTTGTTTACAGATTCGCCAATTTGCGCGGCCAGCTCTCGGGTTGGGGTCAGTATCAGCACTCTTACCGGCCGGTTATTGCCGTATGCCTTTTGTGATAGGCGGTGCAGGATGGGTAAGGTGAATCCGGCCGTTTTGCCCGTTCCGGTCTGTGCGGCAGCCAGAACATCGTGTCCGCCTAAAACGGCTGGAATAGCTTGCGATTGGATCGGGGACGGTGTGGTATAACCTGCATCGGCAATAGCACGCAGCAGTGGGTCAGATAAACCGAGGGTGGTAAATGGCATATTAATTAGTGTCTCAATAAAAGGTTGCTGTCGACTAAGGTCTTACAGCTTGGTGAAAAGGGTGTAGCGGGAGTTAAATAAAAAAACGCGTCAAGAACAGTGGACAAGTGATTGCAGTAATGTTGGCGTTTTGATGGATATGGCGTTTGGTGAAGTTGATTGTCGCGGATAGTGTGTGTAAGAGTTAAGTGGTGCCCCGAGGCGGATTTGAACCACCGGCCTGTCCCTTAGGAGGGGACCGCTCTATCCTGCTGAGCTATCGGGGCAAAAACAAAACTAATTTTACCATAGATCGGTATTTAATTCATTTGTTCTCTGGAGCGCGCCGATAAGTCGGAAGCAAGTTTGGGCGTCGGACAGCACATCAGCCAAGTAATGGGGGTAAAGAAATCAGGCTTTTTCTTGCTGAGTTTCAGGAATGAAGTTGGCGAGGCTGTTGTTTTTTGAAAAGAATATGACGAAGTACAAATAAGTGGCTATACCGAAATCAGGTTGTGGCTATAACGATCACTTTGTGCTGAACCATCAGAACCGTAGGTATTCACAGATTCCGGCTTGCCTTTTAAAATATCCAGCGAGCGTTTGGTGTGGCGGGATAAAAGATCGATAGTTGCGCCATTTTGTTCATTCAGTTTTTTGCATTCTGCGCAGACAAGCATAAGTTGCGCCCAGTTGCTGATTGATGCGGCGGGCAACAGGCCTGCTAATTCAGCCCGTTTAAAATATTCGGTGATACTTTCCTGATTGTTAGAAAGCTTTTCGGTTGCCAAAACTTGAGTCAGTTGTGAGTTGAACTGCTCCAACTGCGCAACTAGTTGCTTTTTATTGGCTGCGATAGTATTAAGCAGCTCAGCCTGCGACGTTTGTTTTAAGGCCTCAGCCTCTTGAGTGAGTTCAAGATGAAGCTGCTGCGCCTGCTGCAATGCATTAAGGATCAGCTGTTCCGTAATAGGATACGTTTTTTCTATCATTGTTGGGTGCTATTTTCTTGGGACAGCAACTTTTCAAATTGAATCAACTTCTTTGCAACTTTTTCAGCATTGATTGAGTAACTTCCGTCAGCAAGCGCTTTTTTAACGGAATTAACCCGCTCAATATCGACGGGCAATGCAGAAGATGAGCCAAAGGCCTTTTTTATTTCCTGTGTTGTGGCTGTCAGCGCCACGCTGTCGGTTTTTTCTGTGTTTGCAACAGTAACTTTCTTTTCACCCTCGACGCCTGCTTTTGGAGGCGTTTTGATCGGTATTGAACTGATTGCTTTGCCGGTTATTTCGATAGCCATGTCAAACTCCTTAATCTTTTTTTCATTTGAAACTTATATCGGCAGTGCGGCAAAAAACTTTAATTGTTTATTTAACAAATTTGGGGATGTGAGTTTAATAATTGACAGAGACCAATCCAGGTTCGACGACTGTTGCGCTAATGATACGCCCCGAGTTCTGGTTTTTAACTTGGATCAGTTGTCCTTTAGTGCCGTCCATCATCGCTATCCCGCTCATTCTGATAGAGAATTCCGATTTTGTAGTGCTGATAACAACTTTATCCCCCCTTTTGATGAGTTTGGGTTCGACAAGATAGTTCAAGCTCAGAATGGTTCCGGTATTGAGTTGACGCGTGACCTGTTTATTTTCAGCTTGTTCTATTTGAGTGACAAAATCCTCCCTGAGGTTAGACACGTCTCTTTTTTCAATAGCAAGATGTTGCCGGGTAATTATTTCGCCGCGTTGCATGGGCTGAGATAAGACCGCGACCATTTGATAAGTCTTGATGATGGCTGAAGTAAAAATCGACCACTTTTTTTCCGCGTTGCAACGCACGCCAATCGTGGTTCTTCCAGCCTTGATTACGGCATTGGTTGTGAACGCCTCCAGCTGTTCGGTGCATTGCGGCAGGTTCAATCGGCTGTCTAATGGAACCAGGCTCACTTCATATTCACCCTGTAGGTTTATATTTTGCGCAATATAAGCCTTAACGGCCTCGGCAATGGATTCGTGCGATTGCGAGGCTTGTTCCGCATTGGCCGTAGTGGTGAAAAAAACCAAGGCTAATGCCAACATGAGCGGGGTGTTTTTTATCATCATTAATATCTGTTTCATGACTTAATGTAAGTTACCGGGCATGAAGGATGCAAGGTTATTTTTAAAGGTCAGTCAATTTATTGACATATTGCTTTGTCCGCGTGCAGATCTGCCGGATCGTTATTTATCGGCGGCTATTTTTTGCCGGATTATTAAGAGTATTTTAAGCACAAACCAGCTATGGATTGAGATGTCAATAAATCGAAAAATACTTAAACGTTTGATTGTTATATATTTGTATATTAGTGGCATATGCCGTGCTTTTGTTTTTGTACAAGTAATCAGCGAGGCAACTATCATGGCTATTAATTTTGACACAGCACTTGGCATTGAGCCTAAGGCACTGGCTTTCCGCGAAAAACGGGGCGAGATACTGGCTGCTAATTTAGCAAACGCAGATACACCGAACTTTAAAGCGCGGGATATGGATTTTAAGTCGGTGCTAAAACAAAGCATGGCTTCAGGAGTGAGCATGGAGCGCACCCATTCAGGACATATTGCACCACAGCAATCCGTATTTGGGGCGAATGTCATGTACCGCAATCCCAATCAGGTGTCCTTGGATGGCAATACCGTCGAAGCGCATGTGGAGCAGGCTAAATACGCTGAAAACGCGGTGCAGTACCAGGCCAGTTTGCAGTTTATGAGTAGCAAATTTTCCGGTCTGATGACCGCCTTAAGAGGGCAATAGTCATGGCTTTAAGTATATTCGATATTGCCGGCAGCGGCATGAATGCCCAGTCGTTAAGGCTTAATCTGGTCGCAAGTAATATATCGAACGCGAACAGTGTCGGCAGCAGTGAAGCCGACGTTTACAAATCCAGGCAGCCGGTGTTTGCCGCCGAGTTAAATAATGCGATGAATAAGCAGGATGCCACCAGCAAGGTGAATGTGCTGGGCGTGGTTGAGAGTGATGACGCTCCTGTGATGGAGTATGCCCCGCATCATCCGATGGCGAATAAAGACGGTTATATCTTTAAATCAAATGTTAATACGGTTGAAGAAATGGCCAATATGATGTCGGCATCGCGCTCCTATCAAAATAATATTGAAGTGCTGAATACGGCAAAGCAGATGATGCTTCAAACCTTAAAAATGGGACAGTGAGGAGATAAACCATGGCTATTCAACAAAGCGCACTGAATAAATACAGTAACTTAACCGTCACGCCCAAAAAAGAGACGACGGAAAAACCTAAATCAACTTCATTAGGGCAAGAGCAGTTCTTAAGGTTAATGACCACGCAGATGACCCATCAAGACCCGTCGCAACCGATGCAAAATGGTGAGTTTTTAACGCAAATGGCGCAGTTCGGGACGGTATCCGGTATCCAGGACTTGCAAAAATCATTTGGCGATTTTGCCAGTTCAGTCACTTCCACCCAGGCATTGCAGGCCTCAAGTCTGGTAGGGCGGCATGTATCTGCACCAGGTACGAAAGGGCTGTTGGGCGTTGGGGGCGCTATATCCGGCGATATTAATTTAACGGGCAGCTCACCCAATGTCAATGTCAAGGTGACCAATGCAGCTACCGGCGAAATTGTACAAAATCTGGAGTTGGGCGCTCAAAGCGAAGGAAAAGTGCCTTTTGTCTGGGATGGCATGAATTCAAAGAAGGTCATGGCCAGTCCCGGCGTCTATAAAATTGAAGCGACCGCTTATATTGACGGCAAAAATACAGTGCTGGAAACCGATATTCAGTCGAGAGTCGACAGCGTCAGCATGGGCAGCGGTGCCAATGGTTTAAAAGTCAACCTGACCGGATTGGACAGCGTTGATTTCAATAAAATCAAACAAATTCTTTAGGATTGGGGGTGTAACATGGGTTTTGCAACAGCATTAAGCGGCTTAAAAGCCGCATCAACAAATTTACAGGTAACCGGCAATAATATTGCCAATTCGCAAACCGTCGGCTTCAAAGAATCGCGGGCGGAATTTGCCGATGTCTATGCATCCAGCATCGGCGGAGTCAGCAAGACGCAGCCCGGTTCCGGTGTGAAAGTCACCGAAGTGGCGCAGCAATTTGCTCAAGGTAATATCGAGAACACCCAAAACAGTCTTGATCTTGCTGTCAGCGGCAATGGTTTTTTTGTCTTGGCCGATAATGTGAATCTTCCTGATCCTAATAATCCGACTGCCCCCGTGGATCCTTCGGTGCCCAGCGCCTATACCCGTAATGGCGCGTTCCAGTTGAACAGCGTAGGCAATGTGGTCAATGACAAGGGGCAGTATTTATTGGCGTTTGCGCCTAACGGCACGACCGCAGCGGAGGGCTTCAGTGCCGGTGTTTTCAGGCCGCTGACGCTTGATGCCGTCCAGGGTTTGCCCGTTTCTACCGCAAATATCAATATGAAATTAAATATCAACGGGGCGGCCAGTCCGCCAACAACCACGGCGTTTGATCCGACCAACCCTTTGTCCTATAACAATACCACATCAATCACGACCTATGATGTTCAGGGCAATGCGCATATCGCATCAACTTATTATGTGAAAACACCGGTCGCTAACGTATGGGATGCTTATCTGTTTCTCGATGATTTTGGTATTACCACGGGCGGGCAGGTTGTGCCCCCGGCATCGTTGGCGACAGTGCCATCGACAGTAGTAGGGCTTAATCAGCCCGGATTGCCGGTAAAGATGAGTTTCACCGCGTCTGGATTGATTGATGAAGTGGGTACGCGTGCTGCCGAGGTTGTTTCAGCGGCGATTCTGGCGGCGGCGAACACCGCGAAGACGGATATGGCTACTGCGGTTGGCTTGTCTGCGGCGGCGGGGGCAGGTTTAACTTGGGTTTTGACTACCGACACAGGCCCGGTAGCCGCCAGAGCCGCGCTCACTGCGGCCCAGACGGCCAAGGCCTCTGCCGATGCGTTGGTTACGCTTATTTCTAATACGGTTAACAGTAATGCCGCCACAGCGGCTACTTATGCGACGGCTAAAGCGGATGCCATTACTGCCGCTGCAAATGCTGCTCTTTATGTGACTGCGGCTACGGCTGTTGCTACGGGTGTTTCTACCGATGCTGCTGCTGATGCTGTCGTCGCAGGTTCTGCGGCTACTGCGACTGGCACTACTAATACTGCCCAAGCTAGCGCCCTTGCTTATGACAATGATGTTATTCTTGCCGCTTCCGGCGCTACGCAACAGACCAAAGTCGATTTTGGCAATATCGATTTATCGCTTATCGATCCTAATATACAAGTTGAACCGATGGCATTTGACATCGATTTTTTTGGCACCACCCAGTTCGCCACGCCTTTTAGCGTTAATGGCTTGGATCAGGATGGCTTGCCTACCGGTAATTTGACCGGTATTGATGTGGACGACAAAGGGGTGGTGTTTGCAAGGTACAGCAACGGCGGCTCCAAGGCTTTAGGGCAGGTGGCGTTGGCGCGGTTTCAAAGCAATCAATCCTTGTCCAAATTAGGGGATACCTCCTGGGCTCAGACTTCAAGTTCCGGGGCGCCTATTTACGGCGCGGCAGGCGATAATAATTTTGGCGGGATTCAGTCGTCAGCGTTGGAAGGCTCCAATGTGGATTTATCCGATCAGTTGGTTAGGTTGATTATCGCGCAGCAGGCTTATCAGGCCAATTCGCAAACCATCACCACCGAAAAAACCCTGATACAAACCATTCTGAATGCGTAGCCGGTTATTTTGAGATTGTTGGAACGATGATTGCTTGTATATTGTTTTATGATTCTGATTTGAAGGTAAAGGAGAACTGTTATGGATCGTAGTCTATATATTGCAATGAGCGGCGCCAAGCAAACGCTGTTGGCGCAAACGGCAAACGCCAATAATTTGGCGAATACCCAGACCACCGGTTTCAAATCGGATTTGGAACAGTTCCGCAGCAGACCGGTGGTAGGGGCGGGCTTTCCTAGCCGGGTTTATGCGATGAACGAAAAACCGGGGGTCGATCTATCCACAGGGGCCATGCAGACGACAGGCGCTGACCTGGATGTGGCGATTAACGGTGAGGGTTATTTTGCCGTTCAGGGAGCTGATGGTAAAGAAGCGTATACGCGAGCCGGTGATCTGCGTGTTACCACGGAAGGTTTATTGCAGACCGGAGCGGGTTTGTCTGTGTTGGGACAGGATGGGCCGCTCACCATTCAGCCTGCGGAAAAGCTGACCATAGGCAGTGACGGCACTATCAGCATTATCCCGCTGGGTTCGGGTAACGCGACCACTCAGGTGGAGGTTGGCCGGATTAAACTGGTTAAGCTGGAGCCGAATAATCTGGAAAAAACGGCTGATGGTTTGCTGCATGCCAAAGATGGCAAGCCGGTGGTAGCCAGCGCCGATGTCAGGCTGGCTCAGGGGGTTTTGGAAGGCAGCAATGTGAATGCGATTACCGCCATGGTGGATATGATTGAGCTGGCAAGAAATTTTGAGCTGCAAACCAAGGTGATGAAGACGGTCGATGAAAACTCCGCGGTGAGCGCCAAGCTGATGCAAATGGGCTAAGTAATAACTGATGTTACGCAGCCCGTAATTTCTGCAATTCTTCATAAGCCATCTGGTTCGCCTTTATGAACAGCTTAGCCCGTAACGCGAAATGATTGGTCTTGTGCTTAATCTTCAGACACTCCAGTTTGAACACCGCGTAAAT
>JAUXTH010000141.1 GCA_030679035.1 Methylobacter sp. | reverse complement strand
TTCTCACCCACCGCCCAGCCGTGTTGCGGGTCGGCGAACCGTACCGCTCTAAGCCATGCTGTCACGCCGCTCTCTTGCCCCCTCCAGCTTTGCCCGCCGTTATCGGTGGCAAGGATAGTACCGTCATAACCTACCGCCCAGCCATGTTGCGCGTCGGTGAACTGTACTGCGTAAAGCTCTGTTTTTGTGCCACCCTGTTGCTGCCGCCAGCTTTGCCCACCGTTGTCGGTGGCCAGGATGATACCATTCGAACCCACAACCCAGCCGTGTTGCGGATCGGTGAACTGTACCGCATAAAGCTCTGTTTTTATACCGCTCTGTTGTGACCGCCAGCTTTGTCCGCCGTTGTCGGTGGCCAGGATGACGCCATTCTCGCCCACCGCCCAACCGTGTTGCGGGTCTGTGAACTGTACTGCGTTAAGCTCTGTTGCCACGCCGCTCTGTTGCTGTTGCCAGCTTTGACCGCCGTTGTCGGTGGCAAAGATAATTCCATTTGAACCCACCACCCAACCGTGTTGCGAACCGGTGAACTGTACCGCTCTAAACCATGGTGCTACGCCGCTTTGTTGCCGCTGCCAGCTTTGCCCGCCGTTGTCGGTGGCAAGGATGATGCCATCCGCACCCGCCACCCAGCCGTGTTGCGGGTCGGTAAACTGTGCCGCGTTAAGCACTATTTTTGTGCTACTCTGTTGTGGCCGCCAGCTTTGTCCGCCGTTGTTGGTGACAAGAATGAGGCCATCCGAACCCACTACCCAGCCGTGTTGCGGGTCGGTGAACTGTACCGTTTTAAGCAACGTTGTCACGCCGCTCTGTTGTGGCTGCCAGCTTTGCCCGCCGTTGTCGGTGACAAGGATGAGGCCATTCTCACCCACCACCCAGCCATGTTTCGTGTCAGTGAACCGTACCGCAACAAGCCATGCTGTCATACCGCTCTGTTGTGGCCGCCAGCTTTGTCCGCCGTTGTCGGTAGCAAGAATGACGCCATTCTCACCCACCGCCCAGCCGTGTTGCGGGTCGGCGAACCGTACCGCTCTAAGCCATGCTGTCACGCCGCTCTCTTGCCCCCTCCAGCTTTGCCCGCCGTTATCGGTGGCAAGGATAGTACCGTCATAACCTACCGCCCAG
>JAUXTH010000136.1 GCA_030679035.1 Methylobacter sp. | reverse complement strand
TCTCATCGTATGAAATTCAAACCCTCTGCTCTTACACTGGCTTTAAGCCTTGCCCTGTTCCCTGCCCCGCAACAAGCCGTTGAGATTACCAAAATCGAATTGCCTGACATGGGCGACTCTTCCGGCACCCTGATTACACCTGCCGAAGAAAAAGAATTCGGCGAAGCCTTTTTCCGCAGCCTGCACTCGCAAATTTCCATCAATCAGGACGCTGAAATCCAGCAATATATCCAGACTATCGGCGAAAAACTGGTCATTAACAGCGATACCCCAAGCAATCCGTTCCATTTCTTTGTGGTAATGGAAAACAACATTAACGCGTTTGCAGGACCCGGCGGCTATATTGGCGTCAATTCAGGACTCATCCTAATCACCGAAGCCGAAAGCGAATTAGCCTCGGTGATGGCGCACGAAATTGCCCACGTTACCCAGCGCCATTTGTACCGCGCTTATGAAGCCTCCAGCCGCCTATCGATCCCTACCGCCGCAGCAACCCTGGCCGCCATTTTATTAGGTACCCAGTCCCCCGCGCTGGGTCAGGCTGCCATCGTCGCCATTCAAGCCGGCAGCTTACAGTTTCAAATCGACTTTACCCGCGAAAACGAGGCCGAAGCCGACCGCGTCGGCATGCAAACCCTGGCTGGCTCCCAATACGATCCGCGCAGCATGCCCACTTTTTTCGAGCGCCTACAGCAATCCAGTCGCTATTATGGACAGAATATTCCCGAGTTTTTAAGAACTCACCCGGTCACCGCTTCGCGTATTTCCGACACCCGCGGACGTGCCGAAACCTATCCCTACAAACAATATCCCGACTCGCTCGGCTATCAATTAACCAAAGCAAAAATACGGGCATTAACCAGCACCGACAATGCCGACACGCTTAAATACTTTCAAACCCGATCAACTCAAGGCACCACAGAACAACGCACTGTTGCCCGCTACGGGCTTGGACTATTCGCGCTTAACGCGCAAAAATTCACAGAAGCGGAAAGCATTTTCCAACAGCTGAGCAAAGAATACCCAAACCAGGCGCAATACCTCACCGCACTGGCCCGCACTGCACTGGAGTCAAAAAATTACAGTACAGCGTTGGCCCGATATAAAAAACTGACCGAGCAATTCCCGGATAACGAAGCCATTAAGCTCGAATATATTACCTCCCTGCTTAAAGCCGGCAACGCCGATCAGGCACGGAAAAACCTATTTCAGTTAAGGCCAAAAACCCAGCACCTGCCGATTTTTTCGCAGTTGCTGGCGCAAGTTTACAGCGACTTGAATCAACCCGCCGAATCACATCGCTATCTTGCAGAATACTACTATGCGACCGGGCAAACCAAAGACGCCATCCTGCAAATTAAGCTGGCTCAAAAATCAAAAGGTCTTAATTTACAGCTATCCGCCATCCTTAATGAACGGCTCAACTTCTTTATCAATCAGGAAGAAGAAGCCAGACGCAACCGGTAAAAGCCTGAACCTTACCTGAACGGCAGGCACTGCCTGCCTGCCATCTTATTTATTATGCCCCCACAAAAAACCATAATACGCTGAATTTATTAGCTATTTATATATTGCCCATATTTTTAACGTTAAACCCTATTTTTAAATAGACAAGGAGGTTCCATTTGAATAAAATTCTCGTCGGCTTCAAGGAGTGAGCCCGGTTTAACGACCGACTAAGAGGGGGAATTTAGTCATTTTGACTAGCTGATAATAATAATAAAATAAGTGACACTGCTTGGGTCAAGTTGTAAATAAACACAACTCAATAACAATAATAACAGCACTCAACACGCCCGCTTTATGCGGGCTTTTTATTGCCTGTAGATTAATAGAACTCGGCAATTGCTCCTGCATTGCCCTACCTCCTGCATCCATGCAGTCGACGGATTATGCAGATTGAGCGGATTTACGCGGATTTTCTTAAAAAGCCGAATGTAACTGCCCCTCTTACTTACCCAATGCCGTTAAGCTAAGGAAAGATTTTCGGGCATTTGGAGTGCAGGCTTCGCCTGCTAACGCAAGCAAAGCTTGCACTCCGGCATCCTACTTTCTGGAGTCCAAAGCCAGCTTTGGCCACTTCAATATCGGTTTTATGATTTAATGCCAGCATAAACAGGTGTTTTGGGCAACGCAAGAACAATTATCGAGAAGCAGAAACTTTGATAAAGTGTAGGGGCGATCCGGCAGGTCGCCCTTGTGCTAGCGCAAAATATCAACGCTACCTGAATTTTTAGATTAATGGGAATGCTAATATAGCTGTGACTCTTGTGATTATAAGGGGCGACCTGCCGGATCGCCCCTACATTGCTCCCTACAAACTTACATGCTCACCCTAATCCCAATCCAGCCCGCTCTGGGCGCGCCGGACGATACAAAGCGGTTATTGTCAAATTGCGGGAAGACCTCATTAACCTGCCCATAAACACCGAATGAGTTGTAGTTCTTGTCGAAGATATTATCGACTCGTCCGAATAGCGCAAAGTTTTTGGTGACCTTGTATTCCGCCTTGGCATTAAACACCCAGTAACCAACCAACGGCGCGGTGGAATTAGCCTCGTCGCCCCTGAAATACTTGTTGCCGCTGTAGATGCCGTCTATCCCTAACGACACGCGCTGCCACAAATCGACGCCCAAGGCAGCTTTGTAAATATGCTCGGGGATACCGGGAATTCTGTTACCTTTGGTAACCGCCATCGCCTGGGTTGTATCGAGCGGATTCTGAATATCGAAACCATCCAAGAACCGGGCATTCAAATAGGTGTAGTTGGTCGAAAAATGCCAATCGTCAATGCCGCTGAACAGCTGCGGATAATTAACGGTCGTACCGGCTTCTATGCCGTAACGACGCGTTTTGCCTACATTGCTGAAATAACCTTGGCTGATCAGGCCACTGGATGCATCTCGGCGGAAAATAATGTCGTTATTATTAATGGTGTGAAAATAGCCCAGGTTCCATTTCAAATCGCCCTTGCCTAACAGCTTATCCAAATCCCCCCTGAATCCACCTTCCCAGGTTTTCGCAACCACCTGTTCCAAAGGCGGATCGGCCACAAACGAGTTAGGCAATTTACACGGTGCAGCCGGATCGGCACAACTTAATTCCATCGGCGTCGGCGCACGGGCCGACTCGCTATAGCTGCCGTACACATTCAGATTATCCCTGATTTGATACGTCAACCCTGCGGAAGGGTTAAGCCGGTCAAAGGTATGCGAACCGTCCAGGGTTTTTAAAGGATCATTTATATACTTGTCATCCATGTTGATATGACTGTAGTTGTAACGCCCCGCTATGGTGGCCGTTAAAGCATCGGTAATGGAAAAACTGTCGGTCAGGAACACACCCACCGTTGAGGTATTGGTATGCAGCCGGACTCTGGATTCATCGACAAGAATCCCGCTTTGCGTTGTACCTCGGGTATCGGTCAACGAACCCAGCTCGGTGTCCGAACCAAAATGCACTTCGGCATAATCATAACTTGTACCCACAGTCAGGTTGTTTTTATGCTTGAACAAGTCCTGGGCAAACGCCGTCTGCAACGTGCCGCCACGACTGCGCATATTGGTTTGGCTGGTGTTGTTGGTTGCGCCCTCAACCGCATCGTCGGCAAGCACTTCATTACCGTTAATATCCTCAACTTCCTGCTCATCGGGGCCAGGGTTCTCGCATAAATTGCCGGCATTACCCGGAAGTTGACAGGCATCATAATCGCTATTGTCGCCATTAAAAGTCCTGATTCGGTTCTGCCTGAAATAGGCATTGCCGCTGACTTCAATGTCATCAGCCAAATCGTAGCTGCCCGCCAATTCGGAAAAGAACATGCGCGTGGTAGTCTGGTCGGGATGGGTGAACACCGCCGCCCGGTTTTGCTGCTGCAACTGGATCGGCGCGGCGCCGTTACCCCTCATATTGTTATCGTTGCCGCCCAAGGTCAAATCCAGGGAGCCTTTATCGCCGCGCCAACTCAAGGTGCCGAATGCCTGATCGGCCTTGGTCGGCGAAAAATCCCGCCAGCCGTCTTCCTCAAAATGATGCAGGTCTAAAAAATAACCCCAGGTGCCGTTATTCCAGCCGCTGCTTAACTCTTCGGAATGCCTGCCCCAGGAGCCGCCGTAAGCCTCAATCTCATGCTTGGGCGCGGAAAACCCGGTTTTGGTCTTGACCGAGAGAGCGCCGCCCAAACTGTTCAGGCCGTAAACCGGGTTAGAGCCCGGATATAACGCCATCGAATCAATCGCCCCTTCGGGAATCAAATCCCAGTTAACCGTATCGCCAAACGCTTCGTTAAACCGGACGCCGTTTACATAGGTCGATAAGCCTTGCGGCATGCCAAGCAATGGCGAAGCGACAAAGCCGCGATAGGAAATATCCGGCTGCAACGGGTTGTTTTGCGCTTCGTTAATATGCACGCTGCCCAAATAGCGGTTGATGTAATCCGCCAAGGTGATGCTTTGGGCTTTTTCCAGCTGTTCGGAAGAAACGGTTTGGATATTGGCCGGTATTTTATTGGCGGCAACGCCGTTAGTTTGCAGCGGCGTAACGCCAACCACGTCAATAATACCCAGATCCAGCGGCTTATCTTTGGCCGACACGGAACAGGCCGCCGTCAGGCTTAGCCCGAGCAGGGTATATGTAAGTTTGTTCATTCTTCCCTCCGTTAATAGTGCCGTAATGATAGCCAAACCATTGCGCCGGCACTAGCCGGGAGCCGATAAAAGGAAATATTCCTAAGTCGCTAGCGGAACGAACTCATGGATATTGGATATTTGCCGATAACTTGTATTGGCATTTAAGATTCGATCTGAAAAATGCTAGTCAGCGCAAAATTTCACTCTACCCTTGCTATTAATTATCACTGGCTTCAATGTAAAGAACATCCACGCCACTGTAAGCCAATGATTACAATAACGTAATTGGTCACTTACGCCTATCTGTGTTAGATTGCTGATTAGGGAAAAAAGAATTCTGCCGGGCGTAAAAACAAAATAGCACAACCCGCTAACTGATCTTTCATTAAATCAATTAGGAGGCTACTCAAATGAAAACAACAAAAATAACGCCCTTAACAGCACAGCAATACGCTGAAATAAATAACGATATTTACGATGAAATTGAAAGAGCTGTCTATACTGACACGCTTGCTGCCAAGTGTGTCAAACACCCTGAATACGGCGATATCATCCTTGTTTCATCAAATAATAGCGGCTGTTTAATGATTCACGTTGACCCTTCACTTGAAAACGCCACTGACGAATAAAGAGTCCCCATAAAAATGCCGCAGAAGCTGCGTAGCGGCATGTCATGAGCTAATCCGCCACAAACAAACCCAATCTACCCGTATTTAGTTATAATGCCTTGCACTCATTCCAAAACAAGCTGATGCAGGTAAATCTTATGACTTTCACAATAAAGACTATAACAAAATTGCAACGCTATTTTGAAGACCAAGTAACCGCAATAAAAACCAGCAAGTTTTATCTGACCATAAAATACATGCCGCCGCTAAAACGTTGGGCGACCGTGATTGGATTATTCCTGTTATCTCAGCTGATAATTTTTGGCAGTTTATACCTTATTTTTGGCGGGATCGTGGTTGTCGGTTTCCTTGCCAGCATCCTGGCCGGACTGGCGACAGGACTTGGCGCTTTACCCGCACTGTTTTTCAAAGACATCTCCAAAAACCTGTTCAACAGCATGCTCGGTGCCGCCGCAGGCGTCATGCTGGCAGCAACCGCATTTTCCCTGCTGGTTCCCGGCATGGCTTACGGCAATCAACTCTGGCCCGGCAACGGCATTTATATCGTCTCCCTGGGTATGTTGGTCGGCGCGCTGTTTCTGCATTTCGCCGACCGCCAGCTGCCGCATGTCCACCTTGATTCAATTTCTGATGTCAGGCTGAATTCACTGAACAAAATCTGGCTGTTCATCATCGCCATCACCATCCATAACTTTCCCGAAGGCATGTCGGTCGGCGTCAGTTTCGGTTCCGGGGAAATGAAAAACGGCGTGGTTCTGGCTATTGCGATAGCCCTGCAAAACATCCCCGAAGGCTTGGCCGTCGCCCTGCCCTTGGTCGGGTTAGGTTACAACAAGTGGCGGGCCGTGGGCATCGCCACGCTGACAGGCTTGGTGGAACCGGTGGGCGGCCTGCTCGGCATTACCATGGTCACCGTTTTTCAACCCATTCTGCCGATAGCCATGGGCTT
>JAUXTH010000121.1 GCA_030679035.1 Methylobacter sp. | reverse complement strand
TCCTTCACAACTGGCGTTATGACTCGTGCGCGACTGAAGTCGCGGCTCCGTTTATGTTTTCCCCTGATTTTTAAAGCAGAACTTAAAATCACTAAGCAGAAATTTGCACCATATCGCTTTATTTAAGCGCGATTGCCCTAGAACTGATCCTGATCTTATTGGGCTGAATCTAGTCTCGAAACAATAACTATTTTGTTGGTGGTTTCAAAACCAAAGCTGATGCCAATTGTCTTAATCTAAGGTGAGAGAGAATTATGCCAAGCTAGAAATAGTCATTTAATTTGGTCAATTACTCAGGGTGCTTAGCTTGTTTTGAACCAATTAACCGATCAAAAAACTCATGCATCAACAATGCGCCGAGTATCAGTAACGTGCCTGTTGCCACTTTCATGGTCAGCGGTTCATGATTGACGGCATGACCCAGCAGCAGGGCCATTATCGGTGAAACCAAGGTAATCAGCGCAACCTTGGTGGCGCTCTGATAGAGGAGTAAATAGTAATAAAGCACAAAGCCAAAGGTCGTAGCTATCATGCCCAGATAGGCAATAGATGCCAGGCTGACGAGTGATATTTCTGTCGGCCAATGACCGTCAAATAATGCCCAAGTTATCAGGTAAAGCGGCAGGGATAGCAGCAGACCGCCGGTTACTTGGGATAAGGCCGGTATTTTCCCGTCTATGCGCTTGATCCATACCGAACTGACGCCCTGCAAGAACGTCGATACTAATACGCCGACGATACCCAGCACGGCGTCATGCCCCATTTGCAATGCTGAGCCGAACATGATCCACAGGCCGCCAAGGCCCAGGATATACGCCAGCAGATTGCCCAAGGTCAGGCTCCTTTCCCTTAGCCAGATTGCCGCCAATATAGCGGTCATCAGCGGCAGCAGACCGAAAATCACCGACACCCAGCCGGAAGGAATAAATTGCGCCGCCCAATAAATTGCCAGCATCGATCCGTAAATTTGCACGGACACAGCCAGGTAGGTTTTCAGTGCTTTACGATGCCAGGTTAGGCGTTGTTTCGATAAAGCCTGCATCAATAATAGACACACTAAGCCTATTGCCATCCGCGCGGTCACTCCGAACAGAAACCCAGGCCCTTCAACGCTCCATTTGATCGCCAACGGTGTCGTCGCCCAAAGTAAAATAACACTGATGTAGGCCAGATAGATGCGCATTAAGTTAAATTGGGTGGGGGAGTAGGGCAAGGTTTTCTATGGTACCGGATACCAATAGATAACCTACTTGACTGGCGCTAATTCAAAAATAATCAGCTCCGCCGCATCGTCGCCGACGTTTTCTACTGACATCAAATCGCCTGTTTCCCAAAAAACTTCACCGGCAGAGTAGGTGGTGGCTTTGCCGTGCTCGACGACTTTTAACGATCCTTTGACCACATAACGAGGCCCCGGCCCTTCGTGGGTATGCCAAGGCGTTTTAAAGCCGAATGGAAATGCGACCCGTATCACTTTGGCGTCAATGTTCGGGTTGGGAAGTTCCAGCTTTTTTTCTAACAGGACGGATCTATTCATGCCTGTTTTTTCCTGGGCGAAGGCATCGGTTATGTTGCCAAGGCATAGAGCTGTTAGCGTTACCAGAATAAATTTGATGGTTTGTATTTTTAACATTTATAGGCCTCTCGATTTTATGTTTTGGGGGGTAAGCTTAATGTACAAGTGTTAATAACTTTATAAATTAGTGATCTCCAGGATTTCCTGTCCGACGAGCAGACATTGATTCGGTATTTGACCATAAATGAAGCGCATTCGATATGTCCCTTTGTAGATGTGTCCGTATACTTCCAGAACATCAAACTTACCTTTTCCTGCGGGGTTTTTTATCGCTTTAAGCACGGTAACGCGCTCATCAATTTCGGTCCGGTCATCTAAGCCAAAGTGAAAATCCAGTAGCTTTTTGGCTTGAAGGGCGGCATCTGTCGAACAGTGATGCACCGGCTCACTGAATGCCAGCGTCGATGTAACAAGAAACAAAACCAGCGTGACATATTTAATCATTTCTACTCCGGAAAAAAGAAATCGCAATGAAAAAAACCACGGAGAGCACGAAGTTGTATATTCATTCTTCGTGGTCTTTGCGGTGAAGAATTTATAGCCTAATTTGGCAATGGTTTTTTAAGGATGTAATTGCGCTAGCTTAATAACGCATAATATTGATTAAAAAGCTTTGTGCGGTCAGCCAAGCCATTGGTTCCACCATTAACTTTTTTGGTGACGGCTGTTATTACAGTATCCGACGAGCCGCCGTCGCAGATGGTCCATATGTTGTTTGCATTAAAGAAAAATCCGGCAGAAGCTAGCGGATATTGGGTGGCTACTAAATCAGGATTGGCAACAGTATCTTCACCGATAAACTTACCAAAACTTGCGTAATTGGATTTACCCGTTAATTGGATATAACCGCGGCCTCTGAAGGTGTAGCCGTCACCGCTAGCTTCATCGCCATTGCCCATTCGATCGGCATAGACTCTTGCGCCAATCTTGGCCGGATTTCTCGCATAAGATTCGCTTAACTGCCCAGGAAAATAGCTTGGAAATGTTGCCATTAAGGCTTCGGCTGAATAATCCAAATTTTCATAGATCACTGTAAATTCGACACTTTCATGACTGCATTGTGCTAAAAAATGAGCTAATCTTAATGGGGTAGTTGCAGTTTTAATAGTAGGTATCTGAGCAATGACTCCGTCGGGAATATGCCCTTTCAGCGCGTTTAAATTAATGCCCGCTGATGATGACGGAAACAGCTTTGCCCAAGTGGCATCGCCTACAATTCCGTCTGCGGTCAGGCCATTTTGCGCTTGCCATGTTTTTACGCTTTCTTCGGTGTCTGCCCCGAAAATACCATCGGCGGATAAACCTAATCGGGTTTGAAGCCGTTTAACATCATCACCTGTAGAGCCTTCTTTTAACAGCATGATATTTTCCGTTTATTATTTTTAATAATGCCTAAGCAGAATTTGTATGATGGAGTGTTTTTTATTATTTAACTTGTACCCACATCAAGTATCTGCAAGAGGAGTGTTTTTAATTCTTAATCCCAATCCCTTTATGTAAAAGGTAAAGGCTGAACAGGGTCAAGGTAACAATAAATCCGCCGGTAATGATAAAGCTCAGCTGAATATCAATATCCGTCACGCCGATCAAGCCGTAACGAAAGGCGTTGATCATGTACAAAATGGGGTTTCCCATCGAGATGGACTGCCAAACACCAGGCAGCATGTCTACCGAATAAAAAACGCCGCCCAGATAGCTTAACGGGGTTAATACAAAGTTCGGGATAATCGAAATATCATCGAAACTCTCGGCCAGTATCGCATTGATAAAGCCGGCCAACGCAAATACGGTGGCTGTCAGTACGGCGATGGACAGGGTAATTGCGATATTATTAACCTTAATATCTGCAAATAGCAGGGATATTAAGGCCACCACAACGCCGACCAGCAATCCGCGGATAATGCCGCCGCTCACATACCCGCCCAGAATCACCCAGTTGGGGATCGGGGCAACCAGTAATTCTTCAATATTGCGCTGGAATTTGGTCGAGTAAAACGAAGACACGACATTGGCGTAGGAATGGCTGATTACCGACATTAAAATAATGCCGGGTACGATGTAGTCCATGTAGCTGGCGCCGCTGATGGTGCCGATACGGTCGCCGATCAGCTTGCCGAAGATCAGGAAATACAGCGCGGTGGTGATGGCGGGCGGCAGCAGGGTTTGCGGCCAGATCCTGATGAACCGGAATATTTCCTTGATAACGATGGTTCTAAAAGCAATGGAGTAATTCATCGTTTATCACCTGTAGGGTTTGAGTCGATCAAATCCATAAATAATTGTTCCAGCCGGTTAGTCTTGTTTTTCAAACTGATGACTTCGATATTCTGGGCGGTTAATTGGCTGAACAGCTTGTTAAGCCCGTGCTCTTTAGGCACGGCAACATTAAGTGTCTTGTCGGTCACGCGCTCAATCTGGCAGCCTTCAATCACCGGTGCCACAGCTATCGGGCGCGCCAGATCCAGCACAAAATGCTCCACATGCAGCCTTGCCAGCAGGCTTGCCATGTCGGAATTTTCGACTATCCGCCCGTGATTGATGATCGCAATATTGCGGCACAGGCTTTCCGCTTCTTCCAGATAGTGCGTGGTCAAGATGATGGTCGTGCCTTGCTGATTAATTTCCTGCATCATTTGCCACATGGAGCGGCGTATTTCTATATCGACGCCTGCGGTCGGCTCGTCGAGAATCAATAATTTCGGTGCATGCACCAGGGCGCGGGCGATCATGACCCGGCGTTTCATGCCGCCGGACAAGCGTCTGGAAACGGTGTCGCGCTTGTCCCATAAATCCATTTGTTTAAGACAGTATTCGGTGCGTTGCAGGGCAAGTTTACGCGGCGTGCCGTAATAACCGGCCTGATTGAGCAAAATGCTCTTGACGGTGTCGAACTGGTTGAAATTGACTTCCTGCGGAACCAAGCCGATGCAGCTTTTGGCTTTTTCCCGCTCATGCCGTAAATCATGTCCGAAGATGCTGACCGAGCCGGAGGTGGAGTTGATCAACGAGCTGATGATGCCGATAGCCGTAGACTTACCGGCGCCATTAGGCCCGAGCAAGGCAAAAAAATCACCGGCCTCAACATCGAGGTCGATGCCTTTTAAGGCTACAAAGCCATTATTGTAGGTTTTTCTAAGATTACGCAGGGATAATGCATTCATGCTGAAAGTAACACTTAACGGAAGCCTTTAAATAAGTTAAATTACGTAATCTGAATTACGCGCCGCATCCATATCCATGGGGATTGGGTGGCTAAAACCGTGTAATTTTATCAGATATTAACACGCTTCATAGACAAAACTGGATAACTTGTGCCGAAGAAACCCCCTGAAATCGTTGCCGCTGTAGACTTGGGTTCTAACAGCTTCCACATGATTGTTTGCAGTTTAGCTGACGGCAATTTACAAACTCTCGATAGACTTAAAGAAATGGTTCGGCTTGCGTCCGGCCTGGACAAAAGGAATTACCTCGATACCGATACTCAGGAAAGAGCTTTAGGCTGCCTGGAACGGTTCGGACAGAGAATCCGTAATTTTCCGCCTGAAAGCGTCCGCGTGGTCGGCACCAGCACCTTGCGCCAAGCTAAAAACTCGCAACAGTTTCTGGAAAAGGCTGAAAAAGCGCTGAACCATCCCATCCATATCATTTCAGGCATCGAAGAAGCCCGCTTAATTTATCAGGGCGTTGCGCACAGCCTGGGCAGCAACGCCAACCTGCGTCTGGTGATGGATATAGGCGGCGGCAGCACCGAGTACATTATCGGTTCAGGCGACACGCCCAGAATAAAGGAAAGCACGCCGATGGGTTGCGTACTGGTCAGCAATGCTTTTTTTAAGGATGGCAAGCTCTCCAAAAATGCGTTCACCCAGGCAACCTTGTTCGCGCAGCAGCAGCTTGAACCGATCCAGAAATACTTTCAGCGCAAGAACTGGGACGAGGCTATCGGCGCATCAGGCAGTTTAAAAGCCATTGATAAAGTCCTTCAAGCCAAACACTGGAGCAATAACGGCATCACCATGGAAGGCCTGGACCATCTGGTCGCCCACATCAACCAATGCAGTCATGTTGATGAGCTTAATTTGCCGGAACTTGATCCTGAGCGTCTTCCGGTATTCCCAGGCGGTGTCGCGATTGTCTACGCCACTTTCAAAAGCTTAGGCATTGAGCAAATGACCGTTTCAGATGGCGCGTTGAGGGAAGGGCTGATCCAGGATTTACTGGGTCGGCTTTACGATCATGATATTCGCTCCGCAACCGTGCAGGCTTTGGCGGATCGTTATCATATCGATAAAGAACACGCCGCCCGCATTAAGCGGACGATTGGCTATATCCTGAACCAATTAGGCGATGATTTTTGCGGGCCTAACCATGAACACGTTGTGCAGTTTTTAAACTGGGCTGCGGATTTGCATGAGATAGGGCATGATATAGCCCTCGGTCAGTATCATAAACACAGCGCCTATATTATTGAGAACGGCGACTTTGCCGGTTTTTCCCGGCAGGACCAGATTTTATTGTCAATCATCGTAAAAGCACATCGTCGTAAATTTTCGCGTTCGTATTTCAATAAGCTACCGCATCCCTGGAATATGGATGCCCCCATTCTGACCATTATTTTGCGGCTGTCGGTGTTGCTGCACCGCAATCGCCAGGAGCATGAACTACCCGATTTTAAAATATCACTGACAAAATCAAAAATCGATCTCCAGTTTCCAGACCAGTGGCTGGCCCAGGCGCCGCTGACTCATGCCGACTTGACTCAGGAAGCCGATTATTTAAAATCGGCTGGGTTTAAACTGGAATTTGCCTAATAATCACCAGCTGATGAATACATTAGTACGTTTTCTGCTCTATTGCTTGAGTGCACTGGTCATTTTATGCGCGATGCTGGTGTTTTTTGGTGTCGGCGACAAGCCCGAGCTTGCAGTGGGCTGGTCGCCCACCCGTGACGATTTGGTCAGGGCAAAAAAAATCCTGCATGAAGGTTCCAAAACCAAGCCTGATGAAATCGGTACTATTGAGTTAACCGTGGCTGATCTTAATCTTGCCGGCAATTATTTGTTAAACCGTTACAGCAAAAGTGCTGCCGATTTGGAGTTGAAAAACGATGAATTGAGATTTAAAGTCACGATGACTTTACCGGAAAACAGCCTAGGCAAGTATTTAAATATCAGTTTTAGATTAGGCAACGTTAAGGGCAGCGATCTTCCAGTCATCACCAAATTTAAAGCCGGAAAACTGTTGCTGCCGGCAAAATTAGCCGCTTTTGTTATCGACAGCATTATTCAGCATTCATCGTTGAATGAATATTTCATTCTGGCAACCCGTCCGCTCAAGGCGGTTAAAATTGACGCAGTAAAGCTCACCATTACCTACTATCCGAACAAGGACACATTGATTCAGGCGCGAAACTTTCTGACGCACACAGGCGACAATGCGACGCTGAATATTTATCAGCAAAAACTGGCCGAGATCGTCGCCAAACATGACCCGGAATGGCGCTTATCGCTGGCAGAGCTGTTGCGTCCGCTGTTTGAATTGGCGTACCAGCGTTCGACACTGGAAACTGCGATAGACGAAAACAGGGTGGTTATTTCTACGATCAACGACTATGTCAATAAAAAGGAGGCCAAAAAACTCCTGACGATACCCGAGTCTACGCCCGCAACCGGGCAACAATATGCGGCTTTTTTGTATAAACGCATCGATCTGGCTCAGCATTTTATAGGTTCAGCCGCGCTTACCGCATCGGTAAACAAGCAGGCAGCCCAAATTGCCGGCGAAGAAAAGGAATTAAGCGATGCGCACGGCGGTAGCGGTTTCAGTTTTATTGATTTGGCCGCAGACAAAGCCGGTACGCGCTTTGGTGAAATGGCGACTTCATCGCCGGAAAATGCACGGAAAATGCAAAGAGCCATGGCAGGAATAAAAGATTACAGCGATTTTATGCCTGATCCACGGGATCTTCCTGAGCACATGAACGAGGCCGACTTCAAGCAGCGCTTTGAATCGATAAACAGCCCCGTTTACCAGGAAATTTCAAAGCAGATTGATGCGCGTATTTCGGCAACGCCTATTTACAATACAGAATAAAAAAAGGGAGCTTTTAGCTCCCTTTTTTGTTGCTACCCATCAGCCAGAAATAGAACGCTGATGACGCTGATTAAATAAGATTTTTATCGGTGCTTATCATATTTATCTGCGTCGCCTAGAGGCGCCTACTTTTGGCATCTGCGTTCCATTGCTTTTGAGTCGTTATCTTTAATTAAACGTAGAACCTGGTGTGCCGGGCAAAACAGGCATTTTCTGTTTAGGGAACTCGCCGGTCAAGCCATCCAAAAATGCCACAATATCAGCAATTTCTTCCTTGGTTAAAGTCTTGCCCAATTGCAGTTTGGCCATCAACATGACCGCTTTATCCAGCGTTTTAACCGAGCCATTGTGGAAATAAGGCGCAGTCAAAGCGACGTTACGTAAAGTCGGTACTTTAAATAAATGCTCATCGGAAGGATTTTTACTGACTTCAGCTAAGCCTTTATCCTTGTGGAAATGATATTGCGCTTCCCAATAGCCGTCGGGGATAGCAGGAAATTTCTGGAACATGCCAGGGCCGTTAAATGCCGGGCCGCTATGGCAATGGGTGCAACCCAATTCCGCAACTTTTTCCATGCCGCGAATTTGCTGCGCCGATAAGGCGGATTTGTCGCCGGCAACGTACTTGTCATAAGGGCTGTTTGGCGTAATTAATGTTCTTTCGTAAGCCGCAATCGCTTTGGTTGCATTGTCTTTAGAAATGCTGTCTTTACCGAAAGCCTTTTCAAACAATGGGTGATAGCCTTCAATTGACTGCAAACGAGCGACTACGTCATCCCAGCTTTTCATGCCCATTTCAATTGGATTGGTTACGGGGCCCGCTGCCTGCGCTTCCAGGCTCGGCGCTCTGCCATCCCAGAACTGGACGGCATTAAACGCCGCATTCCAAACGGTTGGCGCGCTGCGTCCACCGGTTTGTCCATTAACACCCATAGAATTCGGTCTATTATCTTCGCCGCCCAACATGGTGTTATGGCATGATGAACAGGAAACCGTGCCTGTAGAAGACAAACGGGGGTCATGATAGAGAATTTGACCCAACTCAACTTTAGCAGGTGTTGTAGCATTATCAGCCGGTGCCGGTGCTTCTGTCGGTAATGTCTCCCAGGCCGAAGCCACCGAAACTGAACTGGCTAAAGCCAACGCTGTAACCAGCGAACGAATTTTAAACATACTATCCTCCAAAATATTATTAAGTGTTATTAGTGTGGGGGAACCTACACGCCCAGTAATCTTACTGCATGCCCGGTGGGATTGTAAGATATGAAGCAGACAAGGTACAACGAAATTTCCCTTGTGCGGGTTTAACCGCCTGATGCAGGTGCGAATTTGATGAGGAAATCGGCAAAACAAACTGTCGGGCTGCCGAAAGGCAGGCATGATGTACCTGCCTTTTTCCAGATGCCTTATTATCGGATTTTGTAGCTGCCCACAGTTCCCTGTCTTATTTTTTTAATTTGCCAAACAGATTTTTGATTTTTCCAATTGATCCTTTTTCGGGATTAACCGGTTGTTGTTTTGGCTTGCCGAACAGGTTTTTGATTTTTCCAAACGAGCCTTTGGCAGGAGCCGGTTGCTGTTCCGAGTCCGATGATTCAGACGGCATTTCTTCGTCCAACTGCTGCGGTGCTACGTATGGCGTAGCGGCTTCGAAAGTCGGCTCAATTGCACGGGGAGCTTGTTCATCCTGCCACCTGGTTGCGGCTTGCGGAGCTTCAATAATGGGCTCGACTTCGTTCTGCCACCGGGTTGCGATTGGCGGCTCTTCAGTAATAATGGGCTCGATTTTGTGATTTTCCGCAGCTTGGGCAATCAGGGGCTCGGCAATAGCTGGGCTTGCTTCCTGCGGTATAGGTTGCTGCCAAGTTCTAACAGCCCTAAACGCTTCCGGCTCAGACTCTACGGGGCGCGACACAGCGGGCTGGTATGTTTTCAGGCTGGCGGATATAGCTTGCTGGGCATCATTCTGCTGTTGCAGGATTGCTTTTTGTTCATCAAGCGCCTGTTCCAGTTTGGAAAGCTGGTTGGTGTGAGAGGCTAATATTGGTTGCAGGGCTTCAAGCAGCGATTCTTTTTCGGCCAGTTTTGCGGTTTCCGCTTGAAAGGTTTGCTGTAACTCAACTTTTGCTTGCTGTTCGGTACGCAGGCGGTCTATTAACTGCGTAATGACCTTGTCGTGCTGCTGCCATAATGAGTCTGCCTTAACGTCCTCGCTTGCCAGCAATGGCCGTTCGCCTAGATCGATACTTGTCGCCAGCGACTGAATAGTTCCGGCGATCTGCTGGTTGCGTTGATAAATCAGTTGCTCAAGCGCCAAGGCCCGTTGTGTTTCATCTTGGACTGCGCCCTGGGCTTTTTCCATTTGCACCACAGTTGCCGCCAATTCCTCTTGAGTGTGCTGTAGCTGTTGTTGCGCGGCATTGAGACTTTTGATGCCGGCTTTTTCACTGGCAACTTGGCCTCTTTTTATGGCGGCAATCCTGATGCTGTAAAGCATTGCCGTCAGTAGCCAGACCGCTGTCGCTAATGCTGCGGCGTATAGCGGGTTGTTCAGGGTAAAAAGATACCATTCGGAAAGCAAAGCTTTGATAAAGGGCAGGTATTTTTCCATGGGGATTCCTCAGTAATAAGATTTTTGTTTGCATATTGTACTAGGAGCGTTGTTTACAATGCTGATATTTTTAACAAGGGCATAATTACAGTCTTTATTTTGGGATAGATCGTGGCATTTTCAATGTAACTTTTAAACCGCAAAGTCGACATGAAAACGACCAAAGCAAGCTTTGGACTCCATGGAATATAGATGTCGGAGTTCAAAGCTGGCTTTGAACCAAACACACCTTGTGATGTACCGAAGCTAGAGTCTGCTAGGGTGATATAGAGTTGTTAAAATATCTAATTGCACACAAAATACGCGCACCATTGGGCAACGATAGCAATCTTATTGCTGTCCTGAGTTATTAATTACCGGCACAAGCAACGCATGAATACTGACAACATCACCGAAGTAAAAAATTACCTGCTTAACCTGCAAGACCAAATCTGCGCGGCACTGGAGACTGTTGAGCCTGAAGCCCGGTTTATTGAAGACCTTTGGGATAGGGCTGAAGGTGGCGGCGGCAGAACCCGCGTCTTGGCTAATGGCCGGGTTATCGAACAGGGCGGCGTCAATTTTTCGCATGTGTCCGGCTTTAACCTGCCGCCTTCGGCAACCGCCAAGCGCCCGGAACTGGCGGATCGGCAGTTCCAGGCGATGGGTGTGTCGCTGGTCATTCATCCCAATAATCCTTACGTGCCGACCTCACATGCCAATGTGCGGTTTTTAATCGCGGAAAAATCGGGTGAACCAAGCATCTGGTGGTTCGGCGGTGGCTTTGACTTGACGCCGTTTTATCCGTTTAAGGAAGATGTGCTGCACTGGCACCAGACCGCCCGCGCCGCCTGCCAGCCTTTCGGCGATGATATTTATCCGACTTATAAAAAATGGTGCGACGAGTATTTTTTCCTCAAGCACCGAAATGAAACTCGTGGCGTAGGCGGACTATTTTTTGACGATTTGAACGAATGGGGTTTTGATAAGTCTTTCGCTTTCATGCAAAGCGTCGGCAATCATTATATCGAGGCTTATCTGCCGATCATGCAAAAACGCAAGGACACGCCTTATGGCGACAGGGAACGTGACTTTCAGCTGTACCGCCGGGGGCGTTATGTTGAATTTAACCTGGTTTATGATCGCGGCACGTTGTTCGGCCTGCAATCCGGCGGGCGCACCGAATCAATCTTGATGTCCATGCCGCCGGTAGCGCACTGGAAGTACAACTGGCAACCTGAGCCGGGCAGTGCCGAAGCCGTGCTTTATGAAGACTATTTAAAGCCGCAAAACTGGCTGGGCGATTAGTATTTAAAAATAGAACGCAGATACCGCTGATAGTTATGATTCAATATGATTTTTTGAGCTATCTGCGCTAATCATATTTATCTGCGTCATCTGCGTTCCATTATATTGAATAGTAGAACATTACTTGCCTGAGACTAAATTGAAACCTATAATCGAGCATTTTTTTAATGGGCGGCAGATTGCGGCCTGTTTATTCCTTATTTTGTAGACAGAACAATGACTAGCCACATTATGCCAACCTATGGACGTTTGCCCATTACCTTCGAACGGGGCGAGGGCGCATGGTTGTTTGATCAAAACAATAATCGCTACCTGGATGCGGTATCCGGCATAGCGGTGTGTAGCTTGGGCCATGCTCATCCCGCTGTGCATCAAGCCATCTGCAAGCAAAGTGAAAAGCTGGTGCATACGTCAAATCTTTACGGTATCGCCGTTCAGGAACAGTTGGCCGACAAACTGACCGAAAAAAGCGGCATGGATAACGTGTTTTTTTGCAATTCCGGTGCCGAAGCTAATGAAGCGGCGATCAAACTGGCGCGCAAATACGGCCACGAGCAGGGTATAGACAATCCGGCGATTATCGTCATGGAAAAGAGTTTTCATGGCCGCACGCTGGCGACGCTGAGCGCTACCGGCAATGCCAAAATACAACAAGGCTTTGCGCCGCTGGTTGAAGGATTTATTCGCGTACCCTACAACGACATCAAAGCAATCGAAGAAGCGGTTGATCATCATAATAATGTCGTCGCTGTGTTGGTTGAACCCATACAAGGGGAGGGCGGTGTCAATATTCCCGCTGCCGATTATCTTAACCAAATACGCAGTCTGTGCGATAAGCATAACTTGCTGATGATGCTTGATGAAATCCAGACTGGTGTCGGTCGTACCGGCAAGTTTCTCGCTTACCAGCACAACGGGATACTGCCCGATGTTTGTACATTGGCTAAAGCATTGGGCAACGGTGTGCCTATCGGTGCCTGTCTTGCCCAAGGCAAAGCTGCCAAGGTGTTTACCGCCGGCAATCACGGTTCCACTTTTGGCGGCAATCCGTTGGCCTGTAGTGCGGCTTTAGCGGTATTGGCGACGCTGGATGCGGAAAACCTGATCGAGCAGGCCGCGCAAAAAGGTGATGCGATCAGCTCGGCATTTAAAGAACGGTTAGGCGGCAACGCGCATGTAGTCGATATTCGGCACAAAGGTATGATGATCGGTATCGAACTCGACAGCCCATGCACTGAGCTAGTGCAGGCCGCGTTGCAAAATAACTTGCTGATTAACGTCACCAGCGAAAGAACCATACGTTTGCTGCCGCCGTTAATTATCGATGAACAACAAATAACCCAACTCGTAGAAACCTTATCGACGCTTATTAATAAGCATACTGACGCCCTATGAATCCTAGACATTTCATCAGCCTGCTTGACTTATCCGGCGACGAATTTCGTCGTTTGGTCAACAGAGGCATCGTCCTAAAAAATAACCGCGATCCTGATTACCAGCCGTTAAAAGGCCAGGTGTTGGCGATGATTTTTGAAAAATCATCAACCCGCACCCGCATTTCATTTGAATCCGGTATGAGCCACTTCGGCGGCAGCGCGTTGTTTTTATCGCCCAGGGATACCCAACTGGGCCGGGGTGAACCGCTGCAAGACAGCGCCAGAGTTATCTCCAGCATGGTTGACGGCATCATGCTCAGAACCGATAAGCACGAGACGGTGACCACATTCGCCCAATATTCGAGCGTTCCTGTCATCAATGGTTTGACTGATTTGCAGCATCCCTGCCAGTTGCTGGCAGACATGCAGACTTATTTTGAACATCGCGGCGACATCCAAGGCAAAACAGTAACCTGGATCGGTGACGGCAATAATATGTGTCATTCCTATATCCATGCCGCAATGGTGCTGGATTTTAACTTGAACATCGCCTGTCCAAACGATTATCAGCCGTTAAAAGACATAGTCGAGGCCGCAGGCGATCGCGTTCGGTTCTTTGACACGCCAGTGACCGCCGCCCAAAATTCGGATTTGGTCGTTACCGATGTCTGGGCCAGCATGGGTCAGGAAGAAGAACAAAAACAACGCGAAATCGCGTTTAAAGATTACCAAGTCAACGCCGAGGTCATGAAAGCGGCAAATAGCGATGCGTTGTTCATGCACTGTTTGCCTGCTCACCGGGGCGAGGAAGTCAGCGCTGACGTGATAGACGGCGATCAAAGCGTTATCTTCGATGAAGCTGAAAACCGCCTGCATGCACAAAAAGCACTGCTGGAATTTCTCATGTGCAAAAAATCACGTTAGAATTCACCTTACCAGACGACCAACTATAGAGATTCAAGTGAAAAAAATACTCAGCTCGTTTTTTATCCTACTGGTAACCTTCGGTTCAGCGCAGGCTGAAATTGTTTATGTTACTGACACCCTGAACTTGTCGCTCAGAAGCGAAGAAAATAACACCAGTAAGGTTGTCAAATTGCTCCCGACCGGCACCCCGCTGACGATCATAGAAGAAAACAAAGCCACCGGTTTTTTGCATGTGCGCATGAATGACGGCACAGAAGGTTACATGCCGATCCGCAACACCATGAAGGAACCACCCAGCCATGCTCAACTGGACGCTGCCAACAAAAATCTGGCAGTGATGCAGTCAGAAAATGCCACGCTGAAGGCCGAGCTAGCCACAATCAAGGAATCGATCACGCCGGGAACTACTTTGGAGCAGTCATTGGCTAAAGAAAGAGATCAGTTAGACAGAGAACTTACTGAATTGAAAAAAACTGCTGCCAGTACCGTGGAATTAAAAAACCAGCGTGATGAGCTTCAAGAACGCGTGGTTAATGTTGAACGTGAATTGCAGCAATTCAAACTTGAAAATCAAGCCCTGCAAGACACCGCCAATCAAGACTGGTTTTTATACGGCGGTCTGCTCGCTCTGATCGGCGTTGTTTTAGGATTTATCTTGCCTAAACTCAGCTGGCGTCGTAGCCGTAGCAGCTGGGATTCGTACTGAGGTACAAGGTGCAAGGTTCAAGGTTCAAAAAGCCACGATCCTTTCGCCTTTTGCCCTTCACCTTGAACCTTTTACCTTGTACCTAAATTATGAGTGACAAAACCACCCGCACTTTCTCTTCCCTGGTTGTTGACGGCATGGAGCGCGCACCGAGCCGCGCGATGTTGCATGCTGTCGGTTTCAGCAATGCCGACTTCAAAAAGCCGCAAATAGGCATTGCATCAACCTGGAGCATGGTCACGCCGTGCAACATGCATATCAACAAGCTGGCCGATGCGGCAGCTGTTGGCGTTAACAATGCCGACGGCAAGGCCGTTGTCTTTAACACCATCACCATTTCCGACGGTATCTCGATGGGTACCGAAGGCATGAAATATTCACTGGTATCCCGTGAAGTGATTGCCGACTCGATAGAAACCGTGGTCGGTTGCCAGGGTTTTGACGGTGTCGTCGCGATCGGCGGCTGCGACAAGAACATGCCGGGCTGCATGATAGCTTTGGCGCGTTTAAACCGTCCGGCTGTGTTTGTTTACGGCGGAACGATTATGCCCGGCTGCCACAAAGACAAGAAACTGGATGTGGTTTCGGTATTCGAAGCGGTCGGCGCCAGAGCCAACAACCAGATCGACGATGCCGAATTAGCCGAAATCGAAGCCAAAGCCATTCCGGGCGCGGGCTCTTGCGGCGGCATGTATACCGCCAATACCATGGCTTCTGCCATTGAAGCGCTGGGTATGAGTTTACCCAACAGCTCCGCTCAGGCCGCCATTTCAGATGACAAGCGCCTGGATTGCGAACGCGCCGGTGCTGCCGTTTTGGAACTATTGAAAAAAGACATCAAGCCCCGCGACATCATGACCAAGGCTGCGTTCGAGAATGCGATTACCGTAGTCATCGCACTCGGCGGCTCGACCAATGCGGTATTGCACATCCTGGCGATGGCCAACGCAACCGGCGTGGATATTACCCTGGACGATTTCACCCGAATCGGCAAACATGTCCCGATGCTGGCCGACTTAAAACCCAGCGGCCGTTATTTGATGACCGAATTGATCGAAATCGGCGGCATTCAGCCGTTGATGAAAATCCTGTTGGCTAAGGGTTTACTGCACGGCGACTGCTTGACCGTGACCGGAAAAACGCTGGCCGAAAATCTGGCCGATGTCTTACCGTATCCCGAAAATCAGGAAGTGATTCACGACCTGGATCATCCGATCAAGAAAGACAGCCATTTGGTCGTGTTGTACGGCAATCTGGCCTCCGGCGGTTCAGTCGCCAAAATCACCGGCAAAGAAGGGCTGGTGTTTACCGGCAAAGCCAAAGTGTTCGAAGCCGAAGAACAAGCCCTGCAAAGTATTTTGAACGGCGACATCGTCAAAGGCGATGTGATCGTAATTCGCTACGAAGGCCCCAAAGGCGGCCCCGGCATGCGGGAAATGCTGTCTCCGACCTCCGCAGTCATGGGCAAAGGTTTAGGTAAGGAAGTGGCGTTAATCACCGATGGCCGTTTTTCCGGCGGCACCCACGGTTTCGTAGTCGGGCATATCACGCCTGAAGCCTATGTCGGCGGCGCCCTGGCGATAGTCGAGAACGGCGACACCATCACCATCGACGCGGAAAACAACGAGCTGAAACTGCATGTCAACGAACATGAAATCGCTCGTCGCCTTGAAAAGTGGAAACAACCTGCGCCGCGTTATACCCGTGGAGTGTTGGCGAAATATGCCAAGCTGGTGAGTTCGGCTTCGTTAGGCGCAGTGACTGATAATTTGGATTGATGTAGGGTACGCTGTGCGTACCTTTTATGTTAATCTCAAACTCCAGTTTCCATCGTTTACACAAGTATTTTAAAGTACGTCATCCCGGCAGGGATTGCCGGGATCCAGTAGCCATGGATGGCAGCAAGTATCACCTTGGGAATTGCTCAGTAAAATCAAGCGTTCACATCCCTGTGCTCTGGATTCCGGCAATCCCTGCCGGAATGACGACTCAAGACACACTTGTGTATAACGATGAGAACTTCAGCTTGAAAACTAACAAAGAACAGTCAGATGATTGAAGCCAGACTAGCAACCAAAAATGATTTGATCGAACTGGAAAACAATTTACGCAGGGATATGCGGGAGCTGGAATATAGGATTATCATCAAGCTGGGTGGTCTGATGGCGGTATCAATTGCAGTTGTCGCGACGTTGGTTAAATTGCTTTAGTTTGTAACTCGAACGATGCGCTTAGTACCTCGGCAACTGTTTCTGCGTTGCTCTACCTCCTGCATTCATGCAGCCGTCAGCACATCCTACGGCATTAATTAGAGGAGCTACAAAAGTCTATGGCGTCACTTAATATTGTTTACGTGCTTACTAACTCAGCTATGCCTGGATTGGTGAAGATTGGCTATACAACACAAGATGACGCAAATTCTAGAATTGGACAACTGTATACAACAGGTGTTCCTGTCCCATTCGAGCTTCATTATGCCTGCAAGGTTCAAAACGCGGAGGAAGTCGAAAAAGCATTACATATTGCGTTTTCTCCTCAGAGAATCAATCCTAAGCGCGAGTTTTTCAAAATTGAACCCGAGCAAGCTGTTGCCATATTAAAATTGCTACACACTGAAGACGCTACCGCAGAAATTGAGCAGCAGCCTACCAACATAGACCAAGAATCGGTGATTGCCGCTGAACAGTTAAAGTCTAAGCGACCGAATATGAATTTTTTAGAAATGGGTATACCCATTGGCGCAGAATTACATTCAGTGCATGGGCCTTTCGTTGTTACAGTTGTTACCGCTAAGAAAATTATATTTAATAATGAGGAAATGTCATTAACAGCAGCTACTCGTCAAGTGCTAGGCATAGAACACAGCGTTCAACCAAGTCCGCATTGGACATATCAAAGTAAGCTTTTGAAAGATATTTATGATGAAACTTATAGTAATGCAGGAGAAATGTAGTCATATAGGTTCGGTTAGCTTATTGAGTGTAGCGATATAACGTAACCCGACATATGCGCTGGAGCTTGAAAAGTCACAAAATATTGCATACATCTGACTGAAATGAGGGTGACATAATGAATACAGCGGAATTGATTTACCAGAAAGCAAAGGCATTGCCTGAAGTTGAGGCGCGAGAAATTCTGGATTTTATGGAATTTTTGGAATCCAAGCGCCGGGGCGAAAGCGAAACAGCCTATCTCTTGCAAGAACCGGCCAATGCCCGAAGGCTGCTGGCGGCGGACAACATCCGGGCGGGACGAAGCATTGAAGAACGGGAATTGCTGCCCGATGATTAGTTTCGAGCAGTTACCTCGGGTTGCTACGCTAACTCGACCACATGGTTATAACTTTTAAGATCAAGGTATTTAATTATGAATATTTGTATTAAACACCCCACCAACCCATCAATTGCGATTGGTTTAAATGTAAAAGATTCCTCTTTACAGATGACCGTAGGTGCCTTGTTAAGCGAAATAGGGCATATGTTCTTTGCCAAGAATGACGATAAAAATATCGATGTTTCAGATTTTTGGCGATTAAGGGACGAAAAAACTAACGAATATATGGATGTTAATTTACCTCTTAGCAAACTAAACGCAAATGATGAATTCACTATCGCATTTGGAATAAAACCCAATAATGACTTAGACCAAATCAATGCTTACGCTGAAGAGCTAAATCAAGAAGCTGAGGATGTATTAGATTATCAGGCAGTAAAGTGAAACGTGGCGATTTGTTTCGCGTTGCACATCCTTCGATGCGCGACCCCAAACGGTCACGGGTTTTTGTTGTTGTAAGCCGCCAAATATTGATCGACTCAAAGTTTTCAACAGTTATCTGCGCTCCTGTCTATACCAAATATCATGGTCTTTCAACGCAAGTTCTGGTTGGTGTCGAAGACGGACTTAAACATGAAAGCGGTATCCATTGCGATGAGCTGGTGAGTCTGCCGAAATCTACGTTGACGGATTATGTAGGTTCGTTATCGGTTATGAAGCTCAATGATTTGAAGCTAGCGATGAAGATTGCTTTGGATATTGGCAATGTTTAACATTGTAACTCGGACGCGCTATTTTGTTTGCGCTAACATGATAAATCCGTTGTCGCTTTGGGATTGATAAAGTCCATCCACTAATAAAATAACCATGGAACCACAAAAATCATTCGTCAGCTGGTTTAGGGATTCATCCCCCTACATTCACGCACACCGCAACAAAACCTTTGTTATTTTCTTTGGTGGCGAAGCGGTGCTGGCTGATGATTTCGATCACCACGTTCATGATTTCGCCTTACTCAACAGCCTGGGCATACGCCTGGTTTTGGTTCACGGCATACGCCCACAGATCGACCAGCGGCTTGCCAAGCTGGACGTCCCTGCCCGTTTTCACAAGAACTTGCGCATCACCGACGATGTGGCGCTGCAATGCGTTAAGGAAGCCGCCGGATTAGTTCGCGTGGAAATTGAAGCGCTGTTATCGATGGGGCTGGCCAACTCGCCGATGGCGGGGGCGAAAATCAAAGTGGCCTCAGGCAATTTTGTCGTCGCCAAACCCATAGGCGTGATTGACGGCGTCGATTACTGCCATACCGGCGAAGTTCGCCGCATCGACAGCGCGGCCATTCATCAGCAACTCGACCAGGACAATGTGGTGTTGATTTCGCCGGTCGGTTATTCGCCTAGCGGAGAAATTTTCAACCTGTCGGCCGAACAAGTCGCTACGGCGGTTTCGATTGCGTTGAAAGCGGAAAAACTGGTTTTGTTGACCGAACAAAGTTGTAGTAATCCCGACAACGGCGAACAAATTCAGCAAATGACCACTGCCGAAGCCGATGCTTTCTTGCAGCAGCACCCGGACATATCAACCAGCGTCAGCTTGCCGCTTAAAGCCGCGATGCAAAGCTGCCAATCCGGCATCGACCGTGTGCATTTGATTGATAGAACTATCAACGGCGCGCTGTTGCTTGAGTTATTCAGCCGCGACGGCATAGGCACGCTGATCAGTTCGACGGCGTTTGAAGAATTGCGCCCGGCCACACTGAACGACATCGGCGGCATTCTGGAGCTGATCAAGCCGCTGGAACAACAAGGCAAGCTAGCCAAACGTTCCAGGGAAAAAATCGAAATGGAAATCGCCGACTATATCGTCATTGAACGCGACGGCCTGATTATCGGCTGCACCGCCTTGCACCCGGATGTGCAAGGCCGGTTCGGCGCAATTGCCTGCCTTGCCGTGCATCCCGACTATCAGCGTTCGAGCAGGGGCAATCGGATGCTCGAATACGTCTACCGCAGGGCGGGAGAGCTCAAGCTTAAAAAGCTATTCGTGTTGTCTACGCAAACCATGCACTGGTTTATCGAGCGGGGATTTTTATCGTCATCTCTTGCTGATCTTCCTGATCAGCTCAAGGCGTTGTATAACCCGCAAAGAAATTCCAAAGTCCTGTGTAAAGACATCGCATAGCCTCTTCCGATGACCAATAACGCCGCCTGTCTATCAATCCTGCAATTATCTGATTTGCATATCCTGGCGGCTCCGGAAGACAAAATGCTGGGCATTAATACCGAGCATTATTTCCATGCTTGCCTAGAGCAGGCCGTTCGGCTCCGCTCACGACAGGCCGATACGGAAAAACCTCATTTTGATTTGATCTTGCTGACCGGCGACTTGGCTCAAGACCCTTGTCTTGCAAGTTACAGCCGTATCTTAACCGCCATCGAAGCCTATCAAACTTCGTGTATCTGCCTGCCCGGCAATCATGATGATTACGATCTGATGCAGCAGGTATTCAATGCCGACAGCATTAATTGCCGCAAACAGCTTTTACTGGATAACTGGCAGCTGATCAGCCTGAACAGCCAGATACCCGGAGAACCCGGCGGTCGACTGTCAGATGAGGAATTGGACTTTCTTCAGAACTGCTTAAGCGGAAACCCGGATCGTCACGCGCTGATCGCAGTCCATCATCATTGTCTGGAGACTAAAAGTTCCTGGATGGATACCATGATCATCGAAAACAGTCAGGAGTTATTGGCGATAGTGGACAAATACCCGCAAGTAAAAGTCATAACTACCGGCCATATCCATCAGGTCATGGATGTAACAACCGCAAGCCTTCGGGTACTGGGTGCGCCTTCAACGTGCTTTCAATTTGTGCCTGGAAGTACCGAATTCGATGTGAACGACACGGCTCCCGGTTATCGATTGATAGACTTGTATGCCGACGGCCGGGTTGAATCCGAGGTTGTCCGATTGCCGGAGCCGTTGATCGAATTACAATCCGATGCGCATGGTTATTAGGAGTAGCCTATCTTCTGCGCCTTCTGGTTTTCGCCTTTTCAATCTCCTTAGCCAGATACCCTGAGGCGTCAACAGGAACGGTATCGGCGGTCAAAATAGCGCCTAATTCGCTCATCGCTTTAAGATAAACCTTACGCTTGAAATAGACCACATCCTTAAGCGGCTCCCAGTAATCCACCCAGCGCCAGTCGTCAAACTCCGGCTTGGCGCATTGATCGAAACGCACATTGGATTCATGCGTGATCAAGCGCAACATATACCAGATTTGCTTTTGGCCTATGCATAAGGGCAGGGAGTTTTTGCGGATATAGCGCTCGGGTAATTGGTATCTCAGCCAATAGCGCGTACGGCCAAGCACCTGGACATGCTGCTGTTGCAGTCCCGTTTCTTCGCACAACTCCCGATACATCGCGGCTTCTGGGTCTTCGTTCGGATTTATCCCGCCTTGCGGGAATTGCCATGAGTTTACACCCATTCGTTTTGCCCAAAACACGCGACCCTCGTCATTGCAAAGGATGATTCCGACATTGGGCCGGTATCCTTTAGAGTCAATCATGTTAAAACCTGTGTTTTTACCTTTCCTAGTTCTTTAATCTTGCTAATGGTAAAATTATTAAAGATAGGTCAGTAATTTAAATTAATGACTGCATTGTTCCATAAATAAAGTGCAGATGCCATAGCGCATAGCTCTTTTTAATTACTCAAGACAGGTTTAACCGTGAGCTTAGCGATTTTTGATTTAGACAACACCTTGATTGCCGATGACAGCGACTACCTATGGGGACAGTTTCTTGTCGATCAGGGCATCGTCGATAAAAATCTCTACGAAAGCGCCAACGCCAAATTCTACGATGACTATAAACAAGGCACGTTGGATATTGTCGAGTTCCTTCGCTTTTCGTTACAACCATTAGCGGACAATGACCCTGAGCAACTTTATCAATGGCGGTCGCAGTTCATAGAAGAGGCCATCAAACCGCTGATGTTAAAATCCGCACAGCAGCTGATCGACAAACATAAAAAACGGGGCGACACCTTGCTGGTTATCACCGCAACCAACCGCTTTGTGACCGAGCCGATAGTCAAGTTGTACGGCATTGAAAACTTGCTGGCGACCACGCCGGAATTTATCGACGGACGCTATACCGGCGGATTTAACGGCATCCCTTGTTTTAGAGAAGGCAAAGTTAAGTTGTTGGAAGCCTGGTTAAAAGACTCAACCGAAACAATGCGGGACAGCTGGTTTTACAGCGACTCCCACAACGACCTTCCGTTGCTTAAGCTGGTGGATAATCCCGTCGCGGTCGATCCCGATGAGACACTGGCCGAATTTGCGAGTGCAGCGAACTGGCCGATCATCAGTCTCAGAAACGGCCAATGTCCAATGGATCATTTTCATAAATAGAAATAAATAAGGTGAAAGGTACAAGGCGAAAGGAACAATAATTTTTAGCCTTTAGCCTTTAGCCTTTAGCCTTTAGCCTTTAGCCTTTAGCCTTTCATCTTTTACCTTGCACCTTAATCATCACAATGACTACCATGACTTTCCCAACCATTGAATCTTTTGTCGGCAACACGCCTCTGGTCAGGCTGCAACGTTTGCCCGGCAATACTAGCAATACCATTTTGGTCAAACTGGAAGGCAATAATCCGGCCGGTTCGGTCAAAGACCGCCCGGCGCTGAGCATGATTAAACATGCTGAATTAAGGGGCGAAATCAAACCCGGCGACCGGTTGATAGAAGCGACTAGCGGCAATACCGGTATTGCGTTGGCAATGGCGGCGGCAATCAAAGGCTATAAAATGACCTTAATCATGCCGGACAACATGAGCGAGGAGCGCCGGGCTTCGATGAAAGCTTACGGTGCGGAGATCATTCTGACGCCTGCTGCAGGCAGCATGGAAGCGGCGATTGATCTGTCCAGGGAAATGGAAGCGGCGGGCAAGGGCAGAGTTCTGGATCAGTTTTCCAATCCCGATAATCCGCGCGCCCATTATGAAGGCACCGGGCCGGAAATTTGGCGTGATACTCAGGGGCAAGTAACCCATTTTGTCAGCTCCATGGGCACGACCGGCACGATTATGGGTACGTCAAAATTCCTTAAAGAACAGAATGCCGATATACAGGTTATCGGTGTGCAGCCGGAAGGCGAGTCTAAAATCCCCGGTATCCGACGCTGGCCCAAGGAATATTTGCCGAAGATCTATATGGCTGATCGCGTTGATCGGATTATCGATGTCGATCAGATTTCAGCAGAAAACGTCACCCGCGCCTTGGCTGCCCAAGAAGGCATTTTTGCCGGTATTTCATCCGGTGGTGCTGTACATGCAGCGTTGAGTTTGTCGGAAGAAGTTGAGAATGCGGTGATTGTGGTGATTATCTGCGATCGGGGCGACCGGTATCTGTCTACGGGTGTTTTTCCTGGTTAATGTGCATAGATTTCTGCACAAGTCATATTGCCGTCATTCCGGCAGGGATTGCCGGAATCCAGAACACAGGGATGTGAAAGATTGTAGACGCCGGACACTTCCATCCATCGTATCATATTCGAAAATAACCAGATTTCTCCTGGCTATTTTTTTTACTTTAACAACACCCACCGCCAATGCACTGGATAGCGTATCGCTGAATGTCGGAACCATTGCAGGAAGCCAATGGACGTTGGAAGGCATCAATATCGCCCTGACCGACCTGTCGCAAAACCCGCAAAAACTGGCCTTAACGATTGCCAAGTTAAGCCTGCCCAAGCCGTTTGATGATCTCAACTTGGTTAATATCCGCTGCATGTCGTTCACCTGGCAAAACAAGGAATTGTTATGCGAACAGGGCAGGGCACAGATTCATTCAAAACGCTGGCAATCGCCGACCGCTAATTTTTCTTTTCATGTCACGGAAAAGCGCAGTTCGTTCAAATTAACCGATTTGCACCTAGCCGGTGGAACCGTTGCGGTTGACGGCGAAGAGCGGGGCGAGCAATGGCAGTTGCAGATCGATGCCAAAGCTGTGGATGGCAAGTTGATTCAACAGCTACTGCCGCAGGAACGATTCAAATTGAAAGCCGGTAAAATCGATGTTAAGTTAAATGTATCCGGCAGTCATGCGCAGGTACAGGAGTTCACCTTAACCACTGGGGTTAATGGTCTGACCGGGCAGACCAAAGACGGGCAGTTGGCTACCGAAGCATTAATGCTGGAGACAACGCTGGCCGCCAAAAACAATAACGGCTTGTGGCAATGGCAAAGCCATGTCGATATTAACGGCGGCGCGTTATATGTGGAGCCTTTATATCTGGAAGCGGCCGGGCAAAATATAGCATTGGATACTCAAGGCGACTGGAATACATCGAGCAAACAAGTTGAGGTCAATTCGCTAAGTTACCGGCATTCAAAGACCGGCGAATTAAGCGGACATGCAACCGTCGACTACAAGGATGGCGCAAGCATTGAAAAGGCCGAGCTCTCGTTGACCAGCGACAACTTGCAGGACTTATCCGCAACATACTTGAAACCGTTTTTTGAGCAGACGGCATTGCAAGGAGTTACGCTTGCAGGCCATTTAAAAGCAGACTTCTCCATTAACGACCAAGCCTTAACGGCGTTAACGGCAACCTTTGATAATATTGATGTTAAAGATGCCGCAGGCCGAGGCGAAATTCAGGGTGGCGCAGGTACGCTCAACTGGTCGAACGATGAAACCTTCAACCAGCCGTCGGAATTTTCCTGGCAACAATTGCAGGTGCGCGCCGTGCCGATAGGCCCGGCCAAGCTTTCGTTGCTGAGCCGGGCCGACACTATCCGGCTGCTAAAAAGCACGCAAGTGCCTTTTTTGGGCGGCGCAATCGCCATCAACCATTTCAGCTGGCAGGCAAAAAAACAGCGTGATCCCGAGTTGTCCTTTGAGGGCGACATAAGCGATGTGTCGCTTGAACAGCTATCCAAGGCCCTAAACTGGACACCGTTATCCGGCACCATCAGCGGACATATTCCCCGAGTCGAGTACAGCAATAAAACCCTGACTTTGGGCGGCGAACTGATCGTCAAAGTTTTCGACGGCGAAATTAAAATCAGCAATCTGGCCTCTTCGGGATTGTTTACCGATTTCCCCAAATTTCACAGCGACCTGGAAATTGACAACCTGGATCTGGATCAGCTAACCGGCAAGTTTAAATTCGGCGGCATTACCGGCAAGTTATCTGGCTACGTCCGGCAGCTGTACATGGAAAACTGGCATCCGGTCACTTTTTTCGCGTGGCTGGGTACGCCGGAAGACGATGATTCCCGGCACAGAATCAGTCAAAAAGCGGTGCAAAACATCGCCAACATCGGCGGCGGTGGCGCGGCTGATCTACTGTCCAAAAGCTTCTTAAGGTTTTTTGAAACCTTCGGCTACGACAAGCTGGGTTTGGGTTGTTACCTGCATGACGGCGTGTGTCAGTTGATGGGAGTAAAGGCCACGGAATCCGGCTATGCCATTATCACCGGCGGCGGCTTGCCGCGCATCGACGTGATCGGCTATAACCCCCGTGTTGACTGGAATGTGCTGATGGATCGGTTGAAGCGGATTACGACATCGGACGAAGTTATTATTAAGTGATGCTCAGTGTATAGGATGGCCCAAACATCGTATGGCCCATCCTACGGCATTGGCAGAAACGTCTAAAAAGAAACCAATGTAATGCGTTAGAATGTGTCGAATGAGGGAAACCGATCTTAAGACAAGCATCATCCGCGATTGATGCGACTTGGGAAATCATCGAATTCTACGACACCCGAAATATACACATAGGAATGCAAGCATGACTAATCCACCTTTAAAAGCCTTTGAACGCTCACTGAGTGATTTTGAGAAGTCGTTTGTCGATTACCCCGCCGAAAAACAGCTATTGGATGACTGTCGAAGTGGCAAGGATGCAGTTATTTATGAACAGCGACCCAAGCTACCAACTAAACAAAATACTGTCCGTGCATCCTTTCTGCGCTTTCTTGCGCTGGGCGGTGATGAACGTGCCCTGATACATGAAAAGGGCGTGCAGCTCTCGGGAGCCTGGATTGAAGGTAAGCTGGATTTTGAGGGCGCAACCTTGCCAAATAGCCTAAGGCTGACTTATTGCCATTTAACTACTACTAACTTGCGAGATAGTGTTGTTCACGGTTGTTTGCTGTTTCAGGTTTGCCATGTTGAGGGTTTGGAAGCCGACCGCATGGTGTGCAGTGGCACTGTTTTCCTGAGCCATGTTATTTCCACCAGCGAAGTTAGCTTTGCAGGTGCGCAGATTGGCGGCGATCTGGTATGCGATGGAGGTAAGTTTGATGGAAAAGAGGGCAATGCATTGATATGTGACCGAGCGAAGATTAAAGGTTGCGTTTTTTTGAGGAATGAATTCTCCTCCACTGGCACTGTTAGCTTAGCAAATGCACAGGTAGGCGGCTCTTTGGAATGCACTAAAGGCATGTTCGATGGCAAGGGCGGCAATTCCTTATCTTTTGGTAATACGGTGATCAAGGGCGATGTCTATTTGAATGGCGAATTCACCGCCACTGGTGAAGTTGCCATGATAGGTGCGCAGATTGGCGGTGATTTAGTTTGCGAAAACGGCCAGTTCGTCGTCAAGGACGGAAATGCTTTGTCTTGTGATGGTGCGGTGATTAAAGGCTGTGTTGTACTGAAGAATGGCTTCACCGCTACAGGCACAGTTCGATTGCAAGGAGCGAAAATTGGTGGTGATCTGGAATGTAGTGACTCAACTCTCGACGATATGAATGGTTATGCATTGCTGGCTGAGAACATGACGGTGGCTGGCATGTTCTTTTTTCTTAATCTTAGCGTTAAGGGCGTTGTTTCTCTTGTTTCTGCCAAAGTAGGTAGCCTGGAAGATGATCTCAAGTCTTGGCCGGAAGGAAAACTGGATTTGGATGGTTTTGTTTATGACAGGCTGTCTGGTATCGCTCCCAAAGATGCAAAGACTCGGCTTAAATGGCTGGATAAGCAGTCTGCCTCACATGCTGGGCTGATTAGAGATGGCAAAGATTTTAAGCCACAACCTTGGAAGCAATTACAAAAAGTGCTTTACGACATGGGGCATTTTAAGGAAGTACGACTAGTGGCGATTGCTTTTGAAGATCGGCGACATCTTGCCAACTTGATTGGTCAAGCTCCAGAAAATTGGAATAAAGCGAGAGCGAGGATATATCGAAAAATAAGTCGCTGTTTTCATTGCTTATATGGTGTTCTCCTTAGCTATGGACATTACAGTCCGTCTCGATTGATCGTTGAGATGTTGATTGTTTGGCTGCTTTGCGGGGCGTTTTATTGGTACGCAGCGCTCTATGGCGATAATGGCAATGGCGTATTTGCGCCCAGCAATCCGCTGGTGTTTCAAAATCCTGAGTATGCCGCTTGTGTGCCTGCTAGCCCAGCAGCTAATCTGGAAGGATATAAATTAGGTTGCGGGTTACCTTCGGTTCAAGGCGCGGGTAACTGGTATCTATGTAGGAAACTGCCTGAGGAATATACGGGATTCAGCCCTTTCGCCTATTCGCTGGATTTGATCTTGCCGCTGGTCGATTTACAACAAGAGCACGATTGGGCACCGAGGATTCCAACACCAAAAAACACATGGACTGATGAATTGCTTACATGGGATTTTCCTAAGCATTGCACACGATTTCTGATGTGGTTTGAAATCCTGTTTGGTTGGGTGTCCAGCTTGTTGCTGGTGGCCGTAGTTTCCGGTTTGACCAAGCGGCGGGAAGAATAACCGGTATTAAGACTGGCTATGTTTATTTTGGCTGATGTTAATTAATGTAATTTCAATAGAGTTGGCAGACCTTCAGCAGGTTTGCTTTGAATCAATGGAAACGTATATGTTACTATGAGTGCAACGAACTACCAAATCAGAGAGCTGTTGCTGTCCGATGGAAAAAGCCCCTATGCGGAATGGTTCGCTTCGCTGGATGCATTGGTCGCTGCCAAGGTTCGGGTAGCGGCCGCTCGTATGGAGCAGGGCAACCTGTCTAACGTGGAATGGTTTCGGGGTATTGGCGAATACAAAATTGATTGGGGGCCAGGTTATCGCATTTATCTGGCGAAGGATGGTTTGAAGATCATCATATTGTTGGGTGGTGGTGGCAAGAAGCGGCAGCAGAAAGACATCGATCAAGCTGTCGCCTTGTGGGAAGATTACAAACGGCGCAAATTACAAATGCCAAAAAGGTAGGTGAGTTATGGTACTGACGCGTGATTTCAAAGAAACTGTTGCTGCTCGTGTGCAAGCTGATCCGGCTTTTGCGCAGGCGCTGCTGGATGAGGCGGTGACGCTGTTTTTCAATGGAGAACCCGATACGGCCAAGCTGATTCTGCGCGATCTGGTCAATGCTACAGTGGGTTTTGAATCGTTGGCAAAAGATATACACAAACCGGCCAAGAGTCTGCATCGGATGCTTTCCAAGTCCGGCAATCCGACGATGAGCAATATCTCGGCGATTTTTGTCGCCATTAAGCATGCACTCAAGGTGGAAATTCACACTTCGGTGGTAAATGCCTGACCGGGAAATTCACCAAAGCCGAGCGTGACTTGATGGGTTGTAGCCACTCAAGCCTGATGCAGTTCCTTCCGAATGGTCTCCCGCACGACATCGGCCAAGGTTATGCCTTGGGCAAATTGCCGTAACGCCTCGTTCATCAAGGTTTGATAGTTGCCGCCGCTCATTTCTGCGCGGGCTTTAAAAATCGCCAGTGTGTCATTATCTACGCGCATGGTTATCCGCGACTTGCCGCCGTGCTCGGCTTGCAGTTTTGCCAATGCCGGAATTTCAGCGACTGGCTTGGCATCGCTAAAATCCATCTCGGCATAACGGTCAAACAGGGGATCAGAATTGTTGCTCATAACGCCTCCTTTGGGGTTGGTTGGTTGGTTTTCCAGGCAGAAATCAGACGCACAGACTCTTCGCGTAGCGTCCAAACCACAATCAATATTCGACCTTTTGCACTCATGCCCAGTGTGATAAAACGATGTTCATTGTCGGCATCGCCATTTTCTCGCGTCAGGGCGTAAGGATCCAGCAAGACTGCCTGAGCTTCATCAAAGGTCACGCCTTCGTGATTCAATGGGTTGGCTACGGCTTTGGCAGGATCGAATTCAATTTTCATGGCTTGATTATATGTACAATTGTGCGCATAAACAAGAAGGGGGCTTTCTGCTTCTGCCTTGCTGATCTACATGAATAAGGGGATGGTCTGTGATACGAAGTCCATTTCCCCCTGCCTAATTTTTCTTATTACCGACGGCGGTCTGCCGCGAATCGATGTGATCGGCTATAATTCCCACCTGGACTGGAATGTGTTAATGGGTCGAGTGCAACGTATTTCGACATCGGACGAAGTTATTGTTAAATAATCAGGAGACCGTTATGAGAAAAATATCAGTATTAAGCGCAGTTTTGTTGACTGCCTGCGTCACTATCAACATTTATTTCCCCGCCGCTGCGGCTGAAAAAGCGGCGGATGAGATCATCAAGGACATTCAAAATGTCGCACCGCAAAAAGCGGAACCCAAGCCTAAGGCCAGTTTGCCGGATTGGCAGGTAAACGTTTATCAGATGATCGATACGGCGATCAATGTGGTGGTGTCGCCCGCGCAGGCTGCGGAAGCGGACTTGGCAATCGATAGCGCTGAAATCAGGCAGTTGCGAAGCACTATGGAAGCCCGCTTTGCCAGTCTGCAACCTTTGTACGCGGCGGGGGTTGTCGGCATACAAGCTGATGGTCTTCTGGCAGTCAGGGATGTAGAAAGCGTACCGCTTAAGGACAGGAATCAGGTCAATAAACTGGTCGCCGCAGAAAATGCCGATCGGCAAAGTCTGTATCAAGCGATTGCCGATGCCAACGGTCATCCCGATTGGGCGGCGCAAATTAAATCAACCTTTGCCGGTCGTTGGGTGAGCAATGCTCAGTCAGGCTGGTGGTATCAATCCTCAGGAAGCTGGAAACAAAAGTAAACATGGCAAATAGAAAGAGAATAAAAAAGCAGTTACCGGTAGAGCCGGTTAAAGTCACGATTGAATCCTTGGCCCATGACGGACGCGGCGTGGCGCATGTCGAGGGCAAGGTGATTTTTATCGATGAGGCGCTGCCGGGCGAAGAGGTGGAGTTTGTTTACACCGAAAGCCGCAAGGATTATGCGGAAGGCAAGGTCGTCAAGCTGTTAAGTCGCGCCGCCGATCGAGTTGATGCGTTGTGTGCGCATTATGGTGTGTGCGGCGGTTGCAGTTTTCAGCATGTCGAATCGGCTGCGCAAATCCGAATCAAGCAGGATTTGCTGGTCGATCAGTTTAAACGTATCGGTAAGACTGAAATCCCCGAGCTTTGGCAGCCGCTGATAGGTCCGCATTGGGGCTATCGCAGCAAAGCTCGGATGGGCGTTAAATATGTCGAGAAAAAGAACCGGGTGCTGGTAGGTTTCAGGGAAAGACGGCATCCGTATCTGGCGGAGATTGAAAGTTGCGTGGTGATGAATCCTATCGTCGGCACCCGGCTGATGGCTTTGTCGGAAATGATCGGCGGCTTGACCATCAAGGATAAAATTCCGCAGATTGAAGTGGCTATCGGCGATGACCAATGCGTGCTGTCGTTTCGGGTGCTGGAGCCGCCGACCGATGCCGATAAGGAACGGATGCGCGATTTTGCTCATCAGTATGACATATCGGTGTGTCTGCAATCCAAAGGCCCGGATACCATCGTACCGCTGGATGGCGAGCCGGAACTGATACCGACTTACGCGTTACCGGATCAGGGCTTGGAGTTTAAGTTCAAACCCGCGATGTTTACCCAGGTTAATTATGAAATTAACAAGCAAATGATTAACCGGGTGTTGGAGACCTTGGCGTTGAATGAAAACGACTCGGTGCTGGATTTGTTTTGCGGTTTGGGCAACTTTACCCTGCCGATGGCAAAATTTGCCGGGCGCGTGGTCGGAGTGGAAGGCGACCAGCCCTTGGTTAATCACGCCAAGGAAAATGCCCGTCATAACGGCATCGAAAACGTTGAGTTTTATGCGGCCGATTTAAGCAAGGATATTTCAGATCAGCCCTGGGCTAACCGGAAATACAATAAAATCATGCTCGACCCTTCCAGGGCCGGTGCTTCCGAGGTTTTGCACCATTTTAAAAAATGGCAACCAGAGCAGGTTGTTTATGTGTCCTGCAATCCGTCAACGCTAGCCCGTGATGCAGGGATACTGGTCAATGAGCTGGGCTATAAGCTGGTTAAAGCCGGGGTTATGGATATGTTCCCGCAGACCGGGCATGTTGAGTCGATGGCCTTGTTTGAAAAATAAAAAACGCTTCCTTGGCTTTTATTCCGGCTTTTCCAAGAGTCGTTCAAAAGCTTTCTAACATCTCTTCCTCACCACGAAGCGAACGAAGCTAACTATTTTTCTTCGTGCGCTTCGTGGTAAAGATCGGAACCAATGGTCAAAAAATATTGTCTGCCTACTTGCCTAATGATGGGCGTTTTATCTGGGGTTGAAACCCCTTGCTACCAGAAAACCCTATGTTTTTTACAGAGGAGTCCTAATGTATTGACGGATCAATCCACTCAGTTTTAAGGGGGTTGGTATTTTTGTTCACGCGAAGTATATGTTTTTTCAGTTAATGTGACGGAGTTGGCGTTTTTCAAAATTAGCAGCGTCTTCTGCGAGTTGAACATAATTTTGGCATTCATGTTGCATTTCATGAAAATCCCTCTATAGTTAACCACTCGTTTATTAAGTCTTTTAACAGCCCTAAACTAAATGTATTCTTGTTGCGACCGGTGCATTCACTTTAATACCCCCCCCCCGCAATGATTCATTGTGGGTGTGATGTGTAAATCAATGAAAAAACAGCCCTTAGTTTACGGGAAATATGTGTTGACACTGCTGCAACAGCGCTTGGTTTTTCTCCAGCGTTGCGCCGGAATGGCTGCCCGAGCGCATTGTATTGTGTTCGCCCCGGTTATTTTAAGCACGTTGCTGGCGGGCTGTGCCATCAAGCGGGATCACTACGATGTGCCTGTCCCGCTTCTTTCGAATCAATTTCAACAGTCTGCATTATTTCCCAAGGCTGAAGAGGTGCCCATTCATACTGGAGATAGTGTTGCATCCGCAAAGTCGGTTGCAGAAGCGGATCTTGATGAATGGTGGCGCTCTTTGGGCAGTGTCGAGCTTAATGCCCTGGTTGACCAAGCATTAGCGAACAATATCGATCTACGTATCGCCATGCTGCGTCTGTCTCAGTCCCAGGCTCGCGCAAAACAGGCTGAAGCGGATCAATATCCGGTTCTGACGGCCCCTCTTGAGGCCCGTCATGATGCTCCGCCCAACGGTGTCAACTCGGCCACGATCAGTTCCCCCTCTAGCGTTAAACACCGCGAATATTATCAAGCCGGCTTGCGTGGCGATTGGCGCGTCGATCTGTGGGGTGAGCTCAGTTCCATGGCTGAATCGTCGGAAATGCATCTATGGCAAGCTACTTATCAAAGCGATGACACGCGCCGTACCCTGATTGCCAACGTAGTCTCCAAATATGTTGAATATCTTTCCTTCAACGACCGTATCCGTGTTGCGCGTCAGACAGAAACCGAGATCCACGGCATGCTTCAGGCGGTTACTGATCGGGTAGAAGTAGGCGATGCCACGGTTATTGATCTGGAACAACAACGTTCTGCTGTCTATGCCGTTCATGCGACCATCCCCGGGTTGGAGTTGCAGCGGGAAATGGCGGCTCATGCGTTGGCTCAATTGCTCGGCGTGACACCCAGTGCGCTGACCTTATCAAACAAAGGGATGGATTCGCTTACTTTTCCGGGAGCATTAGCGAGTGTGCCGACTTCGCTGTTAGTGCGACGACCTGATATACGTGCTGTTGAGGCCAGATTGTTGGCTGCGGATGCCGATATTGATGTGGCCCGAGCGCGCTTGTTTCCTCCGCTTAATATAACCTCCCAAGGCAGTATAGGGATGGTGGCTTTTGCCCAGTTTTTTACACCCTATGGCGTTATCTACAACGCGCTAGGTAATCTGACCACCACGATTTTTGATCATGGCAAGCGTACTCAGGATGTCGCTTTTGCGCGGTCACTGCACGAAGAATTGGTGGAAACCTATCTGCATACCGTCTACGGAGCCGTGCGAGAAACAGAGGATGCAATAACCAGTACCCATATGAATGGCCGGCGGCTTGAGTCACAAAAAGTGGCCGTAGAGGCGGCATTGCGTGCCTGGACGGCTAGCCGGGAATCCTATGAGGTCGGAGGCATCGACTTTTTGACGTTGATTGATACGGAACGAACTTACTACCGTGCTTTGGATGAATACCACCACATTCGGCAAGAACACTTTGGTGGCTTGGTATCGCTGTATAGCGCGTTGGGCGGTGGTGTTCCGCAAGGAGGAATATTGCCGGGTGACGGGGTTCGTCCTCAGAATAAATCAGCCGAAGCATCTGAAGCAGCGTCCATGGTCATGCCGGGGATCGACTGGACTGGACGCAATATCGACACAGGTGACGAATTCTGGTTGGTTGAATTAGCCGGGCTACAGGACCGCTTAGGGGTGACTCACGCGTGGCGTGATTTAAATCAGCGCTTTCCGAAGCTGATGACAGGGCGTGTCGCGTTGCCTCGCCTGCAAGGTAAACTGGCAACAGAGCAACAAGAACGGGCAACTTGGTACCGGGTGTTTATAGCCGCATTCCCAAGCCAGGACGAGGCCGGCACTTTTTGCGGACAGTTGAGCGTCAAACAATTACGTTGCAACGTCGTGTCGTCCGATGCTGAAGAGTTCAACGACTTTATGGAAGATGAAAATGCTGCATTAGCGGTGGAAGGCAACGCGGCCAAGCCGATTCTGATTAATTCTGATTCATCAAACGACAAAGTTAAAGCCGATGCTTCGGCTCTATCCGAACAAGCTGAAAAGCACGCCAATGTCGAGCCAGCGCCAATGAAGCTTAGTGAACCGAATGCGGCAGCCGCCAGCGGGGAGGGCGCTACTCAGGCTGGGGCTCCTCCCCTATTAGGTTATGCCGTGCAGATTTATACGCTGATTGACCGGAGTAACGCTGAGAACGCAGTGGCAGTTTGGAGCCGTAAGGGCTATAAAACCTATGTTCAGCAAGAGCGGTTAACCGATGGAACGATCGTATTTGCAGTGCGAACCGGTATTTATACCAGCCGTAAGGAGGCCGCAGTGCAAGCCGACACGCTACGTAAACGTGAGCAGGTTGATGCTATTCCTGTAGTTATAAATCTCGAAGGCGCAGGGTAGACCGTTGCACGAAAGTCAACCGGCATTGGTGCTGGAAACGAGTTTTAGCACATCGGCAGCGGCATAAGAAAAAATGATCAGTTTAATTTTGATTCTTCATGCCATTTGGAGAATGACAATAATGTTTCGGTATTTTTATATGGTGAAGGCCGTTATGATCGATAAACATGAATAAAGAGTCTATTAACACGATTTCGACAGCCGCTTTCATGAATCAGGAGGCTGAGCTATTACCGGAACTTACTCAACGTCAGCAACAGGTTCTGGCGTTGATAAAAGCGGGTAAAGTTAATAAGGAAATTGCCAATGAATTAGGCATCGGATTGGGAACAGTAAAGCAGCATGTTGTGGCATTGTTTAAAAAACTCCATGTCAGCAATCGTACTATGGCCGTATCCCAAGGACTCAATCTAACGCCGGTCAATGAATCCGATAGCGCTGAAATATGTGAAGGTCTATTGGAACGTCGCCCCTGCATCGTCTTGAGTATCTTTTTGCCTGACGCAATCCTGCATGCCGGTACTAATCCAAAGGCGATTGTTCAGGAGCTGCACAAAACCTTCTCAGCATTGGCAAGCAGCTATGATGCCTTGTTTTTAACCAGTAAAACACATATCGGCGACCTGATTTTTGGCGTAAAGCGTGGGACAGAGCAAGATATTTTTAAGGCACTGCGCGCAGCTCGTGCCGTTTTTGATGCCCTTGCAGATTATCCGGAGATTAACCAAAATTTGCGCGGCGGATTAACGGCAGGACTTGCAATTTCAAGTATGAACCGTCATGGGGGCTGGTCGGGCGAGGTTGTCGCCAGCGCTGTCATTGCCCATGCACGAGAGCTTGCATGTAACGCCGTTCCTGGAGAGTTGGCGCTGGGCGCAACGGCAAAAAAATTGCTGGAAATCATCGGACCTAATGCGCAGGGATTTGTTGTTCCCGGCGTTTTTTTCAACACGCTTAATCGAATGCCGTGGGGCAACAACATCCAACCCTCGCAATCTCAGGCAGTGCTTAGCGAAGAGCTCGGTTGTGCGACGCCAATTTTGGGTCGTGAGGCAGAGCTTGAACGCTTGAATTTGCTGCTTGCAGAAGTATTCAGGGGTAAAAACCATCTTGTTTACATTGAGGGCGAAACGGGGATGGGTAAATCTTTGTTATGCCGTTATGTCGCAGAACGAGGCCTGGAGTTGAAAGGCCGAATACATCATTTCGTCTGCCATTCGGGTGTCGAAGATAGCCACTTGTATATGTTCCCCGGTGGCGCATCGGTTAAGCCCCAATCTTTGTTACATTGTCTCAGGTCGGTTACAGGCCGAAATCATGAAGTAGTTATCGTGGATGATGCTCACCTGTTACCTGCCGATATTTTGATAAAAATGCTTGAAACAGCAAACACGGCCAAAAGAAAGTTGATTGTTGTGGCCGCGCGTAAATTGCCAAAATCTGCGATAAGTCCCAGCGAAACTATTCGGTTGGGGCATTTATCCAAAACGGCCATTGAAAGTCTGATCACCCAATCCATTAAGCAATGGGAGATCGATGCGTTAAAGGCCGGAGAGGATGCCGATGCGGTCATACAGCAAGCACAAGACAGGCATCAGGCAGCTGAAACTATCGCGCAACATGCCTCGGGTGTCCCGCTATTTGCCATTGAATTGGCGCGCCACAACTGGCAAGACACTTTACCCCTTTCCTTACAAGTCGTGATTAACGCCCGCATGGACGGACTTAAACTTGATCGAGCCTTGCTGCGCCAGCTCAGCAAGGAAGCGATTCCTATGACTGCGGCAGAAATTGCCGAAGCCATGTGGGAACCCCACGATACTATACAAATTGCGGTTGAGCAGGCTATTGCCAGCGGCGTTTTATCGCGACAAGAAGATGAGCGTATTAGTTATGCACATCCATTATTACGTATGCTGGTTAATCAATCCGGTGTGGAATAACTAACTATGTCAGCATTTTTCTCTGCCTTGTTAAATCAGGGTAAAAGCATAGGGGCATTGGTTGACCCGCTATTGGAAATATTTCGCTCCCCTGATTTACGGAGAGCCAGTCCTTTACTTGCCATAGCCGCGTTCTTACATAATATTCTGGGCCTGATTCTACCCATGGCAATACTGCAAATCATGGATCGCGTGGTGCTTAATCAGTCTTTAGAAACGCTGAGCCTGCTGGTGATAGGGGTCGTCGTGGGACTGGTTATCGAAGAACTGTTGCAGGAAGTTAATGGCTTGGTAACCAGTTGGTTAGGTGCCCGCTTTGAGCATATTGCCGGTGTCGATGCATTGAACAGATTAATGTATGTTCCTTTGCAGCGTTTGCAACAGGAGGAACCGGGAATTCATGTTGAGCGCGTTGCATCAACTGCAAGAGTCGCAGAGTTTTATTCGGGACGGGCATTGCTGGTTTTGTTAGACCTGCCTTTTGTCTTTATTTTTCTGGCTATGATTTACGTCATCGGCGGCTGGATAGTACTTGTCCCCGTGGTGCTGTTGATCATTTTTATCTACGTTATTTTTCGATTCGGCAACTGGCTGAAGCAACTGATTAATGATAACCATGTTGCCAATGAGCGTCATATCAATTACTTGGTGGAAACTTTTACCGGTATCCATTCAGTAAAGACTATGGCTATGGAAGCCCAAATGGAGCGTCGCCACGAGCGGCTTAGAGCCAGTAACTCCAAGATGAATGAAAGCATGACCAATACCAGTTCCATGGCTTCAGCTTTGGGCACAACTTTTGTTCAGGTGATGACAATCAGTATCGTTTTTGCCAGTGCTATGGGCGTGCTTTCAGGCCAAATGACACCAGGGGGGGTAGCGGCTTGTATGATGCTTTCGGTGCGATCATTACAGCCGTTGCGTCGGGGGCTGACAGTTTGGATGCGTTATCAGAGCTTTGTTGCGGCACAGAAACGTATGAAGGAAGTGCATGATATGCCTTTTGACGATAATCATGATAAACCTGAGCTGCAACAGGTAAAGGAGAGCATTGAACTCAAACAAGTAAAGCTAGACCGTAACAATGGCGATCCCATTCTTAACGATATTTCCATCACCATTCGAGCGGGCGAATGCGTTTTGATTCAAGGTGGAAGCGGCAGCGGTAAAACCAGTCTTTTATCCGTCATAGGCGGGGCAGTGATAGCCGATGGAGGCGATGTCCTGATTGATGGTCGCAACATTACCGAATTTTCTTCTGATAGCGTACAAAGAGAAATCGGCTTGTTACCGCAAAAAGGTGCGTTGATTACCGGCACCATTTTGGAAAACATGACGATGTTCGACAGCGGCCTGAATGAAGCTGCTCTGGATATAGCCAGTCAATTGGGGCTGGATGAAGTGGTATCCAGTATGAAACTGGGTTATGAGACGCCACTCGGCGAAGGCAATGCGGAAGTGCTGTCGTCCGGGATACGGCAAATTACCGAGATCGTACGCATATTGGTACATCAACCTAGTGTCATCCTGTTTGATGAGGCTAACCTATCGCTCGATATGGAGAGCGATAAATTATTACGGAATTATATTTCTCAGTTAAAAGGTATTTGTACAATTGTTTTGATAACGCCTCGTCCTTCCTGGTTTGTCATGGCAGACCGGGTATTAAATATATCTGATGGACGGATCGTTAATAAACCTGTTGATAACAAAAAGGCTTCCCAAGTCGTTAAGAGTAATGCGGTAACGTACTTGGAAAGACCTCCTCATGTGGTTGATTACTCAGACCTCATACGCCGTCAGTTTGATGAAGCATCGGATCTTTCAACTTGTCTGCTACCGCTTTTGCGCGCCATTGGCTGGAAAGAAAACGAAAGAGAGTTAATGGAGGCTATGCCTCATGCAGAGCGTAATCTTGATCTTTCAGGACTTTGTTCAACCATGGAGCACTTGGGCTTGTTGCCGCGGAGTTGCATCAGTAGCCTGGCAAGCATTGATAGTCGGCTAATGCCGTGCCTGATTGTGCCCGACACCGGCCCAGCCAAGGTTGTTTTGGAAAGATTGCCTGATGGACAGCTCCGCTGTTTTGACGGGGGGGCCGGCAGTGAGACTATACTTGAAGCAGACAACCTGAAAAACGAAGTTTACGTATTTAAGAAGCGAGAACGCCTTGATACAGGCGCGCGCAGAGATATAAAGTTTTTTGGGGATTTATTTCTGAGGTTTCGCAAACATAGTCTGCTCGCTTTTGCGTTTACCATTGCAAATACTGTTTTTGCGCTGACGCCGCCTTTTTTTGTGAAATCGATTTATGACCGGGTATTACCAACGGGCGATATCAGGATGGCGAGTTATCTGTTAATCGGAGTTTTTTTAGTGCTGGCGCTGGATTTTCAGGTGCGTCAGCTAAGAGGACGCCTGATTGCCCATGTCAGCGGTAGAATCGACTACATTATCGGTACCAGCGTATTTCGCCGGGTTATTAGCCTTCCCGTCAGTTCCACAGGGAATGTTTCTGTTTCGCGCCAAGTAGGCCACCTGCGTAATTTTGACAGTCTGCGTAATTTTTTTGTTGGTCCGCTTGCGATTATTGCATTAGATATGCCGGCCAATATTGTCATGGTGGTTGCGATTGGCATGATTAATCCCTGGGCGTTACTGGTTGTTTTGCTTTCAGCTATTTCCTTCTTTTTGCTGGCGCTGGGCACCCGGCATATCAGTAAAGCCGTCATTGCCCGTTCATCCAAAGCGTCCAGTGAGCGCATTGAGTTTCTCACTGAAGCCATTACCCAGATGAATGCGATACGAAGTGCCGGTTGTCGCGCAGTTTGGGTTGAACGTTATCGGGCGCTGAGCGGTAAAGCAACCATGGCCAATTATCTTGATCATCAGGTCCATGCCCGGATTAGCGGGGGCGCGCAAATGCTTACCTCTTTGACCGGATTTACCGTACTGGCGCTGTCTGCGGTTAACGCGGTTAATGGCACCATCACTAATGGCGCCTTAGTTGCCACCATGATGATGGTTTGGCGCCTGACGGGGCCTATGCAGAATTTCTTTTTGGCGGCGACTTCCATGGTCAAAATTCACACCAGTATGCACCAAATTGAAAATTTAATGCGCTTGTCAACCGAAGCGGATAGCGGCGTGCATCAAACTATCCGCCCAAGTTCCCAGGGGGCAATCAGTTTTTCAAGAACCTCTATGCGCTATATTAATGACTCTGACCCGGCGTTGCTCGGGATAACCTTTCAAATAGCGCCAAGGCGGGTCGTGGTGATTACCGGGCCGAATGGGTCAGGTAAATCCAGTGTACTCAGGCTTATTACCCGTACCTATTTGCCGCAGGCGGGCACGATACGGCTTGATGATATTGATATTCGGCAGCTTACCACAGCAGATCTTCGGGATAGAATCAGTTATATGCCGCAGAATTGCGATATTTTTTACGGCACGGTAATGCAAAATCTACGCTTGGTCTATCCGGCGGCCACAGACGATGAAATTATCTGGGCTGCCAAAATGGCGGGGATTTATGAAGATATTGCAGCTATGCCCAATGGCTTCCAGACCCGTATTTCTCATAGTCAATCCAGTCAATTGCCTGCGGGTTTTCGCCAGCGTATCGGTTTGGCGCGTGCCATGCTTAAACCGGCGCCCATCGTGATATTGGACGAGCCGGGCAATGGTTTGGACGATGCGGGTGAAGTGGCTTTGGAGCGATGCATGGAATGGTTGCGAGGTCGCGCCACCTTACTGATGGTATCCCACCGTCCGTCGCATATGCGTATGGCTGACACCACTATATTCATGGAGCACGGTTCAATATCGGCTATAGGCCCTTTTGACAACATCAAAGATAAAATTTTTTCCAGAAGCCGCAATACCAATATCAGCAATTAATATGTTTACAAAATTCACCCATAAAGGCCAAGAAACGGCTAAAAAAAGTGCTGTGCTTGGTAACCGTCAGCGTCGATTGCTTTCGGATACAGCACATATTGAAGATGAGCTGATTCCCGATTTCGTGCGCCCTATGTTGAACCTGGTTGCGCTTGGCGTAGTCCTCTTTTTCATTTGGGCCAGCCTTACGCATATCACCGAAGTGGCGCGCGCGCCCGGCGAGATCATTACCATCGGTAAACCTAAGGTTGTGGAGCACCTTGATGGCGGTATCATTAAGGAAATCCTTGTTGAAGAACGCTCACATGTTCAAGCAGGCCAGGAGCTGTTACGCCTTGACGGCACCCAGGCACTGGCTAATTTGCATCAGACGGAGGCACGATTAGTGGCGCTAAGACTGCGCGCCGAGCGGCTTAATGCCTTTGCTGAAAGACGCCGGCCTAATTTCGAGTCATTGGCAGAATCTTACCCCGATATGCAGGCAGACCAGCTGACGCTTTACAATACACAGGTGGCAGCGCGGGATACCACGGTTTCGATTTTAGACCGACAAATTGATCAGCAGCATCGCCGTGTTGCTCAGAATAAGGGCTTATTATCCGCGGCCTTGAGCCAACAAAAGCTGACCCGAGAACTTGACGATATGCGGGCGAACTTAGCTTCACGTCATTTAGTTACCCGGACTGTATTGCTAGAGACGAGAAGAGCCAAAGTGACGGCGGACAGTGAAGTGGCCCGGATAAACCAAGATATTAGCGTAGCGGAACAGGAGCTTGCGGAATTGGAAATTCGTCGCGAGGACACGGTGAATCAGTTGCGCCGTGAAGCTCAAAATGAAATGGGCACGGTAAGTGCTGAAATAGCAGAGGTTGAAGAAACTATGGCGAACCTGAAGGCCAAGGTTGACCGTTTGGTTGTGCGAGCCCCAAATAGGGGATATGTGCTTGATCAGAAGGTTTTAACCGTAGGCCAGATTATTCAGCCGGGCGCATTGCTGATGCAGATTGTTCCAGACGATGTGCCGCTGGAAGTCGAAATTCGCATTCAGCCCAGAGATATTGGTTATGTCAGAGTCAAGCAGAAAGTTAATATGCGGGTGAGCAGTTACGATTACACCCGCTTTGGTTTTGCTACAGGGGAACTTAGGCGGGTTTCGGTTTCCAGCAGCCTGGATGAAGTCCAAAAACCTTATTTCAAAGGCTGGGTTACGCTTGATCACCCGTATGTCGGCAAAACACCCGGTCGTAATCCTCTTCAGTCCGGTATGGGCGTTGAGGCAGAAGTTATCACAGGAAAGAAGACGTTGTTAGCGTATCTTTCCAAGCCGGTCATTGACGTAGTCACTCGGTCATTTCACGAACGCTAAAAGTTAAGGATTGTATTCATGGGTGTTATCAAAAAAATTCTGTATCGCGGCAATATCCTCGGCAAGCCGCGCCACACTAATCTTTTTCTTGATATGGAAGAGAACATTCATATTCATTACCGCGACCTTCGTATAGAGCTGAGCAGGGGGGAGTTTGAAGAAATATCAAGCACATTCGCCAAACAATCGACACAGCTGCAAACCATCATTGAGGAGAAAAAATATCAGGATGGCAAGCTGGCCAATGCAAACCAGGATGATGTGCGGATTTGGACGGAATCGCGCTTGACGCATGGCGTGAAGTATCATCCGCAACGTTTTTCGCTGGAGGAATGCGGCGACGGCTATCACTTTCATTACCGAAACTACAAGCTGCTGATAGATAAGGAAGAGTTTCGCCAGATTGCGAACTTGTTTAAAACGGTGGACATCGATGGTCCGTATGCCTCGACCTTTGATGAAGTGGCGCAACTGCTGGACGACAACGATGTGGATTTCGTACTCGATGTCGGCAATGTTCCAGGTGAGGTGCTTGCCATATCCGTGGCGCATTATCATATGCCAAAGGTTCGGGATATTTTTAGGTATATCAATTTCAGCACTGAAAAGGACGAGCCTGATGAAAAACGGTATTTGGGTAAGCGACTAACCGTTGTTGTGCATCCTGATAAGCAACGTAGCGCTATGGATTACCGGCAGCTTCGCGCTAATAAAAAAGTAGTTCGACTGGTTGATTACCTTACTGAAGCAGGCGCGGCTATGGATGTCAACGAACTGAATCAGCTTGGCTGCCAAGTATTGGATTTATACTTTGCGGTTGATACTGATAAGGCGCGTGATGTAGATACCAACCCTCAAGCTTGGTTTTACTCATCAGCGAACCGGCAAGTTATTTTTCCCTACAAACCGGCAACCGAATCGGCTAAAGTCAGTGCTGAAAAAATGTATCGCGCTTGGCGCGAACTTTTAAACAGCCTTCAGTTGGGTTTTATTAAACCGTCCAAGGAAGTGCTTCCGCCGGAGGAGCAGGCCTCGCTAAAACATAAAATAGATGAAGTGTTGATGCGGGAGATAGCGGCTTTCGCAGCAGTGGACAAAATTTATATGATGGGTTCTGCGGTGCGAGGGGATATGGGGCGTTATCGCGCACCGTTCGTACACGGAAAATTGGCCAAGCTCGGTTCGGATATAGATATTCTGGTCGAAATCGACCCCGACCGGGAAGCTGATATTCCAGCGCATTGGAACTGCTATTTACCATCGGCTTCCAATCACTGCGCTGTTTACCACATTGCCCAGATTCCATTGACAGACGGTTTTGAAGAATGGCAGCGGCTTTACCCCAACATCCCGTTTACCCATCACCTTGTGGACGCCTATGTGTATTTCCCTTCACGGGGATATAGAGAGGAAACGGATGCATTTCTAAGCAAATTTAAAGCCCGGCTTTTTTATGATCGAGCCCGTGATGGCATGGTCTACAATAGCGATGAAGAAGCCCGGATAGCGAAGCGGTTAACTGAGATTTATGGTTTCCCGCAGGTGGCAGTGGAAAAAATGAAGGTGTCTACCGAGAACGCTATTTTTAAAGTTTTTGCGGACAACCAAAGCTTGATTCTAAAGCTTTTTAAAGTGTCAGGAAATTATAGCGGCAGTCGAGTTGCCGAACATACTGTTTATGAAGAAAAACTTGTGTCTGCGCTTAAAGAGCGGACCGTTCCTACTGCCGGCATCATCCATGCGCCTGCCGGAATAGATACAACGATTGAAGGTTTTAGTGCGTTATTGTTCGAGCGGATTCCCGGAAAAGTTGAGCAACGTCCCGAATATCCTTTAGACAAAATTTGCGCTGCCTTTGCCAAAATTCACCGGGTGCAAATGGAAAGTCCGCTTGAATTGGATGCAAATTTTCATTTTGACGACGCATGCATGATTTGGCTTCCTACCTTTGATAAATACCTCAATAGCAGTCAACAGTCCCCCGAAATTGCCAAGGCTTTGGCTGATCTGGCGCCTTTGGCGGCGCGATGGCATCCGGGAGAAAACCGCGATGTATTGTTTTCACGAAGCCGGATAGTTCATTGCCATGGCGATGTTACCCCCAAGAACGTCATTGTTGGCGAGTCCGGCGAACCGCGTTTTTTCGATTTTAACAATGCATTTCTCGGCCCCCGTATGGTTGACGTGGTGGATGGCGCGTTTGAGTTTTCGTTGGCGGAAAAATATATTCATTTAGCAGATTTTGCGCGTTTTGACAGTTTTATTGCGCATTACTCTGAACATGATCCGCTAACTTCGGAGGAGATGCAGGATTTGCCTCTATGGATTTCATTAATAGGCATAATAAAGTTTACAAAAGAAGTACGAGTGCTGCTTGAGCGGCCCCATGAAAGCTTGCGACGTAAACGCGCGCTGGCTATTGCTGAGTTTACCCTTACCCGTGTAGGCAAGTAGCTGAAGAGTTATGCCTATCCCTTCCATTGAACTATAACTTTGATCTATAACTTTTGGATGTCTAGCGGAAAGGCTCCGATGTGATTAACATTAAGTAACATTACGTAGTGTAAATCCGTCAGGAGAGAGTCATGGCTGAAAACAATCAAACAGAAACGTCTAGCGATGAAGCTAACACGCAGCATAAGACCGAGCAAAATCAAGATGCTCAGTCGCTTGATGATTTGACTGTGTTTTCTCCTGACGAAAATGATCAGGGGACGGGTTCCGACTATGCGGATGGCGACACATCCGATAGCGATCAAACTGAAAATTCCAACGATGGCAGCGCCGGTGCGGAGCAGGGGGCGGAACAGAATCAGCATGCTCAATTGCTTGATGACTTGACCGTACTTTCCCGTGACGAAAGTGGCCAGGAGAAGGATAAGGATACCGATGAAACTGTTGCTGCCACATTCGACAATGTTAACGAGGGCGGCTATGAGAACCTCCAGTCGGATTTTCGTGTTATTGGCGATAAGGTAGGTACTGACGCTGATCAAGGCGCTAGAGGTAATGAAAATCTTGGTATTCAGCGAAGTGTTGATGACGCAACCATTGTAATACCTCCTCATCCCACAAGCAGTGAAGGTCATCAAGAAGCTGTGCCTCATGTTACGCAACCTCTACCGGCAGCTGAAATCGACTTAAATCAAAGCGCCGTAGCGAGCGAAGATGTGCTGCCCGCTGCTCAGCCGCCCGTAGTGGAAGCTTTAGCTGGTATAGACAATTCAGATTCGTTAGGCATCCCAGCCGATGGAACGAGTGGGGATACAAAAAACCTTGCTGCTTCATCACCTACGCCAACGACCCCAACGACCCCAACAACAGTCAGCACTCCGACAACCGCTACTACGCCAACGACTGCGACTACTGCAACGACGGCCACTACGCCGACAACGGCGACCACCGCAACGACGGTCACTACGCCGACGACAGCAACGACAGCGACCACCGCAACGACAGCAACGACAGCAACGACAGCAACGACAGCAACGACAGCAACGACAGCGACCACCGCAACGACGGCCACTACGCCAACGACAGCGACCACCGCAACGACTGCGACTACCGTAACAACGGCCACTACGCCGACGACGGCGACCACCGCAACGACGGCCACTACGCCAACGACTGCGACTACCGCAACAACGGCCACTACGCCAACGACTGCGACTACTGTAACAACGGCCACTACGGCGACCACCGCAACGACGGTCACTACGGCAACGACAGCGACCACCGCAACGACGGCGACCACGCCAACGACTGCGACCACCGCAACGACGGCCACTACGCCAACGACTGCGACCACCGCAACAACGGCCACTACGCCAACGACTGCGACCACCGCAACAACGGCCACTACGCCAACGACTGCGACTACCGTAACGACGGCCACTACGCCGACAACCGCAACGACGGTCACTACGCCGACGACAGCGACCACCGCAACGACGGCCACTACGGCAACGACTGCGACTACTGTAACAACGGTCACTACGCCGACGACTGCAACGACAGCAACGACAGCGACCACCGCAACGACGGTCACTACGCCGACGACAGCAACGACAGCAACGACAGCAACGACAGCGACCACCGCAACGACGGTCACTACGCCGACGACTGCAACGACAGCAACGACAGCAACGACAGCAACGACAGCGACCACCGCAACAACGGTTACTACGCCAACGACTGCGACTACCGTAACGACGGCCACTACGCCGACAACCGCAACGACGGTCACTACGCCGACGACAGCGACCACCGCAACGACGGC
>JAUXTH010000106.1 GCA_030679035.1 Methylobacter sp. | reverse complement strand
CGCGACTAAAGTCGCGGCTCCAATAACCTGAAATTTAAAATAACCACATTTATACGCAATTGATCAGCCAGTGATTATAAAATCCAAGCTTATTTAAGCGTGATTGCCCTGGCTTAAGCACGGTGAATCGGAAAACTAAGTACGTCGTCGATAGACGCACTGCCCGACAACAGCATCAGCAAACGATCCAGACCTATAGCCACGCCCGAGCATTCCGGCAATCCCGATTCCAGGGCCGCAATAAGATGCTTGTCTTTAACGGAAACCGGCAATCTTTGTTGATGTCTGATAGACAGTTCCTTGTCAAAGCGCCTGCCCTGCTCTTCTGCATCAACCAGCTCGTAATAGCCATTGCCCAGCTCAACGCCGTTGATAAACAATTCAACCCGGTCAGCGGTCAATGCATTGTGTTCATTGATTCTGGCTAATGACGACTGGCAAGCGGGATAGCCGTATACCAGACACAACGCGTTTTCGCCCAAATGCGGCTGGACCTTATGACTGAATAAAAAATCCAGCCACAGCGCATGGTCGTGCCCGCAAAGGTCCACCGCCTCGGATAACCCGCATCCCCTGACATAAGCGCAGTAATCCTGATATGCAAACACCAACGGATCTAAACCGGTAAACGAAGCAAACACGTCCTGATAACTGACCCGTTGCGTTTCCTGTAACGACTGACCGCTAAACAACCCGCCGATCAAATCGGCGATTTCATCCATCAACTGAGGCAAGGTAAATCCGACCCGATACCATTCCAGCATGGTGAATTCAGGATTGTGAAAACGCCCCGACTCGCCGTTCCTGAAGGCTTTTCCGATCTGATAGATAGACCCGCTGCCCGCTGCGAGTAACCGTTTCATCGCAAACTCGGGCGATGTCTGCAAGAACAGGGCTTGCCGAGCCTGTTCCCGACAGTCTTGCGGCATACACACCGTCCCTGGCGATCGCCGCGCCCGTTCCTGACGGGCTTGCGGCATACACACCGTCCCTGGCGATAAATACTCGGTCGTGAAAAACTCCAAGTGCGGATCGGTTCCGATGCTGTGGCTGAGCAGCGGCGTTTCCACTTCCAGCACCGACCGGTCAGCAAAAAACTGCCTTATCTCCGCAAGCATCCGTGCTCTAAAGTGCAACAGTTCTATGGCGCAGGTCGGCCGCCAGTCCAGCGACACTATTCTTTAACGCGGGAAACGTATTCGCCGGTGCGGGTATCGACCTTGATCATTTCACCCTGCTGCACAAACAAAGGCACCCTGACCACTGCGCCTGTATCCAGAGTAGCCGGCTTGCCGCCGCCGCCTGAGGTATCGCCGCGCACGCCGGGATCGGTTTCCACAATCGTCAGCTCGACGAAATTAGCAGGGGAAATAGCAAGAGGCGCGTCATTCCATAACGTTACCGTGCAGGAGTCCTGGTCTTTAAGCCATTTACCCGCATCGCCGACGATTTTTTCATCGCACTGATACTGCTCAAAAGTGTCCGGCACCATAAAATGCCTGAACTGGCCGTCGTTATAAAGGTATTGCATCTCGACATCGACCACATCGGCGCCTTCCAAAGACTCACCCGATTTAAAGGTTCTTTCAATCACCCGGCCGGTTTTCAAATTTCTGATTTTTACCCGGTTAAAAGCCTGACCTTTACCCGGTTTTACAAATTCATTTTCAATAATTGCACAGGGATCGTTATCCAACATAACTTTTAACCCGGCTTTAAACTCGTTGGTGCTATAAATGGCCATTTTATCCTCAAAGATGACAAACAATGTAAAACTGAGCCATTATAATAGAGCCAACAACCGATAGAAACTTTAATAAGCCATTTCATGTCCGAGCCGCAGTCCGAAATCCAGCACTTTGCTAAAAATTGGCAACAGCAACTTGCCGACGCTTTTAATAATATTGAAGACCTTTGCCGTTATCTGCGCTTAGCTCCGGACGACTTGCCGGTTTCAGTCAAGGCGACTGAAAGCTTTCCATTACGCGTCCCTTTAAGCTTTGCCGCCTGCATCGAAAAAGGCAACCCGCATGACCCCTTATTGCGCCAGGTTTTACCTGTTAACGAGGAGTTGCTCGCCTATCCGGGCTTTGGCAATGACCCGGTCGGCGATCTTGCGTCAGCCACTCAAAACGGTGTTTTGCACAAATACCATGGCCGCGTTTTATTGATCAACACCGGCAGCTGCGCGATCAACTGCCGGTACTGTTTCCGCCGCAATTTCCCGTACGCCGAGTTGCAACTTAGCAAACAAAAAGAAGATGCCGCCGTTCAATACATTCAGGCAGACGCAAGCATCTCGGAAGTCATTTTAAGCGGCGGCGACCCCTTGCTGCTCAGCGACGCAAGGCTAACCCGACTCATTCAACAGCTGGACAATATCGAACACTTGCAACGCATTCGGATACATACCCGGCTGCCTATCGTCCTGCCTGCCCGGATAACCGATGAATTGATTAACACGCTGAAACTAAGCCCCAAACAAATCATCATCATCACCCACTGCAACCATGCCAATGAAATCAGCGACCGGGTCATTACCGCCTGCAACTTGCTGAAAAACAACGGCATCGCCTTGTTCAATCAAGCCGTGCTGTTAAAGGGCGTAAACGATAATTCAGAAGTCCTGTGCAAGCTGAGCGAGCAGCTGTTTAACCACGGCATCATCCCTTATTATCTGCATTTATTGGACAAAGCGACCGGAACGGGACACTTTGAAGTGTCCGAAGCGAAAGCCATGGAATTAATCCAGCAAGTCCAAGCCGCCCTGCCCGGCTATCTGGTGCCAAAGCTGGTCAAAGAACAGGCTGGAGCTGCGTCCAAGCAATATGTCTTTTAACTGCACCGGGGCAAAAGACGAAGGACGAAAGGCAAAGGGTATGAAAGACGTAACAATTCCTTAGCCTTTTGCCCTTCGCCTTTCGCCTTTCGCCTTTCCAATCAGTGTTTTTTAGAAACAGCTTTGGGTGAAACGCCAAAATGTTTTATAAATGCCGCACTGAAATTGCTCGCATGACTGTAGCCAACCAAGTCTGCGGCAATACTCACTTGGCACTGTGTCGTTTCCAGCAACTGATAGGCATTATTCATCCTGATTTCCAGCAACAAACCGTAAGGCGTGTTGGTAAAGAAATGGTGGAATAATTGCTTTAACTTGAATTGATTGGTTCCGACCCGTTTTGACAGATCTTCAATTGACGGAGGGTTCCTAAATTCGCGCAACAGAATATCCCGCGCCGATTTCGCGATGGCGGCATCTTTTTGATCCAGTCTAGTCAGATTGCGCCGCTTGTCTTCAGAAAGAGGAATTAATTCAAAAGCCAGCAGCGACATGGCTTGCCCATGCATGAATATCCGGCTTGTTTCTGTTGATGCGTTGCAGTTCAGTAACTGCTGCGCAGCGCACATCGCCTGCGGGGAGATGGGCTGACAGTTTAATAGTTGCGTGCCGCTTTTGCCGAGCAGCTGTGCCGCCTTGTTTTCGCCAAAATATCTGGACAGCCAGTTCTTGCTCAGTGCGAAACGAAGTTGCATCGTGGGTTTATGAGCCTGGTATTGCCGCTCGCCGATGCTGGATTGGATGGTTGTTATAGCCGTGTAACCTTCGTTAAAAACAAGCTCATTACCGTTATTTCCTGCAAAACAGGATCGCCCTTTTAAGCCGAGCGTAACCATCAGGCGCGGCTCCTGATAGTCTATCCGGCTCAAAACAGCCAGGTCTTTCGCCGGCGTGTAGCGGGTTTCTATATAGCTCAAGTCTTGATCAAACTGTAATATAGTTGAGCGCCCTACCCCTAAATCTTCCGGCAAAGACTGATGCAGACAGTCTTTTTGCCGGTGTAATTGCAGCTCATCGCTGCTGATACGCCATCGTCTTGCTGTTGCCTGTCTTGTTTCCATTATTCCCCGTCTTTTTTGCTGTAGAACTATCAAACCATTAAGCACAAACCACGCCTGGACTTGTTATCGCATTATTTTCAAAGCATTAATGATTATTTTCGATGTAAATAAAAAAACTCCTCGTTACAAAACCGCGGCATATCACCCACTAAATACAAAAAAATAAGGCATATCACGCAACCCTACTTTTGGCATAAGAAATACCCCTCTTCGTCATATGAATGCGTATGGAGACGGCTTCTTAATCGTTTTGTATATACAAGTGGTACCCGCTTTTTTCAGAGCGCGGCTTGTATGAACACTCGGCATCCAAAACAGGTTTTTGATTCTGGTCTTGCGGTGGATCAACGCTGTTTTTAACCATCGTTCAGCGGAAAAAACTTACAACACAACGGCACGAATATTGATAGCGATGCTTTTTACCCTGCATCGCTACAGTGAAAAGCTTTTTAAACCCCAAAATCACGAAAGTAAGCTATGGATTACGTAAAGTAAGTTATATGCCACACTGAAGTAGGTGATATCACCTACTCTTTGGTTCATAACACACAACATAAATACCTAACCTGTTGATGATATAGAATAATTAAAGTTGGCACGCCGCTTGCCTTATAACACTTACTATCAAGTTCGTTCGGTTCAGGGATGATGAGCCAAGAAGGCAATGGGAAAGAGTAATACGAACATGGGGGAAGGGCTTCTCCCCACGCTATGTGTCGATCTCGAACATCTACAGACAGCGACTTCGTTAGTGCAACCTTAAATATCAAACTTACGAAACTACGGGGAGAAACCCATCGTGCAACATTATAAATTAAAAAACTACGCAAGACAGGCTGGTATGACCTTAATCGAATTATCAGTCGTCCTGTTAATCCTGGTTGGTTTGGCGGGGCTGTTGATTCCTTATGTGGGCAGCTTTAACCAGACCACCCATGACAGCGCCAACTCCAATAACGTGACGCAATTGAATAATGCAATGAATCGTTACATCGGTGAAAAAGGCAGATTACCGCCTCATGTGGACTTATTGACCAATGGTGTAGTAGGAACTTCGGGAACAGGGGCTTGCACGGGTGCTCAAGCTTTAGGTGCTATTTATTGCGGTTTGGCGAATCCAGCGTTGTTCACGAAAGTTACCTATGCGTCTGGCTCTATTGCAGCAACTTCGCTGGCAAATTCCGGAATAAATATGGCGGTAGCAAACGATCCTAATGTCGCCAATAAAACGTTTGGCACAAGCACAGGTATGTTGATGCTCAACACGCCAACTGCTATGGGTTGGGCAGATGCGGCCTTTGCAGCAGTTGTAACGGATGGCACCAGTATTGAAAATCATTTAGCAAAAGCATTAGGTCGCGACCCGATGGTCTATAACTCCACTTGTTATGACTACATTGGCGTTGGTATTGGCGATAACAATGAAATGATTCAGTCTACGATGGCAGCCGCACCTGTGTTCTTCCCTCAAGATGCCGCATTTGGCCCCGTACAGACTTATGGGCACTTCATTGCAATCGTGCAGGTGGACAAAGCTAACACCGGCGCCAACATGATGGGTCAGAAATGTTCAGGTGTCACCGAAAAAGCGAAGTTTTTGGGCATAGTGGCTAACGTGCCATCTACTGAATCAGCTACCTTGGTTGGTGCAAATACACTGCTGGCTCAGGGCTGGGAAAATAGAGCTGCTAACTAATCCGTAAGGCGGATCAGTCATTAATGATTGTGATTACGGGTCGAACAGGAAACAAGACCCGCACAATTATGGAGTTATAAGTCAAAGCTAACGCAGGAGAGAGGCCATGGAGGCTTCCTCTCCTTCCTATACCGCTGCATTTTCCCTGAGAGTTCAGCGGCATAGGTGTTTTATTTTTCACCCATCGCACAACAGCCATGTCTCTGCCGGAGCATCAGATCAATCCAGCATAATTAATCTATGGAGAAAAACCTGAAACCCAACCTGTATTTATGGTCGTTGCGCGGCAGTTTGACAATGCTGGCCCTGCTGCCGGTTTTGCCGTTGTTTTCGCCATGGCATTTAATGCCGGTCGCTTCGTTCCATTCCGAATGGCTGGCTATTATTCTAGGTTTGCTGGCCTGGCTGGCGGCGATGCCAATTTTGCTGCGTGTTGCGGGATTGCAGGCACCGCGCATGATCTTGTTGCCGCTGGCATTGATGGCATTAATTTCCGTGCAAGCCCAGCTGTTGCCGCAGGTGATCAGTCAACATGCGCAAATGGCGATGTTGTATTTGTTGTGGGCGGCGCTGCTGATGGCCTTGATCGGGTTGTTGGCAGAGCAAACCAGCCGCGCACGGGTGGGCATCTGGCTGGCAAGCGGGCTAACAGCGGCGGCTGCGTGCGGCGGGTTACAGGAATTTGCTTTCCGTCTGAATGGCGTTGTCGGCTGGTGGGGCGGTATTGCCCAAGCTAATAATTATGGCGACCTGCTGGCTTTGGGCTTGGCTTCGGCGTTGTATTTGCTGACCGTAGCCAAACCGGTCTGGCGGATTTATCTGCTGGTGCTGGCGGCGGTGATTGTGTTTGGCTTGAGTTTAACCCCGTCGCGTAGCGTCTGGCTGTATTGGCTGGTCATGATGCTGATTGCATGGCGCTGGCAACGGCCTCAACTGCGACTGTTGCTGCCGGGGATGGGACTGTATCTGCTGCTGCAAATTTTATGGTCAATAGAGATATTGCCCGCACAGCAAACGGCTGCCGGGCGTCTCTATCAGGAAGTCGGCGGCGCTCCTGTCCGTCTGCACATTTGGAACGTGGCCTGGCACTTGTTTATGCAGGCTCCCTGGCTGGGGCAGGGTTTTGGTCAGTTCGATTGGGCGTATTTTCAGGCCGGGCAGCATATCCCTGACTTGGTACAGCGCCTTGAGCACGCCCACAACCTGGTTCTACACCTGCTTGCGGAACTGGGCATCTTGCCAGTGTTGCTGTTGCTGGCTTTGCTGGGGTTATGGCTACGGCAGGTTGTTGTAGAGCTTAACGGGCAAGGGCGAAACAAAACTACTGACGGTTCAGGCGCTTTTTTGGTTTGGCTGTTGATGTTGGCGGCGATTTTGGGTTTGCACAGTCTGTTGGAGTATCCCCTTTGGTATGCCCAGTTTCTGGGCATTGCAGCCATGATTTTGGCCTTGGGCGATAGCCGTTTTTGGCAGATTCGCCTCGGTAAAATCGGAATCTGGGCAGTGAGCGGGATGTTGGCTATGGGTATCGCAGTGGCTGCTGTGCATGAATGGCACTATGCAAAAATGGAACGGGCGCTTTATAGTTTTTTTGACGATACCTCCCCTCGAAAATTTAGCCAGTTACTGACCATTTGCCAGCGAGCGAATGTTCAGGCGCCGTTACTGACGCCCTATATTGCGGTGATTTTTACGCTTGCAGGCGATTCGGTTAATGAAAAGCTACGGCCTGATCTAACGGCACTGGTAAATGCCAGTTATCAGTTTTTGCCTGTCAAAGAGTTGGTTTACCGCCAAGCTGAAATGCAGGCTTTGAGCGGTTCGACCGAAGAAGCGCGGCGAACCTTGCGTCTTGCATTAATAGCCTATCCGTATTGGGCAGAGCAATTTGTCGATGAGCTGGATTTGCTGAATGCGGATGATCAGAAAAAAGTGGTGTTTTTACGGGGCATGGCTGAGGCAGCGGCTAGCCATCGGGTATCGAAATGAAGGCACAATGATTGGCGGTTTGCTAGCGCGAAACCCGTCTACGAAACCTATTAACGAATTTAAAAATTGAGATTCTTTTGGTCAACTTCCCATCCATAAAGCTGCCCGGCTTAAGCAAACGCCCTGCACACACATTGCTGTTTATCACCGAAGCCAAAACCTTTCGCGTGGACGTGGACAAAGCCGGTGTACTGCGGGGCAGTGCCGAAATGATTGCTGTTGCGTGCCCGAGTCCGGCCAGACTGGCGGAGTGCGTAAGCACTATTGCCGCCGACAGCCGTCCTTTGGGGCGCAAGACCTGGTTGCTGTATACAGCTCTGCCGATTGCTTTGCTGAGCGTACCGTCCATGCAGGTTGAAGGCGTCGATGCTGCGACATTGATGCAGGCGTTGCAGTTTGAACTGGAAGGTTTAACCGGCCAGTCCTCTCAGGACATGCAGTTGGCTTATCAGCTGTTAAGTAACCAAGATGAAATGAGCAGTTACTGGGTGAGCCAGATTAATCAACTGCATTTTGAGGATGCTCATAAGGCGGTCAAAAAAGCCGGCAGCACGCTGGCTAGTTTGTTGCATCCAGCCGCACTGCCGTTATCGCTTGAAAATCCCGATCGCCAGGATTGGCTAAGAATGGAATGCTGGCCGGCCCAGCTGGCGGCGTTAAGAAACCACCCTGAACACGGTTTTAATATCCGGCTGTTTTCTTTTGAAAACCGCCACTGGAAAACCGAACTGGAACACTGGCTGACAGAACAAGGCGAGCCCCCCCATTCCGAAACCCTGTTTAACGCCACCATCGAGTTATTGCCGGTGACCGCGTTTTATCTGCATTTAAACGAGGTCGAACGGATAGCCGCCTGGTTACAAATGTGGGCGAGTGTGTTGGTTAAAAAAGACCTGCCCGCCGTGCCGGTTTTGCGGTATCAATCGAAACTCAACAAAGATTTGCTGTTGATGGCTTCCGGAGGCTCGGTGGCGTTGCTGATTTGTGCAGGCCACTTAAGCTGGCATTTGTATCAGGCAAATCATTTCACATTGAGGTTTGAAGCCTTGCAAAAGGTCGAAACATCAATGACCTCACTGCGTAAGACGCTGACCGATGCTCATGATAAACGCGATAAGTTGAAGGCAAAAATCGACCAGCTGAAAGTCGATTCCGAGACTTTGCCGAGACTGATTGAAGGCATTCAACACCGGCCCGCTCAATTACTGGAAGCGTTAGCCAGAGGCCGACCTGAAAATCTGTTGGTGGAGAGCATCGCCGTTGACAAGGATGAGGTCAAAATTAGCGGCATCAGTCTGGATGCAACCTCGGCCAATGAACTGTCCAATTATCTGGAGAAACAGCTGTCCAAACTGGGCTGGTCGGTTATCGCGCCGACTAAGAAGAATTTGGAATTGTTTGATGGCGGCGGACCGTGGGACTTCGAAATCAAGCTGCTTGATCTAGGCGCGGACGGGTTTAACAAAAAACCCCATGATTGATATTAACCACAAACTGCGCATCTGAACATCAATGACTCCTGAACAACGACGTGAACAATGGCTTAAACGCATCTTGCCGGCACTGGGTGTGCTGGTGGTTTATTTTGTGATTTTCAGCGGTTTTGTGACTGCGAAATCCAAAAAGGCCGAAGAGCAATATCAAGGACTGGTACAAAAAGGCATTGATGTTTCGGCTTTGTCGGGCATTGAACAGCAGCAACGCGTAATTGGAGAGGAACTCGCCAAACTGGAACTGGAAGATAAAGCCATCCACGACACTTTAGCGTCTAACAGCGGTTTTTTATCCCACTCAGGATCGTCCAATGACGCGATTGAACGGATCTCGGTTATTTTGGCGAACAATAACTTGCAGGTGCTGGATGAAAAACGCAACGACAAACCCAGCAAAGAGGCTTTACCCCGGTCGTTGCGCGATACCCAGAACTGGATCAAAGGCATTTTATCGGTGGAGCCTGTTACTAAAGTTCCCCCTGTTGCGGCGCCTGCCGGTGAAAACACGGATGACAAGAATCTGAATATCTGGACGATTCGTTACATCGGCAGCTATCTGGATAATTATCGGGCTCTGTCATCATTGATCGATAGCGATGCCAAGGCGTTACCGGTATCGCTGGCGATGCGGGCATATAAATCTAACGAGGGTAAACAAGAATGGCTGCTGACTTTGTGGTTGTGATTTTTAAATTTGACTGATATGACTCAATACCTAGCGAAACCACCACAAAACGAACCGCTCGCATCCGAAAACCGCAACAAATCCCGTGAGCTTGTCAGCGGCTGGAGCGCAACGGTGTTCCAGGAAAACAGCATTGCGATCAGCAATGCCGGGATCGAAGACAGTTCTGCCGGTGGCGCGGGCCTGCTGGTTACCGGACACTTCGGCGACATTGATAAAGATGCCAAGATTACTATCAGTATTGAAGCAAATCACCGGCGATTTACCCGGCAGGCCAAAGTCCGCTGGGTACAGACAGTGGGAAATGATGTGCGTTTTGGCGTGGAATATATCGATCACGTCGGCTTCGATCCTGCGACCCACAAACTGGATATTGCCTTATTGCGTATTGATCCGGTCTGCGCCCTAAAGATACCGGCCAACATCGCGCTCCGGCAAAAAGTGCTGCCTTTTATTGAGATGGACGGCATCGTCCACGTCGTTTGTCTGAACATGGAAAACCATGCAGTCATCACCGTATTGGAGCGGCTATTAAAAAAACCGGTCCGTTTATGGGAAGGCGATTCCGCACAACTCGACTTAAAACTCAAACAGGTTTACGGCGACGGCCGGCAAGCAGCCATACCGACACCCGCTTCAGGCCAGGTGACGCAAATCGCCAATGCGGTAAATACCGGTGACGAGCTGTTGTATGCCGCCTACATGCGCCAGGCTTCGGATATACATATTGATCCCGGTTATAACGGCGCAACCATCCGCTTCCGGGTGGATGGCCAGTTGGAACACTACAGCCAGATTAACTCGAACATTTTTACCGAGCTGGTCAGCCGGCTTAAGGTCATGGCTTACCTGGACATCGCCGAAAAACGGTCCCCGCAGGACGGCCGGTTTTCGCATCAATTCGTTTTGGGGGAACGGCGGGTTGACGTGCGGGTCGCAACCTTGCCGACCAAATACGGCGAACGCATCACCATGCGTTTGCTGGCCGTGCAAACGGACTCCCTGACGCTGGAACACCTGGGTTTTGAGCCTGCGCATAAGCAGATGATCGAAGGTTTTTTGCGCCGCATCCAGGGCTTGATGATCATGACCGGGCCTACCGGCAGCGGCAAAACAACCACGTTGTATGCCGCTATCCGCATGCTGCTGGAAGAGCGCAAGGTCAACATCATCACCATCGAAGATCCGATCGAATACGAAATTAACGGCATTGCGCAATGCGAGGTGGATTCCGCCGACAAGGTCAGTTTTGCCAAGGCCTTGCGCAGTATTTTGCGCCATGACCCCGATGTGGTGATGATCGGCGAGATCAGGGACAAGGAAACCGCCGACGTTGCTATTAAAGCGGCGCTGACCGGTCACATGGTGCTGGGCACTTTGCATACCAATTCCGCGGCGGCCACGGTTACCCGTTTAACCGACATGGGCGTTGAGCCTTATCTGGTCGCCGCAGCATTGCGGCTTGCCGTTGCCCAGCGTTTATTGCGCCGTTTGTGCGTACATTGCCGCATTCCCCGCCCATTGACGGAGTTGGAGGCGATTTCAATCAACCACCCCGAACTGGCCGGACGCATCATCCACGATCCGTCCGGCTGCATTTACTGCGGCGGCAAGGGTTATTCGGGGCGTATCGGGCTTTATGAATTACTGGAGCTGCGCGAGGAATGGGCGCGCGCGGTGGCCGAGGGCGAAGGCGAAAGCGATCTGGTCATTAAAATGCGCGACTCCGGAGTTAAGAGTTTGTTGGACGATGCGGTCGATAAATTACTGGGCGGCATTACTTCAGTTTATGAAGTGATGCAGATTGCGTCATCCTGGTAAGCGATGATGGTTTTTGAATTAATTTCTATGCCTGGCCGCATAGCATCAGCAACACACTAATGCCGCTATTCACTTACACAGCCCGTGATCGTAACGGCCAGCAGCGTGTTGACGCCATAGAAAGCGCCACGCGCGAATCGGCGATTCTTGCGTTGCGGGCGCAAGGTTTATTGCCGCTTAAGATTGAAGAGCTTAAACAAGGCGGGGCAACTGATAAAAAAATCAGCCTGAATCCTTTGGCTTACCGCTCATTCAATGCTACCGATATAGAGCATGAATTCCACCAGATAGCGGTGATGTTGCGCAGCGGCATCAGTTTGCTCGATGCGTTGAATTTAAGTATTAAGCATTGCAGGATTGGCGCTCGATCAACCTGGGAACGCTTGGCAAAACGTATTCAGCAAGGCAGCTCTTTCACCGATGCATTGTCCGAACATAACGTCTTCAGTGAATTTACCATTCAATTGATTCGGGTGGGCGAGCAAACCGGTAATCTCAGTACGGTAATGGATGAAGCCGCCAAGGAGGTAAAAGCCAGTCGTCAATTAAAAAAGCAAATCGTAACCGCCCTAAGATCCCCCGCCTTTTCCTTATTGCTGGCCATAGGCATCATTATTTTTATGATGACCGGCCTTATTCCCGAGATTAAAAAACTGCTGAAAATGATGGGCAAGCCGATGCCGCCGATAACCAAGGCCTTGATTGATACGTCCGATTGGGTACTGGCTAACGGCATGATGATGTCGGTTCTAGCGTCAACGGCGGTGGTCACTTTTATCGTGTTTTACAATTGGCCGCCCAGCCGCTGGTGGATAGATAAGTACGCGTTAAAAATACCGGTGTTCGGTTATGTGCTGCGTCTATCAGGCACGGTATTGTTTTGCCGGGCCATGGGCTTGTTACTGCGCAGCGGCGTGGTCATGGTCGATGCCTTAACAACGATGGAAAAACTGCACGTTAATAAATACATGGCGAGTCGTATTACGTTTGCCCGCAATCAGATTATTCAAGGTTCTTCATTGGCTGAGCAGATGGAAATTGAATCGGGTTATATGCCGCTGGTCTTGCAAATGACGCGAGTCGGGGAAAACTCGGGAACCCTGGATCAAATTCTGACTGAAATGACTGAATATCACGATGAATTGCTAAAACAAGCTATCGCCACGCTGACCGGCATGATTGCACCGGCGATGACCATCTTTGTCGGCGGCGTGATTGGCTTTGTCTATGCCGCCTTTTTAGTCGCCATGTTTGCAGCCGCAGGAGGGAGCCCGAAATGAAGTTGCAACCATTTAAACTGGCGGCTCTACTGCTGTGCTGTCAGTCGCTGTTTGCCGAACCGTTGTCCGTTCAATCGCCGACGACCATCAATCAAACAACCGGCGCATTAAGCGACCCGACGGTGATGACCGAAAAACTGGAACGGGGTCTTGCAGGCGTATTGTTGCCGGCCGCCAGAAATGTAACGCCCTCCCCTGTCAGCAATGCAAACACAGGCGAGCTGAATGATCCCACCCGGATGAATCAGAATTTTAGGGAGGCGTTGAAGCGGGTCTCTCCAACTAACGCGGGTACGCCTCCCGGCAGCGCCGCACCAAGCTCAACGTTGCCGGAAATTAGGCTGGTTGCCAGCGTATGTGACATGCACAAAGATAAAAATCACGCCATGTTACGCATTAACGACAAAACTGAAATGGTCAGCGTAGGCGACAAGATCACCACTATTCAAGGCAATCAATTAATTGAGATTCATGTTCTGGAAATAGATAAGGGGCAGGTCAAGGTCGAAGTACTGCCTGCCAAAGAGACGATTATTTTACGGTGACCCTACAGATACTTATGCCTAAATTATTACCAAACCCTTTTTTTGTTGCAATGACGCTGACATTAGCGATGCTGCCCACATTCTCCGCAGCTGCAACTCAACCTGTGGTGGAACCTAAAGCCGGCCTTAGCCGGGTCATCGAACAAATTGAGTTTCGCGATATTACCGTAGGCGATGCGTTGAGGATTTTATCGGAGCAATCCAGTCTCAACATTATCGCCTCCAAAGAAGCCGCCGATGTTCACGTCACCATGTTCCTGCGCCGGGTAACTCCGATTGAAGTCATCGAGGCAATCTCCAAGACCTATAACCTCTGGTATAAGCGCGATTTCGATTCCAACATCGTCCGCCTTTACACCGTCAAGGAATACCGGCTGGAACAGGTCGAGTTTAAAAAGGAAGAGACCGAAATCTTCACGCTGAAAAACGCCAAAAATGCGCTGGATTTGGCGGAAACCATCCAGAACCTGTTTTCCAGTCGTGTACGTTTGAGTTATGGACGTAACCAGCAGGAGTTGATGACCGATCTTCAGCAACGATTCGCCCGGTTTGACATGATCGATCGCAGAACGACCCAACATTTCAGTGGTGCAGGAACGACCGGCGGAGCCGGAGGGGGCGGCACTAACGGAATAACTACGACCGGTACTCAACAGTTCGGTAACCAGCAGAATGGAAATCAGCAATACGGCAACCAACAATATGGAAATCAGGGTTATGGACAAAATGGTCAGAACGGTCGGCCGCAACAACTCGACGAACAACTGGACGCACTCGGTAATGTCATCGGTAAGCTAAATAACGCGCAACAGAACGCTAACCAAGGCCAGGGTGGTGGCGGTGATATTACAGGGCAGTTCAGCGGAGACATCGCCGAAACCCGGGGGATGGTTGATGCCAGCGTTCGCCACCTGGCGCCTATTTTTGTCGGTGTGATCAAACACCAGAACCGGGTGCTGGTCAGGTCGCGCGATATGGATGCCATGAATGAAATTCGCGCCATCTATAAACGCCTGGACGTGGACAGTTCCATGTTGTTAATGGAAGTTAAGATTCTGGCGATAGACTTGTCTGACGGTTTCGATTCGCTATTTGATTTCAAGCTAAAAAACGGCAGCGTCCAAACCTCGACGATGGAAAGAACCGGCGCGGACTTGCTGACCAATGGATTGCAAACCGCTGCTGCGGCGTTTAACCCGGCATTGCTGGCAACCGTGGTAAGCAAAAACTTTGAAGCGCGCATGCAGTTGCTGGAAAAAGAAAACCGCATTACGCAACTGGCAACGCCGATTTTACTGACCTCCAACCAAGAGGTCAGTCGTTTCTTTGTCGGTTCTGAAATACCGATCATTACCGGTTACGTGCCGGGAACCACCAACATCAACAACGGGCTGGGTGGCATCACGATTACCGTGCCGCCCTCGGCAACCTACACCCAGCGCAAGGTCGGCAACACGCTGCTGCTGACGCCTAATATCAACGCCGATAATACAGTCAGCATCCAGGTGCTGGTCGAGCAATCCTCCGTAGCCAAAAATGGCGCGACGATACTCGTCTCCGGCGGAACTGGCCTGATTGAGCAACCTATTGACACGGTACAGGAAAAAACCTTCAGCGGCTCGGTGATCGCCAAGGATAACAACACCGTGGCGGTTGGTGGCTTGATTGAGGAAGGCGCTGGCAACAAGGAAAGCAAAGTCCCCTTCCTTGGCGACATCCCTTTGCTGGGCTTTTTCTTCCGCGAAGAAGGCCAAACCCGCAGCCGTACCGAGCTGGTGGTGATTATCAAGCCCCATATCATCACGTCTCCCGCCGAAGCGCAACAGGTCAGCGAAAAGATGATGAAAGAAAACAGCGTTCACCCCAACGCCGAGGATGCCGGCAATCTGGATGTTTACACCAATCCGGATCACCAGCACAAAGGCTACAAACTGGAGCGGCCGTTTAAAGAATATAACAATCAGGACAGCCAAGACCGTTACCAGTGGGACAACCCCAATCCACTGCGATAGGCATGTTAACTCTTCGCGGTCTTCCTGCCGTCTAATGTTAAAAAACGCACGGGCTAGCTATATATGAACAAACTCATTCTCCTCGTCACGGCATTGCTGCTTCAAGGCTGCGCGTCCGTGCTCAGTAACTCGGCTTATCCGGTACTGATCGACAGCGAGCCCGGCGGCGCTGAATTTGTGATCAAAAACCTAAACGGCATCGAAGTGGCGCACGGGCAAACACCGGCCACTGTCACGCTGGAAAGCGGCGCAGGCTCTACTTTAAAAAAGCCGGCTATTCCGTGCAGTTTTTCAAACCGGGTTTTCAACCGCAGCGCTATCGACTTACCAGCCGCATCAATGGCTGGTATTGGGGCAACGTCCTTAATCCCGTCGGCATGCTGCTGATTGATCCCGCCACCGGAGCCATGTGGCAACTGCCTTTGCGTATATTCGCGGCCTTGCCGAAACAAAGCGCATCGATTATCCGGTCCCATTAACCCGCCATGGCCACTCGCATCCACACTCTCGACCGCGGTTTCTCGCTGATCGAACTTACCGTCGTTCTGCTGCTGATCACTCTGCTGTCCGGCATCGCTGTCCGCGAAACCAACGCATTGGGTTTCCAGACGCGTTATGAACAAACCCGGGAACGGCTGGACATGATCACGCAGGCGATCCTGGGCAACCCCAAGCAGATCATCAACGGCCAACAGGCGGTGAACGGGTTTGTTGCAGATATGGGGCGGTTGCCGAATAGTCTTAGAGAATTAATGCAGAGGTCGGGCGATTGCAGTGATGACGCGGGTGATGTCAGCCAAACTGAGTGTCTTAATCTGGCAACGCCCGGCGTATGGACGGCTTCGGCATGGAATGATGATCCTGTCACCAGACTGCATTCCGGTTCCACTTTGCAATACGGCTGGCATGGGCCTTATTTGAACATCTCCGGCAATCCGGCCGATAACGATGCGTTTAGCGATGGCTGGGGTAATTTGTCCAACGATAATAATTACGGCTGGAATTTTATTAATGCATCGCCCGCTCTGACCTTACAAAGCAAAGGCAAAAACCAGACTTTAAACCCGGCCGATACCGGTTACGATGAGGATTACCCTGCGGCGCAGCCTCGTGTCAGGGCGCAAGACTGGATGGCTGATATTGGCGCAGGGGTTAATGTCAATTTCAAAAAACCAAGTGGAAAACTGCCGCCGGTTTCAGTGTGCACGGACCCGACAAAAACGACCAAAACCACTTGTACGGCATCTGGAGCCACATGGGACGGGGGCTGCGAAAATGCGGGGTATTTCAATAAAAGCAGCTGTCCAGGGGCATGGAGCAATTGTTCCGATGCAACCAGCGCAAGCAAATCCGCTTGCGAACTGGCCGGAAAAGACTGGTACGGGGAAGGATTCGGCTGTTCCGATCAAGCAAAATCGAACAAGGCACTGTGCACCAGTCCTGGTGTTTGGCGGAGTTGCACAGATAACGGAACCATAACTTCGCAAACTGCCTGCTTGAGTGCCGGTCAGATATGGTACGGGGAAGATATTTTTTCTATCAATACCCCATCGGCCACGCCCATCTGCATGAAAATTTTTTACAGAAAACCTGATGCGACAATCGGAATTCTGGTTAGCGATGAGGACAAGAACACGGCAAACAGCGAGCCAAAATCAATCATTGCCGATGCCAGTTTTCAAACGATCAGGTTTGCAAACTTTAGAGATTCGAGCAGCAATAGCTTGATCACGGAGTTACCCATTGGAACCAACGCTATCGGTCTATACAAACACGATGGCACAGCCTGCACCAACACGCATTATCCAGCCGACCGGCAAAACCCGATTCAGGTGGATTTTCACCCGCGCTCCACTTTGCCGGTGCTCAATTGGTAGCCCGATGTGGACGATTTCAACCGCAAACACGAAAACGAGAGGGTTATCCAGTGGCGAATAACAAACTCACAACAGGCAAATCATGATCACAATACGACGAATCAAAACCTTGCAACAGGGCATGACCTTAGTGGAATTATCGGTCGTGCTGCTCGTGCTCATTGCGCTGGCAGGCATAATGGTGCCCTATGTCGGCGGCATTGGCAGCACCGCCACGTGCCAAGCAACCGATGCAACGATGCAGGCGGTTAAGGAGGCGATCATGGGCGGCAAAAGCGGCTCGGGTTTTTACGGGGACTCGTTGGGTCGCTACCCTGCCCCGAAAAACACACCTACTGATTACTCGCTGACCTATCTTTTTGAACAAGGCGATTGGCAGGGTTATAACCCCAAAACCGGCGTGGGCTGGCGCGGGCCGTATTTGAGCAGCGGCGCTAATATTTCTGTTGCAACGGGCAGCCGTTTTATTACGGCCGTTTATGCCCATGCACAAAGCAATGGCCAATCAGGAATCAACGACGCCTGGGGCCGGCCGCTGGTTTTACAGGTGCCCAATCAGGCATCCTGCGACAAACTCACCAACAGATCCGGCACAACCGAGGGGGAATGCGCGCGGCTGGTTTCCGCAGGCCCAGGTTCCGGTCCAGGCAACGATGCGGCCGACATCGACACCTTGATAGATGATGATCCGCTCACAACAGGCGCGGCGGAGATCGAAGCCAGGCGCAGCCTGGATGATCGTATTCTCTATCTGCGCATCCCTGCACCGGCGAACGATCCCGCCAACATCCCATGCGACGAGAGCTAAACCCCCTAACACCTTTCTATGAGTTGATAATGATGGATAACACCTTGAACAACCTGCTGGCGGCGGCCAATCAAGTCATCCTCGGCAAAGACCGGCAAATCCGTTTAGCCGTTTGCTGCCTGCTGGCGAAAGGACATTTGCTGATTGAAGATGTGCCGGGCGTGGGCAAAACGACGCTGTCCCATACCTTGGCGAAGCTGTTTGGTCTGGATTACCAGCGCATTCAATTTACCAGCGACATTTTACCGGCCGACATCATCGGTTCTTCGGTGTTTGTTGCCGACCGGCAGCAGTTCAAATTTCATCCCGGTCCTATTTTCAAGCAAATGATACTGGCCGATGAAATCAATCGCGCCACACCGAAGGCGCAAAGCGCGTTGCTGGAGGCGATGGAGGAAAAGCAGGTGACGGTGGATGGCCATACCTACCCGTTGCCGGAGCCTTTTTTTGTGATTGCCACACAAAACCCTTCTTGCCATGTCGGCACTTTTCCGTTGCCCGAGTCGCAGCTGGACCGGTTTCTGATGCGCATTGAGCTGGGCTATCCGGATCATCGTGCGGAACGCGAATTACTCGACGGCCGATCGCGCCATGAGCTGCTGAATGATTTACCTGTGCAAGTGTCGGTTGAGCAGTTGCAGGCCTTGCAACTAGCCGTCAACAGCGTTTACGCCTCAACGGCCTTGCTGGATTATTTGCAGGCGATCATCGCCTTTACCCGGCAAGCCGATCACTATCATTGCGGCTTGTCGCCGCGGGCCGGCTTGGCTTTGCTGACCGCGGCCAAGGCCTGGGCATTGATGGCCGGGCGCGATGCCGTTATTCCCGAAGATGTGCAGGCGGTGCTGGCTGCTGTTGCCGGCCACCGAATCCGTTCAGGCGCTGGCGATTCCGAAGCGATTGTGGCGCCTATTTTGACTCATGTCACTGTTCATGAATTTCAAAAGGTTCAGCATGGACAACACTAGGCTTACTCTTAAACAACGCTTTAAGTTCACCGGCGGGCCGCCCGTCAGCGGCCCGGTGGAACTGACCCGGAACCGGGTTTTCATCCTGCCTACCCAGCGCGGACTGGGCATGGCGTTTACGATTCTATTGCTGCTTTTGATTGCCTTTATTTACAGCAACAATCTGGTCTACCTGCTTGGCTTTCTGCTGGCGAGTATCTTTTTCGTCACCATTTTGCATACGTTTAAAGCGCTGGCGGGGCTGGTCGTGCAGGCAGGTTTCGTGCAGCCGGTGTTTGCCGGGGAATCGGCCGCGTTTCCGCTGACGGTGACCAATCCGGGCAATCAACCCAGGCCGGCATTAAGCGCAACCCTGGAAGGCGAGCATTTTTTTAGTCTGGCTGCTGATCAAAGCAAGACATTGACGTTGTATGGGCTTGCGCGAAAAAGGGGCTGGCAGATGATCGGCACAGTCACCCTGGCAAGTTGTTATCCATTGGGTTCGTTTCGTGCCTGGTCACCGCTCAAGTTAGACAGCAAGGTGCTGGTTTACCCAAAACCCAGCGCCTGTTCACTGCCTTTTCCGGTCGGCGAAGATCAACAGTCATCAAGTCAGCAGCACACCGATCGCTCCGGCCGTGATGATTTCGACGGCATCCGCAGTTATCGGCTCGGCGACCCGCTCCGGCAGATTCACTGGAAAGCCTATGCCAAAGGCCAGGGATTGTTCAGCAGGCAGTACGCAAGCAATGCGGGTGGCACGGAGCTGTGGCTGGATTATCGGAACACGCCCGGCGCCGATGTCGAGGAACGGCTTAGCCAACTGTGCCGCTGGGTTATCGATGCCGAAAATGCCGGTTTGCGCTACGGCTTGCAGGTTCCAGGCCGCAAGATTGCGCCCGATGGCGGAATGAGACATTACGCAACCTGTTTGGAAACGCTGGCGCTGTTTTGAGGAGATTTCCATGAAAAAACATTCCGGAGTTACGCATTTTTATTCACCACGAAGACACGAAGAGCACGAAGAAAAACATAAACCTCGTGTCTTCGCGGTTAATAACAGAACCGGATATGCTGAAGATTCTTTACTGGACATCTATGGATAATCATCTCAAACCACCGGTTTTGCTGTTGCTGTTAAGTTCCATCGGCCTGATTACCCTGCCGCATATCGGCCATCTTCCTTGGGCATTATCGGTGTTGTTCTTTGGTTTGCTGCTGTGGCGACTGCTGGGGATTTGGCGGCCGCGTTACCTGCCGAATGGCAGGGTCGTTTTTGCGCTGACCCTGCTCGGCATCGGTTTACTGTATAAGCAACACACGGAGGGATGGGGCAAGGATGCCGGAACGGCGGTGTTTGTTGCGGCCCTGGGCCTTAAGCTGCTGGAGCTGAACAAGAAACGCGATGTGTATCTGGTCAGTTATTTGGCATTTATCGTTGCCGGATCGCAGTTTCTCTATCAGCTGAATTTCGCCATGGCCGCTTACAGCTTGCTGGTTTGCTGTATGCTATTGGCCGCGATGATCGCTATCAACAGCGGCCAACCGCAAACCAAAGCGGCATTGCGCACCGCCGCGGCGATTACGATGCAGGCGCTGCCGATGGCGGCCATCATCTTTGCGCTGTTTCCTAGAGTGCAGCCGCCGACATGGCTGCAAATGAACAACAGGAACCAGGCGCAATCCGGGTTGAGCGAGACGCTGGAGCCGGGTTCGATCAACCGTCTGGCGTTGTCGCCGCAACTTGCGTTCCGGGTTAAATTTAACGGCGAGCTGCCGCCTAAGAATCAGCTTTACTGGCGCGGCCCGGTGTTTTCTTATACCGACGGCACTGTCTGGCACATGTCACAAAATGATGATGTCATACATTACCAGGACAAACTGACATTTTCCGGGAAAGCCCACCAATACAACTTGTTGCTGGAGCCGCAAAGCCGCAACTGGGTTTATGCGCTGGATATGCCGGCCCGGTTTGATGCCTCGCTGCAACGCAACGGCAACTATCAGCTCACCAGTCTGGTTAAACCGGGCGAAGCGGCGGCATATTCGCTGGTTTCTTACCCGCAATACAATACCGGCTACATCACCAAAACCGAATACCGGGAAAACCTGCAACTGCCGGATGAGCCTTCCGAACGCATCGTCAATCTGGTTAAGCATCTGCATGGTTTTGAGGGTAAGCCCGAGCTGTTTATCCAACAGCTGCTGGATTATTTCCGAGGGCAACATTTCAGCTACAGCTTGCAGCCGCCGTTGATGGAGAACAGTCCCGTCGAGACCTTTTTGTTTGATGCCCGGAGCGGATTTTGCAACCACTATGCGACCGCGTTTGTTTACCTGATGCGGGTTGCCGATATTCCGGCGCGTGTGGTGGGCGGCTATCAGGGCGGTGAATTCAATGCGGTTGGCCAGTTCCTGGAAATCAGGCAGGCCAACGCCCATGCCTGGGCCGAAGTGTGGCTGGAAGGCAAGGGCTGGACCAGGGTGGACCCCACTACCGCTATTGCGCCTGACCGGGTTGAGCAGGATATCAATGTCGAAATGCAGGCCAAAACCGGCGCCGTCAGCTTGACACCGATAGAGACGCATCAACGGGCTGGTGTATTCGGATTGAAACAGGCTGCACAACTCTGGAACAGTCTGGATTACCACTGGCAACACTGGATTGTCAGCTATAGCCGCGAAAATCAGTCCTCGCTGTTAGCCGTTTTGGGTATCGACAGCCTGCTTGGGAGCGTAATTGGGATAGTTGCCTCAATGGGGCTGGCGATGCTGTTATTGGCAGGTTGGCTGTTAAGAACCAGGCACAAACCGGAAGACCCTTCAGTCATTTTGTACCGGCAGTTTTGCAAAAAAATGGCAAAGGCAGGCTTGGTTATCAGGCCTAGCGAAGGCGCCAATGATTTTGCCGTCCGGGTCAAAACACAAAAACCGGAGATTGCTGATCTCATTGATGAAATCACCCGGATTTTCGTCAGGCTACGCTACCATCGATCTCCTTCTAGGCATGATTTAAAGCTGCTTAAAAAACGAATTAACGTTCTATAAGCATGTGGAACACAGCAAATGTAGGACGAATACTTTTGGCATACGAAATACTCTGTTTGCCATATGAATGCGCGAGGAAATCGCTGCTGTTATTGGGTAGTATCTTCACACTGTATTCGAGCCAAATCCAGACATTGATTTGGCTCGAATAAATAGGTTCTCAGCCAATACTGAGGTGTGTTTGCTTACTACGTTGGAATCACCATGAAACTCATACGCTCCACTCGGCCTGCCAGACTTTTACAGTTAAGCAGCCCTCTATTCGTTGCCTTTTTACTATCCAGTACCGCCGCGATGGCGCAAGAGCCGCCAACTACTGCCGATAAAACTGCAAAGACAGCGGGCAAAAAAGCCAAATCTAAGCCTGATAAAGCAGCCGAAGCTGAAAAGCCTTTCGTACTTAATACGATGGAAGTGACGGAAAAAAGCGACCAAAAACTTGCCGCGGCAAGCGCCGAAGTTGCTCTTTCTCCAGGCGGCGTCAACGTGGTTGACATCAATGGCTTGCATGATCGAAACGTATCCAGCGTAGCGGATTTTTTTCGTTATGTGCCCGGTGTTTGGGCGCCTAGCCAAAGCGGCAATGACGAAGCGTTTATTTCCAGCCGCGGTTCGAATCTGGATGCCAATAACTTTGCCGGGAGCGGCGTTAAGTTGCTGCAAGACGGCCTGCCGGTCACGGCCGCTGACGGCAACAACCACAACCGCATGATCGATCCGTTGGCCTCGAGTTTTGCAACCGTTGCGCGCGGAGGCAATGCATTCAAGTATGGTGCCAGCACCTTGGGCGGCGCGATCGATTTTACCTCACCCACCGCCCATAACAGCCCTACCGCAAGGCTCGCGCTCAGCGGCGGCAGTTTCGGTCAATTTCTCGGTCGAGGAACGGTCAGCAAGGTGTTCAATGACAGCTTCGACGGCCTGCTGACCCTTGAAGGAAAAGAATGGGACGGCTATCGTGACCATAACAAGCAGGATCGATTTGGCGTTTACAGCAACTTCGGCTGGCAAATCTCCGATTCCATCGTTAACCGTACTTTTGTGAGCTACATTAAAAATAATCAGCAGTTGCCGGGGCAGTTGACTCGGGCGCAATTCGACGCCAACCCCTATCAGGCCAGTACGCAAGCTATCGGCGGCAATTACCAGCTGAACACAGAGACCGAACGTGTCGCCAACAAAACAACCTGGACCATTGATGACAAAAGCTCTCTCGATGTCGGTTTTTCTTTCGAGAACCAGCATCTTTACCATCCGATCGTGGATACGGTACATTTTTTTCCCGGCGATACGGCGGACAGGTTTAGCCTGCTGGTCGATTCCGTCCAACAGGACTGGGGAACGTCCGCCCGCTACAACCTGCGCCTGGACAGCCACGAATTATTACTGGGCATGAATTACGGCACCAACTCGGATAAAGGCGGCAACTACACGAATGTCGGCGGCAATCGCGGGCCTATGACCAATCAAATCACCAAGAAAGCCGATAATGTCGAAATTTTTGCCCAGGATCATTGGCATATTACCGATAAATGGACACTGACACCCGCGTTGCAAGGCGTGTTTGCACACCGTGAAGTCAATAATAAAAGATTACCCATTCCCCAGGACGCCAACTTTAATGTCTATTCTCAAGGCGGCAACCCGAGCAATGACTATGCCGGCATTAATCCCAGCTTAGGCCTGATGTATAACCTAACCAAGAGCTCCAGCATTTACGGCAATGTCAGCCGTTTATACGCGCCGCCGACTAACTATAATATATCGGACAACATCACCGCCGGCTCGAGCACGACCAATCTTAAGGCAACGGAAGGCACTTCTGTCGAAATAGGTACCCGTGGCAATCAAAAAGTCGGCAACTTAAACACTGTAAACTGGGATTTGGCGCTGTATTATTCATGGCTCAACAACGAGATTCTATCCACTACCCCACCAGGCGGCTCTGCCAAGGCAGCGAACTTTGATAAGACCACTCACGCGGGCGTTGAAGGTTTAATCGGCGGCAGCTTTGCCCTGGATGGAAAGGGTACGCATACGATCAAACCCATGCTGAACTTCACTATCAACCATTTCAACTTTGATAATGACCGCACTTACGGCAACAATGCTTTACCGGCAGCACCCAAATATTTCTTAAAAGGTGAAGCCCTTTATCACCATGCGAGCGGATATTTTATCGGCCCCACTTTTGACGTGGCAGGTAAGCGCTGGGGAGACTACGCGAATACCTATAAGATCAACGCTTACGGTCTGCTCGGCATGCGTACCGGCTGGTCTAATAATCATTACAAGGTGTTTCTCGAAGGCCGGAACTTGCTGGATACCAAATACGTCGCCAATACCAATATTATGAACACCGCAACGGCAACCGATGCGATGTTAAACGCGGGTGCGCCACTGTCTTTCTATGGCGGCATAGAAATCACTTATTAATGACTCATCGGTTAATGTTGAGTTGCCTCGTTCCCACGCGCTGCGTGGGAATGCAGTCAAGGCCTGTCCTGAGCTGTGTCGAATGGCGCGCTGCGCCGCGAACGCTGAGTTGCCGACAATACCCTTTCCAAATGCATCCAAAGCAAGCTTTGGACTCCCTTTAACGTCGGAGTTCAAAGCTTGCTTTGAACATTCCTAATATTGATTGAATAGCACCCGCTCTGTTTAAAAAAACGAACTGCTAAATCGCGTGATAATGAAAATACATTCCCTAATAAAACTCTTAAGGCTTTTAGCCTTAACAGCCTTCCCGGTTATTGCCCAAGAAACGGAACAAACACCCGTGCTTATCCATGCTGAGCGCGTATTCGACGGCAAGACCATCAGAACGAATACGTCGGTATTGGTGATCGGCGGGATTATCGCCCAAATCGACAGCCCCGAAGCATTCAAGTCCATCAAGGCAAAAGTCATTGATTTGGGCGATGCAACCTTGCTGCCCGGTTTTATCGAACTGCACGCCCATCTGGGCTTTCACCATATTCCGGCGGATACCGTTCTAAAGCACGGCATCACCACGATTCGGGATGTGGGCGGACCCTTGCACCAGCCGTACGGCGGCGACGGTAGCTTGCGTGTGCTCACTTCCGGGCCGATTATTACCGCGCCCGGCGGATATCCGATTCCAGCATTAGGAACTGAAAATATCGCCATAGCCGTTGCCACGGAACAGCAGGCGCGAGAAACCGTGCGCAGTCTTATTGACGGCGGCGCAGTCATGATCAAGGTCGCGCTGGAACCCGGCGGCGAAGCGGGGGCACCTTGGACTGAGGGCCATCATCATGCCGGTGCAAAGCATCACAAGGCTCACCCTTCAAAAAAGACATGGCCGCTATTGCCGGAAAATATCGTCAAGGCGATAGTCGATGAAGCCCATAAACAGGGCCGGAAAGTGACGGCGCATCTAGGCGAGGCACAAGGCGCAAAGATTGCCCTTGATGCGGGCGTTGATGAATGGGCGCATCTGCCATGCGCCGTTATTCCCGATGCCTTGCTGAAAAAAGCGGTGCAGCAAAGGGTTACAACCATCACCACGCTGGATACGTTGTCGAAGTGTCCAGGCATTGTTCACAATGCCCAATCGTTGGCGGCATTGGGCGGGAACTTGTTGTACGGCGCTGAAATAGCGCACCCGGACATTCCCTGGGGCATAGATGCGCAGGAGCTTATCGCTATGATGCACACGACCGACATGCAACCGCTTGAGGTCTTGCGTAGCGCGACATCCAAGTCAGGCCGGTATTTGAATAGTCCGCTGCTGGGCACCCTGCAACCCGGCGCACCGGCCGATCTGATCGCCGTCAAAGGCGACCCTACCCATGATCTAAAAATACTGGAATATCCCGATCTTGTGATGTCGGGCGGGCATTGTATCCTTAACAATTTTGAAAGGAGTGCGTGTATGCCTTGACTTACGTAACTGCAACAACTAGACATGCGCTACCTATCATCGTACTATCGTAACCTGCATTACCTGAATGCGTCGTCTACACGCTAGGTGCTCGGTGATGCAACATCGACTAATCATTTAAGGAAATCCTCATGAAATTAAAATTTATTGCTGTGTTAATGGGTGCCCTCGCTCTTGGTTTAAGCTCCCAGTCTAATGCTACCGAGCATCATACTGCGCAAGCGCTGGAGCATTCGGCTATGGCTACGGCTCATGGACAAGATGGTCATGCCGATCAGTTGCTCAAGCATGCTGAAGAAGGTTTAAAACATGCCGAAGCGGCTGAAAAAGAACATGCTGAAGCACATGTACACATGACGGACGCGGTTAAACATTTAAAAGAAGCTATAGATCACGCTAAAAAAGGACATGCTGATGTCGGTACCAAACATACCGAAGAAGCAATGACCCATATGCGTCAATCCATCGGTCAATAAAAATGATGCGGTGACTGAGAATTTTCTTGGTCACCGCAGCGTTGCAATCCCCCTGCCCTCGCTGCATACTGCCACCGAATTATTGGCCATAATATTCGCTCAAGCTGCGGTTAATTAAAAACTAGGCTTTCCGTTTAATCTGACAAGTCTCTCTTAACAAATCAACCCGCTGCCGTAGCGCTTTGCCCGGTTTAAAATAGGGCGAATATCTGGCAGGCAAGTTTAATTCCGCTCCAGATCGCGGATCTCGACCTGTATAAGGCGGGTGGTGACGCAAGGAGAAACTGCCAAAGCCTCGGATTTCTATTCTATCGTTAGCCGTCAACGCCTTACTCATCTGCTCGAGCATACAGGCTACCGCCAATTCCACCTCTTTTCGCTCTAAATGAGGCCGTTTTTTCGCCAATGCGTCAATAAGTTCAGATTTAATCATGTCAGTTTCCGTGTTAGACTAAAAGCCATTCAAACAGCCAAGCAGGGTTGTGTGTCATATGCCCTATTCTACTATGTGAAATGCCTCAGTGGTTTATGTGATGTTTTATTTAAGCCCAGTAACCATAAGCCCTGGAAAGGTTTTTATAATGCAAACCAAGATACAAAGCACATACCGTGCCATTTGCCGCGGCTTATTGTCGCGCGGCAATCGGTCACATTTTCAAAGCTACTTTTGTTCATTAGACTATGCCCAGCTCTTGTGTCACTTCTTTATTAGAGTTTTACCATCCTTCCTCTATGTGCGGTCAGCAGCCCTGGCCGCATCTTTTTAGCCTGCTGGTGAAATCATGAAACGGAATTACCAAACTGATACATCCTACGCCATTGCTGATCAAGATTTGATCAGGCAAATCACTTTCCATGAGGCCGGTCACGCCGCCGCCATTTATCTATACAACAAACAAAAACAACTGCCCCCGGTGTATTTTCAAATCACCATCAAGGCGCTGGATCGCTTGAGAGACAGTCCTTTGAATACCTGCTCATTAGCCTATGACCACTATGCCGCCGTCGTTGAAGGAGGCCGCCTGATCCATAGCCTGCCGGTTGCGTTGCTTGAAAGCACCTATTATTTCTCAGCCACCGAGCAAGATGCCTATCAGACCGCTTTTGAAGCGGATATGATCAATCTGCTGATCGGGCCGCTAGCGGAAGCAAAACACGTAGCCCTTCGCGATGGTGAACAGTTTAATGCGCAACTGGTTAACCTCAATGCCCTGCATAATTACGGCGGCACATCCGATCTTAATAAAGTTTATGAATATCTGGACATCTATATCCCTGCACGGAGTCGGCGCCAAGAAAAGATGACGGAGCTGTTTAATAAAGCCTTTCAGTTCATAAACTCACCCAATCATTGGAAGGCCGTTGAGCGCTTGTCTGAGTATATTCTTAGCAATAAGGAAAATATAATCAGCTGTGAGGAAGCAATTGCTGTGCTGGATGAAAGCAGGACGCTAGGGACGAAGTGTTAGACATGGTGTACAGGCGTATTGTTCCCTGCCTACCGCTTAACCGCTTTATGCCTTGCCCAAAATAGCATAACAAACCGGCGTTAATATCAGGCTGGCGGCCATGCCCAGCAGCAGGCCTGCCGACAGGGACAAGGTCATTGGAATCAGAAATTGCGCTTGCGGACTGGTTTCCAGCAGAGCGGGCAGAAATCCGGCGAAATTGGTCAGGAAGGCCAAAAATATCGGCCGGAACCGTGAGGTGCAGGCTTCGCAAATCAGTTCCGTAATCGGCTTTTGCGGGTCGTGATGTTCTTTCATATAATCCAGCAGCACCAAGCTATCGTTGACGACCACGCCGCTGGCCGCGATCATCCCGACCAGTGATTCCATCGACAAAGGCAAACCCGCCAGCCCGTGTGCGATGACCGCGCCGCACCAGGCGACCGGCGCCGCCAGCAGGAAAATAAACGGCTTTAGATACGAGCGGAACGGCACCGCAATCAGCACATAAATCACCAGCAGCGAAATCAGGGTGTATTGCCCTAAGGCCTCGGTCATGGCTTGCTGTTCCTGGCGTTCCTGACCGATGGTGATGCTCAGGCCGGGATGATTCAAACGCAGATTCTTCAGCTCCCCGTTTTCCAGCCCGGCATAGATGGCGTTGATATCGGCTTTTTGCCGATCGACCCGCGCCTGCACTTTCAGCACCCGGCGTCGATCTTGCCGGATCAGTTTGGCGACGCCGGGAGTTAATATCACTTTAGCCAGTGTGCCCAGAGGCGCGTGCTGGCCGTCCGGCAATTGTACCGGCAGCGCCGCCAGACTATCCAGCGACTGGCGTTCATCGCGCGGGTAACGCACCATCACCTTGACTTCATTGCGCCCGCGCTGCAAGCGTTGCACTTCATCGCCATAGTAACCGTGGCGAACCTGCTCGGACAAATCCTCAAGGCGCAAGCCCAAACGTTCCGCTTCCGGCTTCAAAGTCAGGCGGATTTCCGGCTTGCCCGGTTCGCTGGAATCGACCACATCGTAAACGCCAGGATAACCGGCAAGCGCTCGCTTGAGTTCAGCCGCAGCCTTGGGCAGCAGTTCAGGATCGGCTGCGCCGAGATCAAACTCGATGTCGTAAGGTACGTCGCCTTCCTTGTACAGAAAATCGATCTTGGTGCGCCCCAAATCGCCGACGCGTTTGCGCCACTCATTGATGAAATCCTCGACGACTATCCGTTGCCTCCCTTCCTCTGAAAATTCGGTCCAGAAACCGGCGCCGTGCTCCCAGATCATGGTTTCCAGTCCGACAACGACGCCGGCTTTCTTGGGATCATGATTTGCGCTGCCTACGCCATCCAATTCATCACGCAGGGCAAAAAACGCCTGTTCCACCTGCTGCGCCCGGTTGCGCACTTCGCTGTAAGGCGCATCCTGGGGAGAGGCCAGGGAAACCCAGAAACTGTCCTTGATCACATCCGCCTGCAAGGACATGCGCAGTCGTCCGCTGTCCAGCCATGCACCGCACAGGAGCAGTAATACCATGAAACCGGTAACGGTAAGGTAACGCCAGTCCAGCGCACGCTGCAAAAACGGGCGGTAGTAGCGGTCGACAAAATATTCCAGACCGCGATTAAGCTTTTCCCGCAAACGCTCCAGTCTGGATGAAGATATTACTGTACGATTCGGCGCTGCCAGATGCGAGGGCAGAATCAGCAGCGCTTCAATCAGCGAAAACACCAGCGTCAATATCATCACCAGACAGATCGGCTTCATCATCTGCCCCGCCCATCCGGGCAGAAACAGCCCAGGCAGGAACGCCACCAGGGCCACCATGACCGACAAGATCACAGGCAAGGCCACCGCCCGTACCCCGCTAATCGCACCGGCAAGGCTGGCCTCGGCATCTTGCCCCTCTTGCTGATGCGAATACACGCTTTCGCCGATAATAATCGCATCATCCACCAAAATGCCCATCGCCAGCAGAAAACCGAACAACGACAACATGTTGAGGGACACATCCAGCGTCGGCATCAGCCACAATGCGCCGAGTACGGAAGTGAAAATCCCCACACCGGCCCAAACAGCCACGCGCAGCCGCAAAAACAAGGTCAACACCAAGCACACCAGCACAAAACCGCCGAGGCCGTCTTCCACCAGCGTGCGCACCCGTTCGTCGTAAGCCTGCGAATCATCCCACCAGGTCGTCATCGCCAAACCTTCCGGCAGTTGCGGCTTCATTTCGGCAACATAGCCCTTCACGCGGCGCGCCACTTCGACGGCACTGTATTTGGTATGGATTTCCCAGCCCTGGGCGGTCTCGCCGTTATAATGCCATTCCGACAGCTGCTCTTCGAGGCCATCGCGGATGACGGCGACTTCACCCAGGCGCAGCCGTGTGCCATCGGCATGGGTGCGCAACACCAGATTGCCGATACTGAGCGCATCCTGGGCTTTACCCTTGACCCTAAGCTGCAATTCGCCTGACGGCGTTTTTACCAGTCCGCCCGACTGATCCAGCGAGACGCGGCGCACGGCTTCGGTGACCTCATGCAAGGACAGGTGATATTGGTTCAGTTTGGCGGAAGCCACCTCGATAACGATTTCATAAGGAATCTCGCCGTAATTGCGCACCCGAAGCACGCCGGGAATTTGCTCAAGGTCGGTGCGAATGCGCTCGCCGAAACGTTGCAAGGTAAGCGGATCGGTGGGGCCGTGCAAAGCCACCCAGATAACGCCGTCATCGCCATTGCGGATGGCGGGTTGTATGTCGATTTTTTCCAGGTTTTTCGGCAACCGGGGGATGTTTTGAATGCGTCCGCGCAGGGAACTGATGACCTGATCCTGATCATAATCCGGCAACACCGACACCTTGACCGTGCATTCACCTTCGCGAATCTCGCTGCTTTGCCGTTTGACCCCCGGCATATCGTTGATCGCCTCCTCGATACGCACACATACCGATTCCTCGATTTCCAGGGGGCCGGCTCCCGGATAGCTCGCCGTAACATCGATCTGCTGCGGGTTGAAACGGGGAAACACCTCTTTATCCATCACCTTAAAACCGACGATACCGCCGATAATAATCAGCACCATCAGCAGATTGGCGGCCACCGGATTGGAGGCAAACCAGGCCAGCAGGCCGGTAGGGCGATAGTGTGATGAATTCATCGTAACTTACTCAGCAGCTAGAAAAATAGAATACAAAGGTGCAAGGCGGCCGTGTTGAAGCTTAGGTTTTTTTCGCCTTGAACCTTTTACCTTGCACCTCAATCATTCGATTCTGACTTTCATGCCTTCCACCGGCACATGGATACCGGAGGTCACAATCCGGTCGCCTGCATTCAGGCCGCCTTTAACCAGAATACGATCCGGCTCATTGCGCAGCACGTCAAGATGGCGAATGTGCAGTCGCAGATCGGCATCGACCACCAACGCCTGCTGGGAGGCATTGATTGCAACTTGGGGCAGCACAAACAGGTTTTGCAGCTCTTTTCCCTGTACCAGCGCCTGTACAAACAGTCCGGCCAGCAGTGGCGGATGCTCGATTTTTTGCGTGTAGGGGTTGACTACTTCGGCGACCACATAGAGCACGCCGGTGGCATCATCCAGTTTTCCTTCGCTACGCACGATGTGGCCTTCCCAGGTTTGCAAGGCTCCTGCGAAATCGGCGGTGAGCGTGACTTTAAGGCAGGCACCGCACTGCCCTCCTCCTGATCCCAGCGGCAAATCGAGATAGGCCAGCTGGTCGGTCGGTAACGGCAACCTGATTTCGGCAAGATCGGTAGAATAGATGTGTGCAAGTTTTTCGCCGGATTGGATGGTTTGACCCAAGCCCACGAGTTTGGTCTGTAAGCGTCCGGTAAAAGGCGCGCGCAATTCGCAGCGACTGCGTTTGATTTGAGCTTGCAGCAGGTTGGCTTCGGCGGCTTTTAGTTTGGCGCGGGCTTCGGCCAGCTGCGGCTCACGCATCGCCAGCGGCGTGGCGGCTCCTTCGCCCAAAGCTTGCCATTCATTATGCGCCTGGTCGGCCTGGGCTTCTTCCATCGCCAGCTGACGTTTGGCTTCGGCAATTTGTGCCTGGGCCTGGGCGATAGCGTAGTCATAATCGCGAGGATCGATGGACACCAACAAGTCATTGCGGGCAAAAAAACCGCCGGTGACAAAATCAGGGTGAAGCTGGACGACTTTTCCTGAAACTTCCGGTATCAAATCGATTTCATTGCGCGGCGTGACCACGCCTTGAGAATGCACATTAAGCCGGAGCGTTTGCGGTTCGGCCTGAATAACGGTAACCAGCGGCGCTTCAAGGGGCGGCGCTTGCAACACCATTTGCGGACGCGTGGCAATGACAGCCCAGGCACTAGCGATGCCGGCCAGCAACAGCGCAATAGGCAGGAGGATTTTCAACCGGTTTTTTTCAATCATCAAACACCGCCACCCAAGGCCAGATAAAGATCAATACGATTGCTGAGCAATTGCCGTTGCACGGAAAGATGCGCGCTTTGGGCATTCAGCGTGCTGCGGTAGCTGTCCAGCAGAGTGAGAATTTCGATCAGGCCCTGCCGGTACGAATAGACCGCGAGCTTGCGGCTGGCTTGGGTTTGCTCCACCGCTTCCTTGAGCGCGTGCTCCTGTTCCCTAAGCCATTGTTCGGCAGCCAGCGCTTGCTCCACTTCGCGAAAGGCGTTAAGCGCGACGCTTTGATATTGGTTAAAGGCTTCTTCGGTGCGCGCCTCATTCAAGCGTATTCCCGCTTTCAGGCGACCGCCGGTAAAAATGGGTTGCACCAATCCCATGGCTAAGTTCCAGGCTACTGCGCGGGGATCGATCAGCTCTGTCAAAGCCGGGCTGCTGGTGCCGCCTACGGCAGTCAGGGTTATCCGGGGCAACAGGGTTTTCTTCGCGCTTTCCACACGGGAATCCGCAGCTTGTAGCCGTGACAACGCGGCGATCAGGTCGGGCCGCCGCGCCAGCAGTTCCGAGGGCAAGCCCGCGGATAAAACGGTCGGCGGCTCCGGCAAAGCTGAAATCTTTTTTAAACTATTGCCCGGATAGCGACCCAGCAACACTTCCAGCCTGCGCGTGACGATCTGCACCCGGTTACGCGAGCTGGCAAGTTGCGCTTCGGCATTCGCCAGATCGGTAAGCACCAGGCGCAAATCCAGGCCGCGTGTCAGGCCCCTGGCAAACCGGCCGCGCACCAGTTCGACGATAGTGCGCCGATCCTTGATCGATTGCTCGGCTACCTCGGCCTGAAGATTGGCCTCGATCAGCTCAAAATAGCTTTGCGCCGTGCGCGCCCCCAAAGACAGTCTGGCGCTGTGATAATCGGCAGCCACGGCTTCGGCTTCCTGCGCGGTTGCTTGTTGGGCTGCCTTGATGCGTCCCCAGACATCGATTTCCCAGCTCATCGTGAACAGCGCGTCAAACGCGCCTGTTTCGCCAGCCGTTAAGTCGTTACTGCGCCGGTATCCTGATGCAAAAAATAATTGCGGCCACCGTAGGGAGCCATTGATACGCGCCTGTTCTCGCGCTGAATCCACTCGTGCGGCGGCGGCTTTCAGGTCGTAGTTATTGTTCAGTGCGTCTTGCACTAATGCGCTTAGCGCTGTATCGGCAAAAGAACTTAGCCATTGTGCAGTGATTGGGGTATTGGAAGGCTGGACTGTTGACCATTGAGGCGGCGATTTCGTCATGCTGATGGCATCCCGCTCCGGCGCCGTAGCGCATGCCGCAAGCAAAATGGCCGTACAGCTTAGCGTGCGTAAGGTCGCTGCCGTTACGGCGGCAGTATTGCAAATCCGGCCAGGCAAATTATTGTTCCACAGTCACAAAGGCTATTTTGGCAATCCCGGAATGTTGAACGGTTGCCATGACTTCAGCGACTTTTGCATAAACGACAGCTTGATCGGCATATAAATGCAGGCCAATTTCCGGGTTCCTTGAAAGCTCATCCTTCAAAGCCGTCTCCAGGGCTGCCAGATCGGCCTGCGGCAGTTTGTTCAGTGTTATAGTCCCTTGTGCATCAACACCGAGCTGCAACGGCTGCTCCTTAACATCCGCCGTGGTCTCGGCGGTTTTCGGCAGGGTCACATGCACCGATTGAGTGAGCAGCGGCGCGGTCACCAGTAAAATAATCACCAGCACCAACATCACATCGACCAGCGGCGTGACGTTAATCTCGCTCATCGCTCCTTCGTCTTCCGATTGCGGTTTAAAAGCCATGTTTATACCTTGTCCGTACTTAAGGCGATATGCAGGAAACTGGCGACAAAATTTTCCAGCCCGGCGCGTTGCTGTTTGACCCCACGCAGGAAAAAGTTATACGCCAACACAGCGGGCACGGCGACCGCGATACCGATTGCAGTGGCGACCAGCGCATCGCCGATCGGTCCTGCGACCACATCCAGGCTGGTCGAACCGCTGGCGGTAATCTCATGCATCGCATGCATGATGCCCAACACCGTGCCGAACAGGCCGACGAACGGCGCAGTGCTGCCGATACTGGCGAGCATAGTCAAGCCGCTTTCCATCAGGTGTTGTTCCTTCTGCATTTGCACCAGCAGCGACTGTTCCAGCAATTCGGCCGGAGAGCCGATATGTTTAAGCTGCTTGCCATCTGTGCCCCTGCTTTCATTCAGCCAGGCAAAACCCTGCTGTGCGATTCGAGACTGCGGGCCGATGGCAGTATCTAAGGGCACTGATTCCGCTTGCGTCAGGTCGGATGCATCCCAGAACATCTCGTTAAAACGCCGGTTGCGATAACTGTTATTGGCAAACTCCCAGATTTTAAAAAGAATCACCGTCCAGGTCGCCACCGAGAAAGCCAGCAGTGTGTACAAGGTGCCGTCGATGATAACTTTCGGCTCAATATGATAGGGCATTAAGATCTCCTCTTTTAGTTGTTCAAAACAAAATTAATAGGTACGACTACCGAACTGGACACCGGCGTGTCGCCTCGTTTGGCGGGAATAAATTTCCATTTTTCGACTGCTTCGATAGCCGCTTCGTCGAGCACGTCGTAGCCGCTGCTGCGTTGCACGGTGACTTCCTCGCTATCGCCTTCGGCAGTCACTTTCACCAGCAGCCGCACCGTACCCTCCCAGCCTCGGCTGGTGGCAACGCCGGGATATTTCGGTTTGGGATTGGAGCCGTAATTAGCGTTGAAATTCGCTTCGGTAAAGTGCGCGGTATCTGCCGTCACCTTGCTTGCTACATTTGCGGCGGCGCTGGTCGTTGCGGGAGCCAGCGCAGATTCAGTCTTTGACGGCGCAGGCAGCAGTTCATCGGCCATAGCCAATGGTTTTGGCAGTTCCATCTGTTTGCGGGTAACCGGCTTCTTTGGCTTGACCGGCTTTTTTTCGGGCGGTTTTTTCGGTTCCACCGGTTTGGGTTGTGCAATCGGCGCAGCAGCAGCTTGTTGACTAGGCGCAGAAACCAGCGACACTTCCATTATCATCGGTTGGGCCATGGTAACGGCTTCGGCAGGTTGCAACAGCCAAAGAAAAGCCCATAGATGCGACACCAGCACTAACGTCAATAATAACTCACCGATAAAACGCGGTTCTTCTTCACCGGCTAAGGCTTCGAACAGCGACCGCATTTTTTGGCTCATCGTGATCGCTATGCCACCGAAAGGCGTTAAATTCTGAACTGGCAGGCCGCCTTCGTGGCTTTTAAATAAATACATAGAAAAATCGTCTTCCAATTATCGTTTATAACGCTTATAAGCTGGTCCTCCTAACTCGCCGGTTAACTGCGAGCCGGTAACCGGGCACTATGTCGTCACTTTTACAGACCTTCGGTTCGCACTGCCGGAGCAACCTTAAGTCTCTTTATTATTTCTTCAGCTAGCCAAGCTATCGAATAATACGCCGTTACCCATCAGAGCGCATGCTCGGGAAGACGGCCTAAAAGCGACATCAGGCGCTCAAGTTTTTCATCGACTCTAGCCACATATTGTTTAAGCTGGATCAGTTCACCCTGAAGATCATGCGTATTTTCATGAACATGCTGAAAATGCACCTGAAAATATTTCGGCAAAGGAAATAAATCAATCAAATCATCATCCTTCTTGACACTGCGGTTTTTAGGCGTCTTTGCAGGGATTTTTACACTCTTATGCTTTTGTACAAGTTCTAATGTTTTCATATCCACTTCCTTACTTAGATAGTTCATTTCAGCACCAGTCACTAACAACTTCGACTTAAATAAGAAGACGAATTAGGCGCCATAAATCCTCACCCGGCATTGAATATTTTTTCGATTACAATCAATAAACGGGTTTATTCCTGTAAACCGGAATGTGCTCAACCTTCAATCATCACACTCAATAGTCCGAATCGAACCTTTCAAAAAAACCAAAACACGGTATTGAATTTAAAAAATCCATCCCTGGAATCCTAACGTCGTACCTGACGATATATCGAGAGAGACAATGAAGCTCCAAATCTGTCGCGCCTGATTTAGCGGCTAACTCTGGAAGACAAAATAACGAATAATTTCGAGCTTCACCTATAAGACGTTTCAGCGGCAAGAAATCCTCACCTGAAAAATAAAAAAATTACAAATAACCCAATTAGGCACTCGTTTGTTCATAATTAATGAACATTCTTAAAAAAGTTACAGCAAGTTTTTCATAGTTTTTAATTTGTTCGCCTTGCGTTTTTGCAACCAGCGAATCACGCCGGTAACGAATAACAGCGGGCAGGCAAGACCGGATAAAAACACCAGAATGCGCCCAGTCATGCCGAAAGCTTGGCCGGAATGTAACGGCCATTGCCAATGCGTGAACACTTCACCTGCCGTGCCGGTGGTTGGATCGTCCACATCCAGTATTTTGCCGGTGTATCGATCCATCACCACACAGCGCCGCTGCAACCAGCTACCGGGCGCATCGACGCCATTTAGGCATACCGTATAGGTTTTTGTGGGTACTGGGGCACCGTAAATAAAATGCGGTCGACCGGTCGGATAGCGTTGCCTAGCGATCTCGACCGCTTGATCCATACCGATGGCTTGGGTATTACCGACCGGCGGCGTGGAATGGAACCAATAGCGGTAAGTCACCGGCGAAAACAGTTCCAGCACCGGCACCACCTGATGCGGCAGCACCATGTAAACTCCGGAAAACAACACCGGCAGCAGCACCAGCGCGGGATAAAAACCGGAGACTTTGTGCAGATCGTAATTAAACCGGACGCTGCCAGACTTGGGCTTGACGGCCAAGGCCTGCCGCCAGCGCCCGGTCAACGGGCCACCAAACTATCACGCCGGTCAGCACCGAGATCATCAATAAGGCGCCGGACAGCCCTACCACCACCGTGCTGACATCTGTCGCGGTAAAAAATAGTCGTCTTATCATTAAAATAGTTAGGGGTGACCAAGTGTGTTGGTCATCGGCAAACAGGATGTCAGTTTATCCGGTGTCCATGCCAGCTGCAATTGCCGGTTTTAAGCATATTTTGTTACTAATAAAAATCATAGTTATAGTATTTAACAGGGGCGAAAGTGTAAATCCCGACCCGCACAGGTGATTGACCCATTAAATTGCCAGTCTAAAATTCTCGACCAAAGGTGTCATTATGCCTTTAAGATTGTCTCTGACGAATGAATCAGCCTTTTCAGGTGAACCCGAATCATAAGGCGGGGCCGGATCGTACTCTGCCAGAAGCTGAATCGTTTTGGCATACGTTTTTCCGCGCAGTGCGGCAACAATTTGTAACCCGAAATCAATGCCTGCGGTTACGCCGCCGCCGGTAATCAATTTGCCGTCCCAGACCACGCGCTGTTTTACGGGGATGGCGCCAAATTCCGCTAATAGCTCCAACGTAGTCCAATGAGACGTGGCTTTTTTTCCTTTCAATAAACCTGCTTTGCCCAGCAGCAAACTGCCGGTGCAAACGCTGGTCAGGTATCTGGAAGCAGCCGCCTTGCCGGCTATGAAGTCGATCAATTTAGCGTTCTTCATCGCCTCCAGCGTGCCGTTGGCGCCGCCGGGTACAAAGAGAATATCCAGGGCTTCTGGACATTCGCTTGGGGTATGGGTCGGCACAATCGCCAGGCCCTCGCCGCTGGTCACCGGCTTCAGGTCGTCGGTGGGGGAAATTAAGTAGATCTTTGCCCCCATCATTGCGGCAAACAGGTATTGAGGGCCGACCAGATCCAGCGCGGCAAAGCCAGGGTATAAGAGCATGGCAATATGCTCATCGCCCATCATCTTAAAACCGTCTTCTTTAAGGCCCATAAGTGCTTCGTGAGCTTTGCGGGACATTGATTCCGCCTCATCTTTACTTAAATGGGTGGATGCTGTTGTCTGCCCGGCATTCGACGCTTGGAGTTTGGCAAGCGATTGGCAGCCCGACAGGAAAGGCGCAATGCCGCCTCCCAATAAGGCCAGCTTAGTAAATTGACGGCGATCCATGCAACGTTCCTTAAAATTTGACAGACGCAGTTACATAGGCGGATGTGCCCTCTGAAGGTATGACGCGCCCCTCAAAATATCCGTAGGGTTGGAAATAGCGCTCATCGGTCAGGTTTTTTACCGTTGCCGCCAATCTGAACTGCTGACGCTCATAGGCAATGCTTGCATCAAAACTATGGTAGCCGTCGCTTTTGAAGCGATTATTGTTTGACAGGTACGCTTGCCCTTGAGCATAGATGCCGCCGCCAATGCTCAAACCTTTGATAACGGGTTGCTGAAAGCGGTAGTTTGCCCACAGTCGCCCGGAATTTTCAGGCACCATAGCCAACTGATTGCCGTCAGGGACGCCCGCCAAATTGTCTGTGAATTTGGCATCGGTATGTGCGTAGTTGGCAAGAATGCTCAGCGCCTCGGTTGCTTGCCAGGTCAGATCGGTTTCAATGCCGCGCGAACGCTGTTGTCCTGCGGCTTTTGATCGGCGTCGCAGGTCGGTGTTGTCGGTTACCGCGACATGGCTGCGTTCGATTTGATAGACCGCTACCTGTCCGGTGAGTTGATGCGCGACATTGAGTTTAAGTCCGCCTTCAAGCGTTGTCGTTTCCTCCGGTTGAGGAGCGCCGACAAAATTGACAAAGGGTTGACCGCGCATCCCTTCGCTATAATTGATAAACAAAGAGTATTCATCCGTTAGGTCGAAAACGCCGCCTGCGCGCGGCAAAAACCGGGTCTTTTCGCCGTTGGAAATTACGCCCTGCGAAGTATGATAATCAATGCCGACATGGCCTGCTCTTACACTGGTTAATAAATGGAGCCGATTATAGAGTGTGCTTTGTAACTGGGTATAACCGCCGTAAGTGGTATTTTTTACAAACATGTTATCGACGCCAGCGCCTGCTTGGCTATAAGGCACAGGAAACGAGGGTGCAGTCAGCTTAACGGTGCCTAACGCAGCGCTAACATCCATAAAGCCTCTGTCATCGAGATCGCTATGGTCTGCGCCAATTAACAAGGTGTTTTTAGTGGGGCCGACATTAAACTTTGCCGTTGCATTGCCTAAAAAACTCAGTTCCTCTTGCTTTTGAGACAGCTCTGCATTCGCGTAAAACCAAGTTGACGGAAGAAAAGAAGGCCTATCGGCAACAAACCCGTCTGCGCCGAATAGCGTCTGAACTTTCTCGTTAAATTCCGATTGCGCATGACGCGCCTTGAGATTCAATGACCAGATATCGTTAAACTTGTGATCCAACGTGCCCCAAACGCCATAAGATTCGCTATAGCTATTAGGTATATTGGCAGTGCCCAAAAAGGTATTCCGGGGAATTGAAAAATTGCCCGCTACTGTGCCGGTGGCAGGCAAGCCTTGGTATTCCGGCTGATCCCACCTCGACACCTTGCCTTGCAGGGTGAAGGTAGTCGTATCATTGTTGGTAAACGTTAATGTCGGGTTGAGGTTATAGCGTTGCGTATTCACGTCATTCAGGTAACTGCCCGAATTGGTGTACTCGCCGGTAAAACGAGCCAAAACATTTTTAGTCAGCGGCTGATTAATATCGACATAGGGTTGGTAATAGCTGTTGGTGCCGATTTTAAAACCCAACTCGCGGGAGGCGACGGCTTTGGGCAGCTTGGAAACGATATTGACCAAGCCGCCGACAGGCGAACCGGAGCCGCCGCTGTAAAGTATGCCGTTGGTGCCTTTCAAAACTTCGATTCGGTCAATATTAACCGTGCTTTCCCGATCGCCCGGATTGCGATATTGGGTAAAGCCGTCAATCAGTTGTTCGGATGCAAAACCGCGAATGCGGGTCAAATCGCTAGCAGGCGTGAATAAAGGATTATTGGGAACCACGCCGCTGACATTGCGCAGACTTTCACTGACGGTGATGTTTTGCTGATCGTCTATCAGTGACCGCTTGATAACCTGAATGGATTGCGGCGTTTCCATGATCGGTGTGTCGGTCTTGGTGGCGGCGCTGGAGTGGGTGGCGTTGTAAGACGCTGGATCGTCGTCTACTTTCCCGATGACTGTCATTGGCTTTAAGACAGTGGCGCTTTGCGCGGGCTTAACCGTCACCGTGCCGTTTGCGGCGACGCTGTGCACAAGACCGCTGCCGGCAAGCAATTTATCCGCCGCTTCAACGGTGGTGTAGTCGCCGTTCAAGCGCCGACTTTGCTTGCCCGCCGCCGTCTGTTCGGCATAAAGCATCGGTGCGCCGGATTGTGCGGCGAGCGTTTGCAGCGCCGAGCCCAGCGGTTGTGAGGGGATGTCAAAGTGATGTTTTTGCAGTTGCTCTGCGTAGACCGTGCTTGCCATGGTCGCCAAAATAGCCGCTGTAAGCCGTTTCATTTTCAATGTCATTTATCCGTTTCTCCCTTGTTGTGTGTGTTCATAAGGAGTAGACGCATGACCGCAGCAAAATCGTCAGGAATTTGAATTTATTTTGTGCAGCGTTTGTTGTTGAATGCCCGACTGTTTGGTCATCAAAAGGGTAAGACGCTATCCCGTTTCCTGATAACATGAAAATTTGATACTATGCAGACCTAGACAATAACTTGTTATATTTTCCGAACATGAATGAGCTTGCCCATCTTCGCAATGAAATTGATCAGCTAGATAGGACATTAATTGAGATACTTGCAAAGCGATTTAAGATCACGCATGAAATTGGACTGATTAAAAAGTCAGCCAACCTACCGCCGATTGATCCGCAGCGAGAAGATCAGCAATCGAAAATAATCACCGAATTAGCCCGGAATGCGGGGCTGCGCGAAGAGGTTGCGCTCAAAGTATTACGCGCAATCATTGATGAAGTCGTTAATGACCACAAAAAAATCTAACATTCTTGCTGGTTCCCAAGCTCCGGCTCTCATCGTTATACACAAGTATTTAAAAGCACGTCATCCCGGCAGGGATTGCCGGGATCCAGAAGCCATGGATGGCAATACCGAAACAAACAGCATGTATCACCATAGGGAATTGCTCAATAAAATCACGCGTTCACATCCCTGTGCTCTGGGTTCCGGCAATCCCTGCCGGAATGACGGTCTACCGCAGACACTTGTGTATAACAATGAGAGCTCCGGCTTAGGAATGTTATCTTGGGAAGCTACAGCCTACTATCTGTAAATAGACGCTGCCGATTTCAGCACGATTTCATGTTCGCCGACGTGATCGATGTTAACCGGCAGGATTGTGGCAATGGCGTTTAGCGTGCCGTCGAGTTCGGCGGTATGGAATGTGCCGCTAACCCGCAGTTTGCCCAAGGTTTCATTTTGCAAGCGGACGCGGGTATCGTGGTAACGCCCTACTTCGGTGAGCACGTCGTCAAGGCGGCGGTTACGGAACACCAATTTGCCTTGCCGCCAGGCGGTGAGGCCGGCGACATCCTGACCTTGCAGCGCTTGAAATTCGCCACTGTCGTTAAAGGCGAGTTGTTGTCCGGCTGTTAATTCTCTCTTTCCGAAGGCTTGCACTTCGACGATGCCTTCCTGTACGGCAACGATGACTTGGTCTGGTTTGATGTAGACATCAAAAGCAGTGCCGATGTCACGGATGTGTCCGCTACCGGCGCGCACTTCAAACGGGCGTTCGGCATCGTGGATCACGGTAAAAAAAGCTTCGCCTTTTATCATTTCGACGCTCCGCTGCCAACGGTTGAAATGGACGCGCACCTCGCTGTCGGTATTGAGTTCAATACTGGAGCCGTCGGCCAGCTCGATGGTTTGGTGTCCGCCTTTTTCGGCAATATAGGTATGCGGGATGCCTAACCAACCGTTCGGCATAAAAGCGGTTAAGCCCAGAGCCAGCAGCAGCGACGCGGCGGCGCCATACATGAACAAACGGCGAGGCGATTTTTTGCGATAGCGCAATGCCGCATCCCGTGCGGGAAAATCCATAGCTTTAAACGGTTCCATCCACTCCCATTGCGCCTGCGCCGTTTCATAGGCTTGGCGGCGGCTCGGACTTTCTTCCAGCCAGATATTGAAAGCGTGACGCTCCGTCTCCGTGCAATTTCCCGAACGGATGCGCAACAGCCAATCAATAGCCTGTGTATGCACTGAATCGGTAGAAGGCGGGATGGTTTTCACGCTGATTTATAGTCTTGTGGATTTTGTTTAAATAGAGTCATTTTATCGCAATAATACTATAGACGTTCGACAACTCACATCGCCGTCATTTTAAATTTGCATGGCGCTAAGGCGCACGCTGATATGATGCATGGCGTGTTTTACGTAGCGCTCGGACGTGCTCACGGAAATGCCGAGGCGCACGGCGATTTCGGCATGCGAACAACCCTCGATACGGTACAAAACAAAGGCATACCGTTGCAACTCCGGCAACTCATCCAGCCATTCGGTAAATCGCTCAAGCGCTTGGTGTGCCTCCGAATGACGATCGGGGGAAAAAGGATCGTTCGCCAGATTTTCAAGGTCTGCGTCCGGTTCAATATAACGCTCACGGGTTTTTCTGCGGCGATGGCGATCCACGGCCATATTGGATGCAGTTGTGAACAGAAAGGCTCGCGGGTTAAGGATGGCTTCAGGATTGGGAACTTGCGACAGGCGCAAAAACGATTCCTGCATGATGTCGTCAACATCTTGCTCTCTGGGCCAGCGTCCGCGAATAAAGGCACTAACCTCATGGGCATGTTTCAGGAACAGGTCATGCAGAAAGCTGTGTTTGGATTCGGACATCGGTTGCACAAGACAGGATTAAACAGGAATGAAGTCAGGATATAAAAGCAATATTCATGCCTGTTTAAGTTGCTTTAAATATCAATATCTTGGTAATTTCGATGAAAGAAACCGTGTCATATGCCATAGTTGAATTAGGCATATGACATAGTTTCTGGCGTTCTGCTTGATGCGTGGAAATGATCTATTCCAGAGGGGTAGTGGCTGTCTGATTATCTGTCACCTACGGCCGATTTTAATGCGCGCTTTGCGTTTTTGCAGCCAACGGACCACCCCCGTCACATACAAAACCGGACAAGCCAAGCCTGAAAGAAACACCAAAATCCGCCCCGTCCAACCAAAAGCGTGACCGCTGTGCAACGGCCATTGCCAGTCCAGAAAAACATCGCCGATGCTGCCTGTGCCCCTGTCGTAAACTTTGAGTATTTCGCCGCTATATTGGTCGACGGCAAAATCGCGATAGCCGGTAAACCGGCTTATTTCGGTTACGTTGTTTTTCATTACCGTATAGACGTCCTCCCGGTTTTTCGGCGCATTCAGCATCCATAACTTACCGGCGGGAGAGCGTTTCTGCACTATGGCCTCCACTTTCGAGAAACTTATCGGCTGCTGGCCCACTTGCGGCGGACTGCTGTGAATCTCGGCTGGAATAGTGCTGAAGGCATTGGGCCTGTCGGTCGTCGAGAACAACTTGACCAGCACATTGACCTGATTCGGCAGATTAAAATAAATCCCGGAAAACAATACCGGCAGCAGCACGATAGTCGAATAAAAGCCGACGGTTTTATGCAGATCGAAGTTAAAACGCACGGCACTGGCATTGCGCTTAAAGGTTAAAGCCTGTTTGAATTTGCCGGTTAGCGGCCACCAGACAATCAGGCCGGTCAACACCGATATAATCGATAACGCCGCCAAAATGCCGTTAATAATGGCACCGTTTTTGCCTAGCAATAAACACCAGTGCAATTGCATGATAAAACCGACTAAAGGCCGCCCCCAATATCTGTCTTTGGGATAATAGAGTTGTATGCCATTGACCTTAGCCGTGTAAGGATCGATAAAGATGTAATAACCGTCACCGTTGTTCGCTTGGCTTTCGTCCCTGACAAAATACACAAACTTATAGGCAATATCAGACTTGCGGGGATAAAAAACTTTAACAAAACGACTACCTTGCGGCTTAGCCGATTCCGCCGCAGCAACGATATCATCCAAAGAGTGCAACTTTTGTCGATGTTCAGGCGGCGTGGAAACAACAGCCAGTTCCGGGTTTAAAACCTCCTGCAATTCCACAAAGAAAACAGCAATGCTGCCAGTCAGTCCAACCACAGCCAATACTGCACCGACAATCAGGCCGAGATACAAATGCACATCCAGCCACAGTTTACGACGCGCTTTGAGTTGTGCCGAGCGACCGGAATTATTTTTTTGCCGCAATGTAATGAATTTCTTGGATAATTCATTAATGGTTTGATCCATAAATTTACCTGAAATGTATTTTTCGGTTGATAGCACTTGTCCATACTCGATAAAAAGCCTATATTCAGACCTGAATTCAGAGCTACCATAGGTATTAATCATGACTAATTTACAAATTTCCGAAGATATTTTGCCATTGGGTCAATTCAAAACGCATGCCTCCCAGCTATTAAAAAGTATCAATAGTAATAATCGGGCCATTGTCATTACCCAAAACGGCAAACCGGCTGCCGTGGTATTGTCGCCAAGTGAGTTTGACCGGCTCAATGCTCAGGCCCGATTCATCTTAGCCGTAAATCAAGGCCTAAACGACGAACAGGCCGGGCGGGTTATCGATGATGACGAATTGGATGCCGTCTTGGAGCGCGAGTTGCCAACGATATGAAGCTGCGCTGGAGCGAGCGCTCGGTTAACGACCTTATCGCCATTCACAAATATATTGCCCAAAACAACCCGCAAACGGCTGAAAAATGGGTCGCAAAACTTAGGCAACACGCCAGAAGCGCCGCCGCTACTGCTCCGGCTGGACGCATCGTGCCGGAATTCAAGCAAAAAGACATACGCGAAGTTTTTCTGGGTAACTATCGCATTGTTTATCGCGTTCGTGACGACGGCATACTGATATTGACTGTATTTGAAGGTCATCAATTGCTCAGGCTGTAAGTTGTGGGCAACACTTTTCGTTAACCCAACATGTCGGCACGAATGGGTTGGGTTGCGAAAAGATGCAACCCAACCACGCATGTCAGCTAAAACTCGACCTTCACCGACCCCATCAAAGACCGTGGCGTACCCCAGGTAGCCCGAGTTTGCCCAGGCCCGGCAAAACCGTCGTGGGTATATTCCTTATCCAACAGGTTGGTGACGTTCAATTGCAGCGTTACTTTAGATTTAGCGACATTCCGCGTATAGCTCGCTAATAAATCGACCACACCGAAACCGGCAAAATTGAAGTCGTTTTTATCGAGGCTTGCCTTTTTTGCGCTAACCAATTCCACACCGGCACCTACCTTGAATCCACGCAGGTAATCTTTCTGGAAGTCGTAAGTCGACCATAATGTGGAAGTGTGTTCGGGAATGCCCCGTAAACGACCGCCAACCGGTATATTGTTCGGGTTGTTTTCTTTGAGTACCTCGGTTTCGGTATAGGCATAGGTGGCAATGCCCTTCCATCCCGGTAAAATTTCGCCTTTAATATCCATTTCCACGCCCCGGCTCTGAGCTTCGCCGGCAGCAATGCTAAAAGTCGGATTAGCTGGATCAGTCGTTGCAATATTCTGCTTGGTCAAATTGTAATAAGCGATGGTGGTGCTTAAACGATCATCGAAAAACGCGGTTTTAAAGCCCCCTTCCCACTGTTGCGCGGTTTGCGGCGGTAAAAATGTATTGCCCACCCCCATGCCGTTGGTGGTTCCAAAATTCTCCACGTAGTTGCCGTAAAGACTCAGCCATTTTATCGGCTGCCAAAGCACGCCCACCTGTGGCGTCACCGCATCGGCTTTTTGTCCGACCTGCTTGGCAATAACATCGTATTGCTCGACATTCTGATAACGTAAGCCGCCCATCACATGGACGTTATATGGCAGTTTGATTTGATCCTGAGCATAGATGCCGTACAAATCCGTGTTAGTGTGAAAGGATTGGGCGGCGCGCGTCGTGGGATTGATGGGCGGATTGCCGGTGTGGACAGGGTTGTAAATATCGATTCTGCTCGCGGCGGTGCTGCTATAGCCGACGGAGTTCATATCTTGAAGGTAATAATCGCCCCCGACCAACAGCGTATGTTTCAGCCCCCAGGTGTCGAAATGCCCGGTCAAATTGGTCGTGGTAAAATAGCTGTTGTTGGTAAAAAAATCGCTGGTGAGCAATGTTCTGTTCAATGTCCGTTTATCGGCTAGCAGTGTTCCTGGCGTCATAACCATATATGGACTCCTCCGTTTTGCAAGCTTTTTCTCTTTGATCGCTACGGTCAGTCAACGCAGTTGCTGCCATATATCCGGCCTGTTAATGAGGTCTTTACTACCTCTGGCCCTGATGGATTTCCGCGTGTTTTCATCTC
>JAUXTH010000080.1 GCA_030679035.1 Methylobacter sp. | reverse complement strand
GGCGGGTGGCGGTTATGGCTTGCATTTAGATAACGTCATACTTGGACAACCATAACTTACAATAACGACTAAACTCGTAAGGCGCATATCATAGCGCCGCATGACAATGCTTGGTACACCATAATGCGTTTCATCGCACTTACACACCGTCCTGGGCATCGGAGTTGGGTTGCCAAACAGCGACAAACCAACCTACAACACGTAAATATAAATAACTGGGGGCAGTAAATAACTGGGGTCAGAGTAAAAACTTAAATTCGTCTAACTCAACGCTCAAGCGGAGCTGCGCAAAAAGCGCGCAGCCCGCTTAGCTTTACGTTATGCGCCTTAGGAGGTTCGTATGTTGAAACGTCTATTGCTTGTCGGCATGCTTTGCGCCCCTGTCGCTGCTTGGGCATTCTTTAAGCCTGTTCGAGTGGTTGCACCTGAACTGGCTGGGGTTTCCTGCATCAATGACACATTGTGTACAGATGATGTGTCCCGATATCAGGAAGCTGCCAAGCTGTACGATGAGGCTTTGCATTTTGTTGATTTATCTGTTGGATCAATCGAGAATAAACCCCGCGTCATTTTCTGCAACTCCGACGCATGCTTTCAATCCTTCGGGTTGGGAAAACGTTCAGGCGCAACTATTGGTACTTTTGGTATTGTTATCAGTCCTCGCGCATGGAAGCCCTACTATGTGCGCCATGAAATGATTCACCACCTTCAGAATGAGAGACTTGGCATGATAAAAGCGTGGCGTGAACCCAAATGGTTTATGGAGGGTATGGCGTACTCTCTCAGCGAAGATCCCCGCCAAAAGCTATCCGAGCCTTTTGATCAGTACCGCTCTCAATTTGAAGGTTGGTATAGTCTGGTGGGCAAAGATCGGCTATGGACAGAAGCCAGTAACTTATGAAATCGCATAACGAATAAGGTTAGATTGTGTGAGCGATAGCGAACCACAATCTGAACACGGCGCTCAACCGGAGCGCGGTTATAATGCGGTTTTATTTTTCAGCTTTCCGTGCTGCGCCCGGTTAGCTCTTCGTTGGGCATTTCGGTAAATGACCAGTATCTGTGTAATCTTTGATTTAGACGGTACGCTCGTAGATAGCGAGGGACTTTGTAATCAAGCGTTTCTCGATCTACTTCCGCAGCTAACTGATACGGTGGAGTCATTGATTCAACGGTATCGCGGCAAAAAATTGGCCCAAATTTTTACTGATATTGAGAGCCGTATTTGCCAGAAATTACCGGATGCGTTTGAACAACATTATCGCCAGCGTGTTGCGGAACTCTTCTCTCGTGAGTTAAAACCAATGCCCGGCGTTATTGAAATGCTTGAAGTCACGAACTTCCCCAAGTGTATTGCCTCAAGCGGGCCGACTTTGAAAATCCGTCAGGCGCTACAAGTTAGCGGCCTCGCGCCTTATTTTGGCGATAGCATCTTCAGTTCGTATGAAGTTGGCTCTTGGAAGCCGGAGCCGGGTTTATTCCAATACGCAGCAAATTCGATGGGCTTTATGCCTAGCCAATGCGTGGTTGTAGAAGATAGTAAAGTTGGGATTGAGGCAGCCGCAGCAGCAGGAATGAAAGCATTCCAGTATGTGCGAAATGGTGAAACCTCGTCATGCCGAGCCGAAGACGGAGTGGCATTTGACGATATGTTACAGCTCCCCAAACTGCTCGCACACTTTGCTGGCAACGCCCAGCCCATCATTCCAAAGGACGCTACGTGATGAAGCCGCGCAACGCCTCTGAACTCCAACGTTGGGCATTAACAGAAATGGCCCAATTAGACCGTTCGGTAGCAACATTAAGAATTTTTGGAGACGATTTGGACCCTGCCGAAATCTCTGCTCTCCTTGGTCACGCTGCAACAAAACAACAGAGATTCTGAACAAGCTCACACACGACCGCAACGTGTGGGAACAGCTATCAATTAGCGATACAAATATTTAGATAGTTCCTACTGATCGCCAGCCAAGTTACTTTTCATTCAACACCCAGACGCCATCCCAAGTGGAATCAACCACTTCTTTCTCGGCTAGACAGCGCTCCAGATAAACTTTGGCTACCGAATCATCCGGTAGCGTTGCAAAAACAGCTGCTGCCGCTGCCAATTCACCTTGCTTATACAAAACCTGCCCCTGGCTAAATGCTTGTATTGCAGGCGGCAGGGCTTCGCCTTTAAAGCCCAGCAACTCATAAACGGTTACCGGCGTTTTACGCCCGACTACCTGAATAGTTCCGGTTTCGCGCCAAAGAAACTCATCGCCGGTCTGCTGTTTGGTCGCCTCGGAAATCATCGTATAGGTGCCGAAAAACTTGTTTGCGCCCTCCAATCTCGCGGCCAGATTAGCCGCATCGCCGAGCATGGTATAGTTGAAGCGGGTCTTTGAACCGAAATTGCCCACCACCACCCTGCCGCTATGAATGCCGATGCGATTATAAATCCACGCGCCGGTTTGCTGGAAAAACTCCTCACGCCGCTCTGCCAATTTGCGCTGGCATTTTAAAACGCTCCGGCACATCCGCACTGCATGATCTTCCTGAGTTAACGGCGCATTGGTAAAGGCGATTATCGCGTCGCCTTCGTACTTGTCCAGAGTACCGCCTTCGTCGGTAATGATGTCGGTCATGTCGGTCAAATAGCTGTTTAAGAACTGCACCAATTGTTCCGGCGTCAGTTTTTCTGAAATCGTGGTAAAACCCTGTATATCCGAAAAAAAGATACTCAATTCCCGCGTTTCGCCGCCCAGTCTTAACTGCGAGGGATCCTTCTTAAGTATCTCGATATAGTCCTTGCTTAAATAACGCTGGAACATGGTTTGTATGGCGCGTTTTTTCCGACCTTCAGTCAGGTATTTTAAAATAACCGAATTAACCAGCGCCAAAACAACCGCCGTTTCTACAAACAATACCGGCCAGTCGTAGCTCACAGAGTACGCCGCAAAACCGATCAACAACGACAACGGCGTGAACAATACAAACGCAGACACCAAGCCCAGCATGCGCTTGCTGTGAATCAACAGATAACTTGCCAGACTGGCGAGAATTAAGGCCATACAAAAAGCCAGCCATGCCGGAAATGGTTTAACCGCATCGCCCGCGAGCAGGTTGTCCAGCACCGTCGCATGAACTTCCACCCCCGGATAATCACCGCTGACCGGCGTTGGCCGCAAATCTTTCAAGCCCGGCGCACTAAAGCCGAAAAATACATATTTATCTTTAAACAGCGCCGGATCAATTGCGCTTTTTTCGCCCGCCTGTAAATGCAATTCAGACTGGATAATCGCCGCCGCGCTAAAGGCCTGATGCGTTCCTGAATCGCCACGGAACTTTAAAATGACCTGTCCCTGATCATCGGTTGGGATGCTTTCGTCTTGAAAATGCAGCAAGCCGTCAAAACTCAAAGTGCTGTCCTGCTTTCCCAATAACAATGCAGCCAAACCCATCGAAGGTATTATTTGTTGATCGAAAACACGGAATAACGAAGCCCGCCTGAACACGCCGTCAGAATCGGGCAATTCATCGACGTGGGAAAGCAAATGGGCGGCATTAGCCAGCCGGTCAATCGGGAAAGTGGCGTGGGCCTTATTAACCGCGCTCATATACGCCAGTTTTTGCCATTGCTCCAGTCCCTGAATCTTGACCGAACCGGGCGCAACGGTGGTAGGCCAACTCGCCCTTTGCTTGGCTTGTTCACCTAAAAAAACCGGCAACACGACCTTATTGTCAGCCATCGCGTCTGCAAACACCTGATCGTCTTCAACGCCGTAAACCGATGCCTCGGTATACAGCACATCGAAGGCGATGACTTTGGCCCCTGCCCGCTGCAAAAAACGAATAACCGGCGCATAGGCTTCTCGCGGCCAAGGCCAAGATAAGCCATTGACGGACGCGCCCCAATCCAGGCTTGCCTGATCCAGCAGGATGATTTTAATGTCTGGGGTGTAAGCGGAGGGTTGCGCCAGTAATTTCTCACGCCACGACCAAGTGGTGTATTCCCATTGATCCAGGAGCTTGGTTGATTGCAATATCTGGGCTAGCAATACCGCGGTCAAACCAATAATCAACGCGGAACGCAATTTCACGGGGGTAGTTAAGGCCATATAATTAACTTGGTTTCGTGATTGTGAACGCTATGCAATAGCCCTCTCCAGAGGGACAATGCCGTTAAGTTAAGCATTGTAGGAGCGGGCCGCGCCCGCGAAGATGGTGCTGCAATTTATAAATCGCTGTCCTCATATCGCGGGCGCGGCCCGCTCCTACGGTGCCATCGTGCTTAACTTAACGGCTGTCCAAAGCCAAAACAAGCCTTAAAGCGCGCTCAACATCTCGCCAAAGCGCTTATCACGGTTTGCATTCGCAGCCATTGCCACTAAGCTTTGCGGCAACAACGGTCTAATATCCGCGATTCTGTCATCCGCTGGCGGATGTGTTGATGTAAAACCGGTCGCTCCCGGCTGAACCTTAGCCTTCATCGTTTCCAGAACCCGTATCAATGCAGCCGGATCATAACCAACTCGTTGCATGATTTTAATAGCCGAGGCATCCGCTTCATTTTCCTGACCGCGCGCGTAGCCGCTGTTAACCAGTTTTTGGGTAATATCGTCAATGCTGCCTTCAAATACCCGGGTTAATTCTCCGACATACCCGCCCACTGCTGCCTGAGCGCCTTCCGAAGCAATGATGGTCAATGCCGAAGTGATGCGGCTAGTCGAAATGGCAGCAAGCGCATGCGATTTTTGTACATGACCGATTTCATGCGCCAGTACCGCCGCCAGATCATCTTCATTTTTGCACAGCTTGACCATACCTTTGGAAACAAAAACAAACCCGCTAGGTGCTGCAAAAGCCACGACCTCATCGGTATCCAGCAACAGAAAATGATAGCCCTTGTAGGTTGCCGGTTTGTCTGACGCCATAACCAGAACCTGCCCCAGCAAGTTAAGGTAATTATTCGCAGCCAGATTGGCTTTCACAGGATAACGGTTGACTATGCCTGCACTGACAGTCCGGCCGATGTAATACTCTTGCGCCGGGGTAATGTCTTCCATGGTTTTCGCAACGGCTGTCGTAGCCCGCATCACGGAACCGATCTCACTACCGTAAGGCACATAACCCGAGGCACCCGCAACCGAAGCGACGCCGCTGACCACCTTGTTCATATCGGCGCAACTTGCCAAACCCAACGCCAGCAATGCTATTAATAATGAGCGCATCATAATCCTGCCCCCCTTAATCCGCCTTGCTTGATAAATTGCTCAATATCGGCATTATTGACCGTGAGTTTCTCCATGTTATCGACCCAGGCAAAACTCATCTGCTGATGTTCCGCCTTGTAAGCGTTTTCCACATCCGCGTTAAACCCCTTGCCGGCCAGAGCTATTTCCTTGCCACTTGCGCCCTCATCGACATTGCTACCCGGCACCAATTCAACTTTAGACTCCGACACCGCAGACTGATGAATCCAGCCCGGTTTTCTTTTGGTATTGACCATGCGCCACGGCCCCTGCTCTTTGACCAACTCTACCGATTCGCCATAAACGACTTTATCAACTATTTCCCCCAAAAAAGACGGCGTACTTCTGACTTGCCCCTCTTCAACCTGGATACTCAGTGATGTTGCCGAAACCGTAACCGGCATCAGTAAAACCATGACACTTATTATTAATCGCCGCATATCTCCCCCTTCTATTGTTATTATTTTGTAATCATTCAAAACATGCTTTATATCATAAGAAAACCCGAATTAGTTGTAATTTAAGCCACCCTGGATAAAAACGATAGGCGGATTCAACCCTGAAGCATAATCGGTGCTTTGCGAAACAGATAGACAGCGCCGTCCTGCTGAGGGTGAAGTTGAATATGCAGCTTACTTTAGGCCAAGCCCTCGATTCGCCCCCCTTTTACTCTCTTGCCGAACATCGTATGGGCCGCAGCACCTTACCTGGAAACCGTCCCGCGAGACCGTCAAGGGAGGAGCACGACAGCCTATCATTCCCTTGCAAATCTATTTTCTCAATGCGATCAGCCGGCAACTGCTCAAGCGGACTCATATCCACAAGCCGGTTACCGGATAGGTCAATACGCCGCAATGCGCTCAACTTTTCGATACCGGTTACCTTGCTGATGCCGGCATTAGGACACGCGAACTCCTCCAACTCCGCGATCTCCTTGCCCCGGTATTTACTGTTTATGCATGTAAGCAATTCCGCACTCCCATAATGCAGGGTATGCACATCCGGTTCTTCGTGCATCGCGTAATACAGCGAATTCTCATTCAAAGCACGCGCGGCATCGCCAATGGCGGGATCGCCGCATATCTGATTTGCACCGCAGCGCTCATCCCGAATGCGCGGATTGGAAAATATCGGCAAACTTCCTTTGTTGTTGCCGTTTATTTCACTCATATGACCACCGACCATGATGGTGCCGAATTCTCCCGGTTGCGGCTCGCCGTCACAATTACCCTCTGCGTAACCGTTGGCATAAGCAGCGATGGCCGAGGTGTGCCCCGCTTTGGGTTGACACTGATCAACCAGAACACCATGATTCAAGCCCATCAGATGCCCCAACTCGTGCGCCAAGGTATGGGAACCGCAGATAAAGTTAATGACAGCATAGGCATTGCGCGTCGAGGCAATCGACTCCATTGTTTTGTTCACCGCAACAGCGCGTCCACACCCACGCTTACCATGAACCATCAGCTTGCTGCTCATCACAACAGTATAATCAGCTCCAAATTCATCAGCTTTTTTAAACAGCGTGTCGAATCCGTTCTGCTGATGCGCCATGTCGTCAAGGATCTGCATAACATCGACTGCCTCAATTCGAGAAAACTCAATATCCACAATTTCCGCTTGCAACATCACTTCACTGTTGCGGTAATAGCTGTTAAGTTCCGCCACATAAGTTTCAAGTTTTGCCTGGGTGGCTTGGCGGTGCATAGCATCTAGCCCCAAGTCGTCGCTTAGAATAAAGCGGATGCCGATAGGTACGGTCTCGGCCAGTACCCCGGATGCAAAAACCATAGCCAACGCTAAGACGACGAAAGCGCGCCGAACCAGAATGGCGAAAAGCCCTTCATACGGCATATCTATAACCCCATGTTTTAACATATAAAAAATGCCTACTTAGAAATATTCATTAAATATGTTGGGCAAGTTGAAACGTCGGCTCCGTTGGTATCGAGCCACTTAAATGTAAACTCGCTCAAGCTAAATCGTGCGCGCTCCTTAATATGCTTCCAACAAGGTATGAAAAGCTTTAAGCTCGGAATTGCCATGCACCGGACATTCGTTTTCGATAGCCCGGCGCAAACCGCGCAGCAAAAAAGGGTTGTTTTTCGGGGATCGTTGCTCATTTTCCGGCCAATCGGTTGGATCAATGCCGCGTGTCTGCGCTGCTTCTTTGTCGATCATCTTGTATTGCTCCAAAGTGCTGCGCACCAGCCTACCGCCGCAAAACTGGCTGTGTGGCGTATAAGCCCCCCCCTTCCAAGCTGTGGCCGGCGCACTGCCGCTGCAAGCACTATCACATAAATACATAAGACGGTTCCAAAATACATCCGCGTCGTAGGAGCGCGTCAAAACCTGCCCCAGCTGTCCAACATCGCGGGGCAATACTTCAGTCTGCACCTCCCCATCTTTAAACGCCTTCTCCATACTGCGAGCCATGCCTTCCAAATACCAGGAATTCTTAAAAAATGTATAACCATATTGGTAGGTGTGAAAGGCTTCGTGATTGGGCGTTAAATTAGGCGGCTGCCATTTATTGGTCAAAGCAATGGTCAGCGCAGGTGTACTTCCATCAAAATGTTGGTAATGATAAGCGATGGCTGCATCACCCGTAGAACCTTTTTTGCCTTCAAGTTTAACGATGTGAACATCAATTGAGCGTACATCCCGATAACGCGCATTGGACAAAGGTGGCGTCAACCCCAGTTGTTCGCTGTAATAACGATTGGCTTGGCCGATCTGGGCAACCAGGCTATTTAGCCAAACCGCCGCCTGCTGCGCACGTTGCGATGGAGGAACATCAAAGGGAAATGCGTTTTCCCCGGTCAAAGTGTAATGAATGCGAAACTCACCTTCTACCAAACGCTGATCCAGCGCCTCACGCGGTGTTTTCCAATCCGCCGATGCATAGAAAGACGTGACAGCGAGGGCAAGCAGCGCAACGCCGCGATATTTGTTCAAAAGTCTTTTATTAAAAAACTTTTGTTGCCCACTTATTAGCCAGCTCAATATCTCGTTCGAAGTATTCAGATCAGCTCCCAATCATACAGATTAAAGTTCATAACCTTGAGTTAGAAAAGTTTCCTAACCGATTTACCTAGCTCGACAAGCTTATTAATCAGCTTATCGAGCCTAGCGTCTTCGATACCCCGAATAAAGACCATATCATCAGGCAGGATCTCGGCAATAAGCTCATCCTGGATTTCTGCTACGGTTTCTCCATGGTGCTTCCATTGGGTTCCTTGAGAAACGATAGCCGAGTGTTCCTTGAATCGATGGACGGAATAAAGCAAGTCGATGCCCGCCTTTTCGATGAAGCCTTGCATATGATTAAGATCAACGGGGGCGTTGGGATTATCGTCGAGATTGATGAATTCGCTAAGGACAGCTACTTTTCTGCCATTCCTCGCCGGTTTCAAGCGCGACATCAGCTCGAACATAGACTCAAACCCTTTCCATTCGCCCCGGCGGCTTTGGTCATAGACATAGAAAGAGCCTTGATCGAGCTGCACTTCGTAGAGGTTGCCGCTGCTTTCGAAATTTTTATAGCCCGGATATTCGGATGCGCAACGCTGGGGATCCGCACCGAGGAGCTTGGCAACGAGCAACACGCCAACGGACGCTAAAGGCGCATAATCCTCGATCATCGGGAGTGTGTAGCGGACGGTTTCCCCCAGAATATCCGCGCTGACTTCCCACTGAAAATTCGCGAAATGCTGACTGATGAGGCGCCCGGCGCAGTGCGAAGATGAGCCGAATGCCAGTATTTCACAATCGGAGTATGTCTTGACCGCAGCACGAACTTCGTCGAAGCAAGGATCGTCGGCGTTCAAGACACACTTGCCGCCGGGACGCAAGCCGGTGACGACGGCCGCCTTGTTGAGTATCAAGTTACCGATGGATTTGTGGCTGCTAAGGTGCTCCGGCCCTATACCGGTAATCACGCAGAAATCCGGGCGTATGAAAAACGATCTGTCCTGGCCGATACCCGCAGCCGGAACAGCAGCTTCAATGATCGCCACTTTTGCTGCTTTCGGAATGGCGGTTAACGCCCGCCAAACCGGATGTTGCAGGTTGGCGCTGTCGATGCATGCATGAGTTGGAATTTGATTATTGAGAATATGAAATAACTGGGTTTTGAAACCGGTTTTCCCATGCGAGCCGGTAACGAGAACTTTTGTACCATCAAAGCTCAGACTGGAAGCCAATGCAATATCTTGAAATGCTTTGCCGACGTTGTCCACTTCCAGCAACGGAAGAGTGCTTTGTTCGATGCAGTTCTTCCGGACAACGGCGGCGACCGCCCCTTTGTCGGCTGCTTTAAGCAGGTCGCGCGCATAGTCGGCGCGAGTCGCTTTATCTCGTTCCCTGAGGATAAAAAGATCGCCTGATTTAACCCACGGCAGATAGAAATTAACCCCGGTAATGCAGACTTCGGCACTCGCAAGATTCCGCCACCGGCCGGCAGTGACTCTCTCCATTTGTTTGGGAGTCAATAGCAGCCCTGGCCTGAAGCGTGAAGCACCTCGAACGGAAACACGCTGCTTAAATTCGTCCAACAGCACTTTTTGGCGTTCTTCCGTGCCGACCAGCATGATCATCAATTTTCCATGAAGAATGCCCCCCCAATTGATAAGAATCACTCCGTCCCGTCTTACCGGATCATACGCGATGCCTTCGAAATCAATGGCCTGAAGGTCGCGTTGCGCGGTTGGTACGGTAACCGTGCTCCAGTGGGTTGCGTGAATTTTTTGTGCAACGAGCGTCGGGTAGGAAACGGCATTAAAACGGGGATTGCATTCCAGAAGGTAGAGTTTCGTCTCTTCCGCGTCGTTTACCATAGCAATGTCGAAGGCAAAAATATCCTGCATACCTTGGCTGGCTATCCATTCGGCAAGGGCATCCACGACATGCCACGGTTCGCTGCACGCAGGGACACGGTTACCGCTATGGGCGTTGCCGTCCACAATCTGCTCCGACGTCAATAGCCGCTCCACGCGGCCATCCTTTACGACGTATTGAACATTGAGAAAGCGCTCGGCCTGAACCTCGTTTTGTATTTGTACAGGAATATCCGGCTGTAATTTTCCGAGCGCCCGGCGTAATTCATTTGGATTTGCACATCGGGATATGCCTATCCCCGATAACGCTATCGCCGGCTTAACGTAACAGGGATAACTGAATTCATTGGTTTGGGCTTCGGCGTCTGATATTCGATCAAAGCAGCGCGTTTCGGGTACCGGTACACCCATTTCACGAGCCAAGGTTATCAGGTTGTTTTTTGAATTGAGAAATTCAGCGATCTCACGCCTACGTGCATCTGGGCGAAAACGATGCTCCCGCTCGCCGAAGAAAAACGCGGATAGTTTATGGTCTGGATAGTCCTGGGTACGCTCTAGCCGGGTGTCCCAAACGACATTCCGGGTGCAGGAAATCCCGGCATTCTCATAATGAGCCTGGATAATCGGCCATTGCGGGCGTAGATCGGCATGTAACTGGATGACGTCTTCGGCTTCAGTGATGCAAAGCGCGCGCGACGAATACAAACGACTCAATCCCAGCCAACTGGGGCCACTGGTTCGAATATCGTGATTTACTATTTTCAATTTCGCCTCTAATCAGCATAATCATGTTAATAAATAACACCTATGCATAACACCGATGACTTGGATAAATACACAATGGAACACGGATGCCAAAAGTAGGCGCCTCTAGGCGACACTGATTGGACGGATTTAAACGGATTTTATAAGTCAGCGCTTAAACTTATTTGTTGGTTTTATCAGTGATTATCTGTCTAATCCGCGTCGCCTCGGCAATTGCTCCTGCATCGCCTAAAGCGCCTACTGTTGGTGCTCTACCTCCTGCATGACCCACAGGGATGTGGGGAATGCAGAGAAATGACTGGATCATTTCCTGTCCATCCAGTCGTAGAGGCGCCTACTTTTAGCGTCCGCGTTCCATTTTTCTAGCTGCCGCCCCTAAGCAAATACTTCCTATACGCCACAAATCCCGATAAATAATGTTCCACATCGTCAATCCGCACTCTAAAGGAATGATGGCGGATAAAAAAACTGCCGACAATCCGTGCCGGATTTTTAAAATACATCGCCATTTCCGGCCAAAAATAACCGTTGAGCAGATAATGCGCACGATAATCCAAAGCCCGATAAAATTTTTCACTATCCAGGTTTTGCAATAGAGGCTGCATGTCAGGCATATCCTTAAGCCTCGATAGCATTTGCTCGGCAGCCATCATCAACTCAAGCAAGGTGGGATACGTGGTAATGCGTTCCAACACAAAATCCAGATAACCACTGACGTTTTGGATGCCGAAACGAAAATATTTTTCCTCCGGCTTATAGCGAGTCAGCTCGTTGACGCAGTAACTTAACCAATGGTCGTGCGCTTTCCAATGTTTGTTGGCAATGAAATACTCAAAGGCTTTTTCAACGGCGGCTAACCAACGAGGATCTTGAGTCCGGCCATAAAGACGCATTAAGCCGAAAGCCGCTTCACCATCATAGTAAATAATGCGAAACGACTCTTTTACCGATAAGTCATTAGCATTTAAAACATGATCGAAACGACCGGTAGCGGCGTCCTGCATATGAACAATACCCAAGGCCAATTGTTCCAGCAGCGGCACATAATCCCGAGTGCCTGTTACTTCGCAGTATTTCACCAGCGCCAGCAGACAAACGGCGTTGCCGCCGAGTTTGATTTCATCGCCGGTATCCGTCAGATAGGCCGCCGTTTGGCCGCCGGATAACGTATAGGTTTTAATCAGCGTTTGGGTAAAATAGCTGACCGAGCGGTCAATCGCCGCTTTAAGCGTTTTATCGCCGGTTAACTCCCAGGCCTCGATCATCGCATAAGTGGAACTGACATGCCGCAAGGTATTGTAAGTGCGTATTTTTCGATCAAAACAGGGATGCCAGCCATAAAAAAATTCACCGGTTTTTTTGACCTGTCCGGCAAGATAACTGCTGCTGGTCTCAACTAAACGGCTTACCTGCTTCGTATCCAAAGGGGGCAACATACGCCGTCCGACATCCAGGCCGGAACCGGCTAATAAATGACACGCGCCCAAAGTATCGCAAAACACGCCTTGAGTTGAAAAGACATAAACCGGCGTTTGCGGGGAAAAATCGAGTACGGCTTTTTTGCCGTAACGGTTAGTAGCATACTTTGCAAAATTTTTTTCATTCAGCTGGGCGTTCTCAACATCGCCACCCATATATAGCATGGCGTTGGCGTTGAGTTCCTGTTCTAAAAACGCCTGTTTTAACGCATTGTCAAACGCTATGCCATAGCGAAAATAATTTCGTTTAGTCTCCTGTAGACGTTTGTTCAGATCGTCCCAGTTCAAACCCTCAACATGCGTTACCCAATCAACCCGTAACCATCCCTCCTTGAGTTTACGTTTGTCTAAAAGACTGCGCAATTTGACAATGCCTTGATTCCAAACCCTATCAAAAGTTTCGCCGCTGACATGCACAACATTGGCTCGCTCTTCTCGGTCGCAAACCGAAAAAAACAACGTAACTGCGGGATAAGGGGAATTAGCCAATTGAGTGCAGTGTTCCGCTACGACTCCCCGGCTGCGAATAATTTGTTCGGAAAAATTCATGGGCAACTATCTAAATATTGGTATTGGTAATTACGGCTTTGGTGGATGCGCGTTGATTATCTACCATACAAGAAATGCCTTTCTGAAATCACTATAAAAAATCAAGCACTCAACACATCACTGTGACAATAATTAAACATAACAACTTCTCCAGAGCACATTCCATTAATCTTCGTCAAAAATATCACGAATGTTTCGTAGGGTGCTTTATATATAAAAAGCGGGACTCCTAAAAGGAATCCCGCTTGATTAGATGACGATTACCACTCGATCCTATCTATATTGTCAAAATCGATATCGCCATCATCGGTATGGATGGTTCCCGATGCACCGCCGGTATCGATCTGCCCATGATCGTTACCCGTACCATCGACCATTTTCCCATCAATTTCCAAGGTCCAGTCCCCTCCCTGCGCACCAGAACCACCGCCCATATCGAGCTCAATGACATCCGTCCAGTTCCCTGAACCGCCATCGACAGAGGTGTCACCAGAAATGTCGCCGAATACGAACAGATCATTGCCGGCATCACCATAAAGCGAATCATCTCCTTCTGAACCATAAATGGTGTCATTGCCGGCACCACCATAAATGGTGTCATCTCCTTCACCGCCATCAATGGCGTCATTTCCTTTGCCACCATCAATTGCGTCATCCCCTTTACCGCCGTCAATGGTGTCATTTCCTTCGCCGCCATCTATGGTGTCAGCTCCTTCACCGCCATCAATGGCGTCATT
>JAUXTH010000101.1 GCA_030679035.1 Methylobacter sp. | reverse complement strand
GCAGACTGCTTGTAACTTTTTTTTGCCATTATCCACCACAAGATGCTGGAAATACGCCCTGACGTGAGGGTCATGGCGTTTGGCACTCAAGGCAGGCATATAAAGGGCTGAACGAATATGACGGTTGCCCGCTTTGGACATTCGCGTCTTTTTGTGGACGCTCCCTAATGTTTTGGCGATGTCTGAGCTAAATGGCTACAGGCAAAACGTTTCGAACGGGGCAACATGTCCCGTCCGGCAGCCCGTAGGTCGGGCATGCTGTTTATGCCCGACGCTCCCAAGCTTCAATACGGTGACGGATTTCGGGTTCGACCACCGCTGTTCCATTTTCTGGTGCTAAAATGTCGGGCAACGAAAAGCTGTTGCCCGACCTACATTTTGGGGAATCACCATGCAATATCGGCGTACGAAAACTCCCGGCGGGACTTATTTTTTCACTGTTGTGACTTTTCGGCGGCGTAAATTTCTTTGCGAATCGGACAACACCGAATTGTTGCGAACGGCATTCCGAACCGTTAAATCGGCTCATCCTTTTACCATTGATGCCTTTGTGCTGCTGCCGGAACACCTGCATTGCATTTGGACGCTGCCGCCAGACGACCATGATTATCCGATGCGCTGGAATGCCATCAAAAACCATTTCACTCGCCATTGCCCGGATGCCCTCAAATTACCGCCATCACTGTCTCAACGACGTAAACGGGCGCAAACCATCTGGCAACCGCGCTACTGGGAACACCAAATCCGGGATGACCGAGACTTCGAAAAACATTGCGATTACATTCATTGGAATCCGGTGAAACATGGCTTGGCATCCCATCCCGGTGCGTGGCCCTACTCGAGCTTTCACCGCTACCTTCGCCTTGGGCTTTATCCTCCAAATTGGACGGTGCTTCCGGGGGATGAGGGGGACGATACTTATGGGGAATAAAGCTGTAAGGCTGATTCGCGGTAGCAATCCGCCATGATGGGATGATCCTCCAAGCGGGACGGGGTTTGCAACCCCGTCCCTAATGTTTTGGCGATGTCTGAGCTAAATGGCTACAGGCAAAACGTTTCGAACGGGGCAACATGCCCCGTCCGGCAGTGAGAAGTACCTTCTGGCTTCCAAAGGTCAATAATCAACCGGCAACTCCAAGCGGGACGGGGTTTGCAACCCCGTCCCTAACGTTTTGGCGATGTCTGAGTTCCGTAGATACGGGCATGCTGTTTATGCCCGACACTCCCAAGCTTCAATAGGATGACGAATTTCGGGTTTGACCGCCGCTGTTCCATCTTCGGGTGCTAAAATGTCGGGCAACGAAACGCTGTCGCCCGACCTTTGGGGAACCTTCATCATGCAGAGGGTCAGAGTCATAGATTCGTAAACTATGAATATAAACCTCATTGCATGAAGAATAAAAACAATTCGAACCTGACCCCAATGGCAATTTAAGCACCGGTGTACACAGTTTTGCGGGGTGCTTGATTTGCTGTTATACGGCCACCGTAATAGTTGGATCCCAGTAAAAATAACCATAAAGCGTCTGCCCGGTGCCACCCCTGACACGGTTATACAGCCCGAAACATACGTTATAACCCTCTGTTCCGATGTTTAACACCTCACAGGTCATAAACCAATAATTTTGCGGTGCTTGCGTTACAGTAGGCGGTATGGCCGTCTGCGGCACCATCGAGGTTTTTGTGAATGTTTTTAATTCAGGCGTATCGGTGACTTGTGTCCCGGAAAACTTGTTCATCTGATACACGAAAACAGCGGAATCAAAATTATTCGATATTGAGCTTGATGTCCAGCGGATTGTGTCGCCAACTTCAGCTTTAAAACTCAAATCTCCTGTCCCTTGTCCGCTGTTCACAAATTCTGTTGCTGTCACCATGAACCCCATATTGTGACCGATACCTGTTGGATTTTTGTAATCCTGACTCGGCTTCGGATACGCAGCTATAAGGGCATCGGTATCGATGATTATTTGCACGTATATGGTAGCAGAGGTGGTTTCTGTAGCGAATAGTGTAGTGAATACTGGATCATCATTTTCAGTCATTTTCTTTTCCTTGTTTAGTTGATTGATTAATCTAATAACAATGGTGAATTTCCATGGCGGAAAATCAATGGAGCCAGACGACTCGGTTGATGCCATTCCCCGCTCCGCACATGCCAATTTCAAAAAGATTAAGTTGTTTTTTGTATTACGAGTTTAGATATTTGCCATTAAACCGCTGACGGACTTCTAGCTAGCATAAATGTTCAGTCGACTCGGCTAAGCGCCGAGATAGAATCAGCCTTTAGTCTGCGATGTGATGACGGTAACAGTCTGTCACAGCTAAATATTTTTGTATGTCAGTGTAAGATGGTTTTTATGCAAGCATCGGATTATTTTTTGCAAGCATGAGTTGGAATGATAGCGAATCTAGGCTTACATTAGCCCTGTAGATACCGTCTCGCTGCCCCTTATGCAAGCAAAAAATTAGGGTCAAATGGTTTGCCGGATTTGAGTATAGCAAAGGCGATATGCACCAGCTTACGCATCGAGGCGCAAACGATGGGCATGCCGTTTTTTCCGTTAGTCTCCAAGCGCAGCCGGAACGCGCGGATGATTGGGTTATTCTGACCTGCGACCACAGCGGGCATAGATAGTTTGGCACGTAGCAACGGATCCCCATCTTGGAAATGCGAGTCCTGCCTTTCCATGTCCCGGATTGTTCAACGCAGGATTAAGACCCGCAAAGGAGACTGCCTGCTTGGCGTTGGTAAAACTTAGGAATAATATTATGAAGACTGAATTTCGCTATGTATTATGGAACAATTTGGGTCAGAGTAAAATTAAATGCCTAACTCAACGCTCCAGCGGAGTTTAGCGTTATACCAATAGCGGATATATTCAAGGATTATTGAATGCCTGATTCAGAAATCAACCTGGATTTACAAAAAATTGCGTGGGTTATTTTTAACGCTTTCAGGTGGATGGCGCTCGCTGGTTTTGTATATTTTCTGGTTGGTTTAAGCATTTCCATCAAGAAGAATTATCCTCTTTGGGTGAGTCCGCTTTATACCGAAGGAACAATAGTGGATTACGAGAATAAATCGTGGCAAAGCCGTACGAATGGATCATTGGTCACAACGTCGACCAAGTTGCCTGTGGTGGAGTTTCAGGATGCCGCCAACGTCACTATCAAATTCACTGACCATATTGGGCACAACTCGATCGGGTACAAAAATAAAGTGCCAGTCATTTACTCGCAAGATGATCCTGGCAATGCAAAAATTGATAATGGGCTACTATTTAATTGGATTGACACATATATCTCGCTTTTTGGGACAATGGCAGGCTTATTGGGAATAATTAGATTATCAAAGGACAATATTGCCAGTATGCTTAAGGAACTGGGTGACAAGAATGCATAAACCATCCATCAAGCCGGTAGGAGTCCCATCGCGCCCGTTTCCGATGACGCTGATTCTGCAATCTGCAAATGGTGCGCGATGCGCACCCTACGAACTCTCCCCAAGCGGGACGGGGTTTGCAACCCCGTGCCTAACGTTTTGGCAATGTCTGAGCTAAATAGCTACAGGCAAAACGTTTCGAACGGGGCAACATGCCCCGTCCGGCTGTGAGAAGTACCTTATGGCCGTCAAATATCAATAATCAACCGGCAATCGCGCAGCTAATTCTTCCCACTGAATCACAATATCCGGCACACGCCGACCTGAGTTTCGCCGTTTAATTCGTAGAGTTCGGGCTTGCCGTATTCGCCGTCTATCAATCGGTAAACGGTCAGCCGGGTAGGGGGCGCATCGCGCCCCTTTCCAAGGCCGCTGATATGCTGAAAACCGCAAATGGTGTGCGGTGAGCACCCTACACGCTACGGGACTAACCCAATGCACTTAGGTGTTTGCACCAATTGTAATGTTGAGCAGACCAAGGAAGAATAACGGCTAAATCTTTGTAAATTTGTAAATAGCAGGGATTCGTGCCGCAATTTACAATGGGAAAACGGGAGCAATTCTAACATTCAACATTGACCCCAAGCGGAATGGGGGGGCAACCCCGTTCCTAACGTTTTTACGATGTTTGAGCTAAGTGGCTACACGTAATCAACGCAAAACGTTTCGAACAGGGCAACATGCCCCGTCCGGCTGGGAGTCCGTTTACCCAATGTCTTCTTTAATGAAAAACAAAGGAAAACGAAATGGATAAAGCAAAAAGACTGATAACTTTCACCATCTTCGGTATGGCAATACTATTCAGTGTGCCGACATTTGCTACAGAGGTTGATGATTCCATTTCAAGTTGCCTTAAGGCGTGGGGCAAACATCCCTTCGGAAATAACCTCGAATACAAGACTCTCGCTACATCAGTCAAAGTCTTCGGTATTGGGCAAAACTCTACCGATTCAGAACTTACCAACTCGCCGTCTTTGGTGCTGGTTAACCCTGGGGTCAACGTCATGGGGGGAACAACTATTGAACTTCTGAACCCTAATGGTTGGTATTGCTTAATGAGCAATACCAATGTAATGGGAGGCCTGACCATAAGGGCTCATTGCAAAGCTCATCTAGCATCTGCCACAGAGGGAGTGACTGTGTTAGGGGCAAGTTCAGATATAAAGAGTGTCACGGTAATGGGGTCAACACAGATAGAACTCGTTGGCTGTAAGTAAGACGGGTAGGGTGCATTGCGCCCTTTTCGATGCCGCTGATTTTCTGAAATCCGAAAATGGTGTGCGGTGCTTCTCGGCCAAACATCAATAGTCAACCGGCAATCGCACCACTAATTCATCCCACTGAATCACAATATCCGGCAGCACTCTGACCTGGGTTTCGCCGATTAATTCGTAAAGTTCGGGCTTGCCGTATTCACCGTCGATCAAGCGGTAAACGGTCAGCACCCGGTCAATTGGGTGAATCAGCCAATATTCTTTTACGCCATGGCGTTCGTAAAGATTACGTTTTTTGATTTGATCGTGACCGGCCGTGGATGGCGACAACACTTCCACGATCCAGTCCGGTGCGCCGCGCACGCCGCGCCGATCCAGTTTGCTGCTGTCGCAGACCACCAGTACGTCCGGTTGTACGACGGTATCGATGCTTTCGTCCGCTTCATTGTGTTTTGGCAGGCGAACATCAACCGGCGCAATGAAAGCGCGGCAATGTTTTCCGGTTAGAACGTTAGCCGCTTGCCGATAAATTTCCCCTGCCACATCCTGATGCGCCAGATCAGGGGCTGGAGACATCGCAAACGCGCTGCCGTCGATCAGCTCATAGCGACTATCATCAGGCCAAGTCAGATAATCGCCGTAGCAATGGCGCTGAGTGTCTTTTAATGCTAAACCCATGTCGGTTTCCTCGCGTATTTCATTCAGGCTGGTTTGTTTGAAAAAAGCATAACACAGCAGATAGGCTCCGGGTACTGTTTTGGATCTTCGATATGTTTTCTGGTAGGGAGCTCAAGCTAGGCAGCGTACGCATTGCACACCATCAATGATAGATGAATTACGAAAAGGGGCGCGCTGCACCCCCGACTTACAATTTATTATTTACCAACTTCCATAACAATCACGTCGATGCCGTTTTCCCTTAACCGGGTACGAATGGTGCTGACGCTGGTCATTTGGGTATAAGGCCCCATCTTGACCCGATTCCAGACGGCATTACCGACTTGTGCTTTTTCAACTTTGGACTCAATCCCCATCAAAGCCAGTTTGGCCCTTAGGCTGTCGGCATCTTTAAAGTCTTTGAATGAGCCAGCCTGCAAAATATAACTGGCGGTTTTGGCCTGTCCTACCCGCTCTTCCCGGGTGCGGGTGCTGATTTCGTAATCCGGCACGATGACTTCTTTTTCAGGCAGGATGGTATAAAAATCAAATTGCGGCAATACCGGTCCCGGCTCGGGTTTTTGCTCCGGCTTGGGCGCTTCGGCTTTGGTCGGCGCAGTTGGTTGAGGGGCTACCTGTGCTGAGTCCTGCCGAGGAGGTTGCTTAGACCCGCTGCCGCCCAAATAAACCAGAAAAACTACAAACGAAATAATCAGCGCCGTAATCAGCATCCATCGCCACAGGCTAAGGCTGTCTGATTTTTGCCGGTACGATGCGTTCTTATTCTGCGCCCTGTGTTTGTAGTCTTTAGCCATGTTACATTGCTTCAGGTGTGGTGATATTCAGCAAGTCCAAGCCGTTAGCCAACACCTGTTTTACCGCGCAAATCAGATTGAGCCTTGCATTGCGAATTTTTGCATCATCAACAAGGAATTGATGCGCGTTGTAGTAAGTATGGAACTCGGTTGCCAATTCGCGCAGGTATTGAATCAGCTGATGCGGCTCGTATTGCAACGCGGCGCGTTCCAGCGTTTCGGGATAGCGCGCCAGCGTGCCCAGCAGGTTGGTTTCGTGCTCCTCGGTCAACAGCGTGAGGTTGTTCATGCCCAGCAGCAAATCGCGCTCAAAGCTTTTCTCATCCAATTGGCGCAACACGCTGCATACCCTGGCGTAGGCATACTGTACGTAAAATACCGGGTTCTCGTTGGATTTGGAGGTCGCCAGTTTCAGGTCGAAATCCATGTGCTGCTCCGACCGGCGCATCACGTAAAAGAAACGCGCCGCATCTTTGCCGACTTCATTGCGCAGTTGCCGCAAGGTGACAAACTCGCCGGAGCGGGTCGACATTTGCACTTTTTCTTCGCCGCGATACAGCGAGGCAAACTGCACCAGCAGCACTTTCAGCTTGGATTCGTCCGCGCCCAAGGCTTGAATGGCTGCCCTGACCCTGGGTATGTAGCCGTGGTGATCAGCGCCCCAAATGTTGATGATCCGGTCGAAACCGCGATCCAGCTTGTTCATGTGGTAGGCAATATCGGATGCGAAATAGGTGGATTGGCCGTTATCGCGAACCACTACCCGGTCTTTTTCATCGCCCAACTTGGCGCAGGCAAACCAGGTCGCGCCGTCCTGTTCATACAGGTGGCCTGCTGCGCGTAGACGTTCCAGCGCTTGTTCCACTGAGCCGTCATCCATCAGCTGACGCTCTGAAAACCATTCCTGATAGTCGACGCCAAACTCGCTCAAGTCGATCTTGATGTCTTCCAGGATGTTGTTCAGGCCTATTTGAAAGAAATCCTGATACAGCGATGCGCCCAGCAATGTTTTGGCGCGGGCTATCAACGCATCGATATGATCTTCTTTGTCGCCGCCCGCAGGTTCATCAGCCGGTATGTCTTCAAACACCAACTCTACCGGTCTGCGATATTCATTATTGGCGTTTTTATGAATGTCCCAGGCAATTTCGCGGACATATTCGCCCCGATAGCCATTGCTGGGGAAATGCACCACTTCGCCGCATTCTTCAAGGTATCTGAGCCAGATGCTGGTGGCGAGTATGTCCATCTGCCGACCTGCATCATTGACATAATATTCGCGGTGTACGTCAAAGCCGACCGCCTGCAATAAATCGGCAACCACGGAACCGTAGGCGGCTCCACGGCCATGACCGACATGCAAAGGCCCGGTTGGATTGGCGGAAACAAACTCGACCTGGACTCTTTTCCCCGCACCGACATCACTCAAGCCAAATTCCCGACCTTTGTCGTGAATGTGCTGGATAACCTGATATTGGGCTGTAGGGTCGATAAAGAAATTGATAAAGCCTGGGCCCGCCAGCTCAACTTTAATGATGGCGGCATCCTGGGGCAGCGCGGCCATCAGCTTTTCAGCCAGTTGGCGCGGGTTGGTATTGGCCGGTTTCGCCAGCATCAATGCCAGATTCGAAGCAAAATCGCCGTGTTGCGGATCACGGGTGCGGTCAATCGTAATATTCGGGGTAATTTCCTGTGCGAGGACGCCGTCTGATTTAAGCGTTTCAACGGCTTGCAGGATAAGTTCCTCTATCTTTTTTTTCATTGCTTCACTGCGTAGGTTAGATCAAGTAAACAGACGCGCATTATCCATTAAAATCATTTGATTATCCATTCAAACAGCAGCAAGGCCCATCCGTTGGATAATATTCGGCGATCAACGCGGTTTTTAGGACTTAAGTTGTTTGTTATGGAAACGGGGAGAGCGGGGGGCTTGGAGCTGTGCGGTGCCTTGAGCCTTATACGTCATGTTGATACCGTATAAGGCTCGAGGAATGTTGCGATCTTACTTTTTGATGAAGTACATATAACTTCCGTACTTATTGTCTTTAAGCACCATAGTCGTATCGGTTTTTTCGACTAATGAGTAAAGATCGAATTTACCCGCTCTGCCCAATATGCTGACTTTTAACACACCGCCTTCAATAACATAGTCCACTGCGGGCGCATCATAGGGGTTGCCTCTGACTTGAGGAATATCTTTTTGGGTTAACTGGCTGTTATCAATGACCCAGGTCATGCCCATAGGTTTCTTCTCAGTATCTTCCGGCGATTTTTTTGTATATTCCAGAAACCAACTACCGATAAGGTCTTTATTGGAAACCAGTGTATCGGCAAATGCAGCCGGGCTGGACAAGCCGAACAACAAGGATAACGTGAGTAATATTTTTATTTTGTTCATTATTTTTTCCTGGGTTAAGAAACTAAGTATATAGACAACTATTTCACTATAGCGGGGCTATTGTACAAGAAACCGAGTTGAGTAGTATTTAACTTTGTAGGGTTAATCTGCCGAGCGTCCGCGACCGGTTTATTAAAAAGGCAAGGCAATGTCGGGCTTGATTTTCGTCATCAGCTGCCTGAATTGCTCCTGAATGCTGCGCATTGCCGCTTCCGAATCGGCCTCAAAACGGATAACCAGTGACGGCGTGGTATTGGATGCCCGCACCAGCCCCCAGCCGTCAGGAAAATCGACTCGCATCCCGTCTATATCGGTGATTTTGCCGTCGGTGAAATTGGCGGCTTTAAACAGGCTGTCGATAAAGGTGACGTTTTCACCCTCTTCCAGCGCGACATTCAATTCCGGGGTGTTGATGCTGTCGGGAAAATCGGCAAATACCTCGGCGCTGCTGCGCGCGTCTTTGGACAGTATTTCGAGCAAACGCGCAGCTGAATACAAGGCATCATCAAAACCGAACCAGCGGTCGTTAAAGAAAATGTGCCCGCTCATTTCACCGGCTAACTTGGCGCCGGTTTCTTTAAGCTTGGCTTTCATCAATGAATGCCCTGTTTTCCACATGGTCGGCCTGCCGCCGAATTTTGTAATCTGCTCGGCCAGATGGCGGGAACATTTCACATCGTAAATGATCTCCGCTCCGGGCTTGCCTGCCAGCACGTCCTTGGCAAACAGCATCATTTGCCGATCCGGCCAGATGATTTTGCCGTTTGAATCAACCACGCCCAAACGGTCGCCGTCGCCGTCAAAAGCGATGCCGATGTCGGCCTTGTAATGCTTGACTGTTACAATCAATTCGGCCAAGTTCTTGGGGTTGCTGGGATCCGGGTGGTGATTGGGGAAAGTGCCGTCGATGTCGCAGAACAGCTCCGTTACCTCACAGCCCAGCGTTTTCAATAGTTTTGGCCCCAGTTCACCGGCAACGCCGTTGCCGCAGTCCAGCACCACGGTCATGGGTCGACCGATATGTATGTCCTCAGAAATAACGCCGAGGTATTCATTGCTGAATTGGCTGTTCTGTTCGATGCTGCCGGGTTTGTCTGTTGCGTAAGCCTGATTGGCAATGCAGTTTTTAAGCTGTTGGATTTTTTCACCGGCCAGCGTTTCGCCGTTGATGACCATTTTCAGGCCGTTGTAATCAGCGGGGTTATGGCTGCCGGTAATCATTACGCCGCAACGGCCTTCGGTGTGTCGAGCCACAAAATAAAGCACCGGCGTAGGCACCATGCCTATGTCCAGCACGTTGAGTCCGGTTGCAATGATCCCCTTGGACAGTGCTTCCGCCAAGGCAGGGCTGGAGATTCTGCCATCCCGGCCGACCACGACGGTTTTGCAGTCATGCTCTTTAGCCTGGGTGCCCAGCGCACGGCCGATGTCGTAAACCACCTCTTTAGTCAGCGTCTTGCCGACAATGCCCCGGATATCATAAGCCCGGAAAATAATGCCGGGGTCGGCGGTTTTTTTTGTGGAAAGCGGCATGTCAAAGGAGTCCGGCACGGTTTTTTCGACGATTTCCGGATTACTGGCTGCGACAGCCGGTGTCTTGAAGCTAACCTCTTCAATTGATGCTTCCGCTTTAGGCGGCTGTTCCTTGGGTTGTTCGGCCTTTATAGCCGTGCTTTCTGAAACAGTGAAGTCATCAGGGTCATCAAAAAAACTGCCGATGTCAAAATCAGCAGGATGATTATCACCGGGTACATCGTCGTCCTGGTGGTCCATAACCCGCTTAAACTGCGCCAGGGTTGAAATGACGGCATTCATTTCAGTCAATTTAACGGGGTAAGTGCCCTGTAGTTTGTTAGTCATCATGTCCTTACAGGCTTTCAGCACAGAGCCCAGATCTTGCGTCAGCATGCCGGAAAGCTTCCTCCAGCCGATAAAAAACGCCAGCAGTGCCAGCAAGGCGGAAACAACGATGATGCAGGCAATGAGAGTCAGTCCAGTGGCGCTTGCATTGACGGCATACTGGTAATGTAACTCCCAGGCGGTATTGGCTGCTTTTATTTTTTGCGCATCGTCATTGGGTTCTGCGCCCACCGGTTCACCGGCAGCGCCCAACACCAGCGCGCCCTGTTTTAATTCAAGATGTCCGTTTTTCAGTTCCGCTGCCTGTACGGTTTTGCTGATAAAGTCATAGCTCAGGCTGGCTAGAATAACGCCTACCACCTGATCGTTTTGCATAATCCGGCGCGTTATCGCCAGATGCCGGTCAGGCCCGATGTCGCCTTGTACTGCCGGCAGTTGGTTTTTGGTAAACGTTTCCCGCACCATGTCCAGATCGGCATAACCCATCTTGGGTACGCTTTTGTCGTCAAGTTCACTGACGCCGGGCAATAACAGCCGGACTTTCAGGATGCCGGGCAAATGCCGTTCAAGTTTGGCGGCCACCGTGGTTAGTTGGGCCGTATCCGCGCTGGTAACCGCAGCCAGTACCTCGGGATCCTGCGCCATTTTTTCCAGCGTGCCGGTCAGCAAATTGACCTGCCCCGTAATGCCTAATGCGACACTTTTGGCAACGGCCTCCGTTGCGGCATGCTGAGCTTGGCCGATTTGAGCCATACTGATCCAGTAAACGCCGGAACCGGCAGTTAAGATCATTAAAACAGCAAACGCTGACAGTAAAGAAAATAGTCGTACCATGATGATGCCCTATAAAGAAAACTGCTTAATGACGACCCGTGTGGCCAAAGCCGCCGGAGCCGCGCAAACTTTGATCAAACTCGGCGACTTGTTCGAATTCCACCTGTACCACCGGCACAAAAACCATTTGGGCGATGCGTTCACCGATGTTAATGGTAAAAGCGGTGCCCCCGCGGTTCCAGCAGGACACGAAAACCTGTCCCTGATAGTCCGAATCGATCAGCCCGACCAGATTGCCTAATACGATGCCGTGTTTATGCCCCAGACCCGATCTGGGCAATAAAACGGCGGCCAATTGATGATCATCGATATGGATAGCCAGGCCGGTTGGAATTAACACGGTTTCTCCCGGTTTTAACTCGACCGGCTCGTCCAGGCAGGCGCGCAAATCCAGACCCGCCGACCCCGCAGTCGCATATTCCGGCAACGGAATGTCTTTGCCTAAGCGGCCATCCAGGATTTTAAGCTGTATTTTTGTCGTGCCTTTCATGTTCCATTCTCTCTGCGATTAAACTGATTAGTTGTTCGGCCAAGTGATTTTTGTCGGTCATTGCCAGTTTTTTTTGGCCGTTTTTCCAGAACACCTGCAATGCGTTTTGGTCGCTGTCAAAGCCGCCCTGATCGCGTCCTACCCAGTTTGCCGCAATCATGTCCAGGTTTTTCCGCGCCAGTTTGTCCAGGGCGTATTGTTCGAGATCATGGGTTTCTGCGGCAAAGCCGACCGTGAATGGGCGGTCAGGAAGTTGTGCAACGTCCGCCAGAATATCCCTGGTTTTTTGCAAGGTCAGCGTGGTTTGTTCGGCCTGTTTTTTTATTTTTTCGTTTTCCATCAGGGCAGGGCTGTAATCTGCAACAGCCGCCGCGCCGATGTAAATATCATGCTCCGCAGCTTTGGACATAACCGCCGCATGCATTTGCGCCGCTGTTTCTACGCTGACCACGTCTGCATTGACAGGCGCTGACAGCGACACCGGGCCGCTGACCAGCGTGACTTTGGCGCCTGCTTTTATTGCCGCATCGGCAAGCGCATAGCCCATTTTCCCGGAACTGCGATTGGTGATGTAGCGTACCGGGTCCAACGGTTCGCGGGTCGGCCCGGCGCTGATTAGAACCTTAAGTCCGTTTAAACATTGTGCGGTCGGATCAGCCATTAATTGACGGCAAATTTCCAAAGGTTCTGACATTCTGCCGAAGCCGGTTTCGCCGCAAGCCTGATCGCCCTGTCCGGGGCCGATCACAATAACGCCGTGGCTTTTGAGTTTCTGGATGTTTTCCTGGGTAACCGGCTTATGCCACATGGCCTGATTCATGGACGGGGCAACGTAGACGGGGCAAGTTGCGGCCAGATACAGCGTCGATAACAAGTCGTCAGCCAAGCCGTGACTGCATTTTGCAAGAGTATTGGCCGTTGCCGGGGCGATAATCAACGCATCGGCCCAACGCGCCAGACTGATATGGCCCATCGCATTTTCTTCGTTCGCATCAAGCAACTCGCTATGCACCGGATTGCCGGAAAGCGCTTGAAAGGTCAACGGACTGACAAACTGCATGGCTGAGCGGGTCATCACCACGCGCACGGTTGCGCCTTGTTTTCGCAACAGCCGAACCAGTTCGGCCGACTTGTACGCGGCAATGCCGCCGCTGACGGCCAATAAAATATGCTTGTTAATAAGAATGCCCGGAAACTGGAACAAAGCCGGTATTATGGCAAGGATAAAGAAAATCTTCTATGCTTAAATTTCAATCAGATAAGGAGAGACCTATGTCTATAAAGGATTGGTCCGCAGAAGACCGGCCCAGAGAAAAATTGTTGCGACGCGGTTCGGCGGCCTTAACTGACGCGGAACTGCTGGCTATTTTTTTGCGCACCGGCTCGCCCGGTAAATCCGCGGTTGATCTGGCGCGTGAGCTGCTGGCCGATTTTGGTTCCCTGAACGCCTTATTAGGCGCCGACCAGCAACACTTTTGCCAGGGCAAAGGCTTGGGCGAGGCCACTTATGCCCAGCTCCAGGCGGTGCTGGAAATGGCTAGGCGACATTTCAAGGAAGCCCTACAGCGCGGCAATGCGCTAACCAGCCCGGAAATAACCCGGTCTTATCTCAGCGCACAATTGCGCGGCTACAGCTACGAAGTGTTTGCCTGCTTATTTCTCGATAACCAACACCGGGTTATCCAATTGGATGAATTGTTCAGAGGCACCATAGACGGCGCCAGCGTTTATCCCAGGGAAGTCGCCAAGCAGGCATTGCGCCACAATGCGGCGGCGGTTATCTTTGCCCATAACCACCCGTCCGGCATTTCCGAACCTAGCCAGGCTGACAAACTCATCACCGAGAAACTTAAGCAGGCATTAGCCTTGTTTGATATACGGGTGCTGGATCATTTCATTATCGGCGACGGGCAACCTTATTCGTTTGCCGAGCACGGGTTGTTGTGACGGAATGTTAACTACGATTAATAGAACGCGGATGGCGCGGATTGCTTATGATTTAATAAGATTTTTTAGTGACTATTTGGCTCATATTTGAACTAGAATACCTCTGACACTGATTAAACGGATAAACACTGAATTTATCTGCGTAAATCTGCCCAATCTGCGTCATCCGCGTTCTATTTCAATTATGGGTTGAATAGTTGTAGGAAATATTTTTGTCAGGCTAGGGCTTCATGCTTATCAAAATAGCGCCAATGCTTCCAGGCATTTTCGATAATGCGCCAAGCCGTTATCAGGCGGCAGCGTAAATCCCGGCAACGCAAAGCCGTAGCTGATTCCTGCTTGCTCTGCATCGACTACCCAGCGGCACAATTGGCTTAAACGTTCTTCAATGTCATGGCCGGGGGCCAAATCGTAATCCAACCGGATTTCCTCGGATGAATGTTCGCCGCCGTATTGTTTGCTGAACACGCCCAAGCCTTTGGCAAATGTTTTCCAGTGTATGTGCCTGATCGAATCGCCGGATTGGTATTCCTGTAAGCCGTAAAAGTCATCGCCGCCCTTTTGGCTAAATCCCTGTTGCGCTTCTGCCGATGGCGTTTGGGGAAAAGGTGTTTCATGACGCGCCGGTTTTGGATAAACCAGCGCCTTAAGATCAAAGCGGACCGGCGACCATGCCCGAAACAAGCCCAGAGGATAAGTGCTCGACACCGTGACCGTGCCTGCCTCGTGCCAGCCTCTTTTTTGAGTGATCGAGTACAGCGTAACATGCGCTACGCTTTGCGGATGCATGGTCAGGTTTTGGGTGTCTTGCAGTTTAATTTGCATCTGGCTGCGCTCCATATCGGTCGGGTTGTTGATATGGATGTCGAACCCGGCGGCTTCTCCGGCAAACACGGCTTTGCTGCGGCCTTTTTGCACCACCAGACCGGCTAACGCTTTGTAGCTGTGCAAGATGGTGACGAAAAAAACACTCGCCAATAAAAAGGCCAGCATGTAGGCCAAGTTGTTGTTATAGACAAAGGCAATCAGCAACAGCAGCGCTATCAGCAACACAAAGCCTAAACCCCGTTGCGTAGGCAAAATAAAGATGCGCCGGTGGTTTAAGGTGACCGGCGCATCGACCGCTTTTTCACCTGAAACAAATCGGCTGAGCCGGAAGCGTTCTTTTAAGGTGATCCCCGAGAAAGAATATCCCATCAAAAATCTGATCCGTAGGAAAAAACATGATCCACGAAAATCACGAAAGGCACGAAAAAAACAGCCGAAAGAATCGTATTTTGAGTTTTTTGGTGCTTTTTGTGTCTTTCGTGGACGGCTCTTTTGCTGGCTTCATATTACGGCGACATTGGCTAAGATCGGTGCGACGATGGCTTCCGATTGGGCGTTGCCTGCCCGCAACCGATGCCCTGCAACAGCCGCCAGCACGGCTTGCAGATCTTCGGGGATTACCGCATCGCGCCGGTCCATAAACGCCCAGGCTTTGGCCGCAGTCAGCAGCGCCAGACCGGCTCTGGGCGACAAGCCGCAGTGATACTCGGATGACTCGCGGGTGAAGTTAATGATGCCTTGGCAATAATCCAGCAAGGCATTAGACACATGAACCTGGGTGACCGCCTGCTGTATTCTTTGCAATTGCTCCGGCGGCAGCTGTACCGGCAGCGATTCGCACAGACTGTGGCGGCTTTGCCCGGTCAGCAATTGCCTTTCTGCCTGTTGATCGGGATAGCCCAGCTCGATGCGCATTAAAAAACGGTCCAGTTGCGACTCAGGCAACGGAAACGTACCGATTTGATGGGACGGGTTTTGCGTGGCTATCACGAAAAAAGGCTGCGGCAGCGGATAGGTTTTTCCCTCCACCGTCACCTGATGCTCTTCCATGGCTTCCAGCAGAGCGCTTTGCGCCTTGGGCGTGGCGCGATTGATTTCATCGGCCAGCACCATCTGGTTAAAGACCGGGCCGGGATGAAAAGTAAAGGCGTGATTTTTAGCATCGAATACGCAGGAGCCGATGATGTCGGCGGGCAGAATATCGCTGGTAAACTGGATCCGCTGGTAATGTAAACCCAGCAACTTTGCCAGAGTGTGCGCCAGCGTGGTTTTGCCGACGCCGGGAATATCTTCTATCAGCAGATGACCGCGGGCCAGCAGGCAGCAAAGCGCAAGCCGGATCTGCCGGGGTTTGCCGAGTATGACCTGATTGGCTGAATCTAAAAGTTGATTGATTGCATTTTGCATGGGGGGTGATAGGATGTTTGGGTTATCAATGAGATTTGGCTCTATTATAGAGCAAGATTCAAGCGCCACTAAGGCAGGACAATTAAGAGGGATTTGTTATGAAAGAATATGAAGAAATACGCCACAGTCTGATTGACATGCTGGAAGATCTTGACGATCGGTTGGCTAAAATTACCCATGATGTCAAAGAACCTTTAGACAAGGACTTTGAAGAACAGGCGACCCAAGCGGAAAATGATGAAGTCCTGAATGGCTTAGGCAATGCGGCCAGAACGGAAATAGAAATGGTCAAGGAGGCTATCGCCAGAATAGACAAAGGCCAGTACGGACTGTGCCAGGTTTGCGGTCAACCGATCAGCAAGGAGCGGTTAAAAGCCATCCCTTATTCCAGTATGTGTATAAAATGCGCCAGTCAGGCGGGTTGTTAAGGGGTAAAAACAAAGGATGTCTCGCAGATTTATGCAAATCTTTTTGTTTAAAAAGCGTGTCCACTTTATAATTCCGCAAAACTCCCAAGTTTTTTTATTCCCCCTATTTCACTACAACCAGAGACTTGTTTAACAATGAAAATGAAAATCGCCCTATTTTTAGGACTATTACTGATTACCAATGTAAGTTTTGCCGAATTAAAGATTGGTTTTGTCAATATACCTGCCGTTCTTGAAAAAGCGCCCCAAGCTGAAAAAGCCAAAAAACGTCTGGAACAAGAATTTTCGCCGCGCGATAAACAATTAGTTGCCCAACAAAAAGAAATTCAAAGCATGGATGACAAAATGGCCAAAGACGCGGCCGTGATGGGTGAGTCAGCTCGATCTAACATGGAAAAAGATATTCTGAACAAGAAAAGAGACGCAAAAAGAGCTCAACAGGAATTCAGCGAAGATTTTAATGTTCGTCGTAATGAAGAACTGGGTAAATTGCAAAGCCGTATCGTTGAAGTCATTCGCGGCATAGCCAAAGAGCAAAACTTTGATTTATTGCTCACCGATGGCGTTATTTATGCCAGCGAACAGATTGATGTCACCGCTCAAGTTCAACAAAAGTTATCAGCCCTGCCTAATTAATCGATCTTTACCGTCAGTCGTTGAGGCTGACGGATCACCAGTCCTGTCTAAAGGCGTCCAGTCGGCCGTCTTTATGGCATGAATCCCCCAGTTCCTCATCAAATTTGCAATTTGATAAAATGATATGAATAAGCGGCAGCTCATCGAGAAGCTATCACTGGAACCCCATATTGAGGGCGGCTATTTCTCCAGAACCTATAGTTCCGAGCTGAAAACCGCTATACCCTCCAATTCAAAACCAAGATGCTTGCTGTCCTCTATCTTTTACATGCTGACGGATGACAGCCCGATTGGCTATCTGCATAAGAACAAATCGGACATCATCCATTACTTCCACGGCGGTTCCCCGTTAAGCTATTTGATCCTCCATCCTGATGGTAATCTTGAGACACAGGTGCTTGGTGTGGATCTCGACAAGGGGCAGCAACTGCAATTGATTGTCCGGGGCGGATGCTGGAAGGCAACCGAGTTGGTTTCGGGCGAATTCGGCTTAATCAGCGAAGCGGTATCGCCCGGATTCGACTATGAGGATATGGAACTGGCTGAACAAATGAGCATAAAAAATCAATTTCCGCAGTGTTGGGAGCAAATTGCGAAATATGTCAGGTGATATAAAAACCGCAATTTGTCCACGAAAAGCACGAAAAGCACGAAAATATTCAAAGAGACACCAAATTGCGAATCATCATCAAAAGGGTGAATAACTGCGTAATACAACATGCTGATTCTTTCGTGTCTTTCGTGGACGATATGACTTTTCCAGGTTAAATCAATCCCAGTTATCTTTCCCCAGTCGTTTTTGTTGGCTTATCATCGCGCGTAGCCGCAGCCATAGCGTTGTACAGTCTTTGATGATGCGAGGCGCATAGATTTTCGCCCGTTGCAGCAGAAAACCGGCCTGCTGAAACAACATCAAACCGGTGCGGCAGGCTATTTTTTGCGCTCGGTAAAACAGCGGCCGTAACCTCGAAAAATCCACATCCCGATCTTTGACCATGCCGCGCCGGTGTAGCCAGTGCAACAGGCCGCTGACGTAGAGGACGAACAGCCCGATACCGGCAACAAACCAGAGCAATCGGCCTGTCGCGCCAAACGCCTCGCCGGTATGCATAGGCCATATCCAGGTGGTAAAAACCTCACCCGAACTAAATCCGTTCGGGTCGCGTACCTCTTTGACCTGGCCGCTCCAGCGATCCACCCAGACCGTGGTGTAGGGATGCCTTTGGTTGGTTTCACTGCCCTGGCGTAAATTGATGCGATAAATGCCGCTGTCACCGGCGGGCGTGGTCACCCGCCTGAGTTCGGCTTTGGGGAACGGGCCGCGTGCGACAAATTCTGCCGATTCCAGGCCGACCGGATGATTGTTCGGAACTGCGGTGCTGACGATATTGCGCCCCGTTTCGCCGTGTTCCATGCCGGATGAGCCGGTCAGCGTTTCCAGTATTGAAGGATAACTCAGGTGAAAACCGGTGAACGCCAGCAACAATAAGATCAATGCACTGAGCAGCCCGGTCAGGCGATGCAGGTCGAACGCCAGCCGTATCATGCCGTCACGATGGCGAATCTTTAATGCATTCATAACGCCGCGCCAACCCGGCCACCAAAGATAAACACCGGTGCCGATAGAAACCATCAGCAATAAGCCCAAAATGCCCACTGCATTCCAGCCGAAACGTCCAAGGTTAAGCTGGGTGTGCAGATCAAGCAGCCATGTGGTCGTAGTTTGCCCCCAGAACCGGCTGGCAACAACTTCGGCAGTATACGGATTCACCGACACCATCAGCGGCGCGTACAGCTCGAAGAAAGTCTCTCGGGGTTTGTCGTACCAGACGGTAATCATGCCATGTGCAGACCTGGGCATTTCCAAAGTCCATGAGCCGTAGCGGGTGGGGTGTGCCGCCTGTACCGCGGCCATGATTTTATCCAGCGACTGACGTTTGCCTGCCGGCTGCTCGATAACCAGCTTTGGGTTCAACAGCTCATCCAGTTCTTCGCGGTAAACGCTGATGCTGCCGGTCAGCCCCATTAGCGCAAAAAAGAATCCTGCGATTAATGCCAGATAAAGGTGAATCTTAATCCAGGTTGCCCGGTTGAGCAGGCGGTGAATGGGCAATTGCATGGCGTTGCTGTGAAATGAAAAAACAAACATTATCCCATAAGAGATTCTGTGGCGTTTAATTTGTCCAATCCGGCAAACAGTTAATGTCAATCATGAAATGCGCATCGGCCATCATTTCCCTTGCATCCCTGTATGCCTGCGGTATTTTGTTGTCCTGCAACAATCATGAGAATTTTCATGGCGAGTTAACTAAATTAATTTGAAAAATAATTGTATTTGCCTTCATGAAAGATTAAATTGTAAGCATTCGCTTACCAGTCTTGGGCTTGAGTATTCACATACCGATGAGTCGATTCACCGCAGGTCATCCGCAAAACAAAAGGCCGGCAATAACTGGCCAAACCAACATCTTCACAGCATCAGGCTCTAAGGAAGGACAAGTATGAACGATTGGGATTTAGCGGTTATGGAGCTGATCTACTTGGTCTACGGCCTAGCTTTTTTTGTGCTGGGTGTGGCTGTCTCTATGCTGCCAAAGCAAAATACCGAGTGGCGCTTCTCCCCTCATCTGTCGCTGCTGGCGGCATTCGGCATGCTGCACGGGATCGTGGAGTTTATTATAATGCTGGAGCTAAACAACCCATCCGCGTGGTTAACTCGGTCGGGTCGTCTGTTACTGCTAGCTTCCTATCTGCCGCTATTGGAATTCGGTCGTCGAACCTGGGCGGGCATTCCGGGTTCGATCCGGCTGCCTGCGCCTTGGTTCTATGGCGCTATGAGCCTCGGAGTGGCAATGCTGACGCTGTGGACTAGCGAACCTCTTGCAGGACTGGAGATGGGCGCGCGTTGGTTTGTCGGCGCCCCGGCTGCACTGCTAACCGGTATTGCTCTGTTCATCAATCCGCGCTCAAGCACAGCCCGCCCCGACGGGGTCTGGCTGCGCATCGTAGCAGTGGCATTCATCTGCTACGGCTTGTTTACCCTTGTCCTGTTCCAGAGCGATCCGCGTCTACCGGAGTGGCTGCCAACTCAGGCGGATTTCCTTGCGCTGTTTGGCTTTCCCATCCAGTTGTTACGTGCTTTGTGCGCTGTGGCGGCAACCTTGGGGTTCATCTCACTGGTACGCCTAGCCGGTGAAAACAGCCAAGTGGACGCCACCGTCTTCGAGTCGCATGAAGCGATCGTCGTCACTGATGTCAATTCCGTTATTTTGCGAATTAACAAAGCCTTTACCAAATCCACTGGCTACACAGCCGAGGAGGCTGTAGGCCGTAAAATAAACTTGCTCAAATCAGGGCGCCATGACGACGCCTTTTATGCCACGATGTGGAAAAGTATCAATCACACCGGAATCTGGCAGGGGGAAATCTGGGATCGGCGCAAGAATGGCGAAATCTATCCCAAGTGGTTAACCATTACTGCGGTGAAAGATGCCGCCGGTGTGGTCATTTATTACGTTGGTGCGCATGTCGACATCACCGAACAAAAACAAGCGCTGCAAATATTACAGGTCAAAGAGCAAATGTTGTCCGAATCTCAACGCATCGCTCATATCGGCAGTTGGGCTATGGAGTTAGCAACCGGCCGTATTAGCTGGTCGGACGAAATGTATCGGATTTTTGGCATTAAGCAGGAGGCATTCGGACATTCTGTGAAAGCGTTCATTGATTTGATCTATCCCGATGATCGTGCCGCGATGGAGATATGGGTCAGCGATTGCCTGTCTGGAAAGGAGATGCGGGAACTGGACTTCCGTACCATGCGGCCGGACGGCACCGTTCGTTATATCCGTGGCAGCGGTGGATTACAATACGATGAAATACAAAGACCGCTGCACATGATGGGCACTGCGCAAGACATCACTGAGCGTAAACAGGCTGAGCGGGTATTACATCAACTCAAAGCGATGATTGATATATCCTTGGACGGGTTTTGGGTAGTTGATTTGAAGGGTAATGTGCTGCAATCTAATGAGGCCTATGCAAAAATAAGCGGTTATTCGATTGTTGAATTGGCGAACATGCACATCAGTCAATTGGAGGCAATAGATGGACCGGAGCAAATAAAAGCGCATATTGAAAAAATTATTATGCAGGGTTACGGCCTATTCGAAACCCGTCACCGCCATAAAGACGGGCATTCAATTGATATTGAAGTATCTGTCACTTTCCTACCTGAATTCCAGCAGTTTTGTGCGTTTTTACGCGACATCAGTGCGCGCAAAGCAATGGAACATGAGCTAAAAACCAGTGAGGAAAAATTCCGTTCGATTATTGAGGTTTCCCCCGTGCCGATGGCGTTGACTGATGAGCAGTCGAATATTACCTTCCTGAATCCGGCGTTTGTGCAAACCTTTGGTTACACTGTAGATGACATTCCTACTCTGGCAGATTGGCGGCCGAAAGCCTACCCTGATCCAGACTATCGGCGCTGGGTCGAGGCTACATGGAAAACGGCACTGGCAAAAGCCAAACAGGAACAGACCGACTTTCCGCCTTTGGAGTTGGCAATCCGCTGTAAGAACAACAGCATTAAAACCGTATTGGCTAGCGCCGCTGCGATTCACCACGATTTCGCCGGGGTGCGTTTGGTGATGCTGTACGACATTACTCAGCTCAAACAGGTTGAAGCCAAACTCAACGCCATTTTTAATGCGTCGGTGGAAGGCATTATCACTTATGACATGTCCGACATCATCGTATCGGCTAATACCTCAGTGGAAACTATTTTCGGCTATAAACCGGAAGAGCTGATTGGTTGCAGTATTAACAAAATCATGCATTCATCGCCACGGGAAATGAATGGTTACAGCGTGCTCCATGCAGTAAAGCATGTCGGTCAAATCCGGGAGATTAACGGCATTCACAAAAACGGTACTGTGGTGCCTCTGGATCTGTCCATAGCGGAGTATTTAATTGATGATGCGCACTATTTTACCACTATTGTGCGTGATGTGAGTCTGCGCAAACAGCGGGAACAACAGGATAAGGAGCATCTTGATGAACTTGCCCATGTCACTCGTCTTGGGCTGATGGGTGAAATGGCTTCGGGCATTGCTCATGAAGTCAATCAACCTCTGTCTGCGATTTCCAGCTATACGCAAGTCAGTTTAAACCTTATCAACACTGAAACGCCTGATCTGGTAAAGCTCACCGAGATCCTAACCAAAACGCAGCAACAGGCTTTAAGAGCGGGACAGATAATTCATCGCATGAGGGAGTTTCTCAAGTCCCATGCAAAACATTGTTCAACCGCCGACGTAAATACATTGATTCATGATGCTGTCGGTCTGTGTATTGCTGAGCTTAAACAAAACGGCGGTATCGCACTGACATTTAAACTGGAAAACAATCTGCCGCCTGTCTATGTCGATCATGTTCAAATTGAACAGGTCATCATTAACCTTATCCGCAACAGTATTGATGCTTTACAAAACATACCCACAAAACAGCAACGCCAGTTAACCATCCAGAGTCGATTGACTCTCAACGAGGGCATACAAGTCAGGGTGAAGGACAATGGATCGGGACTTAATGAAGACCAACAACAAAAAATATTGATGCCTTTTTACACCACTAAGGCAAATGGCATGGGTATGGGGTTGTCCATCAGTCGCTCATTGATTGAAGCGCATAAAGGTACTTTGCGTTTCAATAGCATGGTGGGAAAAGGCACTACTTTTTATTTCACGTTGCCCATAGGAAAATCTGATGAGGCATGAATTTTGTAGGGAATGCTAACACCGAAGGCACACGCGACTTTAACGGCTCACCCTCAATTTCAAAATCCACTTGATGCGTTGTTGCGGCAACGTTAATTTTCGGTTAGCTCTTAAAATATCCGGTGATAACCTGATAGGTAACTGTACTTATTGATTGCAGAAGTTGATTTCTCTACCCTATAGACACTTGTACAACACAACCGATTTTTAGGATGCTCAGATCCTAATGGCTTACTGTGTTGCCAGTTGTTGCGCCTGTGTTCACCATTAAAATTGAACACCAAAATGGATCAGTCGCTTGTTTTAACTCCTTAATGGCGGGGGACTCGGGATACTTCAGTTGCGAGACCTTTGTCGATATTTCCGCCATATCAATGCGGTAAGTTGGAGTACATACGGATCATCAACATTCAATGGTATCGGGGATTGTGCCTGGGTTGAGGTTCAGTATGACTGCATGGACATGCCGCCTTTTATGCCGATACAAGGGCCGGAGGGCGCTTTAAGCCATCCTAAAAATCCACGTTTTCATCCTATCACCTGATAAATGCAAGCACTGATTGACCTTTTTGGCATTAAAGATCTTCTCCCTCATGGCTACTGCCTGTCGTGGAGTCCGGTATTACTTTGGCTGCATGTCATCTCAGATCTGCTGATCACGCTCGCCTATTATTCGATTCCCTTGATTCTTGTCTATTTTATTCGGCAGCGTAAGGACTTTCCCTATCCGTTGTTGGCTACCATGTTTGCCGGATTTATTATCGCTTGCGGCACTACGCATTTACTGTCGGCTATCACGATCTGGATACCTTTGTATTGGCTGGACGGCTTGCTTAAAGCTGTTACGGCGATTATTTCGGTCGCCACCGCCGTACTGATGCTATGGGTTATTCCCCGCGCTTTGTCGTTACCCAACGCCGCACAACTGCAAGCTGAGATACAACAAAGAAAAACAGTTGAAGAAGCGTTGCGGGAAAGTGAATATCTCTGGAAATTTGCCATTGAGGGTTCCGGCGACGGCGTATGGGATTGGGACGTCCAGAAAGATGAAGTCAAGTATTCCTCTAGCTGGAAGGAAATGCTGGGGTATGCTGAAAACGACATTCTGCCTACTGAACAAGAATGGAAAAAGCGCATTTATCCCGATGATCAGTCGCATGTTGCAGGGGCTGTACAAGCATACATGACTGGAAAGACAGCAACTTATGTCGTTGAATACCGCTTGCGCTGCAAGGATGGGAGCTACAAATGGATTTTAGCCAGAGGCATGGTGGTCAGCCGTAACGAAGACGGCAAGCCCTTACGCATGATCGGCACACATAAAGATATTTCGGAGCGCAAACAAGCGGAAGAGGCGCTACGACAGAGTCAGAAGGAACTGCAAGAAGCGCAACGAATTGCCCATGTGGGCAGCTGGCAGCTGGATATGGCGACCAATCGTGTCGATTGGTCAGAGGAACTTTACCGCATATTGGGTTTGAACCCGGAGTTACCACCGCCGGATTACACCGAGCACTTCCGGTTGTTCACTGCTGAGAGCTGGGAACGGTTGAGATTCTCTCTTCCCCATATACGGAAAACGGGGATTCCCTGCGGACTAGAGCTTGAGATTATCAGGGCAGACGGGGTGCACGGGTGGATGTTGGCGCGCGGGGAAGCCGTACGGGACGGCAGTGGCGCCATTATCGGGCTGCATGGCGTGGCATTGGACATCACCGAGCGTAAGCAGATGGAGGAAAAATTGCGCGACAGTGATGACTTTAATGTCAGCATCCTTGACTCGCTGACCGCGCACATCGCCGTGCTGGATGCGCAAGGCGTTATTGTTACCGTCAACAGCGCATGGCGGCGGTTTGCCAAAGAAAATGGTTCGCTGGAGCCCGGTCAGGATAGGTTGGGGTTTAACTATCTGGACGCGTGTAAAAACGCCTCTAATCAACCTTATGGCGATGAGGCAAGCGCTGCTCAAATGGGTATTGCGGGGGTGCTGGCGGGCGAGCAGAAAACATTCCATTTAGAGTACCCATGCCACTCGCCCAATCAGCAACGCTGGTTTCATATGACGGTATTGCCATTGCAAGGTTCACGTCTCGGGGTTGTGGTCAGTCATGAAAACATTACCGAGCGCAAAGCAATGGAAGATGAGCTAAAAGCCAGTGAAGCAAAATTCCGTTCGATTATTGAGGTTTGCCCCGTGCCGTTGGCGTTGTATGACGGGCAGCTGAACATTACCTATTTGAATCCGGCGTTTGTGCAGGCTTTCAGTTATAGCATAGATGATATTCCCACCTTGGCGGACTGGCGGCTGAAAGCCTACCCTGATCCGGACTACCGAAACTGGATCGAGACTATTTGGCAAACGACACTGGACAAAGCCAAGCAGGAACAGACCGACTTTCCGCCTTTGGAGCTGTCTATACGTTGTAAGAACGGCAGTATTAAAACCGTTTTGGCGACTGCCGTTGCGTTCCATCACGATTTTGCGGGTGAGCATTTGGTGATGCTGTACGACATTACTCAGCGCAAACAAATTGAAGCCAAACTCAACGCCATTTTTAATGCGTCAGTGGAGGGGATTATCACCTATGACATGTCCGACATCATCGTATCCGCTAATGCCGCAGTAGAAGCTATTTTCGGTTATAAACCGGAAGAGCTGGTGGGTTGCAGTATTTGCACGCTCATGCCGTCATCGCCAAGTTGTAGTTTGCCCCCCAAAGCAGCAGAATCCGGCAGTCAAATTCAGGAGATTGAAGGTATACACAAAAACGGTTCTGTGGTGCCTCTGGATCTGTCCATCGCGGAGTTTTCAATTGATAATGAACGCTATTTTACCAATATTGTGCGTGATGTGAGTTTGCGCAAACACCGGGAACAGCAAGACAAGGAACATCTGGATGAACTCGCCCATGTCACCCGCCTAGGGTTGATGGGTGAAATGGCTTCAGGCATCGCTCATGAAGTCAACCAGCCTCTGGCTGCGATTTCCAGCTATACGCAAGTCAGTTTAAGCCTTATTAACATTGAAAATCCTGATCTGGTAAAGCTCACCGAAATCTTATACAAAACACAGCAACAGGCTTTAAGAGCGGGACAGATAATTCATCGCATGAGGGAATTTATCAAATCTCATGCAAAACATCGTTCAACCGCCGACATTAATACGTTGATTTATGAAGCTGTCAGCTTATGTATTGCCGAACTTAAACACAGCGGCATAACGCTGAAATTTGAACTGAAAAACAATCTGCCGCCTATCTATGCGGATCATGTTCAAATTGAACAGGTCATCATAAACCTGATCCGAAACAGCGTTGATGCCTTACAAAACTTACCCGCCAAACAGCAACGTCAGATAGCCATCCATAGCCAATTGACGTCCAATAAAGACATATTGGTTAGGGTAAAGGACAATGGCCCAGGACTTAATGACGACCAAAAACAAAAAATAGTGATGCCTTTTTACACCACTAAAGATGACGGCATGGGCATGGGGTTGTCCATCAGTCGCTCACTTATCGAGGCTCATGAAGGTACTTTGTATTTCAATAGCATACTGGGAAAAGGCACTACTTTTTATTTCACGCTACCCATAAAGAGGGTATGAGTCCTGTAATATCGGAGGGCATGAAAGCATTATCCAAATCAGGCGACAGGAATTAGGTGACTATTCAGCTGCGAGTCTTTATTATCGCCCCTCACCCGGTAGCAGCGTGATAAAGTGACTCAAGCATCTGTCCTTTTTTTCGCAAACCGTGCGATGTTCTTACATAGGCTTTCAGTGTTTTCAATAATAATCGCAGCCGTTACAACATCAGTCTCTAACGGAGAGCAGGCATGAATCAATGGGATGTGGCGTCAATGGGACTGATCTACCTGGTTTGCGGCCTGGCTTTTTTTGTGCTGGGCGTGGTGGCCTCGATGCTGCCAAAACAGAATACGATGTGGCAATTCTCACCGCATCTATCGCTGCTGGCGGCATTCGGCATGCTGCACGGAGTCGTGGCGTTTATTGAAATACAGAAGCTGAGCAACTCAGCCGAGTGGTTGAATTGGTTGGGCCGCCTGTTGCTGCTAACCTCCTATCTGTCGCTGCTGGAGTTTGGGCGTCGAACCTGGATCGATAATTCGGGGGTGATTCGGCTGCCTGCGTCTGGGGTGTTCGGTACCGCGGGTCTAGGAGTAGCGATGTTGGCGTTGTGGACGGTCGAGCCCCTTGCCGGACTGACGATGGGCGCGCGTTGGTTTGTCGGCGCCCCGGCTGCACTGCTAACCGGTCTTGCGCTGCTCGCCAGTCAGCGCAGCAACCAAACCCGCCGTAACGCGCTCTGGCTACGCATCGTAGCGCTGGCATTTATCGGCTACAGTTTGTCTACCGTTGTCTTGTTTCAGAGCGATCCGCGTCTGCCGGCATGGCTGCCAACGCAGGCGGATTTCCTTGCGCTGTTTGGCATTCCCGTTCAGCTGTTGCGCGCTCTGTGCGCCGTGGCGGCAACCTTGGGATTTGTTTCGCTAGTGCGCGAGGCAGGAGAAAACAGCCAAGTGGATGCCGTCGTTTTCGAGTCGGATGAAGCGATTGTCATCACCGATGTCAATTGCGTTATTTTGCGAGCCAACAAAGCCTTTGCCAAATCCTCCGGCTACGCCGCCAAAGAAATGGTGGGTCGTAAAATAAACTTGCTCAAATCAGGGTGCCATGACAAGACCTTTTATGCCTCGATGTGGGAAAGCATCAATCGCGCCGGAACCTGGCAAGGGGAAATCTGGGATAAGCGCAAGAATGGCGAAATCTATCCCAAGTGGCTAACCATTATTGCGGTGAAAGATCCTGCCGATGTGGTCATTCATTATGTTGGTAGGCATATCGACATCACCGAGCGCAAACTAATGGAAGATGAGCTTAAAGCCAGTGAGGCAAAATTCCGTTCACTTATCGAAGCTACCCCCGTACCGATGGCATTGAATGATGAGCAGTTGAACATTACCTTCCTGAATCCGGCATTTGTGCAAACCTTTGGCTACAGCATAGATGATATTCCCACTCTGGCAGATTGGCGGCCGAAAGCCTACCCTGATCCGGACTATCGTAATTGGGTTGAGACTACTTGGCGAGCGACGCTGGAAAAAGCCAAGCAGGAACAAACCGATTTTCCGCCTATGGAAGTGACTGTTCGCTGCAAGAACAACAGCATTAAAACCGTGTTGGCGAGTGCCGCTGCGATTCATCACGATTTTGCGGGAATGCAGTTGGTGATACTGTATGACATCACTCAGCGCAAACAACAGGAACAGCAAGACAAGGAGCATCTGGACGAACTCGCACATGTCACTCGCCTGGGGCTGATGGGTGAAATGGCTTCAGGCATCGCCCATGAAGTCAACCAACCTCTGGCTGCGATTTCCAGTTATACCCAAGTCAGCCTAAATCTTATCAACTCAGAACACCCTGATCTGGTAAAGCTCGCCGAGATACTAGGCAAAACCCAGCAGCAAGCGTTAAGGGCGGGAGGGATAATTCATCACATGAGACAATTTGTTAAATCGCATGCAATACATCGATCAACCGCCGATGTTAATACATTGATTCATGACGCTGCCGGCCTTTGTGTTGCCGAACTTAAACAAAACGACATAAGCCTGACCTTTGAACTGGAAAGCAATCTGCCGTCTATTTGTGTCGATCAGATACAAATTGAGCAGGTCATCATAAACCTGGTTCGAAACAGCATTGAAGCCTTGCAAAATCTACCTGCAAAACAGCAACGCGAGTTAATCATTAATAGCCACCTGACCCCCAATAACTGCATACAGGTCAGGGTGAAAGACAACGGTCCGGGGATGGATGAAGATCAACGGCAAAAAATATCGACGCCTTTTTACACCACCAAGTCAGACGGCATGGGTATGGGGCTGTCGATCAGCCGATCACTTATCGAAGCCCATAAAGGCACTTTACATTTCAATAGCATGCCTGGGAAAGGCTCAACTTTTTATTTCACACTGCCCATAGAGAAAGCTGATGAGGCATGAATCATCCTGTAGAGGGCTTCTAATTCACTGAAGTCGCGCGCGGCTTTAACGGCTCGCCATCAATTTCAAAATCCATTTTGATGCGCCTGGCGGCGGCTTTCATTTCCATTTTGCTCTTAAAAGGCCCGGCGATAACCTGATAGGCATCGTCTTTTTGGATTTTTCGGGCGGGTATGATCGGACCTTGATGATTCAGCATGGTTGCCAGTTGCTGCGCCTTTGTTTCGTCATTAAAGCTGGCCACCAGAATGGCCCAGTCGCTGTCTTTTAACTCCCCTGCGACGGGTTGGTCATAGAACTGCCCCGGATGCCTCAGCTGTGTGGCGTTTGCCGATATTTCCGCGACATCCGGGCTTTGCATCAGTATCGGCGTGGGGATGCCGTCTGAACGCTGGAGTATGCGCTCGACTTTGTCCCAGTCGACGTTCGCGCTCTTTTTGGCGCTGATGTCATGCAATTGCTTGATGACCTGTTTTTTCAGTTTGACTTTTTCCTTGGCCCATTTTGGCAAGGGTTCATGCGCTTCAAGGTACAGCATATCCTGATGCCATGCTGTCAGATAGGGCTGATGAATGATGCGCACCGGCATGCCGACACTGGCTTTTTTGAACAGCACTTCAATGTCCTCCGGGTACATCTGCACACAGCCGTGACTGATCTGCATGCCGATGCCGTAAGGTTTGTTGGTGCCGTGGATTAAATAGCTGGGTATGCCTAAGCGCATCGCATAAAGCCCCAGCGGGTTATCGGGCCCAGAGGTAACGACTTTGGGCAAGGTATCGCCTTTTTCGGCATGTTCGCGGTGAATGGACTCGGGCACGTACCAGCTTGGATTGGCATCTTTGGCGACGATGCTGGTCTGTCCCATCGGCGTGTTCCAGCCCTGGCGGCCAATGCCGACCGGATAGGTGTAGACTTTGTCCGGCTGTTTTTTGGGATAGTAAAACAGCCGCATATTCGCCAGATTCAGGGCTATGCCTTTATGCGGCGAATCGGGAAGGATAAACTGTACAGGCAACAGGACGCGACTACCGGGCTTGGGCGTCCAGGGGGAGACTGCGGAATTGGCGATGCTGATGTCGTTATAGCCCAGGCCGAAATGCCGGGCAATATCCGGCAGCACATCATTCTCGCGGGTTTTAATTGCGGCAAGGGTGCCGACCATGTTGTCGCCGTCAGGCAGTTCGAATTCGTGGGTGGCTATGGTTTCCGGTTGCGATTCGGAAGGCTCGATGCTTGCCGTCGATTCCTCAGGAAACAGTGATGACAAGGTCTGACAGCCGCTAAGCGGCATCAATCCAAAGGCCAAGATGAGCGGCAGGGCTGACTTTTTAATTTTGAACAGGTCGATTCTTTCTTGGCTGGTCATATAGGTAAGCGCGAGTAAAGTTACAAGCGCCAAGTATATCGAAGGAGACATTAAGATATACCGAAGGGAACATTAAAAAATGATTAAATTAGGGTTAAAAAAACATCTCCTTGAAGAGCGAGCCATTGATCGGCCATCAGTGTTTATCGCGCAGCTAATCAGTCATTAATCGGCTGGTCAGAATTCAACGCATTCCATCCGATTACGATCCTGTAGACCATCAGCATTACAGTCGCAATCAGGATAAAAAACCCGATGCCGAGCTCAAAAGTCAATCCGGACAATGCCAGACCGGCCAGAGCTATCCAAACGGTCTTGATCTGCCAGTCAAAATGCGATTCTAAAAAGGTCCCCTTGACGTCCTCTTGTCTCATGAAGTTAATCACCACTCCTATTAGCAACGGCAACCCTGCAAATGCGAAAGACAATATCTGACACAGGTACACGGACGTTGCCAGGCGTTTTAATGAGTGCAATCTTTCAATATCAGTTTGATCAGTCGAGCTTTTATTCATAATCCACCTGCCTGTTTATTTTTCTGTTATGACAACCACAAAAAATGCGTTGCCGCTCTTATGTGGATATAAGCCTTTGCATAGATAAATCAACCGGTACTAAACTCATTTTATACTTTAAATCGCCTCAAAATCCAAGTTCGGATAAACCTGGGTGGTTGTCCGGTCTCGGCCCCAATGGCCAATGAAATTTGCGCTCCGTTTCGGCTATCGGCAAGTCGTTGATGCTGGCCAAGCGGCGCTTCATCAGGCCGTTTGAATCAAACTCCCAATTTTCATTACCGTAAGAGCGGAACCAGTTGCCCGAGTTATCATGCCATTCATAGGCAAAACGCACCGCAATGCGCGCATCGTGAAAAGCCCACAGCTCTTTGATAAGGCGGTAGTCCAGCTCCTTGGCCCATTTTTGCTGCAAGAGTTGCACAATTTGCTCGCGACCGGTAAGGAATTGGGCTCGGTTACGCCATTGGCTGTCAACGGAATAAGCCAATGCTATTTTTTCCGGGTCATGGGTATTCCAGGCATTTTCGGCGGCGCGCACTTTTTGCGCCGCAGTTTCGGCAGTGAAGGGCGGCAGCGGCGGACGGCTATTTTCAGTCATGTTCTGAACCTCGTTATTTCCGGCGGAACATAGAATGTAGTTTCTTCCCGCTTTTATTGCAACACAAATTTAAGCCCGATCAACATCAGGAGGCACGCCAAAATCGGCCGTAAAAATCGTTCAGGAATTCTGGCGCTCAGGTGGCTGCCAATCCAGATTCCGGGTAAAGAGCCGAGCAGCAGGCTGACCAATAAAACCAGATCCACGTTGCCCAGGCTGAGGTGCCCCAGACCCGCCACTGCTGTGAGTGGAATGGCGTGAGCCAAATCAGTGCCGACAATTTTCAGCGTGGTCATTCTGGGATAAAGAAACAACAGCGCGACCGTGCCCAACGCACCGGCGCCGACCGAGGACAGTGTCACCAATACGCCCAGCACCGCGCCGATCAATACGGTGGCGGGGATTTGCAGATGCTTGAAGCGACCGGCATTCTCGGGAGTGCTGTGCTCGTCGTCAATAGGTTCAAGCTTTGCGGCCCGGCTTAATAATATGCTGCGCACTATTAGCGAGAAGGCTGTCAACAGTAACGCAACACCCAGTGTAAAAGTAATAGCCCCGGTGGTTTCTTTGCCAACTTCCATAAAATGTTTGAGTACAAACAAGGTCGCCAGCGCAAAAGGGATGCTGCCCAGCGCCAACCAGCCGACGATTTTCCAATCTACCGAACTATGCTTGTTGTGATGCACCCACACGCCGCCGGTTTTGGTGATGGCGGCAAACAAAAGATCAGTACCCACCGCAACCGCAGGTTTGAATCCGAACAGGAAGACCAGCAATGGCGTCATCAACGAACCGCCGCCTACGCCAGTCAATCCCACCAAAATCCCTACAGTAAAGCCGGAAAAAGTGTATCCCCAATTCATAAAAACTAGCCCTTGATTTAATACGTCTAAAAACCGTGCATTATAACAGGCGGGCAGTTCTATTTTTTAACAGTTGTTGTTTTATGTTGGGTTGGGGCAGCAAGATTTACTTCAATGGCTGATTTTGGAAGACGCTTGTTTTCGCTGCGCCGGCGCTATCCCTCCAGCGCTTTGACAGAGTAAGGTCTTTTATACAATCTGCTGGTGACAGTATTATAAAAAAGACAGTACAATACCCCGCGTCAGAAAACAGATGTTGAGTTAAGGGATTCCTAAATGGTTAGGTTGTCCGGTTATCAATGTTGTAGTTCTGTGTTAACCGTAAGTTTTTATTTTAGGAGTTTCAAAATGGCAACAGGCACTGTAAAGTGGTTTAACAACACGAAAGGTTTTGGTTTTATTGCACCTGCTGATGGCGGCGAAGATGTTTTTGTTCATCATTCAGTTATTCAGGGCGAAGGTTTTAAAACGCTGACTGAAGGCGATACCGTCACTTTTGACATCGAAAAAGGTCCAAAAGGCTTAACCGCCGCTAATGTTCATCCTAAATAAGGGATAACCGGATTAAAAAAAAGCCCTTGTGAGTGATCACAAGGGCTTTTTTTTGTTCCCCGTTTTTAAACAGCTATTTTAAAGGGCGACCTTTGGCGTCTTGATTGATCTGTCCGCCGAAAAGCAGAATGCCTTCGATAAAACCCCAGAGCGCCGCAAACCCGGGCAGTCCAGATACGTAAAGCACTACCGTCAAGGTTATCTGCATAAAGGCCAGCCGGTAAAAGCCCAGATAAAGCCGGTGCGCTCCCGTCCAACCCAAAAATAACGCCAGCACGGCGGCCAGGTATTTGTATTTAACGGCCTTGGGCGGCTCCAGATATGCGCCCACCAGATTAATATTGTTGGCGATGGTTCCTGCTGCATCAAAGTTAACGTCATCGCCTTCATCCGGCGGTACGTCTGCGGCCCAGTCCTCTAAATGAAACGTAAATAACGTGCCCTCGCTTTTTATAGTCCCGGTTTGCGAATCGGGATCATAAGTTTCAATCTGTCCAATCATTTTATCTACCTTTTTATTATTATTTGGACGCCCTATTGGCCGTCATTTATAACCGCAAGGGTCACTCATTCATCATGCAAGCGTACGGCCAAAACATCACACAGCGCATGATGCAGCACCCCGTTTGCGGTCGAACCCAGCAACAGGGCGAAGCCATGTCGACCGTGCGAGCCGACTACGATTAAATCCACCTTGTTTTCTTCAGCAACCCTGATTATTTCCAATTTAGGGCTGCCCGTTTCCATCCACTGGCAGTCTTCAGCAATATTCAGCTTTTCAGCCAGATTGGCCAGCCTCTTTTTTGCCGCCGCCATTAACTCGGCGGTTAAATCGAGGTCAAAAGGAATAGTCGAACCATAAGCCGCATCGGTAATCAGCAAATTGTCCATCACATGCACTATGCTCAGTTTTGCCTGATATTTCTCGGCTAGATTCTTCGCCCTCTCGGCAACGGCCTCGCCGTGCTCGGAAAAGTCAGCCGCCAGTAATATATGTTTATAACTTTCCATGATTCCTCCTATTTAACGCCGACAACATCAGGAAACAATAACGCCATCACCTGATAAGATCCCAGTATGTATAAAAACGCCAAGCCTAAACTAAAAGACCAGCCTTGTCCCAGCGCATTGCGAATGATATGCCCGGTAACCGCCCAATGCCAAATCATTAGGCCGATTGTTATTATAAAAGCCAATAAAGCGCCGGTTCCGATCGTCATTGATGCCATGCCGGGCAGCGCAAAAAAACTGATCAATGCATCGGTGCCCAGAAAAGCGATAGTCGTTTGAACGAACCGCCCCCACTTTCGCGCCAGGTATAACATAAGCCAGCTGAATCCGACAACCAATAAGGCTCCGACAATAGCCTGTAATAGCGAATCAAGCCAATCCGTACGGATACTTAGCATTAAAAAGCTGACGCAGACATCAACAGCGACTAAGCCCCGCAACAACCAAACGGAAGGCGGCAAATCCTGCGGGCCTTTTTTAAACAGGCAAATATCAAATAACAGTTTTATGATTTCAAACATGATTTGTTGTAACTACTCAGCGTGTGATTAATAGAACGCGGATGACGCAGATTAAACAGATTTACGCGGATTTTTAAATCAGTGTTTAAATCCGTGTCAAGGGTATTCTATTTCAAAAATCGGTTAAATAGTCACTAAAAATCTTATTAAATCATAAGCAATCCGCGTCATCAGCGTTCTATTTTTTGTTGCTGAATAGTTACGATATTTTTAATATTTCCACTACCCTAAACTTCAGATTTGGTCGCCTCAATCTTTTCCTCGGTCTCCATCCAGGCCGCTTCGGCTTCATCCAGCGCTTTGTCGATTTTCACTTTGCGTTCCAGCAGTTTTTTTAATTGTTCCTTTTCCGATTCGGCATAAATGGCAGGATCGGCTAACTGATGCTCAAGCTGCCGCTGCTCATTATGATATTTTTCAACGGCAGCTTCAGCTTTTTTCAATGCATCGAATAAAGGCTTATGTTTTTGCCTGCGTTCCGCGTCGAGCTTTCTCTGGTCTTTGCGCGATACCGTCTGCTCTGCGTCAGCAACGGTTTTTTCCTCGCCTTTTTTCTGCTCCGCCAGCCACAGGCGGTAATCCTCCAGGTCGCCATCGAAAGGCTGCACTTTGCCGCCAGACACCAATAATAACTGATCGGTCACCGAGCGCAACAAATGCCGGTCATGCGAGACGACCACGATTGCGCCTTCATAGTCCTGCAAGGCCACGCTCAAGGCATGGCGCATTTCCAGATCCAGATGGTTGGTCGGCTCATCCAGCAGCAATAGGTTCGGGTTTTGATAAACCAGCAGCGCCAAGACCAAGCGCGCTTTTTCGCCGCCGGAAAAGGGTTTGACCGCTTCCAACACCTTGTCGCCGCGAAAATCAAAGCCGCCCAGGAAATTGCGCAAATCTTTCTCGGTCGCCTGCTTGTCCAGCTGCTGCAAATGCCACAACGGGGTTTCATCGACTCGCAACTGCTCCAGTTGATGCTGGGCGAAATAACCGATTTTTAACGCTTCCGCTTCATTCCTGTTGCCGGATAACGGTAGCATGTCGCCTGCCAGCACCTTGATCAGGCTGGATTTGCCCGCGCCGTTCGGCCCCAATAAGCCGATACGGTCGCCCGGGGATATGGACAAGCCTGCCTGTTTGATTACGCAGGTTTGTCCGTAGCCGATATCGACCTTATCCAGCGTCAATAACGGATTGGGCATTTTCCCAGGTTTGGCAAAGCTAAAATCGAACGGCGAATCGACATGCGCCTGGGCGATCAGCTCCATGCGCTCCAATGCTTTGAACCGGCTTTGCGCTTGTCGGGCTTTAGTGGCTTGCGCCTTAAAGCGGTCGACAAAGCTCTGCATATGGGCGATTTCGCGCTGCTGCTTTAGATAGGATGACTGCTGTTGCGCAAGCTTTTCCGCACGCATCCGTTCAAAGGCTGAATAATTGCCGGTATAAATTTCGGCCTTATTCTGCTCAATATGCACGATGTGATCGGTGATGGTATCGAGAAAATCCCGGTCATGGGAAATCAGCAATAAGGTGCCCGGATATTTGCACAGCCAGTCTTGCAGCCAGATTACCGCGTCCAAATCCAAATGGTTGGTAGGTTCATCCAGCAATAATACGTCCGAGCGGCACATCAAGGCCTGCGCCAGATTAAGCCGCATCCGCCAGCCGCCGGAAAACGAATTGACGGCATTGCTTTCCTGGTCGGCACTAAAGCCCAAGCCGTTCATCAGGCGCGAGGCTCTGGCCTGTGCGGTATAACCGCCGATGGTATCCAGGGCCGCATGCAATTCGGCCTGTTTCAAGCCGTCGTCGGCCTGTTCGGCAGCGAGCAACTGGGCTTGCAAGCGTCTTAACTGCTGATCGCCGTCAATGACATAATCAATTGCAGCACTGGAAACGGCAGGCGTTTCCTGGGCAACGTGAGCGATTTCCAGCCCCGGCGGCATCGAAAAATCGCCCTCATCCAAATGCAGTTCATCCAGAACCAACGCAAAAAAACTGGACTTGCCCGCACCGTTTGCGCCGGTAAAGCCTACTTTTTGGCCTTTGTGAATGGTAAACGAAGAGTTGGCAAACAACACCCGCACGCCGCGGCGTAGGGTTATATTTCTAAAATTCAGCATTTAAGATTCATATTAAAAGGGAAAGTTTGTGGTTTTATAATTTCGTCTTTGAAACTAAAGCTTGAGGGACAAATATTTGCTGTTCAGATGGATTTAACTTCAAGCATATTTAATCGGTATACCAAACTTATGACTCAACTTTAAAAAAACGATAAAGTTTTTGGCTTGCGGTGTATAGCCAACGGTTTGTTTGATCAGAGATTTATATTTTTTCTGCAATATCTCTTCTTCATCCTTCCGAAATAAAAACGAAACACCAGAAGTCATATTGAAAGATTCAATTGTTAACACTCGAGTAAAAATAAGACAATCACTGAGAAGAGTAGATTGGCTCATCGAAATATCTGTAATTTCTACTTGATAAGTATCATCAAAAAGATCTTGTAATTTTAATGTTGACTTTTTAGGGTCAACTTCGATTATCGAGAATAATGAGGATCGGGCATTTAAATAAGCTTGAATTAAACGCTCCTCTGTTTCCGAAAGTTGCTCTTTATACTGTTGCAAATAACGCTGAACAATATTAAGACCTTTCGCATTATAATAATCAAAGATGGCAAAATCCGAAAAATGATTTATATCGGTTCCGCCTGAGCCTTCTTCATCAAACATCAATTTGCCTTTACGCAAAATCCCTAATAAACGACCAACATTATCCAGGTCGGCTCGATTAAGCTGGCGAAATAACTTGGAATTAAATTCCATTCCCTCGGTGCGTAGCTGTCGATAATAGCTGAGCGTATTCGTATTCATAGCAGTTAATATTGGGACTAAACAATTAGTAGCTCTTAAAAATCATAGAATTACATCTTCGGCACTTTCAATAACCTAAACTCTAGCAATTCATCATCAATACTCGCTTCTTCACCGTCACCATCTTTGCAGTTAGTCCTTCAAGCTGTTTTTGAGCTTCTTATTAAAGATACGTCTATATTGCTAAAGCTTAATCGGCCCAGTAAATACCAGAAATGATATATTCAATATGGCCAAGCCAATTAACAAATAGATTGTTATCTGCATTCCCAATACTCTTTTCCTGAAATCCTTTGTCGGAAGCCCTATCGCATGCAATATTCGGCCAACTAACAATGTGGCTCCCAAGATATGGATCAGTATTGTCGGCGCACCGTTTAGTTCCAGCGTTAATAAAAGCAGCAGTGTTATCGGGATGTATTCCACTGCGTTTGCATGCGTGCGAATAGCCAGCTGTAGCTCTTCATTCCCGCCATCGCCAACGCTGACCCGGTTTTTTCTGCGTAGTTTTATGACCGAAAGAGCCAATTTCACTATTATCAAAGCTGAAAGCGATGCATAAATTGACGTAATCATGCCTTGTGCCTTTAAGCCGCCCGCTCAATCATCTTATCCGCCTGCTCGGCAAACTGCTCAAGATTGCCTTTTTTAACGGTTTCTACCGGAATAACCAGCGCGGTGCTCAAATTGATATAGATATAAACATAGCGTTTGCCGTATTCCACCCTGACCAAATCGCCCCAGGCCATTTTATGCTTGCCGCTGGGCGATTTTTCCAGCAGATAAGCGGGATTGGCAGGATCTATGGTCAGCGTATAAGTGCCGAACATATTGATTTTTTCTTTGGCGGTGTAATTTTTAAGAATCTGCCTGCGCAAATCCAGCATCATGATTTTGGGCGACAGCAGCGCCCAGAGTATCGCAATAACGACGATGTATCCTGACGACTTCATGTCGCCGTAATAAAAATAGTAAAACGAACCGATAAGCCCCATGATGCCCGGCACTATCCAGCGGTTTTTCCTGATGTTGTTTTGTATCTCTTCATTTCTCATGAACTGCATTTCATTAAAATGGATTAAATCTTCTTCGCGGAATTCGTATTCAATTTCAAACATGTTATTGATCTTTGTAAGGGGGTTATAAATAAAGTAGCTACTTAGCAGTTAGAAAAATGGAACTCGGATTGGGCGGATTTAAGCGAATTAAAAAGCCTTTTATCAGTGTTTATCAGTCAAATCCGTGTCATCCGTGTTCCATTATAATTAAGTAGTTACGTGTTCTAATGCATTTTTATCGTTGCATGAGCGCTGCGCCTGAACAGATTGGACAGCGTCAGCATTGCCGTCCTGAAGTAGCCGTGTATCGCCACCTGGTGCATTTTGTACAGGGACAGATAAACCACCCTGGCGATAAAACCGCCGACGCTGACCGAGCCCATCAGATTACCCATCAGATTGCCGACCGTGGTGTATTTGCCCAGCGCCACCAGCGATCCGTAATCGAGATAAACATATTTTACCAGACTGCGGCCCCGCAGCCGGTTGATTATCGATTTGCTTAGCGTCGAGGCCTGCTGATGTGCTGCCTGCGCTCGCGGCGGCACATTGCCGTCGTGGCCCGGCCAAGGGCAGGCCGCACAATCGCCTATCGCAAAAATGTCACCATCGCTGGTTTTTAGGGTTTCATCGACCAGCAACTGATTGATCCGGTTCGTTTCCAGGCCGTCCAGGTCTTTCATCCAATCCGGCGCCTTAATGCCCGCCGACCAGACTTTAAGGTCTGCCGGTATTATTTCGCCATCGTGGGTATGGACGCCTTCTTTAGTTACTTCAACCACCTTGCGGCCCAGTTTAAGGTCGATGCCCAGCTTGACCAACTGCTGCTGCGTCGCCTGGGCCAATTTGCCGGGCAATGCGGGCAATAATTGGGTTGCCGCCTCGATAATGGTCAGTTTCACATCGCTGGACTCATCCAGGCCGTAAACCGCCAGCAGATTGGTCACTTCGTGCAATTGCGCTGACAACTCGACGCCGGTGGCGCCCGCGCCGATGATGACGATAGACAAAGTCTTGTCGGCTTTACCGGCATGGCTTTTAATATACGATTCAACCAGCTGCTTTTGAAACTTGAACGCCTGCGTGGTGGTATCCAAAAACAGGCAGTGTTCGGCCACGCCCTTGATACCAAACGTGTTGCTGATACTGCCGACCGACATCACCAGCGTGTCGTAACTGAACGTGCGCCTCGGCATTAATTCTTCGCCGCTGTCGCTCAGCGTGGGGCTGACATGAATTTCCTTTTTCTGCCGGTTCAAGCCTTCCATTTTGCCCAGCCTGAAGCGGAAATGATTGCGATAGGCCTGGGCCAGATATTCAATTTGCTCGGATTCATCCAGCGTACCGGCGGCAACCTCGTGCAGCAACGGCTTCCAGATATGCGTCGGCGTGGCGTCCAGCAACGTAACCTCGGCCAGGCCTTTCTTGCCTAATTTTTTGCCCAGACTGGTGGCAAGCTCAAGGCCTCCCGCACCGCCGCCGACAATCACGATCTTGTGTTTTTTATTATTCTTGTCAGTCATCGCCATCCCCCGTCAAAATATTATTTTTTTGCACTATAGCATTATATCGAATCAACCACGTTATGGCCGATTTTACTCAGCATGGATTTGCAATAGACAGGGTTTCGACTTAGTCATAGCCTGTCGAATGGCGCAGATATGCACTTTGCAAGTGATGACTGAGAACTTGATGCTACTTCCAGTAGTCGCACGGGGATGCCGATTTTTGCCAAAGAAACAGCCAGTTTGTTATGGGTGCAAGTTTTGCAGTAGGGGGATTTTGGCTCAGGCTAATCAATCAGCGCAAGGCGTATTGAGTCTGTTGAGATAAGGCGGGGGAGGGAGATGGGGATGCCCGGCGGTAACACCGGGCATTTTGTCGTTTAACCGGATCAGTTAACGATACGGTGTCCGCGGTTTCTCATGCAGTTGGAATAGGCTCTTTTGTAGGTAGCTTCGCCCTCAAAACCCTGTTTAGCGCCGCCGCCGATACCGCCGGCAGCCGCACCTATCGCCGCGCCTGTTCCGGGGCTTCCTGCGATTGCGCCTATTGCCGCACCGCCGGCCGCGCCGATCAAGCCGCCTACGCCCGCACCGATGGCGGTTTCTTTTGCTGTACCGCCAGAGGCATGGCTGGCAAGGTCTTTGCACTCGGCCATATCCTGGCTGATTCGATGGGCATTAGGATCACCATAGCTATCGACGGTTGGCGTCCATCCACCCTGACTGTAGCAACCTGAGATTAATGCGCTGCCGATAAAAATGATGCCGGTTGTTAGTTTTTTCATATTGATTACCTCTGGTAAAGTTGTTTCCCTGAAGGGTACTCCATTTTTCATGAATAAAGTATGAACGCCTTTGCACTTATCCTGGAAAAGCCAATTGGCATTGTATAACTAATTTTAGGATAAAGAATCCAAGTCTTTCAATCAATAAGTAGTATCACTAATCATGCCCACTATCTCCATTGGATTGCTGTCATCAAAATTTCCTAAAGAGTTCTTATACTTCTTCACCGTCTCAATCATTAATGGGACAATATGCCCTATTAACCACCCCAAAAAAACTAAACATGTCGCCAAGCACCGTAAAAACTGAATCCAACGCTACGATAACCATTCCCAGAGGCTACCGGGAAATCCCGTTCAACTACACCTCGGCCGATGATTGGCAGGTTGTGTCGTTCCTGCTGGGGACGGAGATTGCGCTGATTTTGGAAGAATTGCGCGACCGGCGCGTAACCGGACGCTCAGCCCGTTTGCTGATGCGTTTTTTCGGTGAGATTTTGATTTATCGCCGCAACCCGTATCTGTTCCAGGAGCTGGTCAGCTCGGCCAGTCGGCGCAAACGCATGTTCGAGAATGCCGAAAAGCACCTAGGCATCATCGAACAGAACATCGGGGATGAAGCCCGAGTGCATAAAGTGCTGGTCGCTTCCCGCCAACTGCTGAACGACTTTCGTAGCGATGTCGAAAAAGTGCCGGGCTTGCGCCGCCGCATGAAAAGGGAATTGGGCGCTGTGACGGGCGTCAGTAACGTATTGTTCGACCCGTTCACGCTGGTTTCACATGCTACCGATGCGACCGACTGGCGTTTGTTTTTGCCGGTAGCGGTCGTGATGCCGGACAAGGAAGCACAGCTCGCGCCGCTGCTCACAGCCATTGCCAAAATGGGCCTTAAAGCCGTGCCGCGCGGCGGCGGCACCGGACTGACCGGCGGCGCGGTTCCGTTACGGCCGGACTGCGTGGTGATTAACACCGAAAAGCTCGACCGCATTCGCGGCACCCGCGATATGGAATTCAAGCTTTGGGATGGAGAGATTGCCGTGGCGCAGGTGCTTGAAGTCGAAGTCGGCGTCATCACCGAAAAAGCCCACCAATATGCCGGCAGCCGGGGCCTGGTCTTCGCAACCGATCCTACCAGCGCCTGGGCTTCCTCGATAGGCGGCAACATAGCCGAGAACGCCGGCGGCAAGTGCGCGGTGCGCTGGGGCACCTGCATCGATAACCTGATTTCCTGGCGGATGGCGATGCCCGGCGGCAAGCGTTGGGAGGTGCGCAGAATGGATCATCAATTGCGTAAAATTCTGCCGGATGATTCCGTAACCTTCGATGTGACCGAAAACGGCGAGTCGATCAAGACCATTGTTTTAAAAGGCAGCGAAATCAGGAAGAAAGGCCTGTGGAAAGACATCACCAACAAGGCCTTGGGCGGCGTTCCGGGCCTGCAAAAGGAAGGCACCGACGGCATCATCACCTCGGCGGAATTCATCCTTTACCCGAAATTTGAAGCCACGCGCACGATTTGTCTGGAGTTTTTCGGCCAGGACATGGAAGAAGCCAGCCGCGTGATTGTCGAGCTGTCCAAGGCGTTTCCGTTTCCCGACCAGGGCGAAGACACACTGGTGGCGCTGGAGCATTTCGATGACGAGTATGTGCGGGCCATCGACTATCAGGTCAAATCGAGCCGGTTCAAAACACCGAAAGCCGTGCTGCTGATCGATGTGGCGGGACATTCTTTAGCTCAGGCGCAGCAAGGCATCGATAAAATCCGCGCCATTCTCGATCAATACCCCAACAGCGAACTGTTCGAAGCCCACGATACGGCGGAAGCCGAGCGGTACTGGGCGGATCGCAAAAAATTCGGCGCGATTGCAAGGCGAACCAATGCCTTCAAACTGAACGAGGACGTCGTCATTCCGTTGGAAACGCTGGCTGAATTCGCCCGCTTTATTGACGAGGTCAACGTAGAAGAAGAACGCTATGCCCAGCTGAAGTTTCTGGATCGGGCGGCCGCATTATTCCGCGAACCGCCGGTTGAAGACAATAACGATTCATTCGACGCCAGATCAGGTGTTGCGCTGGAGCTTGATGCAACCGCCAGAAACGAGCTGGCGACAGCCGATGAAAAAACATTGCGCAGCCTGTCGATCATCAAAAAGTTCAAAAAGGAATTCGCCGAACTGGCGCGCGGCTTCCCCAAGATTATCGCCGCCGTGAACCTTGCCCATCAGGAAGTGCGCGACCGGCGCATCGTGCTGGCGACCCACATGCACGCCGGAGACGGCAACGTGCATGTCAACTTGCCGGTGCTGTCCAACGACCGGGACATGTTGGAGCGGTCGGGCGAAGTCATCGACCAGGTCATGTTCAAGGTGGTCGAATTGGGCGGCGTGGTTTCCGGCGAGCACGGCATCGGCGTTACCAAACTCAAGTACCTGGAACCGGAGCGCATCGCGGCGCTGAGCGCCTATCGTAGCGAAGTCGATCCGACCGGACTGATGAACCCCGGCAAACTGAATGATTTTGAGGCACTGGAACATATCTTCACGCCGTCGTTCAACCTGTTGGGGCTGGAAGCGCGCATCCTCCGCCACGGCCAGCTGGAAGAGCTGGCGAACAAAATCGCCCATTGCGTGCGTTGCGGAAAATGCAAACCCGATTGCGGTGTGTTCCATCCTGCGGGCAGCCTGTTTTATCATCCTCGTAACAAGAATCTGGCAATCGGCGCGATTATCGAAGCCTTGTTGTTCGACGCACAGCGCGAATATTCGACAAAATTCGAACTGCTGCAATGGCTGGAAGAAGTGTCCGACCACTGCACCACCTGCCACAAATGCGCCAAGCCTTGTCCGGTCGACATCGATTCCGCCGACGTATCGGTGCTGGAGCGCCGGATTCTGGCGGATTGGGGTTATAAGCACACGGCAGCGGCGACCAAGATGACGCTGCGCTATTTGCACAGCGACTCGCCGATGTTCAATAAAGTTTTCCGTTTCGGCGTTCTTCGGGCCGGTTTTGTGGGCCAGCAGCTGGGCGCTGTATTAGCCAAGCCGCTGCAACCGAAAAAAGGCCAGTCCAAGCATTATCCGTTGCAACTGCTGAGTTCGCCGATGCCGACCGTGCCGGCACTTACATTGCGTGATCTGTTGCCCGACTGCAAAGACGATCAGGTTTTGGTATTTGAGCCCGAGGAGGAAGCCGAGCGCACCGTGTTCTATTTTCCCGGCTGCGGTTCCGAACGCATGGTGTCCGACATATCGATGGCGGCCATCCATGTCTTGATGGGCTTGAAAACCCGGGTAGTTTTACCGCCGCCGTTCTTATGCTGCGGATTTCCGGCCTACGCCAACGGTCAGGCCGAAATGCATTCGCAAAACGGCTTGCGCGTGACCATCCTGCTGAACCAAATCAGGGACATGTTCACCCATCTGGAGTTCGACGGCTGCGTGGTGACCTGCGGAACCTGCCGCGAGGGCTTGAACGAGATGGAAGCGGCCAAATTGTTCGGCGGCAGGCTGGTCGATATAACCCGCTATGCGCTGGAGCGGGACTTGCAGTTGGCAGGCACCGGCAGCGAGAGCTATCTGTATCACGCCCCCTGCCACGACTCGCTCGACGGCAAAGCGCTAGACGTGCTTGACCAGCTCGGCGGATTCGGCAGCGTCACGCCGGTGCCCAATTGCTGCTCCGAAGCGGGAACGCTGTCGTTGTCACGTCCCGACATTTCCGCCGCGATGCTGCATAGAAAACGCGAGTCTTTGGCGGAAGCAATGCCGGAAAAAGGCAGAGCCACCATCCTGACCAACTGCCCGTCCTGCATGCAGGGCTTGGGCCGGAACAAGGGCATGGGTGTTGACCCGCAACATCTTGCCGTGGCATTGGCTGAAAAACTGTCCGGAAAATCGTGGTTGAAGCAATTTAAAGCGCAGGCGGCCAAGGCTAAGGCGTTTAATTTTTGAGGTGGTTTTAGAGGCTGTGAAATTATTATCCAAGGCAAGCCACAAAACGGATTTTTTCGCAGCCTCTCCGGCGCGGGAGCTATACATTATTCGTAGCCCATATGTAACATGGCGGAATAAGGGGGGATAGCCTTATCGCATTGAAAGGCTTTGTGCTAGACTTTATTTCATTTAGACCAATGTTGACGTATCCAACAAACTTGGATTAAACGGGCAAAGTTGTAATTAACGATATAAAAGATCCTTTATGGCTGTAGCATACGCAAAGATTAATCCTGATATTCTAAGCTGGGCTCGTAAAAGAGCGCAGTTGAGTATATCTGTGCTTGCGAAAAAGCTAGCTGTTAACGAAGAAAGATTGGAACAATGGGAAAAGGGAGAGAAGCCATTAACTTTTAAGCAAGCACAATCTTTTTCTAACAAAACGCATATTCCTTTTGGCTATTTATTTCTTAAACGCCCACCTGTAGAGCCGTTACCGCTACCTGATTTACGGACTATTTCCAGTGATCGAGTTATTAGCCCAAGTGTTGAGTTGCGGGATATTGTCAGCATTATTTTGCAACGACAAAGTTGGTACTCCGAGTATCTGATTGAACAGGGCGAATTACAAAATCCCATTGTTGCGTGTTGCGGTGTAAATACACCCGTCGCAGACATTGTGCATAACATGCGCACACATTTAGGACTTGGTATGCATCCTGAACGGGGTAGTTGGGAGGATTATTTTAGGGATTTGGTTCGTAAAATTGAGAATATCGGAATATTGGTTATGCGCCAAGCAGATGTTGGGCACCACACACGACCACTTTCCGTAAAGGAATTTCGCGGTTTTGCTATTGCAGACCCTATAGCTCCTGTTATTTTTATAAATCAGAATGATTCCCCAGGTGCCAAATTATTTACTTTAATTCATGAGTTGACTCATATTTGGATAGGCAAAAGCGGAATTTCCGATAGCACTCCAGATACCAGTAGACCAGAAGAAGTTATTTGCAATGCTGTGGCGGCTGAGTTTTTAGTGCCAGAAACTGAGTTTTTAGCTAAATGGAATGATAATTTTGACTCTTGGCAACACAATTTAGCACTGCTTGAAACGCATTTTCATGTTAGTCAGTGGGTGCTTGCGCGACGTGCGCAGACTTTAGGTAAAATTTCTCTGCCAACATATCAGAAATTTGTTGATAATCAACGTGAGCAGTACCGAAATCGTGAATCCAGTAATGGAAGCGGACCATCTTATTATGTCACTAAGCACTCTCAGATCAGTGACCGATTTTCCAAAGCCGTTGTATCTGATGCGTTGAGTGGTCGTCTTCTGCTTAGAGATGCAGGTCAATTACTGGGCATTAAGCCCAACAATATTATTAAGTATGCCAAGGAGCTAGGAATTTGAATTATCTTTTGGATTCAAACAGCTATATTCAAGCTAAAAACTTTTATTATCAAATGGATTTTTGTCCAGGCTACTGGGATTGGTTGGATTATCAATTTACAGCAGGGGAGCTGGGAAGCGTAAGCATGGTTTATGATGAACTAAAAGAGTATGGAGATGAACTTTCAGTTTGGGTTAAAAACAGAAAACACCATTTTCTTGATATTTCTGATGATAGAACTCAGAAACAATTTATTGAAATTCTCGAACACACATCAACACTTCAAAATATGAAGCCTGGAAATATTGCAGACTTCCTTGGAAAAGCTGATCCTTGGCTGATAGCTAAAGCAAAGGCGTTAAATGCTGTCGTTGTAACTCATGAAAAGTTAGTTGCAGAAAACAGCACAGTAGTCAAAATCCCTAATATATGCATAAAGTTTGGTGTCAAATATATGGATACTTTTCAGCTGTTACGAATATTAAAAGCACGTTTTATTATGCACATTGGAGAAGATAGCCCCAGAACTTAACGCCTACCCCATCATGATTGATGAACTATTCGCCCTCATTCACGTGCTGGTTCCCAGGCTGGAGCTTAGGAACCAGCTAACAGGACGGCTATCTTAACCTAAACCATTCAAATCCACCCAAGCCGCTTGCAAGCGCCATAAACAAGGTACACGCCTAGACCGCAAACAAAAAGGCCAAAGATAAGCCGAAGCTGCGGCCCCGCCATTTGGTTCGCAAAATAGGCGCCAATCCACGAGCCTAGGAACATGGTCGCAGCCAGTATGACGGCAGCTTTCACATCTACGTTTCCGTGCCGGTAATATTCGAATGCTGCGGCGAGACCGACGGGCGGGAGCAGTAACGCAAGCGTCGTCCCGGTTGCCATATGCTGAGAGAAGCCGGCCCAATAAATAAGCGCCGGTACGATGATGATGCCTCCACCGATGCCGAAGAAGCCCGCCATGATGCCGCCGAGAACACCGATAATCACCAATATGAGCCATGATGGCATTTGGATTCTCCTTCGAAGGATTTAAAAGAGGCGTCTGCGGATGTTAAGTACAATCGCATTCGCCGATGTCTTCAAACCAGAGTTGCGGGGATTGCTCGATAAAATGCTTCATCAGCGCGATACAACCGGCATCGTTCATTTCGATGACCTTGACTCCGGCGTCTTTGAGCCAATCCAAATGACCTTCGAAGTTGGCCGATTCGCCGACTACCACCGTGCCGATATTGAATTGCCGGATTAGCCCTGAGCAATACCAGCAGGGCGCCAACGTTGTCACCAAAATCTTGTCGCGATAGTTGGTTTGGCGGCCGGCTTTGCGGAAGGCATCGGTTTCGCCGTGTACGGACGGATCGTTGTCCTGCACCCTGCGGTTGCGGCCGCTGCCAAGCAGCTTGCCATCAGCGTCGAACAGCGCCGCGCCGACCGGTACGCCGCCTTCATCAAAGCCGGTTTGCGCTTCGGAAAACGCCACGGCCAGCATGTTTGCATAGTTCATCATTTAGTAACCGATCCCCATGTCGCGGTTCGAAAGAAAAATAGTTCTGGCAAATTCCGATGGCTCAACTTTGATCAGCGGTTTTTCCACGACCAAAGCCGGTTTTTCCGAAGCTGTCTGGTAGCCTTCGAAGATGATCACGGCTCTGGCATCGTCGGCTTTGATCACGACCTGCATGCCCGGTACGTCCGCAGCCGGCTGATTCGGTGTAAATCTGACGTTGTCAGGAATGCTGGAGATGTGTGCCGATTTGAGTTCGTCTGCGCTGAATTCGCCTTCTTGGGGTGCCCACTCGGCTGTGCCCATTGCGGAAAAATAATAATGGACATAGTCGGAGGCTTTGCCGTCAGGATAAGCGGCATAAAAAGCGGAGCGTGACAGGTTTTGTGCCAGCAGCATGTCGGCCGATGCGTTAATCGCCTGCTGCAAGGCCGGCGATCCGGTTTCGGATTGGCTGCAAGCTGAAAGCCAAAATAAAAGCGCAGCTATCGAGATTGTTTTTATAGTCATGACATTTCCCCGGTGAATTTAAGGCGCGTTATCAAGCGCCTGACGTTTTAACATCGATTGCTCAAGATACGCGGTAAAGCCCAGCGCCATCAAAAAGCTGAATCCGTAATAAAGCGAAAAACATTTTGCCAGCGATACGAAAATATTGATAAATCCGCCCCCGCCACCGGTTACAAGGTCTGTATACGGGTCGGTTAGCCAGTTTTGCGCGATCAGGCAAGCGACAGGCGCCCACCACAAAACAACACGGGCGACAAAGCTGGTTCTTTGCAGTAAAGCATCTTCCGGCTCAGGGCGGAACGCGCTGAGCAAGCCGAGAACGCCGTAGCTTATCATCAGCAGATAGAGCAGCATCATGCTCCAGGTAGCCCAGCCGCCGCTGGATGCGAGCAACTGCAAGCCCATTAACGCGACCATCATGCCGCCGCCTACGCCAGATAAAACTCTGATCGGCAGTGCCGCGGAAAATCGTTTGCGCAGGTGATTGGAGCCAGCAACCAACGCCCCAGCAACCACCGCAAGCAGGATCATGATCCCCGCACCGGCCGTTGGCGGCGTAAACATCAGTCCCAGAATTTCCGCTTCTTCATAGAATACGGTCAGCATCAGTGTCAGCGCGGTGGCTCCGGCCAAAAACAGGGTTGCGGTCAAGCTCCGTAGCGGCATAAACAGCCGTCCGCTTAATAAAGCGATGGACACGCCCAGGGGCAGCAGTCCCCAGGCCAGCATATGTTCAGGGAGGGATGCTGTGGCCATTGCCGCCGCTTTTTGCTCATCAATGCCCAAGCCCATGATGTTCCAGGGCCATACCAGCTCCGAGGAACCAAACAGCATGCTGTGTTTAAATAACGGCAATACAAAGCCTGCAATTAACAAATAGGTGAATGATTTGATTTTTTGCTGCGTCCATAAATCGAGTTCATCAAGTTCCCAGTCGTAATCGAACTCGACCGGAGCGTCTTTATTTTGCTTGGCTTGCAAAATAGCTTGCTCCTCCTGTTTCTTCTTTTTGTGCCATTTTGCAAAAACCACGCCGCAGTGGCTGCATTCAAGTTGGCCTTGAGCGTGGCTTTGTCCGCACTTGGGGCATGTGGCTAATGTCGGCTGATTTTGTGTTTCTGCGACTATGGGCTGCTCGACGGCTTCGGTTGCCGGTTCTGGTTGCGGGGCGATGTTTGGCGGCGGTTCGGGCGCTGTGTTAATCGCCGGGCTGTCGTTATCCCTTTGCGGTAAAGCAGCGCTCAGTGCGGTGGACAGTCGCACCACATCGCCATTGAATTCGGGCAGCTTTCCGCCCTGGACAAATTCGTAGGTATTCTTATCAAAGAGCAAATGCGGGTTGTTGCTAAGCAGGTAGTTGGCAAAACGCCTGATCGAGTCCTGCATGGTGCTGCCTTTGACGTCGAAAAAATCGCTGTAGGTAATTTTGTAGCAGTCACACTCAAAAGGCTGCTTAAATCCTTTCAGGAACAGCAGTATTTTACAGTCTGCAGACTCGGTGTTTTCATACACCGACAGCAGCATAATATCCTGAAAAGGGATGTCCTTTTTATCGACACGGTTGATATTAATGCCGTCCTGACTCTGGGTGATTCGGTTGATCGGCAGGGGCGAACAGCGTATGTCGCCGACACCCAGTTGGTGCTCCAAAAACGCGGGAGACTGCGCATTGAGCGGTTTTGAAACAGGAATTGCAACAGCTAGGCACAAAGCGCCCGCAGTGTTGAGTGCGTTGACATATTGATTGGCGGCAGCTTGGCTTAAATTGTTTTTGAGGACTGTATCGGCAGAGGAAAAGTGTTGTGCGATGCTTTGCACATCGGTTTTATAAAGATTTGCCAGATTCTGCATGACGGCTGCACGGTCAATATCCGGGGCAAAACGGCCGGTAAAAACAACGTGATATTTTTGTTCATCGTTCATGGACTTTCACCTTATGCAGGAACAAAGAGTCTGTCATTGCCCAGATCAGCCATGCCTGTGACGCTCTACCGATCAGAGGACATTGGATTCCAGAAATTCCGACAATTGTGAGCTGGTAAGCCTAAGTCGCTGGCTTAGCGCGCGGGAAATATTCCAGATAATTTTAAATGCCAGGGTAGGGTGCCTGTCAGCCAATGTCATCATGTCGGCTTTGTCCAATGACAAAAAAACAGTCTCTGCTTCTGCGCGGGCAGTTGCTGATCGGGGTTGCGTATCAATAACTGACATTTCACCGAAAGTACGCCCAACCCGCAAGGTTGAAATCCGTTTGTTATTTTTGTAAACGCCGATCGACCCCTGAACAATGATTCCCATTGAGGAGCCTACCTCGCCTTCTTTATAAATCAGCGTGCCTTTTGATGCTGAGTAAGGCTTAAAATAGTGGCCGATGGATTGTAATTGTTCCCAAGTAAAATCCTCGCCCCAATGTGAATTATCCAGAATTTGCGCATTTGATTGCTTCGTATCTTCAATGCTTATTAACTGAGGGGTTTGGGGCTTTGTCATGATAGTGCGGCCTGTCGGATGTATTTTTTGCAAAATGATAGCACTTAACTTCGCTATGCTTTAATAAAAACATGCGGATTTTGCCAGCCGGTCTATCCGCTATGAATGCGTGTTCCTGGGCAATTTGCGGTTAGGATGAACGCTGGCATCCAAGTTTACAGTCAATGCAAGAATAATCGGATGCCATTGGCTATCCGGTTATTAATCAGTTTAAGATCATGCCGCTGTCTTAAGCCAGAGCGAATCGCAACTGTTGCTTAGGGCAATCGCGCTTAAATAAAGCGATATGGTGCAAATTTCTGCTTAGTGATTTTAAGTTCTGCTTTAAAAATCAGGGGAAAACATAAACGGAGCCGCGACTTCAGTCGCGCACGAGTCATAACGCCAGTTGTGAAGGAAATATAACTACTGGCGCGACTAAAGTCGCGGCTCCAATAACCTGAAATTTAAAATAACTACATTTATAGGCAATTGATCAGCCAGTGATTATAAAATCCAAGCTTATTTAAGCGCGATTGCCCTGCAAACTATAGCTTCGCGACTTCTATCTTTTCATGTAAAATGCTAAAAGTTTAAATCCAACAAAAATCAATAATATCCGTGGATAGTTCAATAAAAAAACTTTTGATCGTCGATGACAGCAAGGTATCAAGAATGCTAATCCGCACCCATATCCTTGCCCAACGCCCTGACTGGATAATATCTGAGGCAGTCTGCGGCGAAGATGCTATTGCACTGATCGATAAAGACCTTCCCGATTACTGCACCATGGACATTAACATGCCGGGCATTTCAGGAACCGATGCAGCAGAACGGATACTGTCCAAACATCCTTCGATAAAAGTCGTTATTTTCTCGGCAAACATTCAAGAGACACATCAAAACCGTGCCCGTTCGCTTGGAACCATATTGGTTGCAAAACCGGTCACAGAAAAATCAATCTCCCTGACGCTAAACTATTTTGCAGATTCCAAATGAACAATCTTAGCGCACTTCATCTTGATGCTTTGGGAGAGGTATTTAGCATCGGCGCAGGTCGGGCTGCATTAAGCCTGAGCGAGATTGTCGGCGACGAAGTGAGTATTTCCGTCCCCTCCGTGCAAGTCATTAATTCAAAAGACATAAACTCGGCAACATTATCACTGAACGATGGGCGATTTGGCGCAGTAACTCAGCACTTTAGCGGCCCATTTAATGCCGAGGCCGTGCTTTTATTTACCGAAGATCAAGCACTCAAAATCGTTCGAGATATGATGGGCTCACAAATGAGTCTTGAAGAGCTTGCAGAATTTGAGCACGAAGCCATGTGCGAATTAGGCAACATCATTTTAAACGCCTGCCTGTCTGCGATGGCCGACATATTCAGCTTTACCCTGGAAAGCTCCTTACCCAGCTACACCGTAGCATCAGCCGACGAAATATTATATCGACTCAAAAAGAACTCCAATCAGCCCTATGTTATGGTCTTACACATTGATCTCGCCATCGAAAATCGACATACGACCGGCAATCTCGTGTTCCTGTTAAGTTCCGCATCTTTGACTGAGCTTGTTACCCATGTCGATCAATTTCTTGGCAAAATTTCATGAGTGAAATAACAGCAAAGCCGTTTGATATGAATGATATATTCAATACGCTCAACCTAGGTGTATGTGTCGTTAATGCCAATGGCAAAGTATTGCTCTGGAATGACTGGATCGCCAAACACAGTCACATTAAAGAAGCTGACGCCCTTAATCGGCCTCTTGATCAAGTGTTTCCAGAACCTGTGTCGCCCGCATTCCTGTCCGCGCTCAAAAACACTTTGACATACCGACTGCCTGTGGTTTTGTCCACGGCCCTGCACCGCACACCACTGCCTTTGTATAATGTATTCGGGACAGATCAGCAGCCGGACAGGATGTATCAATCGATCACTATCACGCCCATTCAGTCGCAGCTGGATGAATCATGCTGCCTGATTCAGGTAACGGATTCCAGCACTTCAATCAAGCGCGAAAAAATGCTGCGCTCTCATTCGGAAATTCTGAAAAAAGAAGCGACAACGGACGGCTTGACGGACATCTGCAATCGCCGATTCTTCGATGCGCACTACGAAATGACTGTAGCGGATGCAAAAAGACAAAAACATCCTTTATCCATTTTCATGGTCGACATTGATTTTTTTAAATCCTATAACGATTATTACGGGCACATAGCCGGCGATGATGTAATAAAGCAGGTCGCAGCCGCATTAAAATCACAACTGTCACGCGCCACCGACATCGTTGCACGCTATGGCGGGGAAGAGTTCGTTCTGGTAATGCCGCACTTACCCCAAGAAATCGCCTGTCAGTTTGCCGAAAAACTAAGAAGCGCTGTTTTCAACCTGGCAATACCGCATATAAAATCCCAACCGCTCAAACAAGTAACCATTAGCGTCGGCGCTTGCACCGGCATTCCTGAAAACGACGACAACCTGTTAAACAAAGCCGACACGGCACTTTATCAAGCCAAACTAAAAGGCCGCAATCAGTGCATTTCCCTCCCGCTTTGCGAAACCGAAGAATATCTGGAACAATAGACCCATTCATCGCTACAATCCTTGCGTAGGGGCAATCCCTTGTGGTTGCCCTGAGAGGGCAGGCACAAGAGCAGCCCCTACAACAATCCCATTAAAAACCCAGGTAAATTTTATCCAGTCTCATCGTATGAAATTCAAACCCTCTGCTCTTACACTGGCTTTAAGCCTTGCCCTGTTCCCTGCCCCGCAACAAGCCGTTGAGATTACCAAAATCGAATTGCCTGACATGGGCGACTCTTCCGGCACCCTGATTACACCCGCCGAAGAAAAAGAATTCGGCGAAGCGTTTTTCCGCAGCCTGCACTCGCAAATCTCCATCAACCAGGATGCCGAAATTCAGCAATACATCCAGACTATCGGCGAAAGGCTGGTCGTCAACAGCGACGCACCGAGCAACCCGTTCCATTTTTTCGTGGTTCTGGAAAACAACATTAACGCGTTTGCAGGGCCCGGCGGCTATATCGGCGTAAATTCAGGTTTAATCTTAATCACCGAAGCCGAAAGCGAATTAGCCTCGGTAATGGCGCACGAAATTGCCCACGTCACCCAGCGCCACTTATACCGCGCTTATGAAGCCTCCAGCCGCCTATCGATCCCTACCGCCGCCGCAACCCTGGCCGCTATTTTATTGGGCACCCAGTCCCCCGCACTGGGTCAGGCTGCCATCGTCGCCATTCAAGCCGGCAGCTTACAGTTTCAAATCGACTTTACCCGCGAAAACGAAGCCGAAGCCGACCGCGTCGGCATGCAAACCCTGGCAGGCTCCCAATACGACCCGCGCAGCATGCCCACTTTTTTTGAGCGCCTACAGCAATCCAGTCGCTATTATGGACAGAATATCCCCGAATTTCTAAGAACCCACCCGGTAACCGCCTCGCGTATTTCCGACACCCGCGGGCGCGCCGAAACCTATCCCTATAAACAATATCCCGACTCGCTCGGTTATCAGCTAACCAAAGCGAAAATCCGGGTGCTAACCGGCACCGACGATGCCGACACGCTTAAATACTTCCAGACCCGATCGACTCAAGGCACGATCGAACAACGCACCGTCGCCCGCTACGGGCTTGGACTGTGCGCGCTTAACGCGCAAAAATTCACAGAAGCGGAAAGTATTTTTCAACAGCTAAGCAAAGAATATCCAAACCAGGCGCAATACGTCACCGCACTAGCCCGCACAGCGCTGGAGTCCAAAAATTACAGCGCAGCTCTGGCCCGATATAAAAAACTGACCGAGCAATTCCCGGATAACGAAGCCATCAAACTCGAGTACATTACCTCCCTGCTTAAAGCCGGTAACGCCGCTCAGGCCCGGAAAAACCTATTTCAGTTAAAGCCTAAAACTCAGAAACAACCGGTTTATTCGCAGCTGCTGGCGCAAGTCTATAGCGACTTGAATCAACCCGCCGAATCTCATCGTTATCTTGCGGAATACTACTATGCGACCGGTCAAACCAAAGATGCCATCCTGCAAATTAAACTGGCTCAAAAATCAAAAGGCCTTAATTTACAGCTATCCGCCATCCTTAATGAACGACTCAACTTCTTTGTCAACGAGGAAGAAGAAGCCAGACGCAACCGGTAACAGCCTGAACCTTACCTGAATGACACAGGCACTGCCTGCCAGCCATCTTATTTATCACGCCCCCCTAAAACCCTGTAATGCGCTGTATTTATTGGTTATTTATAACGCCCCCATATTTTTACCGATAAACCCTATTTTTAAATAGACAAGGGGGTTCCATTTGAATAAAATCCTCACCGGCTTGAAGGAGTGGGCCCGGTTTAATTACCGACTAAGAGGGGGAATTAGTCTTTTTGACTAGCTGATAATAATAATAAAATTAAGTGACACTGCTTGGGTCAAGTTGTAATAAACACAACTCAATAACAATAATAACAGCACTCAACACGCCCGCTTTATGCGGGCTTTTTATTGTCCAAAAAAAGACAAAGGGCGAAAGGCGCAAGACGAAAAAACCCCTTTCACCTTTCACCTTTCACCTTTCACCTTTCACCTTTAGCCTTTAGCCTTTTTTATCTACATAGTCAAACGCACCCCAACCCATCCAGCCCTGGGCGCACCGGGCGACACAAACCGGCCATCGTCAAAGCCGGGCAAGACTTCGTTGGCCTGCCCATAAACACCAAACGAGTTGTAGTTCTTGTCGAAGATATTATCGACCCTGCCGAATACCGCAAAATTTTTGGTGACCTTGTATTCCGCCTTGGCGTTAAACAACCAATAACCGGCCAACGGCGCAGTGGAATTGGCCTCGTCGCCCCTGAAATGCTTATTGCCGCTGTAAATGCCGTCTATACCCAACGACACGCGCTGCCACAAGTCGACGCCGACAGCGGCCTTATAGATATGCTCGGGGATGCCGGGAATTCTGTTACCTTTGGTAACCGCCATCGCCTGGGTTGTATCGAGCGGATTCTGAATATCGAAACCATCCATAAACCGTGCATTCAAATAGGTGTAGTTGGTCGAAAAATGCCAATCGTCAATGCCGCTGAACAGTTGCGGATAATTAACGGTCGTACCGGCTTCTATGCCGTAGCGGCGAGTTTTGCCGACATTGCTGAAATAGCCCTGGCTGATAATGCCGCTGGCGGCATCTCGGCGGAAAATAATGTCGTTATTATTAATGGTGTGGAAATAGCCCAGATTCCATTTCAAATCGCCCTTGCCCAACAGCTTATCCAAATCTCCCCTGAAACCGCCTTCCCAGGTTTTAGCAACCACCTGTTCCAATGGCGGATCGGCCACAAACGAGTTGGGCAATTTACACGGCGCAGTCGGATCGGCACAGCTTAATTCCATCGGCGTCGGCGCACGGGCAGACTCACTATAGCTGCCGTACACATTCAGGTTATCCCTGATTTGATACGTCAATCCGGCAGAAGGGTTAAGCCGGTCAAAGGTATGCGAGCCATCCAGGGTTTTTAAAGGATCCTTTATATACTTGTCCTCCATATTGACATGACTATAGTTGTAACGCCCGGCTACGGTGGCCGTTAAAGCATCGGTAATGGAAAAGCTGTCGGTCAGGAACACGCCCACCGTTGAGGTATTGGTATGCAGACGGACTCTGGATTCATCGACAAGAATCCCGCTTTGTGTTGTGCCTCGGGTATCGGTCAGCGAACCCAGCTCGGTATCCGAACCGAAATGCACTTCGGCATAATCATAACTTGTGCCCACAGTCAGGTTGTTTTTATGTTTGAACAAATCCTGGGCAAACGCCGTCTGCAACGTGCCGCCACGACTGCGCATATTGGTTTGGCTGGTGTTGTTGGTTGCGCCTTCGACCGCATCGTCGGCCAGCACTTGATTACCGTTTATATCGGTAACAACGGCATCGTTGTGATCGCACAGCAATGTCGGATCGGCGGCGCAGACAGCATAGTTGCTGTTATCGCCGTTAAAGGTCCTGATCCGATTCTGCCTGAAATAGGCGTTACCGCTGACTTCAATATCATCGGCCAGATCGTAACTGCCTGCCAATTCTGAAAAGAACATCCGGGTTATGGTCTGATCGGGATGAGTGAACACCGCCGCCCGGTTTTGCTGCTGCAACTGGATAGGCGCGGCGCCGTTACCCCGCATATTGTTGTCGTTGCCGCCCAAGGTCAGATCCAATGAGCCTTTATCGCCGCGCCAGCTCAAGGTGCCGAACGCCTGATCGGCCTTAGTCGGCGAAAAATCCCGCCAGCCGTCTTCCTCAAAATGATGCAGGTCTAAAAAATAACCCCAGGTGCCGTTATTCCAGCCGCTGCTTAATTCCTCCGAATGCCTGCCCCAAGAGCCGCCGTAAGCTTCCAGCTCATGCTTGGGCGCTGAAAACCCGGTTTTGGTCTTGATTGAGATAGCGCCGCCCAAACTGTTCAAGCCGTAAACCGGGTTAGACCCCGGATACAGGGCCATCGAATCGATCGCCCCTTCGGGAATCAAATCCCAGTTAACCGTATCGCCGAACGCTTCGTTAAACCGGACGCCGTTAACATAGGTCGATAAGCCTTGCGGCAAGCCCAACAGCGGCGAAGCGACAAAGCCGCGATAAGAAATGTCCGGCTGCAATGGGTTATTTTGCGCTTCATTAATATGCACGCTGCCCAGATAGCGGTTGATGTAATCCGCCAGAGTGATGCTTTGGGCTTTTTCCAGCTGTTCGGAAGACACGGTCTGGATATTGGCCGGTATTTTATTGGCGGCAACACCGCTAGTTTGCAGCGGCGTAACACCGACCACGTCGATGATTCCCAGATCCAGCGGCTGATCTTTGGCCGACACGGACCAGGCCGCCGTCAGGCTTAGCCCGAGTAAAGTACAAGTCAATTTTTTCATGGTTCATTCCAAGCAGATAATGCCGCCATGATAGCCAAACCATTGCAGCGGCACTAGCCGGGAGCCGATAAAAGGAAATATTCCTACCCCATCGCCAGAACGAGTTTATGGATACAGGGCTTTCCAATAATTTGCATTGATATTCAAAATACGCTCCCAAAATGTTGTTCAATACACAATATCACCCTGCTCCTTATGTTATAAGATATTACGCACCTCAGTATAAACAATGACCTATAAGTGTAAGTGATTAATTATATCGATGTAATCATACGCTTTCCTTGATGTATGCTAAATTGGCATTTAGAATTAAAAGAAACTTGGCAGGAACAAAGACAAAATAGCACCACCCGTTATCTGATCTTTCATTGAATCAATAGGAGGTTTATCCAAATGAAAACCACAAAAATAACGCCCCTGACAATACAGCAATACGCCGAAATATCTAACGATATTTACGATGAAATTGAAAGAACTGTCTACGCCGACATGCTTGCCGCCAAGTGTCTTAAACATCCTGAATACGGCGATATCATCCTTGTTTCATCTCGCCAGGGCGGCTGTTTAATGATTCATGACCCTGCACTTGTAAACGCCAAGATGGCAAAAACAGAACCTTCAGAATAAATCCCACAGAAACAACGTAGCGGTGCGCCCACGAGCTAATCCGCTACAAACAAACCCAAGCTACCCGTATTTGGTTATAATGCCCCACGCATATTCCAAAACAAGCCGATGCAGGTAAATCTTATGACCTTAACAACAAAGACTTTAACAAAGTTGCAACGCTATTTTGAAGACCAGGTAACCGCGATAAAATCCAGTCAGTTTTATCTCACCATAAAATACATGCCGCCGCTAAAACGTTGGGCGACAGTGATTGGATTATTCCTGCTGTCACAGCTGGTAATTTTCGGCAGTTTGTATCTGATTTTTGGCGAGATTGTTGTTATCGGTTTCGTTGCCAGCATCCTGGCAGGCCTTGCGACCGGACTTGGCGCTTTACCCGCGCTGTTTTTCAAGGACATATCCAAAAACCTGTTCAACAGCATGCTCGGTGCCGCCGCAGGCGTCATGCTGGCAGCAACCGCATTTTCCCTGCTGGTTCCGGGCATGGCCTACGGCAATCAAATCTGGCCCGGCAGTGGCATTTATGTCGTCTCACTGGGCATGTTGGTCGGTGCGCTGTTTCTGCATTTCGCCGACCGCCAGCTGCCGCATGTCCACCTTGATTCAATTGCTGATGTCAGGCTGAATTCACTGAACAAAATATGGCTATTCATTATTGCGATCACCATCCATAACTTTCCTGAAGGCATGTCCGTCGGCGTCAGTTTCGGTTCAGGGGAGATGAAAAACGGCGTGGTTCTGGCTATTGCGATAGCCCTGCAAAATATCCCCGAAGGCTTGGCTGTCGCCCTACCCTTGGTCGGGTTAGGTTACAACAAGTGGCGGGCCGTGGGCATCGCCACGCTGACAGGCTTGGTGGAACCGGTGGGCGGCCTGCTCGGCATTACCATGGTCACCGTTTTTCAACCCATTCTGCCGATAGCCATGGGCTTTGCTGCCGGAGCCATGCTTTTTGTAATCAGTGAAGAAATCATCCCCGAGACCCATTCCGACGGCCGTTCGCGTTACGCTACCTTTGCCTTAATGATCGGCTTCATCATCATGATGACCTTGGACAACATGTTGGGTTAAGACTCTTGTAATTAGAAATGGAACACGGATGGCACGGATAAGACGGATTTAAACGGATTTTTTAAAGTTGAAACTAAGTTGGTTATGTGCTGTTAATCAGTGATTATCCGCTTAATCGATGTCATCCGTGTTCTACAGCCTCTGGCGGAAAAATCGTTTTCAGGAAACCAAATGGATCATCTTCAAAGTTATTTACAACACTTTCTAACATCACTGAACACCGCAGCTATTTTCGAAAGCCTTCAAAGCTCTTTCCAACATTTTGTATCATTGCTGAGCACCGGCAACTTCGCCGAACTATCAGCCACTGCTGCGACCAGCTTTGCCCTAATCGCTGCAGCTGAAATTGGCGATAAAAGCCAACTGGTATGTATGACGCTGGCATCCAGACACAGGGCCATGCCGGTTTTGCTGGGCGCGATAGCGGCTTTTGCCTTTTTAAACACCTTGGCCGTTGTTTTTGGCGTCGCCATTGCCAGCTGGTTGCCGGAATATATCGTCGCTGCAATAGTCGCGATCCTGTTTGCCGCGTTCGGCATTCATTCCTTGCGGGTAGAAGAGGATGATGAGAATGAGGAAGTTAAGGAAAAAAGCGGGCACGGCATTTTCTTCACCACTTTTTTATTGATTACCGTGGCTGAATTCGGCGACAAAACCCAGCTGGCTGTTGTTGGCTTAAGCAGCACCGTAGCGCCCATTGCCGTATGGTTCAGCTCGACAGTCGCGTTAGCCTCGACATCCGCCTTGGGAATCATCGCCGGCCGCACTATTTTGCAAAAAGTCCCGTTAGTATTGTTCCACAAGATCAGCGGAACCATCTTCCTGATGCTGTCTGTTTTTGCGGCTTACCGGGCTTATGTCAGTTACATATGACAAGCAAACAATAATGATAAAAAGCGGTGACATGGACGCCATCCACGACCTGTGGGACGAACTGGCCGATTTCGATGCCGGTCGTTCCGAGGAAGCTTTGACACACCTCATGGGCGGTTTGTGTGCATTGACGGGGGCATGGAATATCACCTGGATAGGGGCTGTGCGCCTGGATACATTTTTTCCCGACGATCCGGCGAAGGGCTGGCGACCACGCGTCATGCACCACCTGCACTCTTCGCCGTTGGATGCCGCCGCACGGGAACTGGCGGATAAGCTGGAACTGGGGAATATTGACGAGACCACCGTCCGTAACCTGGAGGGTGCGGGCGTTTTTCGCGCCAACCGGTTGCGGGACTTGGTAGGCCCCGAATGGTTCGAATCGTCTTACTACCGGGTTTATTTCCAAGGCGTCGGCACAGAGGATGCCGTCTGGGTAGCTTCTCCGGTAAACCAGGATACCGAATCCTGGTTCGGCATATTACGCGGCCCGGATCAGCCGCCTTTCACAGAAGCCGAGCGCGATGAGATCGCCTATGTCCTGCGCAGCCTCAAATGGTTCCATCGACAACTGATGCTCTCCCACGGCCTGCTGGTGGCCGTAACACCGCTGACGCCGGCCGAACGGCGGGTGCTGCACCTGCTGCTGACCGGCATTTCCGAGAAACTGATCGCCGAGCAACTGGAGCGCAGCTATCACACCACCCATCAATGGGTCGCGTCCATCTATCGCAAATTCGGCGTAAAAAACAGGGCCGCCCTCATGGCCCTGTGGCTAGGGCAGACGGCATAAAAGCCCACGTACTTCTCGGCAACGAGCGCCGCAAAAAGTTAGCAATGTCAGCTTTATCCTCCCGATTCGCCTAAAAATACTACGAAAACCGTGGCTTTAGCGGCCATATCCCCTAATTAGGGGATATGGCCCTACAAATCATAAGTGTATGCTTCCCCCAAAAAAATATTTGGGACCGAACAGCCATGAACCACATCGACCGCCTGATCTTGAATACCGCAGTCAAAAGTCCGGTAGGGGGCGCATCGCGCCCCTTTTCGATGTCCAACCCTATTGGCGTTCATACAATGGTGCGCGATGCGCCCCCTACATGGCTAATTAGGGAGTTCAACCATATAATTTATAAGGATATGATATCCGCTATAAAAATATCGGGGAGCGAACGAACCATCATGAATCACATCAACCGCCCAGCCGGGCAATCGCCGCGCAACAGTTGCGCCGGAATCCGGCTGCGGTTGCGCGTTGCATACTTTTTCCTCTGTTCCATAATGCAAAACCGGCGCCTCAGTTTGCCGAATCCTGATGCGCGGTGCGCACCCTACCGGGCTATGGCAGAATTCACGTTTTCGCGCTGCCTTGGTTTGTGCGGACTGGTTGCATTCTCTTTCGGCGCGATGGCTCAAGAACCACCGCCCGAAGATTCCGAGTCCAAATGGGGCGCGCACATCGATTTCGAAGCCAAGCCCGGCAGCAAGCGCACTCTCGGCGAAGCCGACCTGTTCGTGCCCCTCGTGCAAGACGAGCGCACATTGGTCTTCGGCAACTTGCGCGGCCGCATGGACGACAACTCCAGCCACGAAGGCAACCTCGGACTCGGCGTGCGCCGCATGCTGCCAAAAGGCTGGAACCTGGGAACTTACGGCTATTTCGATCGCCGCCGCACTGACGAGGGCAACTACTTCAATCAGGCCACGGTGGGCGCTGAGGCGCTGGGGAGCGACTGGGATTTTCGCGCCAACGGCTATATCCCGCTCGGGGATCGGATCAGGGATCTCGGCACCACCGGCGGCGGCCCTTCGACTGCTGCCCTTTCGGGAACCGTAGTCCAGATCACCACGCCGGGCTCGATCACTCGCGAGGAGCGCGCCTTCGGGGGCTTCGATGCCGAAGTGGGCTGGCGCTTGCCGGTCTTCGACGCGGAGGCTCCCAACCAACTGAGGGTCTATGCCGGCGGGTACCGGTTCGGCGACAGCGTCGTGAAAGTGGCGGGGCCGCGGTTTCGGGTGGAGTTGGCCATGGCTCAGGTGCCTGGATTGTGGGAGGGGTCGCAATTGTTCGTGGGCGCCGAAACGCAGGATGACAGTGAGCGCGGCAGCCAGACCTTTGCGTCGATACGGATACGCATCCCGCTCGGCGGCAATCCGGAAAGAGCGCGACAGTTTACCTTGCAGGAACGGCGCATGACCGCGCCGGTGATGCGTGACGTGGACATCGTGACCCAGGCTCGAGTAGCGGCCACGACGCCGGAACTGGTCGAGACGGCGACTGAGACGGCCGATGGAAAAACGTTTACAGTGCTCTCCAGCGGCACCACCACCGGCGCCGCCCTCAACGGCGCCCTGGCAACGGCCGGCGTTAACAGCAAGGTCATCTTGTCGGGCACCTTCAACACCACCGCCGCCACCACGCTGCAATCCGGGCAGACCGTAATGGGCGTCGGCACACACGTCGTGCGTAGCCCGTCGGGCCACACCGCGACCCTGACGACCCAGGCCGCGACCATCTCCGCAACAACCAGCGGTGCCAGTGGCGCGGCGGTGAGCATGGCCAACAACAGCACACTTGCCGGGATGAATATCAACCAGGCCTACGGTGGCGGGGTGATCAGTCTCTTGGGTGTCAATGCCGACGGCGTCAACGGCGCCACCATCGCCAACAACACCATCTCGGTCAACAGCTCGAGCAGCAACGCATTTGGCGTGCGAGTCATCAGCAATGCCAGCAACAACACAATCAGCGGCAATACGATTACGGTCACCAACACGAATGGCAACGCGATCGCGCTGCAAATGGCCAGCGGCGGCACCGCGACGGTCACCGGAAACACGTTCTATGCGAACGGCACCACCGCTGACTACGCCATCTCCCGGAGTAGCTCGACCGCCCTGTCCGGCTCCACCGGCAACGTGGTAACGGCGGGCACCTGCCAAAACTCCGGCGGCAACACCGGTTCGGTCAGTTACACCAGCGGCGGCGTTTCCGCCACCTGTCCGTAACGCCGACATCGCCTGTCTGTATTGATTTTCCTATTGATGACGCTGTTTATAAAAATGGGCTGTGATTTGTTATGGCGTAGTCGGCCTTAATTGCGTTCCCACGTAGTGCGCGGGAACGAGAAGAACTGAGTAAGCCGCAGATCGGGCATGTAGAGTCGATAGCTTTATTTGAAAAATAAAAACCGTAATCTATAGCGCAGGGCAATGGGAGCGGTCTATCCTATTGCCCGTTTTGCCAGAAGTAAAGCGTGCCAGTGTGATAGCGCGGATCCCGATCAATGCCCGCAAAGTTTGGCGCGGATCGTGTTGCCGAGGCCGTCAACGCTACCGCCGGACTTTAGGTCGCGGCCAATTTCCCCGGCAGCGATCCCTAAGAGATAGTCGTATTCTTCCGGCACACGCCCCCCCACCATTTTTTGAGCCTGTCCTCCATGTACGTCCCCAGACTAGCTCCTGAGGCACCGAACTCTGCGCCCGCCATTAGTCCGGTAGGGGGCGCATCGCGCCCCTTTTCGATGTCCAACCGCATTGGCGTTCATACAATGGTGCGCGATGCGCCCCCTACATGGCTAACTAAGACTTTCACCGCTGCAAGCGATAGAGCGTCGGCTTTCCCTTAATCTACTCCGGCCGCCTTGCTGCTGGCCTACCCCGTTATGCAGGCCCGCTATGTCCAGGCGGAAGCCCCCCCCGGCCAGCACGCTTCCCGACCTGGATCGCCCCAACGATCTCCCCAGCAACCTCAGCGTAAGTCCCAATGGCCTCACCTTTGGCAACAGCCTCGACGGCAAGCGCGTCGTCATCAACCCCGAATACAGCGACCAGACCGGCTTTGGCGTCGGCGGCGCTGCTGCTATTTCCTTCGGGAAGGTCGCGGCAGGCGGCGTAGTGTTCAACGTCGGAGAGAGGAAGAAAGAACTTCTGCTCAACGCCGGATTCCAGGTGACTGATGCCCAGCGTTTTGTCCTCACCATCGGCCAGTTGCGCCAATACCTCAACATCGGCTTCGTCTCCGGTCTTGAGAAGACCGAAATGATTCAGACCGGCGGTGGCGCAAGCTACCAGTTCCGCCTGGAAAAGGGTTGGTTAAACAGCGCCGAAAATCAACGCTTACCACGCCGACACTCCCAGCCGTGATTTGGCCGACAAGACCTACGCCGTCGATACCGCCGCTCTTTACGAGCAATGGAGCGATCCGCGCCGCGTGGCTGGCGGACGCGTCTCCGGCCTGCAAGGGCGAGTGGCGCTCACGCCTCTGCCAGACAGCATCCTCAAACTTGGCGTGGGCGGCGAGCGGCTGGAATACGATTACCTCACCGGCAAACAGAGCTCTTTCCATCCTACCGGCAGCGCTGAATATACCCAGAATCTGCCAGGGGACTTCCAGTTAAAAATGGGAGCCGATGCGGCCTCCGCCCAGAACCGTTATACCTTAGGCCTGGATCGGCCCTTCGGCGGCGTTGGGCTGTTCGGCGTCAACCTTGTCGCCATTCGGGGCCGGGACGGCGCGCCGGACGACAACCAGATAAGGCTCGCCTGGAGCCATACTTTCGGCAGCAAGCTCGGCACAACCGGCAGCGGCAGTGCAGCTCAGGCCTGGGGCAGCCTGCTCGACCAAGTCGCCAATCGACCGGCCTTTATCCCGGTCCAAGTCGTTGCCAAGCTGGACACCACCGCCATCCCCACGCGCCTGATCGCCGTCAACAAGGCAGCTCTCCCCGCCGGCTCCAGCGTCAACACCGTTACCGGTGCCATTACCACCCCTCTGGGCGTGGCGGTCACCGGCATCGCGGCGGTCACCCTCAACGCCGCGCCTTTTGGCAACAATGGCCAGTTCAGCCTCTCAGACAACAACCTGATCACCGATCCCGGCAAGATCACTCTGCCCGCCGTGGGCGTGACCGACACCTACGTTGTCACCGTCAACAACCTCGGCGGAGGTACGACGCTAGTCACGATACTGGTGTCCCATGGTTCGGTGAAGATCGACAGCATCAATATTGCCAACGGTGACGTCACTGCGCCGACTACCACCGCAGGCCCGAGCGTCTCCGGCACCACCGGTACCGGCACGACGCTGTCGGCCACCATCAACGAGAACGGCACCGGCTACTACCTTGTGCAAGCGGCCGCAGCAGCGGCACCGACGGTTGCGGCAGTGCAAGCTGGCACTGCGTTTGCGATGACCGCCAACATCGCGGCCAGTCCGGCGATTAGCGGGCTGACGGCATCCACGGCGTACAAGATATACTTCGTCGCTAAGGATACGGCGAATAATGTGCAGGCTGCGGTGCAGAGTGTGGCGGTGACGACCAATGCTGCTCCCGCCGCGCCGACCGCCAGCGCGGTCAGCATCAGCGGCACAGCACAAGTCGGCCAAGTGTTGACCGGCAGCTACACCTATGCGGATGCCAACAACGATCCGCAGGGCACTTCGACGTTCCGCTGGCTGCGCGATGGCGTTGCCATCGTCGGGGCCACGGCGAGCACCTACACGATTGTCTCCGCCGGTGACGGGGGCACTACGATTACCTTCGAGGTCACGCCGGTATCGACCATCGCGCCGACCACCGGTACGCCGGTGGTATCCGGCGCCACGGCAACGGTGCCTGCCTATGTTTCTCAGGCCGGGCTGACGTGGATGCCGACGACTGGGGTCGATGGCACCTATGCTCAAGCGGCCGCATTACGCGCGGGTACTATCAACGGACAAACCGGCTGGCGCCTGCCGACGGATGCCGAACTAAGCGCCTTGTATGCCTCTGGTGCGATGAATGGTCAGGGGTGGACGTTGGGCTACACCTGGTCGTCGACGCCTGGTGGTCCCGGTCACCGGACCGTCAGCCTGGGCACCGGCAGCGTCCTCGGGATCCAAGACACATCCGTCAGCTACATGGCGTGTGTCCGCTAGCGCCTCGACCTTTGAAACTTGATTTTTGAAATTTGCTTTTGATGTTGATTTTGACGTTGGGGTGAACGATCCGCGCGAAGCGCGGTTCGTATTTTTGAGATTTGCGCTAGTTCCCAAGCTCAAGCAGCGGGTACTGCACCTGCTGCTGACCGGTATTTCCGAGAAGCTGATCGCCGAGCAACTGGAGCGCATCGCGTATTGCAGGCAAAGCCTGCCACTCCATTTCCCTCATCAATTCACTTTCGGCATCTGCCTCAGTTTTTCCACAACCTTGTCGCCGAATTGTTCGGTGCTGATCATCGTAACGCCGCTACCCGGCTTGGACAGGTCGGCGGTTGAGTAACCGTCGCCGAACACGCCTTGCATCGCAGCCCAGACATTCTTGGCTTCTGCGGCCATATCGAAGCTGTTTTCCAGCATCATCGCAACCGAGCCGATCATCGAATACGGATTGGCGATATTTTTCCCGGCAATGTCGGGAGCCGAGCCGTGCGATGGCTCGTAGTAAGCTTTTTCATCGCCTATGCAGGCGGAAGGCATCAAGCCCAGTGAACCCAGAATACCGCCGCCCTGGTCGCTGAGTATGTCGCCGAACATGTTTTCCATGACCATCACGTCGAACTGGGTGGGTTTAAGGCACAGGTTGGTTGCGGCCGAATCGACCAGCTGGTGGATGACTTCCACTTCGGGGTATTCTTTAGCTACTTCATCCAGTATTTCATTCCACAACACGCTGGATTTCAGCACATTGCTTTTATGAATGTTGTGCAGCACTTTCTTGCGCTTTTGGGCGAGCTTGAACGCCTGATGCAGAATCTGGCTGATTTGGTGTTCATCATATTCCAGGGTTTCTTTGACATAACGCAAACCCTGCTCGTTAATGCCGGTTTCTTTGCTGCCGAAATACAGACCGCCGACCAGTTCCCGAACCATCATAATATCGATCCCCTCGCCGATAATTTCAGGTTTTAGCGGAGAGAAATGCGCTAGGGCTTTGGGCAGGAAAACCGGACGAAAATTTGCATAGGTATTGTAACGACGACGTAGCGGCAGCAGAGCGCCGCGTTCAGGTTGTTTATCAATGGGAATTGATTTGGATTGCTCATGACTCAAACCAATCGGGCCTTTAAGAATGGCATCGGCTTGGTCGCAAATATCGATGGTCGACTGAGGAAAGGCATCGCCGAATTCAAAATAGGCGCAGGCTCCAAAAGCTGCGGGCATCAGTTCAAAAGAAACATCGTTACGCTCTTCAATAAGCTTGAGAACTTTGATGGCTTCCCGAGTAATTTCCGGGCCGATACCGTCACCGGCTAGCACTGCGATTTTATAATTCTTCATGTGTACCTTTGCTGTCTGCGTAATATCTACGGAGTGAGATTTTAAAAAGCGGCTATTTTACTTTATTTTTTAAATAAAGTCGGGCATCCTTTTTTTAATAGCGGTAACGCTTGCCAAGCCTTATAGTAAGAAAAACAAAATATAGCTGGGTAGCTTAGGTTGGTTGATTTGACAACAAAATCGATGACCCGGATATTCCCGATTATTTATGCTGTACATAAACGAATGAATTACAGATCAAGGCGCACAATTTTAGTTAAAATTTTCATTCTCGAATAAACCTCAGGAAGATCGTCATGTTTGAATCGGCAGAACTTGGACACAAAATAGACAAAGCCACCTATGATATGGAAGTGCCCAAGCTGCGCGAAGCGCTGTTGGATGCGCAGATGGATTTGGCAAAACTGGCCAAATTCCCGGTTATTATTCTGGTCGGCGGCCTGGATGGCGCGGGACGGGGCGAAACCGTCAATTTGCTCAACGAATGGATGGACCCGCGCTTTATCCAGACTCACGGCATGGGCGAGCCGTCTGATGAGGAACTTGACCGACCCATGATGTGGCGGTTCTGGCGCGAGCTTCCGCCCAAAGGAAAAATCGGCGTATTCTTAGGCTCCTGGTATACCTGGCCGATTATCAACCGTGTCAACGGTCACACCAATTCGGCCGAACTTGACCTGAGCATGGAACGCGCCAGACGCCTGGAAAAGATGCTGACCGACGAAGGCGCGCTGATTATCAAGTTCTGGATGCATTTATCCAAAGACAGACAGGAAAAGCGTCTGAAGCTGCTTGAGAAAAACCCGCAAACCCGCTGGCGTGTGACCGGTCGCGATTGGAAGCACTTCAAGCAATATGACAAATTCCTGGTCGTGCATGAAAGCGTGATACGGCACACCAGCACGGCTGAAGCGCCGTGGACCATCGTCGAGGGCTACGATCCGCACTACCGCAGTTTGACCGTGGGCAAGGTGATTCTTGACGCGATCCGCAAACGTCTGGATGAAGCCAATGTGAAAACAGTGGAGATTGTTGCGCCGCCCCCGCTGCCCTCGATAGACCAACTCAATATTCTGAAGACACTGGATCTGACCCAAAAAATCGACAAGAAAGAATTTAAAACCGAACTGGAAAAATATCAGGGCAAGCTCGCGTTGCTGACCCGCGAAGCCAAGTTTAAGGACATCACCGTCATCGCGATGTTCGAAGGCAATGACGCGGCCGGCAAGGGTGGCGCAATCCGCCGCATCACAGGGGCCCTGGATGCGCGCTGGTACAACATCATTCCGGTTGCCGCACCGACCGAAGAAGAACGCGCCCAGCCTTATTTATGGCGCTTTTGGCGACATATTCCCAGGCGCGGACGGGTAACGATTTTCGATCGCTCCTGGTATGGCCGGGTGTTGGTCGAACGTGTTGAGGGGTTCTGCTCCAAAGTGGACTGGATGCGCGCTTACAGCGAGATCAACGATTTTGAGGCGCAACTGGTGCGCCACAATATTGTGGTGGTCAAATTCTGGCTTGCGATCAGCAAGGAAGAGCAACTTGCGCGCTTTAATGCACGCGAAAAAATCGGTTTTAAACGCTTCAAGATTACCGAGGATGACTGGCGCAATCGCAACAAATGGGATGAATATGAGCATGCGGTATGCGATATGGTCGATCGCACCAGCACCGAAATTGCGCCATGGACGCTGGTGGAAGCCAACGACAAGAACTTTGCGCGGATCAAGATTTTGAAAACCTTGTGCAGGCAAATTGAAGCAGCCATGAAGAAAAAATAGCCTGTGGAAATAGTCCATGCTTGGGGGCTAATCTCAAACACGCAAAGATTGCATCCGGTCACATTTATTGATGATGTTTGCTGCCTTTTAACGGCAGAAAAATATGCCTTGCCACAGTGAACAAGAGAAATACCACTTAATTTATATATCTTTAGCTGAAAGACTGCCTTTCAGTAATAAGCGGGGCGTTCGGAAGTACGCAGGGATTCCTTGTGACCCCGTTAAGTTTTTGATAGATTGTTTCCCTTTAGACCCAAATACTCCCTTTCCCGTTTTCAAAATAATGATCAATTCAACGACGTCAAACTTATCGACAACCAAAACAGCAGTCACTTGCACAAACTGTAACCTGGATAATTTGTGCATTCCTAAAGGACTGCCTCGGTCGGAAGTGGGTGAACTCGCCTTATTGGTTAATCGAAACAATATACGTCAAAAGGGGGAGGCTATATACCATGCAGGCAGCCCTTTCAGAGGAATAATCGCCTTGCGTTCCGGCAGCGCCAAATTACTGAGTTTCGACCAGAATGGCAATGAACTGGTCGTTGATTTTATTCTTCCGGGAGAATTACTTGGCTTTGACGGCTTGTCCTCACAAGTCCATAACTGTACCGCCATCGCATTAGAGACAGTGAATTATTGCCATTTGCCGGCCTATAAAATAGAGATATTGGCCATCAATACCCCCGGCTTAAGCCAAGTGTTGCTGCAAAGATCCTGCAACCAGTTTGATGCCCAAGTACAAAAGATGATGCTAAGTCGCCGATCTGCTGAAGAACGCGTGGCCTGCTTCATTCTGCATATTTCAGATCGCTTGAGATTACGAGGCTACTCCGAGCTGGAATTTCGCCTGAGCATGTCTCGGGAAGAAATAGGCAATTATCTGGGCATCGCGCATGAAACAGTCAGTCGAATCATTCATCTGCTGCAAGCACGGAAAATGATAGAAGTTAAATCTAAGCAATTGAAAATAACAAATAAAAAAGAATTATTTAGCTTCCACACAACCTGATTACCAAGCAATCCAGACACTGAACTTTTCAGCTGCAACACCTCAAATGGCAAGATGATGTTAAATAGCTGGCCCGCATAACGCGAATTTTCATTCTACATATTTCGGGCTGCTTACTTAAGGGGTAAGACTACTCCAAGCTGAAGTTTTGCCTGATCGGGGGCACTGGAAGAAAATACGAAAACGGATAGCAGTTAAATTCAAGCACTTGAAAATAACCAATAAAAAAGAGCTGTTTAGCTTTCATACAACTTGATCACTAAACAGCCCAGACTTGCGAGGATGATTTGGCTGAACTTCCGCGCACAACAACTTAAAAACAGGCTAAAAGTGTTGTCCGCGGTAAAACGAAAATAACGGCTAAGAGGAATGGCCTTTTATTTTCCTACCGCTGTATTATTTCTATACGCTGAATTAGAGGCATCTTCAGCAATCGCTTTTGCTGTGGATTCGTACTTGTCATGCTCACTGCCTTTGACCAAAACTACTGTAACAATAACGGCTAAAACAACGCCAGCTACAATAATCCAGAAATTATCTTTTTCTTGTGCTTCACTCATAGTAATTCTCCATCTAATTGATTAAGGACGACAATTGATTTGCATCAACGCGGGGCTATTTAATCAAAATCTGGAATAAAAAAATTGAGCCAGATCAACAAATGTTTCTTTGTGAGATTCTGCGACGTGTAAGCCAAAGATTAAAGACAGGTTGAATTGAGACGAGGTACGAACGACCGCATGGGGCAGTTGCCATGGCCCCAACATTTTGCTTATCGTTTTATTGGTAACCTACTAATGTCTAATGATGTGGCGGCAGTTTGCTGACGGCTTGTAAATTCCAAGGCATCGGCTCTATAGCGGCTTCCAAATGCGCCTCAATGCGATCATCCAATTCAGCAAAAAAATCAATGCCGGTTTGCGCTTCTATATTGTCGATACTGGTCACGAACTGCGCCAACGACTCTTTGCCGTTGACGGTTTGCGGCACTAAAAAGGCCAGTGCAACAGGTGGTTTGCCGGGGGCGGCTTCGGTGATATAAATTTTGTAAAAGGCGTCCGGTATTTCCACCCTCCAATCCGAACTCAAGCGCTCGACCGTGCCGCTAAAAATCGGCCCGGTGATCACCCAAACCTTGCCGAAGTTTTGGGTAAAATGCTTGATTTCCGTTTCCTCCAGATGCCGCCACAATTGCTGATTGAGCTTAGGCTTTTGCGGTGTGATATTGGTCATCAAAAAACTGTCCGCCTGCCCTGCCCGACCGTATAGATGACTGATCGCGTAATTCGGTGCCATGTGCCCACGGTCGTAACCGCTATTTTGATAACTGTTATGACTGACGCGATTGATGCTGCGCCAGTCGGTTTCAAAGCGATTGGGGCGCTTTAAGGACGGCGTATTCGCTTCCGGGGTCAGCGCGTACTCCACCCACAACGGGTTACCGCGCAAATCCGAATAACCCAAGATAAAACCATGATTGCGTAATATCCGAAACCAGGTGTCGCTGTTTTTGGCATCGAGGGACTGCGGCGCCCCTTGATAAAGCAAGGCGGGACGGGCGATTTTAACTTCATAGCCATAGCCGCCCAAACCCAGGCCGAGTACGATCAGCAACAACACAGGATGCTTGCAGCTTAGACGGAATAATCCCGGCAATAATTTAAGCAGGCTTAGGGAGGATGATTTTTTGCGCATTAACGAATGGTTATTTAAAAGAGTAGACCGGACTCACCACGAGCGGACTAACTTACAAAACGGCTATTTGTCCACGAAAAACACGAAAGGCACAAAACAAATCAAGATATTGTATTGACACGCTAAGGATAAACACCCAGCAGTTTGGCATCTCATTTGAATACTTTCGTGCTTTTTGTTTTTCGTGCCTTTCGTGGACAAATCAATTGCTCTGAACTCAAGCCAACGCTTCAGCATTAGGGCTGAACAAGTAGTCTTTCTTCAAACAATGATCCAGCCATTTTTGCAGGAAATAATTTAACCGCCATTTGTAATTCATTATTTCGCGGCTTAATCCAGGGTCTTTAAAAACCTGCGCTACCCCGGCACGGGCATGGTCGCTTAACACCTCTGCCAGATGCGCATCCAGATAGACTCTTATTTTCACGGCGGGCGCCAGATTCTTGTTAAAGCTATGGCTAAGCTCCACGGTCAATGTGTACGGCGTACGCTCGATAATCTCAAGATGCAGCGTGGAGTGGTGGGGAGCAAGGCCTATGGCGGTTTCTTTAAACGCCATTAAGTCCGGGATTAACTTTAACAACTTTTGATAGTTTGATTCGCAGACTTGTTCGAGGCAGATTGATTTGTTGACAGGATTTACAAAGCTCATGACCGCGTCAGTTTTCCCGGTAACAGGCGTGAGCGCTGGCTGTTTCCCATAAAACTACTTGGGCAACGTTAAAGCCGGATTGTTTGAGATGCTGATAAATCATCTTACTCAGGACTTCTGCGGTGGGATGTTCGTCGAGGACAAGGAAGCGCTCCTTGTTTGCTGTGAGCATGGGAATGATCGGATCATCTTTATGCAGCAGGAAATTATGATCCAGCTGCTGATCGATATAGGCCTCAACGCAGTCCCTGATATCGGAAAAATCGCAGACCATGCCTTGGTCGTTGAGTTGCTCATGCTCGATGGAAATCGAGGCCTTGACGCTGTGCCCGTGCAAGTTACGGCATTTTCCGGGGTGATTCATTAACCGGTGTCCGTAACAAAAATACACCTCTTTGGTAATCGTATACATAATAGAAAATTAAGCTGTTCTGTAATTTAAATGAGGAGTGTTAATCCCCCTTTATACTCTTTATGGTGGCGGCAACCTCGTAGCTGCCGTCGTCTTGTTGGGTGCTTCGGATAACCTCGATAAAAGCGGTCATCGAGGGGGTCAGCGTGTTTTTGGGAATGACGTTTATTTCCATGGCCTTGCCTGCGTCAAAAGCACGGTCGGCAATAAATGAAACTCCGGCGCCGCTGATTGATGAACAACGGCCATGGTGCAATTCAGTTGAATCCGCAAGCCTGTAGGTAACTTCGCAGTCTATTTCCATTCGAATATAATTGCGTTTTTCATCATATCCCAGCATGTTATTTCTCCGATCCAGTTTACAATTGTTGCTCTCAATGTTTGAACTTCATGGCCTCGGCTAAGAAGTTTACTATAAAAACCAAATAAAGGGGCAGGATTTGCAGCGGCACTGTGAATTGTGCTATTCCGCTGGATATTCATCTGAAATTAGGTAATATGTTGCCAACTTTTACATCTTTCTGAGTGTCATCTAATGAATAAAGCAATCGTTTTAACTGGAATCACCACTACGGGTACGCCGCATTTGGGTAATTATGTCGGCGCGATCAGACCGGCCATTGCGGCGAGCAAGGACGCGAATGTGGCGCCCTTTTATTTCCTGGCCGATTACCATGCGCTGATTAAATGTCAGGAACCGGAAAGGGTCAGGCAATCCAGTCTTGAAATCGCCGCAACCTGGCTGGCTTTAGGACTGGATACGTCGAATGCGGTTTTCTATCGACAGTCCGACGTACCGGAAATCTTGGAGCTTTCCTGGATGTTGACCTGTGTCGCAGCAAAAGGCTTGATGAACAGGGCGCATGCCTATAAGGCGGCGGTCGCCGAAAACGAACAGGGCGGCGAGAACGATGCCGACAAAGGCATCACCATGGGCTTGTTCAGCTACCCTATTTTAATGGCCGCCGACATGCTGATGTTTAATGCCCATAAAGTTCCGGTCGGCAAGGATCAGATTCAGCACATTGAAATGGCCAGGGATATGGCCGGACGTTTCAATCACATTTACGGCGAGCATTTTGTGCTGCCGGAGGCGGTCATTGAAGAACATGCCTCAACATTGTTAGGACTGGATGGACGCAAGATGAGCAAGAGTTATAACAATACCATCCCGTTATTCGAGCCTGAGAAAAAGCTACGGAAACTCATCAACAAGATTAAAACCAATTCCTTGGAACCGGGTGAACCGAAAGACCCTGAAGGCTGCACTTTGTTCGGTATTTATCAGGCTTTTGCCACCCCGGCAGAAGTCGCCGAAATACGCCAACGTTATGCCGACGGCATCGGCTGGGGCGAGATGAAGCAGGTGTTGTTTGAGCATATTAACGAACACCTGATTCCGGCAAGGGAACGTTATGAAGCATTGTTGCAGGCCCCCGAACATATCGAAGAGCAGTTGCAGGAAGGCGCACAAAAAGCGCGTGCAGTCAGTGTGCCGTTTATGCAGGAGTTGCGCAAAGCGGTCGGAATTTCCAGGATTTCTTTGTGATGCCTGCGGCGCTTGCTAACCAACTCGACGCTTAGGCGAATCTGCTGTTGGGGTAGTTACAAAATCTGCCCCAGCGCAAAAGCAGCAAAATAGGTAGCCGTAAAATAGAATAAAGATAAGACTAGGCTGGCGAAAAAGTTGATAGACAAAACTTGCTTGATAATGTGGGCTACCACCACATAATCCCAAAATAAAAGCAGAGCCAAGAAATAATAACTTAAAGGCTCTTCACTGACGGTTAGCCAGATCAACACCGGCACCACGAATACACCGATTATATTGGCGCAAAATATAATCGCTGTAGTCACTTGCACATAAGCGTATAACGTCCTGTTAAAGAACAGCATGACGCCTATAAATACCAGCGTTAATAATGTCTCTATGCTGACTTCGGTAAATGATTCTATCGGGTCGTCGGTCATGTTGGCTTGCATGAAATACTCTGACACAAAATAGAACAACAGGTTTTGTTTGAAAAAATAGACTGATCTTGGCAGCTCAAGCGGGTTATTTCTTAACCAGCATAGCGGCAGGTATTGTTTTAAAATATCCATAATTACCTAGAGCCTTATTTTGCAAACCAGTTATAACCGCCGAGGCATAACCAGCCCCGTGGACAGATAGATGCTATTTAAACTCCGATGAATCTGAATGACTGGTTAAGGATGGCCCGTCATAGGTGCTGAAATTATCATTCAATAACTGCACCAATTCTTTTACTTTATTGGATATTTGAGTCAGACGAAGTTTTGTTTTTTTATTCCAGCCAACGGGCTCGGAAATCGGCAACATCATGCGGGCAAAGGTCAGGTTTTTTTCGAAAATACCGGCTAAATTTTCCATTAAGTGGAGCTCTTTTTGCCGGGCGTTAAGTTGATTGATGATTACTTTCGCCTGAAACCGGCTGAAAATAATATGCAACGGCGTCATGATGACTATCAGAGTAACGATTATTGCAGGCCCGATGATGGGATCTATCAGAAACTCCAGAATGCCTGCTTCTATTTCAGCGAAAATGGCAACAGTAGCAATAAATCCCATAACAATCAGACTGGAAAAGGTTGATCGATCTTTCCAGTTTCCAATGGCTTTTTTTACTTCCGGCATCACCACGCTATTAACTTCACGCACATTCTTTTCCAATGAGTTCAACACCCGGTAAGTGCGGTCATTCCCTACATTAGCTATGCGCTGGTCTATCGGGGCAAATTCAGGCGAATTTTGAGAGCTGCCGCCTTCCTGGCTGGACAGGACAATAAACTGCCCGGTGTTTAATCCCAATCCGCCAAGTTTTCTTTGCCATGAAGCTATGATTTCACTGTTGCTCGATGGATTCAGCATTGCAGTCGGTTTATCTATCAGATAAACGAATTTGTTGGAATCCTGGTTCAGGGCGATGTTTTCTATTAACTCATCGACCAATGGCGATGTTGAATCAAAAACGTCGGTAAAAACCAAAGCTAGATCGGAATTATCAACGATATGTTTTGTTAACAGCGACATAACCGGATTGGACGGGGCGGCGCTAATGTTGGGTGCATCAATGAAAAGCTTGTTTTTCAGGCGGTCGCTGTTGAGTGTTTTCAATTCCAGGTAAGAATTAATGCGATCCCCTTCGCCTTGTTGCTGCTGGTCGATTTTGCGACTGATTTGATAAAACGGGAACCGGTGGTCTACGTCCAGCGCAGTGCCGGGCAAAGTCGTCGGGTTGGACTGGTTGTTATGCAGCAAGACAGTGAATTTATGGCTGGAGGTTTGAATGCCGGAAAACAGCGTGTCCGTACCCAGATAATTGTTAATAAACCTGGATTTGGCCGTTGAATTGCCGCCAATCAAGCTGATTATTGGCCACCATGAATTTTTACTGGCCGTCGTTTCATCCATTTCGATGAGTCCCAGATCATATTCAATTTGATCGAGCTCCTGAAAAACTTTTGATGCTTTCAGTAATACCGGACTGTCAGCGGCGAAGTGTTTTTCAAGGTTAAGCAGGTATTTGCTTGCTGTCTTTTCAGTCATCAGATTGACACCGTATTTGTTGAATTTTATGAATATGGGGTAGCGAAGTATACACCCAGAATGGGTGTGTACTACAACAAAACAAGGGTAGAATGAAGGCGTTCTAGTGCTGTAAAATGAAAAAAAATTGTTCTTTTCGTACTCAAATGAGACGAATTTATAGTATATTGAGGCTTAGTCAATGAGCCTTGTAAAGCGTGGTTTAAAAAGTAAAATGGTAAAATGGAGTAAGTATTGGGTTATTCTTCGGAGCTTAGCAACGCTTGCTATGGCTTCGATAATATCGGGCTGTGCCGGTTCGTTATTTGGTGGATATGGCGCAAACGGCCAGTCCCGTGAAGAGTTTGAACAACACGTAGAAGAGGTGTTCCGCTTACAAAATCGTATGTCCAGCGAGGTGATGATGTTGTTGGAAAGCGACGAGGGCAAAAAATATCAGGCCTTGCTACAGGCCGAGCAGCATATGCAACAGGTGTGCGCCGATCTTAACGAATATGCTTCCCGTGATATTGATGGCTTAAGCATCGGTTATTTTCTAAGCCGACGCGTTGAGCAATCAGCTATAGACTGTGAACAAGCGGCCTTGGCGATCAAACCGCTGCTGAATCCTTAGCATCAACGACGTTCAGTCGGCGACGGCGTCAAAACAGAATTTTGCGCAGGCCTGCTGTTATCGATTTCCGGGTAATCCAACGTGTAATGTAAACCTCGGCTCTCCTTACGCAACTGCGCGCAACGGATGATTAATTCAGCGACGATAACCAGATTGCGCAATTCCAGCAAATCACTGGTAACGCGAAAGTTACTGTAATACTCGGCAATTTCCTTTTTAAGCAAGTCCACCCGGCTCAGAGCCCGGCTTAAGCGTTTATCGGTCCTGACGATGCCGACATAGTCCCACATGAAACGGCGCAATTCATCCCAGTTGTGAGAAACAACCACCTCTTCATCGGAATCGCTGACTTTCGATTCGTCCCAATCCGGGATGACCGGCGGCGGCAAAATACCGGGCAGTTTCTGTAAAATATCCTCGCTGGCCCGCTCCGCAAATACCAGGCATTCCAGTAACGAGTTGCTGGCCATGCGATTGGCGCCGTGCAGGCCGGTACAGGCAACCTCGCCTATCGCGTAAAGATTGGCGATGTCGGTGCGGGCATAGCTGTCGGTTAATACGCCGCCGCAGGTATAGTGCGCGGCCGGAACGACGGGGATAGGCTGCTTGGTAATGTCGATATCGAACTCAAGACACTGTTGGTAAATGGTCGGAAAATGTTCACGGATAAACTGTTCCGGTTTATGGCTAATATCGAGATAAACGCAATCTATGCCGCGTTTTTTCATTTCATGGTCAATGGCTCGGGCGACAATATCCCGAGGCGCCAACTCCTCCCTAGCATCAAAATTCTGCATGAAAGGCGAGCCGTCCGGCAGAATCAGCTTGCCGCCCTCGCCTCTTACCGCCTCGCTGATCAGAAAAGAATGCGCATGCGGATGATACAGACAGGTCGGGTGAAACTGCATGAACTCCATGTTGCTGACCCGGCAGCCTGCGCGCCAAGCCAAGGCGATGCCGTCGCCGGTAGAACTGTGCGGATTGGTGCTGTAAAGGTAAGCCTTGCTTGCGCCGCCGGTTGCAAGAACTACGACCCGAGCAGCCAGGGTTTTAACCGCCTGCTTTTTTGAATCCAGCACATAAGCGCCCAGAATCCTTTTTTCCGCATCCTTGGAACTGGTGATTAACTCCACCACATTATGATGCTCGAACAAATCGATATTGGCATGTTCCTGAGCGCGTTCAATCAGTGATAAGGACACAGCCTTTCCCGTTGCATCAGCGGTATGCACGATCCGGCGATGGGAATGCCCGCCTTCCTGATTTAAATGCAACTTTACTTCGCCGGATGGAGTTTGCTCTTCGGTAAAAACCACACCCTGTTGCCTCAACCAATCGATAGAACTTTTCCCATGCGTCACGGTCAGTCTGACAATATCAGGATCGCAAAGCCCGGCACCCGCATCCAGCGTATCTTCAATGTGCGACTCGATGGAATCATCTGCACCGAAAACAGCGGATATACCGCCTTGCGCATAATAGGTACTACCCATGGTCAAGTCGAATTTCGACAACACGGCAATACGCAGAGAATGATCGGCCAGCTTAAGCGCCAAGCTTAGGCCAGCGCCGCCGCTACCGATAATAAGGACATCGTAATTTTGAGAATGAGGCATTAGGTGCAGACAGTCAAATGGACAAAATAAGAGGAAAAATTATTGTACTAACACGCTTAGTTATTTTGATGGATAATAAAGCCTTTTAGTGTGATAGCACAATTTTATATCAAATACCTGGGTTGTTATTTTCAACATAAGTTATTTCATTAACGATATTAAATGGAGGTTTATATGTTCAATAAAATTAAGTGGTGTTTTTTCCTGATCGTTTTGTTTAATCAAAACGCATTTGCACAATTGCCGGATTTTACCGAAATGGTAAAAACCAATGGCGTTGCCGTGGTCAATATCAGCACCACGCAAAAAGCATCACCGGAGGCTGAAAATGCTCCAGAAGAGCAGCAGCTGCCTGAGGGCATGCCTCCCGAAATGGAAGAGTTTTTTAAACGCTTCTTAAATGAGCAGGGCGGCGGCTATGTGCCCAGAGATACCACGTCATTAGGATCAGGCTTTGTTATTTCCCCGGACGGTTACGTGTTAACCAATAGTCATGTGGTAAAAGACGCCGATGAAATCGTAGTCAAATTATCCGACCACCGGGAACTGCTAGCCAAAGTGATCGGCTCCGATGCGCGTACCGATGTCGCCTTATTAAAGGTAGAGGCCAAAGACTTACCCGCCGTTACCATCGGTGATCCAAACAAACTCCAGGTCGGTGAGTGGGTGCTGGCGATAGGTTCGCCGTTCGGGTTTGAGCAATCCGTCACGGCCGGCATAGTCAGCGCCAAAGGACGCAGCTTGCCCGGCGGGAATTATGTACCTTTCATCCAGACCGATGTCGCGATCAATCCAGGTAATTCAGGTGGACCGCTGTTTAATATGGAAGGCAAAGTCGTCGGCATCAACTCCCAGATTTACAGCCGCACCGGCGGTTTTATGGGACTTTCATTCGCCATCCCGATGGACGTGGTGATGAATGTCGTCGATCAAATAAAAGCCACCGGCAAAGCCGCGCACGGCTGGCTGGGCGTCCAGATACAGGATGTCACGCGGGAACTGGCCGAAACATTCGGCATGAAAAAACCGCAGGGGGCGTTGGTTTCCAAAGTACTCCCCGGCAGCCCGGCAGAAAAAGCCGAATTGCAGATTGGCGACATTATCACCGAGTTTAACGGCCAGCCGATCGAATCCTCTGGCGATTTGCCGCCCATGGTCGGCATAACGCCGATCAATAACAAAGCCACCTTGAAAATCATCCGGCAAGGCGAGGTGAAAACCATCGAATTTAAAGTGGGGCTGTTGCCGGAAGAAGTGGATAAATTGGCGGAAGCCAAAGCCGCGCCAAAACTGCCTCACAACCGGCTCGGCATTAATGTCATTGATTTAACCGGTGAACAAAGAAAAACTTTGGAGGTTACTAAAAACGGCGTGTTGGTACAGGAAGTCGGCAAGGGCCCGGCCAAGGATGCCGGAATTCAGCGCGGCGATGTGATCTTGCGCATTCAGAACAACGTAATCCGCGATGCGGACGATTTTGAAAAAGCCGTCAAAAAACTCCCTGCCGGGAAATCGGTCGCCATGCTGGTACAGCGTCAGGGCAGCCCGGTGTTTCTGGCGATTAAAGTAGACAAATAACTAAGGCGTTTTTGCCACGAAGATCACGAAGTTTTATGTTTCATTCTTCATGATCTTCGTGATGTTTTTATGTGGTTTGCGTAACCTTTGAATGGCTGCTTTTAGCCGATATAGGTCAACACAGTAGAACTCCCCTACCCAAGCGTCAGACAATAAAAAAGGGCTTTCATTTTCACGCAAACCCTTTGATTTTATGCCCTGATTGACTCTTTAATCGTGTGCAGCGAGCGGATGATGCTTCACGCCTTCCTGGGCAATCACTTCGGCAGGCGTCGGTTCTCCTGAGACAGCGCGTTTGATTGCCAGCTTAGTGGCTTCATAATTCCAGTCCTGGATTTTATTGTTGTCCTTGGCATCCCAGTGAATAAAAACACCTACGCAGATAAATATATCATTGGCTTCTTCCAGAGGTATTACACCTTCTTTGACGCTATCGGCCACCGCCTTGGCCACACCACGTTCCGCCGGTCCGAACATTTGGTTTACCTGCTTCTCGTTCTTGATTTCGACTTTGTTGAACATGACGGTATTAGGCTTAGCCATAAGATTGGGCGCGACCAACGCCAATAAGGAATTATCACCCCGCTTCTGGTTAGTCAGAGTAATACAAAATGCAATTTCTGCGGCACTGCCACGCGGCCCCATGATCAGGTCAATATGGGCTAATTCATTACCCTCACCTACCAGGGCTTCACCTACCAGTACTTTATCGATTTTTGGCATTTTCATTTTGGCTTCTCCTCTTAAGTTTTCAAATCAATTATCAGAGTGCTTTTACATATAAAACAATGTAGCATGACACGTCTCGACCTGTTGCTTGAGCCATGAAAGACTCAGCCATAAGCCAAGTACTGTCGAGGCCCCACCGCTCTAATGCCTATCGGCGAGAATAAATGAATATTTTCTGATCTGGATAATTTAAAGCCGATATGTCAGCGCCTTGAAATTTATAACATGTGAGTGAAATTGATCATATTCGTATCACTACCTATTCAACGTTCCTGCAGATCATCAAAACGGATAAGTAGCCGTACGGATTTATCATCGTTGACAAACAAGGGATACTCCGCTATCAATCTTTAGCAGCTCCCATAAGCTATTTATATTGGATTTTAATTCAACGAGGAATGCGATTATGAAAAATTACCCGTTAATACTGGTTGGTCTTTTGCTGTTTTCTACGACAGCGTTGGCACTTGAAAAAACCGCCCCGAAAACACTTAATGACGTGCATCAACGCGTGCAACAAGTGGTTCCGTATACGCTAGATCAAGTCCGGCAATCATTTACTAAAACTGTTCATGGCGGTGTTCAACATGTCGTTGCCAAATCAGCTGACGATACCCGGCAAATAAAATTGATCCAGGCACATCTATCTGAAATTGCCAACCAATTCAGGAAAGGCGATTTCTCTGTGACCGAGCGTATGCACGGCGCTGATATGCCGGGACTGGCCCGGTTAAAAACGGCAAAAACCGATGATATAAGATTTGAATATAAGGTTTTAGATAACGGCGCTCAGATTCATTACTCAACTGAATATCCCCAGTTTGTCCAAGCACTACACGAATGGTTTGACGCCCAAATCAGCGAACACGGTAGTGACGTGCTACCGGAACATGTTAAGCACCATCAGACACCGGCAGAATAATAGAACACAGCACCGTTAAACAACAATGGAATAACACCTTATGCCATTACGTGATCTTGAAACCTGGATGTGGGCTGAAGCTTGCGACATATTGGATCGGGCTGACCGGCTGCATCGACAGTTCTTCAGACCGGCGGTTTTGAATGCCAAACAACCCACTTGGGAACCGCCTGTCGATGTCTACGAAACCGGTTATGATTTCAAAATCACCATCGCACTGCCCGGGGTTGCCCCGGAGCATTTAAGCATAATACTGGAAAGCGACCATTTGATTATTGAGGGGCAGCGGCACCTGCCGAACAGCGCAGAGGCGCATATCCGACGCCTGGAAATTCCTTATGGCCGCTTTGAGCGGCACATAGAATTGCCGGCCGGGCGTTTTGAAATCGACACGCGTGAGTTTGTGAATGGTTGTTTGGTCATTTCACTGCGGAAAATATAGGGGCTGCTTATGCAAATCAAGGATCTGAAAAATCTACTGCTGGGATCATCGGGGGATACGGACGAGTCCTCTTCCGAGCTTACGCGGGAGACTCTTGTGCAATCCCCGCCTATCCCCAATGATGCGCTTATCATTGTACCCATGCGCGGCACCGTGCTGTTCCCGCAAAATGTCGCTCCGCTGGTGATGGGCCGCAAGGCCTCTATTGAGGCGGTGCAACAGGCGGTGCGTTCCGAAAAACCGATCGGCTTGCTGATGCAAAAACGCGACAAAGACGAAGAGCCCGGCCCGGATGACCTCCATCCTGTCGGTACCGTGACGGAAATCTTGCGCTACATAACCGCTCCAGACGGCACCCATCATGTCGTTGGCCAGGGCGTGCAGCGCTTTAGGGTGAAAGAGTTTTTGCCGGACTATCCGTTTCTGGTCGCCCGAATCGAGCGTTACGAAGAGCCTGAAATCAGCACCCCGGATGTCGAAGCGCGAGTCCTAACGCTCAAGCAAAAAGCCCTGGAAGTGCTGACTCAGTCGCGGCAAGCCCCCGATGAGCTGGTTAATGCGATTCGCTCAATCGTTTCACCGTCGATGCTGGCCGATCTGATTGCCAGTTACCTGATTTCAAAACCTACCGACAAACAAGAAATACTGGCGCTGTTCGATATTCAGGAACGTATCGACAAAATTCTGGAATTGCTTAATTACCAAATCGAAGTCTTAAAACTGTCCAACAAGATTAACGAAAAAACCCAGGAAACCATGGGGCAGCAGCAACGCGAATTTGTGTTGCGCGAGCAAATGAAAGCTATCCGAAAGGAATTGGGTGAAGACGAAGGCGGCGCTGCCGAAATTGAAGAAATCAGCAACGCCATCGCTGCCGCCAAAATGCCGGAAGATGTTGAAAAACAGGCGCGCAAGGAGCTTGGCCGCTTGCAGCACATGCCCGATGCCAGCGGCGAATATTCGATGATCCGCACCTACCTCGACTGGCTAACCGAACTGCCCTGGTCGGTCGCAAGCGCTGGCGTTATCGACATAGCAAAAGCCCGCGACATCCTTAACGAAGACCATTACGGCCTGGAAAAAATCAAGCAGCGCATCCTGGAATTTCTGGCGGTGCGCAAACTGAACCCGAACGGCAAGAGCCCCATTTTATGCTTTGTCGGGCCGCCCGGCGTCGGCAAGACCTCCTTGGGACGCAGCATAGCCCGTGCGACCGGGCGCGAATTTGTCCGCGCCAGTCTAGGCGGTACCCATGACGAAGCCGAGATCCGCGGTCATCGGCGCACTTATATCGGCGCACTGCCGGGCAATATTATCCAGTCCATCCGCAAGGCCGGCACCAATAACCCGGTATTCATGCTCGATGAAATGGACAAGCTCGGTTCAGGGTTTCAGGGCGATCCCTCTTCCGCGTTGCTGGAAGTGCTTGATCCCGAGCAGAACTCGACCTTCCGCGACAATTATCTGGGCGTAGCGTTCGACCTGAGCCATGTCATGTTTATCGGAACCGCCAACGTGCTGGACAGTATCCCTGCGCCGTTGCGCGACCGCATGGAAGTGATCGAATTAACCGGCTACACCTCGGATGAAAAACTCCAGATTGCCATACGCTATCTGGTACACCGGCAACTGGAAAGCAGCGGCTTAACACCCGAGCAATGCGCCATCAGCGACAACGCGATAATGACCATCATTCAGGACTACACCCGCGAAGCCGGTTGCAGAAACCTGGAGCGCGAAATCGGCTCCGTGTTTCGTCATATCGCAATGCGTATTGCCGAGGGCATTGTCGATAAAGAGCAAATCGACAGCGAACATATTCCCGGCATACTGGGACCAAAAAAATTCGACAGCGACGTCGCGATGCGCACCAGCGTTCCGGGCGTTGCGACAGGACTGGCCTGGACACCGGTCGGCGGCGACATTCTGTTCATCGAAGCCACCCGTGTGCCCGGCAACGGCAAGCTGATCCTGACCGGCCAGTTGGGCGAAGTTATGAAGGAAAGCGCCCAGGCCGCATTAAGCCTAGTTAAATCGCGCGCCCATGAGCTGGGCTTAAACCCGGAAATCTTTGAAAAAAGCGACATCCATGTCCACGTTCCGGCAGGCGCCATCCCAAAAGACGGCCCCAGCGCAGGGGTCGCGATGTTTACCGCCCTTTATTCGGCTTTTTCCGAAAAGGTTGTGAAAAACGATGTCGCGATGACCGGAGAAATCAGCCTGCGTGGCTTGGTGTTGCCGGTCGGCGGCATTAAAGAGAAAGTCATTGCCGCCGCAAGGGCCGGGATAAAAACAGTCATGCTACCCGCCCGCAACCAAAGAGACTTTGAAGAAATTCCCGAAGCGGTAAGAAACCAACTCCAGTTTGTCTGGCTGGAAAAAGTCGATGACGTATTAAAAGCTGCCGTGGAAAAGTGATTTCGCGTAGATTTTTTTTCGAATGGGCTTCGTACCTTAGCCCACCCTATCATGCTGATAAAATAGAGTTAAGCCGGGGAGTCTGGTAACATTTTTTGGTTTGTGCTTATCGTCCAAAGCAAAAAACGGTTAAGATTAGCGAACTTACCACGTAACTAAACTAAAGGCTAAAAATGAGTTTCAAAATCCGTTTAATAAAAATGGCAATAAAATTGACACCCAACATGATGATTATATGGGTGGCAAACATAATACTTAAAGGCATTGCAGAATTAACCGCTTTTAGTTTTGACCTCGAAACCCGAAAAGCATACGTTCAAATACAGCTCGTCGGCGAATCTGAAACGATTGAAGTTTGGCTGGAAGATTTTGCCATTGTTAGCGATGAGGGGGCGTACCAATTAATCATTCAACAAGCACAATCGAACCGGATCTGGTTGAATAATTTACTATCTCGTATCGCAGGAAAAGCCTGGGGAATTCCTGCGATACCTCAATTAACAGCTCATCTTGAGCTTATCTCCGAGCTGTTCAAAGCCGAAAGTCCAGAACAGGAAGAAATTGATTGAGGAAAATGGGGGCACGGCTGACTATTTATTGAGAACTTATTTAAACTCAAAGTTTGACGTTTGATTGGAGTCCGGATGCTGCTTTGTGGCATCCGGATTCTCATGGATTTAAGCGGGCTTCCAACTTCTTACCTCAAAATCAGCCAGGGTCGGTGCTTCAGATAGCTTCTGGCTAGGTACTTTAGTTATTTGCAAATGCTCCCCATTAATGGAATGGACGTGATCAATTATTATTGGAAATAACGACTCACCGCTACTTGTATCGATGGTTTTACCTTTGAGCGAATGATAGTAGTTAAACAGTTCCGTATAAAAATATTCATTATCAGAGCCTTCCGGAAATAGTGGGCGGCTAACCTCATCCCATGCTGCACTGAGTTCTTTTTGGATAAAAGAGAGTAGATTCATTTTTTATTCTCCTGGAGAAACCATGTAAGAAAGCGTAAATTTTCCGCTTAAACGGTGTTTTTTCTTTCAGATACAGAATAAATCTTATCTATAACAAACAGATGACGTTTAGTTTAAGATTTCATGACAATCACAGGAAGCTTCTAAAAAAACACCCAGTTCGGGCTGACTTACATCAATAGGCTTTTGAATTTCATATTGGCGTAATTCAATTTTTAGGGGCTCCCTGTAATATAGAAAGCAAATGCTGAGCCAAAATTAATACATGAACTATGTTTGTTTTTTATACAATATTTTCAATTGGTTATGATTTACAACATTAAACCAAACTTGCTTAAGTGTTTTAAATAAGCGCTTCATTTTTGTGCGCATACTGATTAACTTGCACCGACGAAACTCTTTTTGTTATTAATCTTCCATCCCGCTTGGAAGAAATAATCAACCAATATCAATTTTCCAGAACACAAGGTTATGTCTAAAGTTACGCTTCTAGTTTGTACTAATTACCGCCATTCCTTGAACAATCCTTCGTGTGGTGCGAGTGGCGGTGAAAAACTATTGCAACAGCTACGGATCGCAACAGCAGAATATGATGTCAAAGTGGAGGTTAGTTGCTGTTTGGGGCATTGCGTGGACGGTGCAGTAGTAAAAGCTACGCCTAATGGCAGTTTTTATCATTACGCCACAGAGCTTGATATTCCAAAGATAGTGTCTGATGCAATTCTATTGAACGCTACGCTTCCGCATTAATCCACATCGCCGAACAGGGTTGAAAACCTAGTCCCGCTTTGTGTTCAAGGGTAACAGGGCATATGAAGTCGGAACTGAAAAATGATTTTTCTTGAAAACATAAGCGGGATGTTCAAGTCTTGTAAAATCACAGTGAAAAAGAACAGAACTATGCTGCATGTGATTTCGCAAGACCTGACCCAGCTTTCTCTAGTGCGAATCCGCCTTACAACAGTTTTCTTAAATCAGCAAAACCTTGAGCCGCTTGTTCTAAATGTTCTTTTGATGAGGTTAAACCACCGGTATTAGCGGCTGTGCGAGCTTGTTTCAAATGAGTGTTAGAACGTTGCCGCCTAACATCAAGAGCATCGCTCAAGGCCAGATCTTTGACTAAATCAGTAGCTTGTCTAATTAAATCTACTACTTCTTCCTGAGCAGCATTTGCGTCAATGGCATGAACTGCTTCAGCAACTTTTGCCGATATATTATCAACCGCATCTTCATTAGCGCCGGCAACAGCTATAGAAGAAATGCCCAGAGAAGAAACGGCAATAAAAAGAATTAACAGTGTGTTTTTTAAAATTTTCATGAGTTATGATCCTTAGAATTATTATTGTTGTTATTTATGAATACATAGCATAACTATATATCGACTCGAATATTACCATAAAAAAAATATATGAATTTTTTATCCACTGTTTAAAAGCAAGTGCCTGAATGAAGCTTGCGGAATCCGGGGCTTCGTGGCAATAATCATCCCGTATTCAGCCCCCACCCGGCTCATGGTTGCGCCCGCTTTTTAATCACCTGCGGTCGAATTTATATCCGAAAAATCTAGCGGCCCTTCTAATGGACAACCCCAACCAGGATTATATACGCCAAGCTTTACCCAACGGTGGAAAGTCGAATAGGGCCAATCGCGGGGGGATTCCACCACGCAGGACAGGGTTTGCCATCTCCGGCTGAAGGATCACCGCCGGACGGGGCATGTTGCCCGTTCGAAACGTTTTGCGTTGGCTAAATGTAGCCGCTTACACAGCGGGACGGGATTTATAACCCCGTCCCAAACGTTTGATACTGCCGTTATCTTTGATACCATGCGAGAGCCCTGCGAAGGGAGAAACATATTCGCATAATACTTTCTGATACAATCGCTCTCGACCCAATTAAAAGGAAGCATCATGCCGTCCCGACGCGTAGCCGCCGATCTTAATGCCGGAACTTACTACCTCACTCTAACCGTTCAACGTTGGTATTATCTGTTTGACCGCTATAACCGCTGGCAAATATTAGCCGATTCGATCCTTTATTGCCAAGACAACAAAGGGCTGGAATTAAACGGCTATGTTTTTATGTTGAACCATATCCATCTCATAGTTACTTCACCGGATGTGGCGGGATTTTTACGGGATTTCAAACGATTCACTTCCGCTAAATTCAAGGCCAATCTCGAAACCACGGAGCCGAGTGTTTTAAAACTGTTTGTTGATGCACGGGGAGGTTACCGATTTTGGATGGAAACTAATGCCCCGAAGAAGATCGAAAACCCTGCTTTCTACCTTCAAAAGCTTAACTATATCCACGAAAATCCGGTACGAAAAGGTTATGTTGCCCGCCCTGAACATTGGCTTTGGTCATCAGCTAACCCGGCTTCGCCGCTCCTTACCAAATTATTTGCAACATGATGCACCGCTGGACGGCGACTACCGCCACACGTCAGCCGAACGGGGCATGTTGCCCCGTTCGAAACGTTTTTCGTTGGTTAAGCATTTCTGCTTAGCTCAGACATCGCAGAAACGTTAGGGACGGGGTTGCAAACCCCGTCCCGCTTGGTAAAAGCAATTTAATCAGCCGCCAACGCATCGGGAAATCAGCTGTATCCGGCGGCAATGTCCAGATGCAATGCATGTGATCGGGCAACACCACCCAAGCATCAATATGGAATGGATGCAAGCGGCGCACCCGGCGTACCGAGTCGCGCAGTAAGTCAATATGATCGGTTAGCAAGGTACGTTGCCGTTCCAACAGGTTAACGGTGAAAAAATAACAACCGCCCTCCACAAAGTTGCGTCGATAGTTGGGCATACCGGCTCCGTATCAGCATGATAAAAATGCAAATCATAACACATAAGTAGGGCGGATTCGCGCCAGCAATCCGCCAATCAACGCACAATATCCAATACAATCGGACATAAAAAAGCCCCGCTTGGGAAAGTCCAGACGGGGATAAGATTAGATCATCACGATCATGGCGGATTGCTAGCGCGAATCCGCCTTACAGTGTTTTAATCGCACCCCAGCGTTTTGAATAGGCCGCATCATCTGGCGGCAGCGTCCAGGTGGCATGCATATGGTCATGCAGCATCACCATTGCATCCACGCGAAACGGCGGCCAGCGTTGAAAACAGTCCTGAAAAGCCGCCCGTAATAAATCCCTGGCAAGATCATTCCCCAAAATTTTCGCCCGCCGTTCCGTCACCACGGTGAAAAAATATGAGCCTCCAGAAACATAACACCGCCGGTAATTCGACATGATTCAACCCACCCAATGAAGTTTTATTAGACAAATCAAAAACAGAATAACCGAGACAGATGTAGGGGGCGCATCGCGCCCCATTTACAAATATCAAAATACCTCAGTTATTTTAAACATTTCAACAGACAAACCATTTTGAAAATCAAAATTCCCAGTACGATTGGGCTCCGAAATGGGGCGCGATGCGCCCCCTACCCGACTCAGCTCAGACATCACAGAAACGTTAGAATTAAAACTTATCAAACGCTCCCAGCATAAAACTGCAAGCTATCACTCCTATCAATATTATAACGACTACTATTCCGCAGCCAGTTCGCACTTTATGCCTTCCTTCAGTGCCGGCTCTCGAAGCCATAGAAGCAAATGCATAATATATTGCCGCCATTATTAGTGCGCTTACAATTCCACCTATCATCTCAGTCCTAAAGCTATGCGTTCATTTAACTTAAAGTTGTAACTAGAATTAAACCGTCAGCCGGACGGGGCATGTTGCCCCGTTCGAAACGTTTTTCGTTGGTTAAGCATTTCTGCTTAGCTCAGACATAGCAGAAACGTTAGGGACGGGGCTGCAAACCCCGTCCCGCTTGGGAACAGGGTCAAGTCTTGCACCGTGAAGAACAAGCCTTTATTTTAAAAAAATGCACCATACAATTTCTTCTCAACCAACCCTCGTAAGCCAATATCCCGGACGGCGTCGATGATGTGCAAACGCCGTAATCTGTAATCCATCAGGAATCACCCGATAAAACACTGAATAAGGAAAACGCAATAACCCGATACTGCGAATCCCTGGTGGATGAACTAACCGCCAAGCTTCCGGTCTCTCAATAATTAAGGCGATAATTCGTTCAAACTCATGAATAAGCGATTCCCCGAGTTTGGCTTGCTGCTCTTCATAAAAACGAACTGCTTCGATGTATTCAGCTTCTGCCTCGGGTAGGAAGCTGTAATTCACCGTAGCAATGCACGTACTTTTTTTGCCACTTCCTCGCCGGGAATGGCCTGCACCCTGCCTGCGTCAAATTCAGCTGCACGGTGCGCGGATGCCTCACCCCACAAGCTGTCAAATTCCGGCTCGGATATTTCTTCAAGGCTTAATAACAGCCGTTGCACCAAAGAGGCTCTATCCTGAATGGGTAGCGAGAAGATTTCAGATTCAAGTTGTGCAAGATTCATTTTAGAAACCCTATTCTATAGTTGAGGGAAGCTTCAGTTATATGAAACTCAGTATATCTTAAACTCTGTCGCCAGCAAACGCCCTAACCTTCCCCACCAAATCCTCCATTCCTTCCAATTCCAAATCCCCCATCAAAACCCCAACCAACACATCATCCTCAAACCCCAATAACTGAACAAACAAATCCCTCTCCCCCTGATCCGCCGCCAAATACCCCGTTTCCAGATACCGATTCAACAGGAAATCCAGCTCCTTAGTCCCCCGCCGACATTGCCACTTTAATCGAGCCAGCTCGTCCATCACCCCAGCTTTCTCTGCACCAACAGCTTTTTTGTTTCGGCAATAGCCTTAGCCGGATTCAAGCCCTTAGGACAGGTATCGGTGCAATTCATAATCGTATGGCAACGGTACAATTTAAACGGATCTTCCAGTTCATCCAGCCGTTCGCCGGTGCTTTCGTCGCGGCTATCGACCAGCCAGCGGTAGGCTTGCAACAGGATCGCTGGCCCTAAGTAACGCTCGCTGTTCCACCAGTAACTGGGGCAACTGGTCGAGCAGCAGGCGCACAACACGCAGTCGTATAAACCATCCAGTTTTTCCCGGTCTTCTTTGCTTTGCAGACGCTCGGAATCCGCAGGCGCTGGAGTTTGGGTTTCTATCCACGGTTTGATCGACGCGTATTGCGCATAAAAATGGGTTAGATCCGGCACCAGGTCTTTAACGACTTGCAAATGCGGCAACGGATAAATTTTGATGGTGCCGGTATAAGAATCGATGGCTTTGGTGCAGGCCAGGGAGTTTTTACCGTTGATAGTCATCGCGCAGGAGCCGCACACGCCTTCGCGGCAGGAACGCCTAAAGGTTAAGCTGCTGTCGACTTCGTTTTTGATTTTCAGGATCGCGTCCAGCACCATCGGGCCGCAGCTGTCCATGTCCAGTTCGAACGCATCGATGCGCGGGTTTTCACCGGACTCAGGATCCCAGCGATACACTTCAAATCGACGGATGTTGGTGGCGCCTTCTGGCGCTTTAAAGGTTTTGCCTTTGATTAACACCGAGTTTTTGGGCAGGGTAAATTCAGCCATTAGTCTATTCTCTTCTGAGTGGAATTCAGGATAGTCATCATAACAACCTTGTATTGCTATGCCGACCTAAGCGTTTATCAAAGGTATATAAGACCGCATCAAGGTATGAGCTTTCGGTCAAAATCAAACAATCGGCAAAATCTGCATGACCTAGCCGAAATAAATCAATAGCAGCTTTAAAGGGTTCAGGACGTTGCAGAATAAATGCGGGATTAATCAGCAAATGTTCAAGCACCGCCAATAAGGTGGCATTATCTGTTTTATAAACTTTTGCCAACACCCAAGTGCATTCGATTTGTACGATTTGAGTGAGATAGACTTTCTCGGCATTTTCAACCAAATCGCGAGCGATTTTTGTTTGTTCAGGCTGCCCGGTATCTTCGACAATGACCCGAACTAGCACATTAGTATCAATCGCTATCACTTATTGCCCCCTCGACAATACCTTGCTCAATATCCGCCAACGTAGCAGTGATGGGAGTTTTTATTAAACCGAATGCCGACTTGATAGACAGTTGTTTGTCATCGCTTGATAAAGCAGGCAATGTTTCAACAATATGGCATTTTTTTTCCGGCAATAAATTTAAAAAACTAATGACTTGATTATAGATGCTGTCGTCTATTTCCAATGTGAGTGTTTTCATGTCATGTCTCTCAAAGCGTGTGTTAATAAACTCTCTCTTTGGGTGGAATAACGTCGACTTCGTCGGTCAAGGTATACATGTGTACCGGCCTGTAATCGATTTTAACTTGGTCATCAGTCAGCCAAGTCAGGGTGTGCTTCAGCCAATTTTCGTCATCGCGGTTCGGGAAATCTTCCCGTGCATGACCACCCCGGCTCTCGGTTCGGTTGCCTGCCGCGTTGATCGCCACGGTGGCTTGGCTCAGCAAGTTATCCAGCTCCAGCGTTTCGACCAAGTCGGTATTCCAAATCAGGGATTTGTCGGCTACTTTAACATCGGCAAAGGTTTTTCTGACTTCCGCCATCGCGTCAATGCCTTCGGTCAGCGTGGAACCGGTTCTGAACACCGCCGCTTTGGCTTGCATGACTTTTTGCATGTCCAGGCGAATATCGGAGGTGCTGCGACTGCCGTTGGCATTGCGGATTTTATCGAAACGGGCGAGGGCTTTGTCGCAAGCATTGCTCGCCAACGGTTTTTGCCTTGATCCGGGTTTGATCAGCTCCGCACAGCGTATCGCGGCGGAGCGGCCGAACACCACCAGATCGAGCAGCGAGTTTGAGCCCAGCCGGTTTGCGCCATGCACGGAAACGCAAGCCGCCTCGCCGATTGCCATCAGGCCCGGCACCACCGCATCGGGATCGTCGCCATTCAAGGTGACGACTTCGGCTTTGTAATTGGTCGGAATGCCGCCCATGTTGTAATGCACGGTCGGCAGCACGGGCATCGGCTCTTTGGTGATGTCGACATTGGCAAAAATTCTTGATAAGTCGGCAATGCCCGGTAAGCGTTCGTGAATGATGGCCGGATCAAGATGTTCGATATGCAGATAGATGTGGTCTTTCAGCGGCCCTACGCCTCGGCCCTCTTCTATTTCTATCGTCATCGCGCGGCTGACCACATCGCGTGAAGCGAGGTCTTTGGCCGATGGCGCATAGCGTTCCATGAAGCGCTCGCCTTCCGAGTTGGTCAGGTAACCACCCTCGCCTCTTACGCCTTCGGTAATCAAACAGCCTGCGCCGTAAATGCCGGTCGGGTGGAACTGGATGAACTCCATATCCTGCAACGGCAAACCTGCGCGCAACACCATCGCATTGCCGTCGCCGGTCACGGTATGCGCCGAGGTGCAGGAAAAAAACGTGCGCCCGTAGCCGCCGGTCGCCAACACGGTCATCTGGGATTTGAACAAATGCAGCGAGCCGTCATCCAGACACCAGGCCAGAATGCCGCGACATTCGCCGTCTTCCATGATCAAATCCAGCGCGATGTATTCGACGAAGAATTCGGCCTTATGTTTTAACGACTGCTGGTACAAGGTATGCAAAATAGCGTGGCCGGTTTTGTCGGCCGCCGCGCAAGTGCGTTGCGCCAGTCCTTTGCCGTAATGCGTGGTCATGCCGCCGAACGCACGCTGGTAGATTTTGCCGTCGGCGGTGCGCGAAAAAGGGACACCGTAATGTTCCAGCTCAATCACGGCGGGGATGGCTTCTCGGCACATGTATTCGATTGCGTCTTGATCACCCAACCAGTCGGAGCCTTTGACTGTATCGTACATGTGGAAGCGCCAGTCGTCCTCGCCCATGTTGCCCAGCGCGGCGCTGATGCCGCCTTGCGCGGCGACGGTATGGCTGCGGGTGGGGAATACTTTGGTGATGCAGGCGGTTTTAAGGCCTTTTTCCGCCATACCTAAGGTAGCGCGAAGACCCGCGCCGCCTGCGCCGACTACGACTACATCATAAGTATGTTCAATAATTTTATAATCTGCTGCCATGAATCACCCTATCGATACGATGCGAAACACAGCCAGCAGGGCCGCAATCGCCAAAAACAAGAAAGCCAGATTGACGGCCCAGATTGAGATGATCTTGGGGCCTTCGGCGGCTATATAATCTTCAATCACCACCTGCAAACCCAACGCGGCGTGGTAGAAAACGGCGATGATCCACGCCACGATGCAGACGCTATTAATAGGTGTCGCCAACCAAGCCACGGTTTGTTGATAGGGGACGGTTAAACTCAAACCCAGAAAGTAGATCAGCCAAAAAGACAACGGAATCAGCGCCACGGCGGTGACGCGTTGCATCCACCAGTGTGTGGTTCCGCTTTTTGCAGAACCCAGGCCCCGAACCCTGGATAACGGCGTTCTATAGTCCATAACATCCCCACGCAAAAGTCATTAAAGTCAGCGCCAATGAAGCCGCCAGTTCAATCATGGCGTAGCGGTTTAGCGTTTCAAGTTCAAAGCTGCTGCCTGCATCCCAAATCAAATGACGAATGCCGTGGCACAGATGGAAAAACAGCGCATAAACAAAACCCCAGCATACCAGTTTGAGCAGCCATAGATTCATAACCGCCTGCATTGCCGTGTAAGAATCTTCACCGCCTGCCAACGCCGAAATAACATAAACGAATAAGACCAAACCGGCTGAAAGCATAACGCCGGTCATGCGGTGGGTAATGGAAATAATGCCAGTTAAAGGCAGTCGGTAGACTTGCAAATGCGGGGATGTGGGTCTGTTGGTATTTATCGCCATAGTGTTATCCGATGGTTGTGTTAACTTAATGGTCTTCCAAATCTAAAGTCGATGTGAAACGTTCTTTGTTTAGCCGCCATAGCAGGTAGAGTCAGTTGAACCATGTTTTACCACATATTGCAGATGTCCGCTAAGGTAAAAACCGGGGAAATGTACCGCTGTTTATATTGAGACCAGGAACGAACTTTGATGATAAACAAAATAGATGATATGTTTATTACAAAATAAACACTGAACGACATCATCAAATGAAATACCTCAATTACAAAGGCTATCAGGGCAGTGCCAAAGCAAGCCAAACAGACAATTGTTTACATGGAATCCAATCATGAACTTAAAAAAACTTTCCCCAGCCTTGGCATTTATTTTATTAACCGTTTTTAATATTCAGGTGCAAGCCGCCCCATCAGCATTTGTCTCGGGAAGTTACCAGCAAATATTGGCAAGCAACGCCAACCAGCCGTTCATGCTGGTGGTCTGGTCCATCAACTGCTCTTCGTGCCTGAAAGACATGGCGCTATTAAGCAGTATTCATAAAAACAGGCCTGAACTTAAAATGGTCATGCTGGCGGCAGATGAGTTATCCGCCGCCGAACAAATCCAGCAAATCCTGGAAAAGAATCAATTGTCCGATATTGAAAACTGGGTCTATGCGGAAGAAAACACCCAGAAACTGCAATTTGAAATCGATCCCAAATGGTATGGCGAGCTGCCCAGAACCTATTTCTTCGATAAGGCGCATCAGCGCGCCGGGGTCAGCGGCGTATTGTCAAAAGAAGACTACGAAGCGATGTTCGCCAAAATTCTCAAATAAGTACATTTTTAAACCTCAGATAAAAAGTTACGTTAAAATGATCGGTATATCAGAAACTACCGGTCATTTTTTATGTTCAAAAAAATATTCCCAGTTCTGGCAACTGCCTGCCTATTAAACGCCTGTATAACCAGCCCTACCGGCAGAAGCCAATTCATGTTCTTGTCTGATTCACAAGTCGACCAAATGGGCTTGCAGGCTTTTGATAATTTAAAAAAACAAAAACCTATCAGCACTAACAGCAAATACAACCAGATTGCGAGCTGCATTGCCGGGGCAATCACCCAGCAAACCGGCGGCAATTGGGAAGTCGTGGTGTTTGAAGATGCCTCGCCAAACGCCTTTGCCCTGCCCGGCAACAAAATCGGCGTACATACCGGCATGATCACATTGGTCGAAAATCAAGATCAATTGGCTGCGGTCATCGGCCATGAAATCGGCCACGTCCTCGCCAAACACAGCAATGAACGTGCCTCGCAAGAAATGGCGGTTAGTTCGGGCATGAGCCTCATCCAGGCGGTCAGTGCACCGCAAACAACCTTGGGTCAAACGGCACTGGGTCTGTTGGGTGTCGGCGCGCAATACGGCATACTGATGCCTTACAGCCGCATCCATGAAAGCGAAGCCGACATGATCGGCGTGGATTTAATGGCGAAATCCGGCTTTGATCCAAAGCAAAGCATCGCCTTGTGGCAGAAGATGGAACAGGCCTCGCAAGGCCGGCAACCGATAGAATTCATGTCCACCCACCCCTCGCATGCGACACGCATTCAGGACTTGGTAAGGCACATGCCGCATGCCACTGAGCTATTCCAGCAAGCTCAAGCTGCGGGTAAACAACCGCATTGCAATTAATCGATGACCCCCAATTTAAAACACTTACATCCCTACCCGTTTGAAAAACTGGCGCAACTTAAGCAAGGCATCGTTCCGCCTGAAAACAAGTCGCATATCGCCCTGTCGATGGGCGAGCCGACTCATGCCACGCCGCATTTAATCCAGGAAGCGCTGTTAACCCATTTGCATGGTTTGGCTAACTATCCAACCACTAAAGGCATACCGGAACTCAGGCAGGCGATAGCCGGATGGATCAGCCGTCGTTTTCAGATTCCGGCTGATGCTGTTAATGCTGAAACCCAGATTTTGCCGGTCAACGGTACGCGTGAAGCGTTGTTTTCGTTTGCCCAGTGCCTGATTGACCCAACCAAGGCTTCTCCCGTGGTCATCATGCCGAACCCGTTTTACCAGATTTATGAAGGCGCGGCCTTGCTGGCAGGGGCTGAGCCCTATTTCCTGAACACCCTGGAAGACTCCGGCTACTTGCCGGATTTTGATGCGGTGCCTGATGAAATTTGGCAACGCTGCCAGTTGATTTACATTTGCTCGCCCGGCAACCCGACCGGCTCGGTGATCGATCAAGCCAGCCACGAAAAGCTGCTCAATCTGGCGGCAAAATACGATTTTGTGATTGCCTCCGACGAGTGCTACACCGAAATCTATGACGACGAGAGCAACCCGCCGCCGGGCTTGCTGCAAACCGCCTATAACATGGGTAACTCGGCATTCAAGCGTTGCGTTATTTTCCACAGCTTATCCAAACGCTCCAACGCGCCGGGTTTGCGCTCGGGCTTTGTCGCAGGCGATGCCGAGCTATTGAAACACTATTTTCAATACCGGACTTATCACGGCTGCGCGATGCCCTTGCCTACCCAACATGCCAGCATTCAAGCTTGGCAGGATGAGCATCACGTCATCGAAAACCGTCGTTTATACCGCGAAAAATTCGCCGCCTTCATCGATATTCTTGGCGATGTTTGCACCGTCATTAAGCCGCCTGCCAGTTTTTATGTCTGGTTGAAAACGCCGATTGCAGATACCGAATTCGCCCGGCAGCTGTTCGCTCAACAAAACATCACTGTGCTGCCCGGCAGTTACTTATCCCGCGATTTTGGCGGCATTAATCCCGGCCTTAACCATGTCAGGATTGCCCTGGTTGCCCCCCTGGATGAATGCATCGAAGCCGCGCAACGCATAAAAAATTTCCTTAACTCTTTATAAAGAAGAACCATGTCACAACTAGAACAAATCATTAACGACGCCTTTGAAAACCGTGCCGACATCTCACCGTCGAGCGTTTCCGCCGAAGTGCGTTCAGCCGTCGAAGAATCGATCAACTTATTGGACAGCGGCAAAGCCCGTGTCGCCGAAAAAACCAGCGGCGCATGGGTCGTCAACCAATGGCTGAAAAAAGCCGTGTTGCTGTCGTTCAGAATCAACGAAAACCGCGTCATGGAAGGCGGCAACACCCGTTATTACGACAAGGTTGAAGCAAAGTTCAGCACTTACTCGCCAGAAGATTTTGCAAACTCCGGCGTACGCGTCGTGCCTAATGCCGTTGTCCGTCACGGCGCTTACATTGCACCCGGCGCGATACTGATGCCCTCGTTCGTCAACATCGGCGGCTATGTCGACAGCGGTACGATGGTCGACACTTGGGCCAGCGTCGGTTCTTGCGCTCAAATCGGCAAAAACGTGCATCTGTCCGGCGGCGTCGGCATCGGCGGCGTTCTGGAACCCTTGCAAGCAGGCCCAACGATCATTGAAGACAACTGTTTTATCGGCGCACGTTCGGAAATCGTCGAGGGCGTTGTCGTTGAAGAAGGTTCGGTCATTTCGATGGGCGTTTACATCGGTCAAAGCACCAAAATCTTCAACCGCATGACCGGCGAAGTCAGCTATGGCCGCATTCCGGCAGGTTCAGTCGTGGTTGCAGGCAACCTGCCATCAGCAGACGGCAAATACAGTTTGTATTGCGCGGTTATCATCAAACAGGTTGATGAAAGAACCCGCAGCAAAACCGGTATCAATGAGCTACTGAGGGATTAAGCGGAACCTGACTCGCACCATGCCAAAACAGGAGAAAGCCAATGAGCTTAAACTACGCAAATAGCAAGATAAGCGAAGAAGAGTACCTACAAGGCGAACTTGTTGCAGAATTTAAGCATGAATTCATTGACGGTGAAGCTTATGTAATGGCTGGGGCGAGTGAAACTCATAATTTGCTGGCAGGCAATATATTTGCTGAATTGAAGAATCAATTAAAAGGCACGCCTTGCAGAACTTTCATAGCAGACATGAAAGTTAAGGTGGCTAATGATTTTTTCTATCCCGATGTCATGGTGGTTTGCCAGCAAGATAAAGACTTTGACTATTACAAACAATCTCCGGTCATTATCGTCGAGATATTATCCAAATCGCCCCGAAAGTTTGATAAAAATGCCAAGCGTTTGAAATACCAAAATATTTCGACATTGGAAGAGTATGTTTTAATTGATCAAACCATTGCGGAAATTGAGGTCTTTAAAAAGAAAGAGCATTGGCAATCCTTTTATTACTATCTTGGCGATGCGATTACTTTTGAATCATTAGGCGTTACCGTTCTTGTTGAAGACATTTACTATCAAGTCAACAATGACGATGTACTTGCTTTCTTGCAGGAGAAAAATCAAACCGCTGTTCAAGATACGAATGCTAACCCTATGCAGTCCCCCTACCCCACCATACAGAAACCATGATTAACAACGACGTTTTACGCCGGGTACGCTATGCTTTAGAACTGAAAGATCAAACCATGATCGAGATCTTTGCCTTAAGCGACGTAGAGATAAGCCGGGATGAATTGCTCAAGCTGCTCAAAAAAGATAATGAAGCCGATTACGTCGCGCTTAACAATAAGCTGATGGAACAGTTTCTTGACGGCCTGATTATCTATAGAAGAGGCAAGCAGGACAATCCGCCCCCGCAGGTAAAAAAACCGGAGCCGCTAACCAATAACACCATACTCAAGAAACTGCGTATCGCGCTGGAATTTAAAGAAGAGGATATGCTCAGCACCTTAAAGCTGGCCGACTTTGAATTATCCAAAGGCGAACTCAGCTCTTTTTTCAGGCAAAAAGACCACAAACATCACCGTGAATGCGGCGACCAGATTTTAAGGAATTTTTTGCAAGGTCTTACCATTCGTTTTAGAGAACAGGACTGATAACAGTTCTCTCTATATCCTTACAATAACTTAACCAAGGCCACAACCATGAGCGACAACATATCAAACAATGCCATCATTTACGCCACGCTTGCTTTAAACAGCGAAGTCGCCCTGCAACACGAATATCTGGATTCGCCCGACGTTCCGGATGATGAGCGTGAAAACGAAGAAGAAATCCTGGCAGACCTTGAACAAGCCTTTATGGAATTTGTCGATCTTTATAAAAGCCGCTGCAAGACAGACAAACAATTGCCCAGCATAGACGAATTGCTGAACAGCCAATTGTAAAACCGCTATAGAATCAACGATGCCGACTGTCAGAATCCTGGCTATTTCAGGTAGCCTACGCTCAGCATCGTTGAACTCTGCACTACTAAGAGCGGTTACTAGCTTGGCGCCTGCCAATGTTCGCATCGATCTGTATACTGAACTGGGCAGTCTGCCTCTGTTCAACCCCGACCTTGAAATAACCGATTTGCCCGCAGTTGCCGATTTTCACGCTCGCCTTCTCGAAGCCGACGGCGTTGTTATCGCCAGCCCGGAATACGCTCATGGCGTAACGGGGGTACTGAAAAACGCATTGGACTGGATGGTCGGTAGCGAGGCTTTTGTCAACAAGCCGGTTGCGTTACTTAATGCGTCACCGCGAGCCACTATCGCCCAAGCGTCACTCAAGGAGACGCTGACCGTCATGTCAGCTCAAGTTGTTGAAGCAGCCTCAATCACCTTACCGATTATCGGCTCACACCTTGATGACTTAGGGATTGTTAAGCATCCTTCCATTTCAACATCAATTCGCGAGGCGTTACGCGCTTTCCGCATGGAGATTGTCAATTTGCAAAGCCCAAAAACTCACACGCTTTACGGCATAAAGAACTGCGACACCGTCAAAAAAGCACGTAACTGGCTGGATCAAAACGGCATAGCCTATCGGTTCCACGATTTTCGCACCGACGGCTTAACCCCCGAGCTGCTACAACATTTTGCCGATCATTTGGACTGGAACAAACTGCTTAACCGCAGCAGCACCAGCTGGCGGCAACTCAGTGCCGAGCAGCAAAGCGACCTGACTCAGGAAAAGGCCCTACAGCTGATGCTGACCACCCCTACCCTGATTAAACGCCCGGTTTTAGAATCCGGCGATAAACTAATGCTTGGATTTAAAGCTGAGAACTACCAAACCGAATTATTATGAGCGACACACTGGAACTTCTTAAAGACCTGATCAGCCGCGAGTCGGTAACCCCAAAAGATGCGGGTTGCCAGGATGTGCTGGCGGCACGTTTAACCAAACTGGGCTTCAAGGAAGAACGCCTGGACTTTGAAGACACTCAAAACATCTGGCTTAGACGCGGCGAAGCCAAACCGCTGTTGACCTTCCTCGGCCACACCGATGTGGTGCCTACCGGCCCGTTGGAGGCCTGGGTTTCGCCGCCTTTTGAGCCGACGATTCGTGACGGCAAACTTTATGGCCGCGGCGCTGCCGATATGAAAGGCGGCATCGCCTGTTTTATCACCGCCGTCGAACGCTTTATTGCCAAGCACCCGGATCATCAAGGCTCTATCGCGGTGATGATGACCAGCGATGAAGAAGGCATCGCTACTAATGGCGTGGTTAAAGTCGTCGAAGTGCTTGAGCAACGCAACGAAAAAATAGACTGGTGCCTGGTCGGCGAGCCGTCCAGCGATAAAAAAATCGGCGATGTGATTCGCGTCGGCCGGCGCGGCTCTTTATGCGCCAAACTGACTATCGCTGGCATACAAGGCCACGTCGCCTACCCTGAGCTTGCCGACAACCCGATACACACATTCGCACCAGCCTTAAAAGACTTGACCGAAGAAGTCTGGGATCACGGCAATGCCTTTTTCCCGCCGACCAGCTTGCAGGTTTCCAATATCAATGCCGGAACCGGCGCGGAAAACATCATCCCCGGCAGCGTGGCGGTTCAGTTCAACCTGCGTTTTTGCACCGAACTGGACGAGGAAACCATCAAGCGACGCACCCGCGCGATACTGGACAAATACGATTTTAAATACGATCTGGAATGGCGCTTGTCCGGCAATCCTTTCCTGACCCAGCCGGGCGCACTGATCGATGCCGCCCATGCTGCGATCAAAACCGTGGCCGGCTTTGAAACGCTGGACGATACCGGCGGCGGCACCTCGGACGGACGTTTTATCGCCCCGACCGGCGCACAGGTTATCGAACTCGGCCCGTTGAATGAAAGCATCCATAAAATCAATGAACATATCGGCGTGGAAGACTTGGCTATTTTGTCAGATATTTATGAGCAGATGCTGGTAAATCTATTGGTGTAAATATCTTGTGTAGAGGGATGCATTGCATTCCTCTACATTACTCCTTTTATACCTCAACCCAGCTCAAAGGTTGTAACCCCAAAAAGCCTGTTTAGCGGCAAATCAGGAAAGACACCTGTATACATTCTTGCTGTTTCAAAAACCAATTTCATCTTATGCTTTTCAGCCAAGGCAACCGCGTCCTGATTCATTTCAGGGACATCCAGATAGATTGGTTTTCCCGGCTTAACCCCGGCTTGCAAAGAAACAAAAAGAGACTCCGCTAACTCAGGGCTATCGGCAAACAGCGGTCCGATTTTATATCCCGATCGACAGGCCCGAACCATGCCATAGCCTGAAAGCTTTCCTTTTTGCATGATACCCAATGCAACACTTTCGGGTTGATTGAGCCATGATTTTAGAAACCGGGTCCTGTTACCAGGAAAGAACGGCTGATCGTAAGCTTCAACGGCGGCAAAGGGCAATTCTGACAAATTAATAATTTCCGGGTTTTTAGCCGGTTCGCCGCCGCTCACCCCTTCATAGCGGATGTTTCGGTAAGCGAGTTCAAAACCTGATTTTTTATAATTGCTTTGCTGGGCAACAACGCCATCAAGCCCAATATTTCGTCCCGATAAACGTTCAAGAGCAGCATTCCATATTTGAATCCCATAGCCTTGTCCGCGATAATCCGGCTTAACGATATAAAACCCGATAAAACCGAATGTCTCACCGTATTTTACCGCTGAAATAGTTGCAACCGGTTCATTATTGAGTTCCCCCACAAGAAATCCTTCCGGGTCTGCCGTATAAAAACAGTCGGCATCATACAGCCCCGGATTCCATCCTTCGGATGCAGCCCAGTCAGTGGCAATATTGATTTCATCACGAGACATTGTTCTGATTTTGTAATTTGGTGATACCATAAAATTGCCTCGTAGGACGCGTTGCTACTTCCCAAGCTCAAGTTTCACAAAACAGGAACCTTACCATGCTTGAACACTTACGTTTATTAAGCCGTTACAACCAATGGATGAACGACAAGCTCTACAACACCGCAGCCCAATTGCCTGCCGACGAGCTTGCCAGGAATCGCGGCGCGTTTTTCGGTTCGCTGTTAGGCACCTTGAACCACATCATCGTGGCCGATATTATCTGGCTGCAACGCTTTTCCGAGCATCCCTCGCAACATCCGGCGCTGGATCAGATCCGCGCGATGCCCAAACCGCAAGCCCTGGCGCAAACCCTGCTTGATGACTTTACCGCGTTAAGCGCGGAACGCCGGAACTTGGATGCCACGATCATAAGCTGGTGCGAGCAACTTAACACGTCCGACCTGAACCATAAGCTTGCCTATCGCAATATGAAAGGCAAAGCGTCAGTCAAAAACTTCGCCAGCCTGATGCTGCATTTCTTTAACCACCAAACTCACCACAGAGGCCAAGCGACTACCTTGCTGTCGCAACAAGGATTGGACGTTGGCGTCACCGATTTGCTGGCGTTGATAACGTCGGAGTGACTGGTAACTGGTTGCTAAAGCCCCGTATTTTCCTTGTCAGCCAGTTTGCGACTTAATATTGCAATACCGCCGATCACCAACACGACCACGGCTATAAACATAAACAAATTCCGCTTCCAATGCGATTTATCTTCTTCGGCGCCAACGACAAACGGCAAATGCGTGTCCAGTTTTTCGCCATCATGAACGATAGTCACATGTGCTAGATAATCACCCGCGCCATATTTGGCAAAATCAATATCCGCTTTAACCGATCCGGTTTTGGTTTTTTGCGGCTCCAGATAAAAAATGCGCGTCCCTTCGGGCTCGTTAGTCACTTCGAATTCTATTGAGACGTCCCTGAGTTTTTTCCCCTCATAATCGAAAATCAGATTAGTCAGCCCCACATTCGGGATAAAGCGGCAATACCCCTCGCTTTGGGTAAATGTCGGCGTATAAGCGGTAAAGTGGATTACTTCGGGGCCGACCTTGATCCGGCAAATATCAACCTCGTCAGGCGCTCCTCGATGGCTGTAGCTGGGCGTAGAAAACGATAGGCTTAAAAACAATGCCGATAAAACAGTCCAAATCCAGGATATTCGGGGGGCCGTGCGTTTGTTATTAAGGTTTTGAGGGTTATCAAGCAAGATTGGTGTTTGCATTTCTAAATCTCTCTTTTGACAGGCCGGAAAATAGCGTAAAAAAACGCCGTGAATAAGGGCTAATGTAAGCGAAAGGCTACATTAAACTTTATAAAGGATATATGTCAAACCTTGGTAAAAATAACAAGCAGAAGTCGGGGAAGGAGATAATATCCTGAATAGGATGGGCTTCGTGCCTCACCCACCCTATACACCTTGCCCATAAGACCATCAGTTTTAAGACAAATCTTCCTGCGTAAAATTCCGCCGTTTATGAATCACCGCAAGAATCTCGACCGAGTTGGTTTTTATCTCATAAATAATCCGGTAGGAATACAACCCTAATTCGCGGATAGACTCGTCATTCAACTCCGGCACTTTGCGCCCCTGATAGGGAAGCTCATTGAGTCCAACCGTTTTACGCACCATCGCGTCGCTGACTCGCTTGGCGTAGAGCGATGAATCATGGGCGATATAATCGTAAATATAGCGAAGCTGTGCCAAGGCATGATCCGTCCATTTCACCATGTTTGAATGTCTCTAAGCACCTCTTCTGCGGATTGCGTTTTGCCTTGGGCGACATCCTGTTGTCCTCGCCGGATATTTTCCAACACATAGAGCCGATACATGATCTCTTCCATATCGGCATCTTCCGGGAGCCGGGCGATAGTGTTCAGGGCTTCTTGTTTAACTGCTTGCATAAATATCCTCACTCGCTAGTTACCAAGCTCAAGCTTGGGAACCAGAGTAAAAGTCGGGGAACGAGACAATTGGATGGTTTGTTAACCGTATTTACTCCCACCATTTTTCTAGATGATCTTGCCATAAAAATCCTGCTGGGATTTCTTTTCGCTCATTTTCTGGTATAAATTTATCCCTTTTATGGTAATAAAATCCTTGATCAATATTTAATTTTTCTCCAAATATTGGTGTTTTGATTACCTTATATACTTTGTCATAATCACCAGCTTCTTGAAAGTCGCGATTTTCATCATACCAAGAAGAGTATTCAATGTGACGCTTTGCTACGCCATAATGCACCGGAACCAATTTTGCCCCTAAATCAGGCCACCAATAGTAGATTCTTCCATAATACATACTATGAAAATATCTTTCATATTGTCTAGGTCTAAATGGCGCACTTAACAACTCCCCGAGCAATGGCACAACCCATAATATTGCAATCTTTCTTTTTGAATATGCCTCCGTTCTTTTAACTATTTCCGGGATAGTTAGTGAACTCGCTTGCACCTCAATTGTAATCGGGTAACCGTTTATTCTCCCGCTAACATCTGGACGAAGATCAGGAATACCTTTCTCTTTATTTTTTTCTATCGGCCTTTCAACAGCCCAATTTCCTGATGGAAAAATATTTGATAGATATTTACATATCGAATTCTTACACTGCCAATGAAGATCGCTCTCCCCTTTAGGAATAACAGGGCTTAAAGGGGTCTTATGTGCAAAATGATCCTTTTTATCAATACAACGCCTTAAAACTGCATCGGAATAACACTCCTCACAGTAAAATGGGCCATCAGATTTTGATGCACTACTGGCATAGTATTTTGTATGTGTACGCAAATTTTTTGCCATACCACCAACTAGACCAAAACAGCCTACTTCCTCAGCTTGCCTTACAATTTTTTCTTCTTTTTCGTCAAAACGCATAATTTTCATTTACGCTTAATGTAAAGGTAAGCCCCAGCCCACTCAAGCGAGGCGTTTTTTTGCACCCCCGCTCCTAATGTTTCCACGATGATCAAGTAAAGTAGCCGCAATTAACCAACGCAAAACGTTTCGAACGGGGCAATATGCGCCCCGTCCGGCTTCTGTTTAAAATCTCCTCACCCCAGCCCTCTCGGCAACTGCTCCTGCGTTGCTCTACTACCTACATCCATGTAGGCATCCAGCAGGAGAGGGAGCATGGATGCTGAATTTTGATATGTGATGGGAATAGAAAATTACAGCACGATCCGCCGCTGATGAAACCCCTCCGCCCTCGGTTCATTGGTAATCGTCAGTATCGCGGCCTCAGGCAGTTTTTTGGCTATCAAATTCAGCATCTTCATTTCGCATGTTGAATCGAGCGAGTCCATCGACTCTTGCAACAATATCCACTTGGGCTGCTGCAACAGCAATCGAACCACACCCAGACGCTGTTGTTGCTCACGAGACAGCGCGCTGGCCCAATTATCGACATGATCCAGTTGCTCCTGCAATTCTTGCAGCTCTACCAGCACAAGCGCCTCTGCAATTGCAGACTCGGTATATTCTATGTGGGTTGACGGATAACAGATCGCCGACCTCAAGGTTCCGGTCGGCAAATAAGGCCGTGGCGGCATAAAAAATACCGGATCGGGCGGCAGCTCAATAACCCCTTCTCCCCACGGCCAAAGACCGACTATCGCCTTGAACAGCTTGGAACCGGTAAAGGCGTTGCCGGTAACCAGTACGCGATCTCCCGGCAGGATTTCGGCATTGATCGCCGATACGCACACGACGCCGTCAAGCCTGATAATGCACAGCTCATTAAAACGCAAAGCATCCTGTTCGGTTTTTTCCCGATGAATTCGATGCGGATCGTAGCGGGTGATTTCCTGCTCTAACCTGTCCAATCCATTAACCAATCCCAATACCCGCTCAACCGAAGCCCGCCATTCCGCGACTCTGGCCATGTTATCAACCGGCCAGGACAACGCTCCAGCCGTTTGTTGGAATGCCTGAGCCGATTGCATCAAGGCCCCGAGCGGGATGCTCCCCAGAATATAGCGGGGCGCAGACACCAGAATGGGGAACGCCATCGACAACACCGAATACCCGGATGTGAGCATGAATAGATGCGACCAGGTAAGGGTTTGCCGCTGCCAGGCGTGGACAATATCCTTAAAAAGTCCGACGAAACGGCTCTGTTCATTGGCTTCACCATGAACCAGCGCAATCGCCAGGGAATTTTCCCGCGCGGTTACCAGGCCGAACCTGAAATTGGCTTCTACGGTTTGCCTGGCATCAGTCGCCAGGGTGTAGGGTCGGCCCAGCCACCAGCCCAATGTGGAAGCGCATGCCGCATAAATCATGGCCAGCCAGAGCAAATGCCCGTGTATGGGGATTTCAACGAAAAACAGGTTAAGCGTGACAACGCCGGACAGCGTCCACAGAATTTTGGAAAAACTGATCAGCACCAACAAACAATAAATTAGCGAGTGAGATAAATCGATAGCGGCTTCGGTCGCAATGCGGATATCTTCAGCGATACGCCCATCAGGATTGTCGTGTGCGCCTTCCCCCTGAATGTGTGTGACCAGATAATGACGGCCATCGGTCATCCATTTACCGATCAAATGGTGTGTCAGCCAGCTGCGCCAGTCGAGTTGCAAGCGCCGCTTAATTTTAAAATGGGCGGTGGTTACCGCTATATTGGCGCAAAAAATCAGCACGATCAGCCCAATTTGGGTAAATAATCCGCTCATTGAGCGCTGTTCAAGCGCATTGAATAGGTCAGCGCTCCATTCCGTGATAAAGACAGCAATGCCAATCTGCAACACGGTCAGCATAAATAAAGCCAATACCAGACTGCGAATAGTGGACTTATGTTCAGAATGCCAAAAAGGCCCCGCTAACCGAATGAATTGAATGAAAAATCCGTTTGAAAATTGCAAAGGAAAACTCCGAGTTAGGGTGAAATAAATAACCGGCTTTTTATTATTCTAGTGTGCCCGTCTTTTGCCACCCACGATTCTAATGGAATTTTTCCGGTTTTCACACCTTTGTAACCTAATTAATGCAAGGACATGGGTTACACCGATGAATTATCAGTGCATTTGTCAGCAGTTCGGCAGCTTTATCTTGGCGATACCGCATTGGTGTTGATGCATATCCTTGTCCAGTTGTTTGAGTTTTGGCTCTATCGCCGCGCCAACCGATAATTGCGGCATGGAGGCTCCCAGTTTTTCGCGGACTTCGCGTTGGCCTATCGACACATTAGCCTGTTGCAGCGCCGTGATAAATGAGCTTTGGCGATTTAACTGTTCCTTGAACACCGCTTCGCCAAAATAAGTAAATTCCGATTCCGTACCGCAGCCGAACGAGGTTTTATCGGCCGCAGCGGCGGTCGCCACCAAGGTTGTCGGCCCTTGCAAGGCTTTGACAAATCCGCCCGAATAACATGCGGAAATGACGATCATACGCCATTTAATCCCGGCCTCGTCGATCATGGCGTTTAATTTTTCCGGGGTAATATCATTTAACGCCAACGGCCAAAACGAAACCGACAGCTGATGATCTTTTGAACCGTGACTGGTTAAATACAGTAATAAAACGTCTTCCTCGGCATTCATTAATTTGCCGATACGTTTCAGGGTAATGGCAAGATTGGTGGAAGTGGCCAGCGGCGTATGATCCAGCGTGTGTAAATGATTAATCAGATTAATCGAGTGGCCCTTGGTATCGAAACGCTCCTCTAGCAATTGCTTGATATAATCGACTTCTTTGGAGAAAACGTCTTCGGTCGCATAAGCGGCAAAACCGACAAAGAAAATATCGGTTATTTTTTTTCGTTGCGGCTGCAATTGAGCCAAGGCCTTATCAAGTATTGCCGGTTGGCTGTACATTAACGCCTCGGCATCCAATGCCCTGTATTCGGCGTAGGGGTCGGTCTCGTCCTGCATCTCCTCAGCAAACCAAAACGGGGCATATTTCTCAAAAAACACAGGGGGTACGCTTAGCGCTACCGTCATCAGCACTAACGCAGCGGCAGTCAGCCATTTTAAACGCCCACTGACCAAATACAGCACCCTGCCAAGAATAGCGATGACATAGATCGAAAACAGATGAGATAGCCACAAGTTGTAACTCACCGATTGTATGTACGGATGAGCAAGCGCCTTGTCCAGCACTATCGACAATGGCCCGAAGCTATAAACCATAACGCCGATTTGCAGCGCGGCAAAATCCCGTCGCAGCAACTTACCGATTAAATAGACCGCAAGAAAAAAGCAGGCCAAATTGAGAGTATAGGTTGGCAATGCATACAGATTGAATTCCGGCTTGGGCAACACCTGCGCATAATCGGAAACGACTTCAAGCAGAAGATCCAGCATCACCAACAGAGCAAGCTGATCGAGACTAAATCTGAAATCGCTGAGCTTGCAGGGAAGAAAAAATCCCAGACGCACTCCCGACCTTAAGTTACAGCTAAAATTATTAACGAATAGACTCATATATAAAGTGATTAGACGGTAGAAACACATCAACTCTACACTTTTGAATGACGGGCTACTACTTTTCGTTTATTTGTCAGTATAGCTCAGAATTGTAATAGCCCATCATGGTCAGAGCTATGATGCTCAGATCAAAGGTCAGGTATCCGTATGCAATCGTATCCCACCAACCGGTTTAAGAATTTTTCTGTCCGCCCTGAATCTATCAAAGGAAAAATAAAGATTCTTAAAAACACGTTCTATGAATATTTTATACCTTTGTTCACAACACAGAGCAAGGACAGCCCCAGTTTGATGGCATTATCGTGAACAGGGTTCATCACCTCTTTCGTTAATTGCCTTATCCATACAAGCTATTATTTTTGCAGCCAGGATTTTGACGTGAGGCTCTTTGCATATATCAGAATGCGCACCGGAAACCTGTTGAACGTCGATCCTATCACCCAAAAGTTGTGTCCATGCTAGTTCTGCTGGGGCCTTACTAAAAAGCGTAGTTTCCCAATCCCATCCTTGAAATAGTGTCACACGCCCCTTATAACTTTTCGGTTGATAATTATTGCGACATGCCTTGTCAGGAGCTAATGTATAAATGTGAGGCCAGAAGCCTGAGCCATATTTATAGGGTTTTACCAAGTCAGTGATTTTATTTTTTATCCCTCTCACGAGCCGGCTTGGGCTTTGCCTAAAAAAATTATGGATTATCCGATGATAGGGTAGCAACTGCTTTTCATCTGTCAGGTGTGTATCCAACATTCCCACAAAGTTCACTCGGTGTCCATTTTCAAGTAATTGACAGGCCATTTCATAAGCAATCATGCCGCCAAAGGAAAACCCTATCAAGTAGTAGGGTCCTTGCGGCTGCACCCGTTGCAGCTCATTAATATAATGACTGGCCAGTTCTTCCATTGGCGGCAAATGGACAGAACGATTACCGCTTTCTGCCGCCATGCCATATCGGAGAAAATAGAGCGGTTGATCATTTCCTAGATACCGGGGCAGGTCAAGTAGCGAAATGGTGTGAACCGCAAACAAGGGGGGCCGTAAACCTTGCGTCTGAATTGGAACAAGAGAATACCAAGGGTGCTTATCATAGGATCTTATTATTTTTGCTGTTTCTTTAATGGTCGGAGATCGGTAAATTGCGCCCAAGGGCATGTCAAAATTGAACTGCTTGCTAATTTCAGTAGCCATTTTGACCGCCAGCAAGGAATGTCCGCCCAGCTCGAAGAAATTGTCGTGAATGCCAATATTCTTCACACCCAGTAAATTTTTCCAGACATCAATCAGTTTACATTCGATCTCATTGCGTGTAGCAGAGCATCCTTTGGCTACTACTTCTGCCAAAGGCTGTGGCAGGGCTTTACGGTTCAGCTTGCCATTAGGAGTGAGCGGCAAGGCTTTGAGGAACACATAGGCTGAAGGTATCATGAATTCCGGCAATTTTAGCTTCAGAAAGTCCCGCACTTCAGTTGAGGTGATAGTGTGATTGCCACGGGAAACCAGATAAGCGACAAGCCGTTTGTCACCTGGCACAGACTCATACACATCCACCGCTACATCACGTAGCTGCGGGTGCTGAAGCAATGTCGCTTCAATATCGCTCAACTCGATGCGGAAGCCCCGGATCTTTACCTGTAAGTCGTTGCGGAATAAGAATTCAATGGTACCGTCAGCCAACCATCGAGCCAGGTCGCCTGTCTTATACATTCGTGCGCCAGCTTCCGGGACAAATGGGTCGCGTACAAAACGCTCCGCTGTCAACTCGGGACGATTTAGGTAGCCACGCCCAACCGCTGCTCCGCCGATATAAATTTCTCCCGCGACTCCAATGGGCACCGGTTGCCGATAGGTATCCAAGATGGAAATATGGACGTTCCTAATGGGGCTTCCAATCGGTACGGGTCGATTGAGATATTGCTCAAGATCGGAAGACATACGGTAACACGTGGCCATCATCGTGCATTCAGTCGGCCCGTAATTGTTGAAAAACTCGGGCCGTGGCTCCGGCATTTCCAGCAGCTTGGCTGGCTGCATGGGCTCACCTCCCAGAAAAACTTTCCGCAACCCACTGAGTTCTCCGTTTGTGCTGGCATCAATCAGCGTATAAAACCCGCTCGGAGTTATAGTCATCATGCTAATGCGCTCTTTTAGTACCAGCTTTACGATTGCCTGCGGATCAAATGGCTCCCTCGCTAAAACCAAACGGGCGCCTGCGAGCAAAGGGCCGTAAATAACTTTTTGAGTGACATCGAAGGCCATAGATGTCACAACCAAAACCGCATCGTCGCAAGTAAGATATGTGCCCTCTTTGATATACCAGGGAAGCAGGTTTTGTAATCCTCGATGCACTATTTCTACACCTTTCGGCTTTCCGGTGGAGCCGGATGTGTAGATAACATAAGCTAAATTTTCAGACTTGAGTCCTACTCTTTTGTGATCAGGATTAGTATCAGGAAAAATTGCCCACACTGGACACTGGGTCGACAAATCAATCAAATACGGGCATTTCGACATATCTGAGAACAGTGCCTCATGCCGACCATTAGTCAGCAACGCTACTGGGGCGCTGTCTTCAAGCATAAACGCCAGCAGTTCCTTGGGATAACAAGGATCAAGGGGCACATAGGCGCCACCGGCTTTAAGGATAGCGAGCCAACCAATCACTTGATCAATGGATCGCTCAAGACAGATCCCGACCAGCACTTCCGGTCCAACACCGATATAGCGCAGGTAATGTCCAAGTTTGTTAGCACGCGCATTGAGTTCGCCATAGGTTAGCTGTTGATTTTTGTAAACCACAGCCACGGCTTGAGGTGTGCGTCTAACCTGTTCTTCGAACAATTGATGAATAAACTTGGCATCGGAAAACTCTACGGCGGTATTATTCCACTCCACAAGCAATTGTCGCCGCTCAGGCTCAGTCAGCAAGGAAAATTCGGACAGATGCGCCTCCGGGCGAGCGACAATGTCGCCGAGAAGAGTCAGAAAATGGCCGATTAGGCGGCTTATGGTCGCGGCCTCGAACAGGTCAGTAGCGTATTTCACCTCGCCTGCCAAACCATGCGGGGTTTCCGACAGTTCGAGGATAAGGTCGAATTGGGCAGTTCCGGTATAGGCCTGTAGAAAATCAGGGGTAATCTTATTTAAGGGAGCGTTATCATCGGGGAGGTGTTGAATGATGAACATGACCTGAAACAGCGGATTGCGGCTACGGTCGCGTTGCAGATTGAGCGCATCGGCCAGTTTTTCAAACGGTATATTCTGGTTGGCGTAAGCCCCAAGCACGACTTCCCGCACCTGTGCCAGCAGGTCACGGAAACGGGGATTGCCTGATAGATCCGTACGCAACGCCAGAAGGTTACCGAAAAGACCGTTCAAGCCTTCGCTCTTTAAATAGCTCTGCCCGTTGCTCCGCGTACCGATCACAATGTCGTCCTGTCCGCTGTAGCGGTGCAACAGAATTTGAAAAGCCGACATCATGGTCATGAACAAGGTCGCGCCTTCGAGCCGGCTCAGGGCTTTCAATTCCTCTACCAAGCAGGGCGACACGCTGAATTTCTGAGTTTCACTGCGGAATGACTGTCCCGTTGAGCGCGGTCTGTCGGTGGGCAATTCCAGTACTGGCGCATCCGCCAACTGTAGCTTCCAGTAATTCAGCCGCCGCGCCATCACCTCAATCATTTCCGGTTTTAGCTCTGTCCATTCTAGAAACTGTTCAGCTGCCGGTTTTTGGAGCGGCTCTGATAATTCGACAGATAAATCAGACAAGCACATTTGCATATCCCCCCCCCAAAATAAGAGTTTTTTTCGTATTGCTGTTGAGACAGGGGAAGCCCTGAACAAATTGCTTATCAGCCACAATTGCCAGACAAGTTGGTGTTTTTAGAAAGGGATTTAATCAGCGCGTTCCAAATCGACATAGTCAGTTGCAGCTGCTTGAAATGATTGGTGGGTGTTGTTCACGTATATGTAGATTAGAAGGTTCAACTTCCTCAATCAATAAGTGCGATTACCTATCAGGTTGAACTAAATACCTTAAATCGTAAGACAGTGCCCAATGTGAGTTACTTTCAGTATTAGCTTTACCATAGGTTCTAATTGACGCCTAATGAGGCCTTCCACAGAAAAGTAGTGCATTGCCGCCAGTTGAGCCCCCCCCCCAAAAAAAGACACAAGCAAATGCGTTTACCGTTCCACCATTCCTCTGTCCCTAACAACGCCAGTGGGAATACCAAAGCCTACTTCTCTACCTAGTGCCTAATAGGTATCCACACGTATATTTATTTAATTCGAAGTACGGTATTTTTAATCGGTAGTTGACACGAACTTAGTGCTGGAGTGAACAAGTCGTTAAGCGATTTATTTGAGTTAATAATTTTTTAACGTCCATAAATATCAGCGTGAATTTCGGATATTGAACGTTATTACATTAATTTCAGAAAAACTTCGATTTGTTATTTTATCTGGAATACTTAACTGACCAACGGTGCGCTATATCGCGGCATGGACAAACTAAGAACCTTGGCGTGAGTACCTGCATTGTACCGCTGAGTCCAGCCTCTACACATAACTTAAGTCGACTCACTGTTTCATTGCCACCAATGACTCATATATGAGAAGTGCGCTGTCCTCCCTTTAATAAGGAAAAAGCAATGATTTCGTCAGCAGTAGAAAAAAACATTGATGCTTCAAAGTTAAATACATCCAAGTCAAGTCCAATAGCCCACTCTCCAATCCCTTTACTGTCATGGAAGAATAGCGATGCGGAAGAATTAATCGGCATAAAAAAATGGATAACTGAATTTTTATGCAGTCCCCATCCATCATTAGGACGCTCTGGAGATGTTTGTCCGCTCACAAAAGAAGCAATCAATAAGGACAGTATTTTTTTTACAATAGAAAGGTCATTTCACTTAGATAAAGAAAGTGAGATAAAAAAGATAGTAAGTCAAATTCAATTATTTAAAGAACTAAAAACCGCTCATGCGGAAAGTTACAAGGTAATAATAAATGTCTATCCCTATATTACCAACACAGAATATTTTAAAGTTGAATCCATTCAAAATGAATTAAAGCCGATATTTGTAGAAGAACGTCTAATGATTGGTCAGTTTTATCCGGGATGTAAAGAAAAGGGACTATGGAATGATAATTTTTTTCCTCTTGATAGTCCAGTTGCTTTATTGGCTATAAGAAGTATGGCGATAACGGATATTGCATTTTTAATGCAAAACACGATTTTTGTAAAAAAATACTTAGAAATTTTTGGAGAAAAAGGAGAACAGTTTTTAAAAAAATTCATTGAGCATAAGAAAAACATGCTGTTAAGATAACATTAAGCGGTATAAAATAAAACGTAACCAATATTAAATTACTGCCAACTAATATCAACACATAACCGATCATTATGCCATCAAAAATATTTAAGATCCTGGAAAATCTTTATGTTAACTCTATTTTCATAGATAAAATAGGGTTATCATTTAACCAGTTCATAGTAGTGTCAAAAGATAAAAAAATAACCATAATAGAAACCGGTTTCAGGAATGACTTCAGTGCATTATCAACAAACATAACGTCTTGTGGATTATCTCCAGAGAATATAGAAAATGTAATAGTGCCTCACTTCGAAGCAGACGAAATGGGAGCTATACCTGAAATATTGAAAGTCTCAAAGCAGAAACTAAAGGTATATGCACACCCTATTTGCACATTTGGTTTAAATGATATTTTTAATGTGCGGGCAAAGCCTGTAAATGATAATGAAGTCATATCTGTATTCGAAGGATGCTCATTAAAGTTCATACACACAAAGCATGTTCACCAGTGGGATAGCTTAGTCGTTTACTGGATTGAACAAAAAATACTATTTTCTTCCGACCTATTCATACAAAAAGGTGAATTTACGGGAATAAATGATGAAAATTGTATAACAGAAATTATTGACTCAATATATAAAGAAAATTACTTGCCATCACGCACCCATCTTAATCATGCACTAGATAAAATAAAAGAAAACAAAATAAATATTATTTTTCCAATGCATGGCTCAGGACTTTCACATCATATAGATTTCTATATAGATTCACTAAAAGAATTAACTTTTTAACTATATTTCATAGCGTGAGAACAAGGACTCTACCATTACATTCGGAATAAATGGACTAGATTTGAGGTGTCCCCACACCCCATTGCTCCAATGTGTCGAAATAATCGACTAACAACGCCTACACCAGCTTTAAAAATCGTCCGTCACTCCAAAGCATGCCATTTTTCCGAGAAAGATAACCGAATACGGCGAACGTTTTGAACTGCTATTGACTCTAATCTGCTTTCAGCTTGAATCTTGCTTTCTCGAGCTAAATCCAATCCATAATAATGACTCTTGCTGTCGCGAAACCCTTCCTTGATTTACATCCGAGTTCGGTAATAGTCTACACGCGTATTTCTCTAAGGATGTTGCCACGTCTCTTTTCACGCATAGCCTGCTGGCGGCTATGCTTAGATTTGGCTGATCGTTTCTGAACCGTGAGATGTTTGCGGTCTTAGAATATGCGGAAAAGTTACCAGTTGTCCTGATAAGGGCTTGCTACGCACCCAATGCGTTAATGATGAACATAAGACTTTCCTTCTGGCCCATTTTTATGGGTGGAAAATTATCCTAACGCTACTTTTATTTAAAATGAATCAAAAATGAAAATTATCGCATTGTTTTATATCAATAAAACATATAGATACCTCAGAACCAAAGCCGATTCTTTTGTAAGCTTAAACCGATTATTTATAAATCAAGAGCTATCAGAGCTCCAAATTGAACGTGGCGGCTTTCATACAGGTAAAAAGCCTCTACCCCTTTGAAAAATCGACATTCACCCACCCGTTTTATGTTTTCTATTGAAAAACATGGCTTAATCTCATATCCTCCACGCTGAGATTTTAACTAAAGGTTAAAACCTGTTCACTCTGCTCTAAACTACTCCCATTGGAGATTGTATGAAGATTGGTATACCTAAAGAGATTCACCCAGGTGAAAAACGTGTGGCAACTACACCTGAAGCCGCAGAACAAATTATAAAACTGGGTTTTTCCATCCTACTCGAAAGCGGCGCGGGGCTTGGCGCAAATATTTCCGACGAAGCCTACAAAGAAGTGGGTGTTGAAATCATCGACAATGCCAAGACGCTGTGGGACACAGCGGACATCGTCATGAAAGTTCGCGCTCCCGAGCGGCACCCGGAGCTGGCACTGGATGAAATCGACCTGCTATCCGAAGGCGGTCGTTTAATCAGTTTTATCTGGCCTGCGCAAAATGAAGAGTTAATGCAGAAACTGGCCGCCAAGAATGCCACTGTACTGGCTATGGACAGCGTACCGCGCATGTCCAGAGCGCAAAAACTCGATGCATTGAGTTCTATGGCCAATATTGCCGGTTATCGCGCCATCATTGAAGCTGCACAGCATTTCGGCCGGTTTTTTACCGGACAGATTACCGCCGCCGGTAAGATTCCACCCGCCAAGGTGTTGGTAATCGGTGCCGGTGTTGCAGGTCTTGCCGCCATTGGCACCGCAAAGAGCATGGGCGCTATCGTCAGGGCTTTCGATACCCGGCCCGAGGTGAAAGAACAAATTGAAAGCATGGATGCCGAGTTTTTGATGCTGGACTTTGAAGAAGAAGGCTCAGGCACCGGCGGTTACGCCAAAACCATGTCCAAGGAATTTATAGAAGCTGAAATGGCCTTGTTTGCAAGACAGGCGATGGAAGTGGACATTATTATCACCACCGCGCTGATTCCCGGTAAACCGGCACCCAAACTGATCACCGAAGGCATGGTTAAATCCATGAAGCCGGGCAGTATTATTGTTGATTTGGCAGCCGAACAAGGCGGCAATTGCGCGTTGACCGAGAAAGATCAGGTTGTGGTAAAACACGACGTAACTATTATCGGTTACAGCAATTTACCCAGTCGTTTGGCTAACCAATCGAGTCAGCTTTATGCAACCAATCTCAGACATTTGTTAACGGAACTATGCCCTGAGAAAAACGGCACGATCAACGTCAATATGGACGATGAGGTGATACGCGGCACTACGGTGATTAAGGAAGGCAAAATCACCTGGCCGCCACCACCGCCAAAACTCTCCGCCGCCCCTGCCCCGCAGACCGAAGCGCCCGCTTATGCATCGGTACAGGAACAACAAAAAAAATCAATCGTTCCAGAATCGGTTAAGCAATTTATACCTTTAATTATTGGCGGATTGGCGTTGTTCGGCATCGGCTCGGTTGCCCCTGCGTCGTTCATGACGCACTTTACGGTGTTTGTGCTGGCGTGTTTCATCGGTTATCAGGTGATATGGAATGTGACTGCATCTCTACATACCCCTTTAATGAGTGTTACCAATGCTATTAGCGGCATTATCGTAATCGGCGCACTGGTGCAGGTTTCTGCGCTCGACTCGACCATCAGCATCCTTGCCGGATTGGCGATACTCATTGCATCTATCAATATTGCCGGTGGTTTTTTAGTCACTCGCCGTATGTTAGAAATGTTCAGAAAATAACCGGAGAATATGATGTCCCATAGTTTAGTCACGATGTCTTACATCGTCGCCACCATTCTGTTTATTTTCAGCCTGAGTGGTTTAAGTAATCAGGAAACAGCCCGCAGAGGCAATTATTACGGCATGCTAGGTATGGCGATTGCCATTATCGCTACCACATTAAGCGCGTCGGTTACCTCATACGCCATTTTAATCGTTGCCTTGTTAATCGGTGGAGCTATCGGCGCCAGAGCCGCATTAAAAGTTGAAATGACCCAAATGCCCGAACTGGTCGCCATCATGCACAGCCTCGTGGGCATGGCTGCGGTGTTAGTGGGTTATGCCAATTTTATGGACAGTTCTACAAACCTGAGCGGTGTAGAAAAGAACATTCACGAAATAGAAATTTATATCGGCATATTGATTGGGGCTGTTACCTTTTCAGGTTCGGTGATTGCTTTTGGCAAACTCAGCGAACGTATCAGTGGCAAACCGCTGTTACTGCCGGGTCGCCATTGGTTTAATTTAGGTCTGCTGATTGCCTCCATTGTTCTGGGCTGGATGTTTTTACAACAAACGGAAACCGGCGGAGGCTCTTTGCCCTTATGGATTATGACCGGGATTGCCCTGGTGTTCGGCATACACATGGTCATGGCTATCGGCGGCGCTGATATGCCGGTGGTGGTATCCATGCTGAACAGCTATTCAGGATGGGCGGCAGCAGCAACCGGTTTTATGTTAAGCAACGATTTATTGATTGTGACCGGCGCATTAGTCGGCAGCAGCGGCGCGATCTTGAGTTACATCATGTGCCGCGCGATGAATCGCAACTTTATCAGCGTGATTGCAGGAGGTTTCGGTACCGGTTCAGGTGGCCCAGAAGCTATTATTGAAGGCGAAGTAACACCAATCAGTGCTGAAGAAACCGCTCAATTATTGCTGGATGCTAAAAACATCATGATCATTCCAGGCTACGGCATGGCGGTTGCGCAGGCTCAACACACCGTTAATGAAATCACCAAATTGTTGCGCGATAAAGGCAAAAAAGTCGGTTTCGGCATCCATCCGGTTGCCGGAAGAATGCCCGGCCACATGAACGTGCTGTTAGCCGAAGCCAAAGTGCCTTACGACATTGTTTATGAAATGGACGAAATCAATGAAGATTGGGCCCATGTTGACGTGTCCATCGTGATCGGCGCTAACGACATCGTCAATCCATCGGCATTGGATGACCCCAACAGCCCGATTGCCGGTATGCCTGTACTGGAATGCTGGAAAGGCGAAACCACCGTCGTACTTAAACGCAGTATGGCATCCGGCTATGCGGGCGTGGGCAATCCGTTATTCGTACTGGAAAACACCCGCATGTTGTTTGGCGATGCCAATGCGACCATGCAGGCGGTGTTGAAGGCGTTGAAGGGGTAAGGTGAACTATGCTGGGGGAGCTTACGCATCCCCCAACATTTCGACTTATAACTACGATTTTTTAGGTTTATAAAACCTGTCTGTCCAAAACAATCCCACCATTTTCCACACGATTCCGGCCATTATGTTTGGCTCTGTACAAGGCTGAATCGGCCGATTTAATCAGGCGACTGGCAGTTTCTTCATCTATGGAAATCGATGTGCTATCCGGCTGGTAGGTTGATATACCGATAGAGACGGTAACCGGGATGAAAGCATCATCAAAGGCAATGACCAGCGCATGGATAGTTTTGCGAACTCGCTCGGCAGTTTCCAACCCCTTGGCTTCGTCGGTATTAGACAATAATGCGACAAATTCTTCTCCGCCGTAACGGACAAATATGTCATTGTCCCTCAACTGATCTCTTATCGCGGCGGCCACCAAAGACAAAACCTGATCGCCGCCCTGATGACCATGTTTATCATTGATAGCCTTAAAAAAGTCTATATCAAAAAATTGGCAGGATAACGGCTCTGCATTGCGTTGACTGCGCTTTAATTCTTCGCCTATGCGCTGTTCCAAAAAGCGTCTGTTATTTACCCCCGTTAATGCGTCGAGATAGCTGACCCGCCTAATCTCTTCGACATGAAGATTATTTTCCAGACAAACACTGACTACTGAGCTGAGGTGTTCTATAAAATCTGTCGCCATATTATCAGCGAACCGGTCAAGCTGATAGCTGCCTAGATTTAAAGCTCCCAGATATTTGCCCCGGCGAGTTAAGGGCGTAATGGCAACGCTGATGGGTTGTTTTTCAATATGCGGAAAAAAATCGGCGCATTGAGCGTTTTCATAAACGCCAATGTAGGGTTGAATGGCGGTTAATTTTGAAGGCTTCCTGCTGTCCAGCAGCATTAGACCTTTTTTTGAGCTGGACGGGTAACCGTTGTCGTTGAGAGTTTTTGCAATTTCACCCGTTTCGTCGATCAAGCATAAGCTGATCACGTCAAGATCAAAGTAATTTTTAGCCTCTTCAAGCAGGTGGTCAATAATGTCCGATAAGGAATTGAGCTTTAGCAATCTTATTTCGAACGCCCGAAACTTCTGCAAGATAACGCTGTTTTGCTGAACGCGCTCAAACATGGATTCTAAATGACTTTGCAGCACGACTAAATCGGTAGTTAGATCTTCTTCCAAGTTCTTCTCTGATTAATTAGGGCAACCTAGTAAGCCTAGCAGTTTCCTGGAAAAAAGCTCAGTTAATCATCTACCTAATTCACAGGTTGCTTAAGTATTGCCGGTCTTCCTTTTTTTGCAAGTGCGGCCGTCATCAACTAACGGTATGCTCCTGACATATCTTCTCACTATCGATTTGGCTAAGCTGTTCTTTGGTTAAGCCGCAAACAAAGCCACCCGAAGTGGTAGTAAAGTATTTGCAGGTTTTACAAAGCCCGAATGATTGTGATTTATTGGCTTTTTGCAGCGCAGTCAGTGCATTAACAAAAACATTTTCCTGGCTTTCATTTTCATTAAATATTGCCGAAGCCTGACTGTATAAATCTGCCGGACGGGCTTTATTCAAGATGGCATCGCCTTCAACCAAAAGGCTAAGATGCACCATACGCCGATCATTTACATCGGCAGTTTTTTTTATGTAACCTTTTTTTTCCAGCAGCAGCAAGGTCTGGGAAACGGTGCCGCGGGTCATGCCCAGGTAATTGGTCAGCGCAGCCGGAGTGTCGCTGTAGCGGTTACAGCGCGATAAATAGTCCATGACCTGCAAATGAACCGGCTGCAAGCCTAATTCTGTGCATTTTTTACGTTCTTCAGAGCGGATCAACGCGGACATCCGTTCGATCAGTTCAAATACATCAACTTTTTCCATAGAGCCTGTAAACATTTATTAATGTTGACAAAAAGAAATATTTTAACACAACTATTAAGGTATCGAATCGCTATTTATTAAAAACATCGCCCAACTCCTCTGCCAAATACGCTATCGCCGCCGCTGGAGCGCAGTCAGCAGCCGTCATATCGGATCCAATTGCGACTACCGGCAATAAGTCAGAAAAATCCAGATAAGGACGATCCAAGTTCAATGCAACCCGTTTAACCAAGAAGCGCCCTACTCCGGCACCGATCAACGGGCTGTTTTGTGCAAGCTCATGTTGGGACAACCGGGTTTCGCAGCCGCGCTGTATTTGCTGTATTTGCTGAGCGCGGATGTTTTCGGCGAATTGTTGCCAGCGCGGCAGTTCGTCGGGATAAAAATCACAACCGATCATCCGAGATAACCGTCTGGCGCTGGCCAGGACTGTTTTTTCCGCACCATCCGCCGTATCGGTTTGATCATGGGCGTCATTAAGTTCGCCGGTGACGCGATAGACATCGGCCATGGTGGCGAAATACTCGGCCATCAGGCCGATTTTTTTGCCCTGATCCTGCGCTGTTTGGGTAACGGCCATCACAGCGGTTCTGACGATACCGGTGTAAATCAACTCTTGAGACAGTAAACGCTGGTAATCGGTGTAGCCTTCCGCCAGCACTTGCCCGTCATTGAGCAGCAGTATATCAGTGGTGGTACTGCCGCAATCGACAAATAGCCCGCTGCCGACTTTTTGCGCGGCAAACAAGGCACTGGCCAGCCAGTTGGCGGAGGCGATGGAGGAAAAATGCCTCGCTTCAATTTGCGAGCATTGCAGAAAACCTTGCTGGCTTGCGAAAATCAGCAATTCAGATCCCGGCAACAGCTCGGTCATGGTTTGGATGATTTGTTTGACGCCATCGTCCCGATTGTCGAACAAATCAACCAACTCGCCGGTCATGGTGATAGCATGACGATTCGAACCGCCCAATTCCAACATAATCGTGTTCACAGCCTGTTGCAGTTCAGCCAGTCCTTTCCATAACGGGCACGGTTGCTGATAAACGGAGATAATCTCACCGTCTTTGATTACCGCCGCTTTGACATGAGCGCCGCCTATATCCCAGCCAACTATATTATTAGCTTGCATAAGCTTCCTTTTTTGCTTGAACGGCAACAGGTCTGTTACAAACCGGGATGAGTGTCGGCTCACCATGCAGTAACTGCAAAACCACTTCGGCAATATTGATGCCTAAAGCTTCGTATATGCCCACAAATGAGGTGGTCAGGCGGGGGTTTATTTCAAGCACCCATGTTTGTGTAGCAGTTTCTATCAAATCGATACCGACATAACCCCACAACTCAGGCAATGCTTGGGCTATTTTAGTTATCACAGACTGGTAGACGCCTAAGTCTTGGTGGTGGTTCACCACGATGTCCGCCAACTGGTATTGCTGGTTGATGAAGTCAAAATGCTGCAAATTGGCACAGACCAGCCAACCGCGACCTTGCTTGAATAAACAAGAAAGACTGGTTTTTGCGCCCTGAAGATGCGGTTGGATGATGTATTCGCCTTTTCGTGCCGCCATCCGTTCGAACTCCTGCCGATTAGTGATTACATAACTGTCTGCACAGCCTACGCCATCAACCGGCTTAACGATCCACTCACCGGGGGCATAATCATTTTTCTCAAGCATCCGGGTAGAAACGGCGGTTATTTGATGACAGTTGAGCTGCTCATAAGTCTTGAGTTTATTACCGGCAATGGCAACGGCTGTTGCAGGTGCTGTAAGTAACATCTTGCCTAATGATTCAACCGTTTGACACAGGGTTTGCAGGATACCGTCAAATTCCGGCGCTATCGGCCATACCAGGTCAGATTGCTTAACCAATCGCGCAAATTCTTCACTAATGTCATGCTCCGGCCTGATGACAATAGTGTTTATGCCTGCCATGCTGATTGACTCATTAAGTCTCCAGTCCATCATGACCGTGACTTCGAGACGGTTTATCCTGATCAGGTTATCGAGCAGCGCATTCAACATCAACCGCCCCTCATCAACCAGGGAATCCGGCAACTCCTGCTTATTAAAGCCGCCGCCAGTGATATACTCAAATACCAGAATTTTCACAATACTCAATAAACAGCTATAAAATAAAACGCAATATTGTATCACCAGTTCAAAGCCAGCTTTGAACTCCAGCACCTATAATTTATGGAGTCCAAAGCTGGCTTTGGTCCCAAATCCTGTTTTTATGAAAATAATCCCGGTAATCGACTTAAAGGACGGCGTTGTAGTCCACGCCCGACAAGGCAATCGCGAACACTATCAACCCATTAACACCGAACTGTGCAAGTCGCCTGATATTTTTCAGGTTATTGAGGCATTCCTGGGGGTTTATGAATTTGACACTTTCTATATTGCAGACTTGAACGCAATTACTGATCAGGGCGACCATAGCCGCTTGATAGCGGACGTGTTAAATCGCTTCCCGCACGTTACCTTCTGGATAGACCGGGGTTATCAAAAATACGATCAGAGCATAGCGCATCCCGGCAACACTCTCCCCGTCTTAGGCAGCGAATCCTATAGGAATGAAACCATCTCGGAAATAAAAGCCTATAAAAACAACTTTATTCTGTCGCTGGATTATTCAAGTTCAGATGCTTTGGGCGCGCCTAGTCTTTTTTCCGACCCGACTTTTTGGCCGGAAAACATCATCATCATGACGTTAAATCGTGTAGGCAGCAGCCATGGCCCCGACCTGGAGAAATTAACTGGTTTTTGCAGGCGATACCCCGACAAAAACTTTATTGCCGCAGGCGGCATCAGAAATAAGCAGGATTTAATCGCTTTGCGTGAAGTGGGAATTCATCTGGCACTGGTTGCCAGTGCTTTACACTCCGGCACCATTAAAGCCGAAGATATTCCTAAATTTTAGGCAAAAAAATACCCCTTAAGCCGGGGTATTTTTAGCATTCTTTAACTTAAGTAAATCTTAGTTAGCAGCGAATGGATGTACAGCAGTACCTTTAGCTGCAACAACTTCAGCAGCAGTAGGAGTACCAGCAACAGCACGTTTCAGAGCTTCTTTAGTAGCTTCGTAGTTGTATTGTTGGATTTTAGCATCGTCTTCTGCAGCCCAGTGAATGAATACACCAACTGATACGAATAAATCATCAGCTTCAGCAGCAGGGATTGTGCCGTCTTCTACACAATCAGCAACAGCCATAGCAACACCGCGTTGAGCTGGGCCAAACATTTGAACAGCTTGTTTTGCGCCTTTGATTGTTACTTTGTTGAACATAACAGTTGAAGGTTTAACCATCAAGTTAGGTGCAACAACAGCCAACAAGCTGGAAAAGCCGTCTTTGTTGTTTGTTAAGCAGTTTGCGAATGCTGTTTCAGCAGCTGAACCACGTGGTCCAACCATCAAATCGATGTGAGCAACTTCGTTGCCTTCACCAACTAAAGATTCGCCAACGCATAATTTATTAATCTTAGCCATGCTTACTATCTCCTGTGAAGAAAAAAATGAAAAAATTGAATCTACTATCGACATTATTAATGTCCCCTTATTTGTTTTTAACAAATTCCTTTTGAAGCCCTATTAGTAACAGTATTGTTACTAATTAAGTTCCTCTAAAAATGCCGTTAATACTGTAGCCACGATCATGTCAGCTGTAGTACCCGGATTAATACCATAAAACTTAAGCTCCTGATCCAGACAAAAAAGCAACGGCTTTATGTGCTCAGGATTATCAGTTTTGTACAGCTCCTCACTGAGCTGAGCCATTTTTATAGTGACCATCTCAGAGTACTGATTTCCGTATTTTCTTTCGATATGACTGTCGGGAAAGTGACTCAGCATGTCAGCATACACTGCCACCGCCGCCCAATTCCTGTCGCCCCACCGATTAAAACCAATAGTATACCTTAAAACTGCGAAATTAAAAATATCTTGATAATCAGTTGTGTATTGGAGTGCGATACGATCTTTCTCACTGGCTATTTTCATTGCATCAAGCAATGTAACCGACGCTTTTTCATTAACATCCTGCTGATCAGAGCTACCCAGCCCCCCAGGAGACGCCAATGTTATAGCCTTAAAAACCCAGTCGGCATCTTCTATCGTTGATTCGCCAAGAACCTTGCTTACCGCCTGCCTTAACGTTAATCCAGAATGCTGACTGATTGCCTCAATCAACGGCGCACAAAGCAAAATAATACCCAGATTAGTATTGCAACCTACCGCCTCGCGCGTCGCCTTGACGGCATAATAGATTTTTTCACCGAGGGAATAATCGGGATTACAAAGTGGCTCGGCGCTGACCTTGGCGCTGAGCCTAAAATCGGCCACAGTCATATCATGACCATCCGCATAAACACTGACATTGCCGGGCTTAAATGCCTGCACGTCCACCTCGCAGGCTTGCCGATAAAGTTCGCTGAGTTGCTCTGGCGAAATCATGCTGCGGCTACAGTTTTTTTGTTCATCTTGCGGCTTATTAAATCGTCGACCATCAGCTCGGCAATATTCACATCGCAAACGCTTTCCAGCCCTTTCCATGCCGGTATGCTGTTAACTTCAATGATTGTGCAACGCCCTTCCCTGTCCTTGATAATATCGACACCGGCATAATCCATCGCCAATGCGGTCGTGGCCTTAACGGCCAAATCGACCATTTCAGGCTCCAAATCAATCAGCTCACAGGTCGCGCCCCTGGCAACGTTATTAAGCCAGAATTTTCCGCGCCTGCGCATTGCAGCAACCGCCTTGCCGTTAATCACAAACACGCGGTTATCTGAAAACCCCTCGCCTTCGCAATGAACAAAACGTTGCAGATAATAAACGCCATGGCTGCCGGTCAGCCAGAACAAGTCGGTCGATTTTTCAATGCGGCGTATACCTTCGCCCTGCGAGCCGAACAAGGGCTTGCTAATCAGCAAATTCCCCTTTTTTAATTCGGCCTCCGCAATCCTTAACGCTTCCTCACGGTCGCGCAGCACCCAGGTCATCGGCGTCGGCAGCCCTGCATGGTGCAACAAAAAGCTGGTCATGGCCTTATCGACACTGCGCTCTACCGCATGCCCGTCATTGTAGACAGGAATCCCCATCGCCTTTAGCGCATGCAGAAAATCCAGGTACAACACGACTTCTTCCAGCGAACCGCCGGGCACGCCACGGACAAAAACCGCATCGGGTAGCGCGTATTCAAAGCCTGGAATAAAGATCGGTTGTTGACCGGATTCGATTGCAAACCGGCATTGAGTCAACGAAACATAGTCAGCGGTATAACCGCGACCGGCAAAAGCCAAACTTAATTGTTTGCCATGCCAGCCGGGATCATCGGTAAAAATTACTATACGACCCACGCGATGCTCTACGCCCCAAACGATTGATCCAACAAGGCATTGTCCAGCTTACCCGCACGAAAACTTTTGCCTGATTCCACCGCAGTCACAATAACGCTGGCCGGGCTAAACAACATCGCGTCAATCTTAAAGAAATCGTATTCATACTGCTTAAAGATGTCCGCAAACGGTTTGCCGTAATCTTTAGAGGTTGAACTGGGCAATTCCTTAGCCAGTTTCTCAGCCGCTTCGTCCGTGCCTTTGACAAAAATATGCACCTGACCGGCAAATAAAATCGCATCGTTAGTGCGCCCCATCGCTTTGACAAAATTCGGGTGCGGGGGGCAGATCGGCGCACTGCCGCTACCGTCAATAATATTCTCCAGCGGGAAATGTAGGGCATGAGCCTTGTGCATAGCCACTTCAAGCACCCTGGCAACCACTTGCACGCCGCCGGCCAAACTGCTGGTCGGGGTAACGATAATAGTCAGTTTTGACGGATCGACCTTGCAGGCGGCAGCGACTTTCTCGACGATTTCAACCGGCGGCACTGCATCATTTTCAATAACCAAAACGGTAGTATCATTGCTGTCCTGATAAGCCAATTCCTTGTACAACTCTTCAACCGGTTCCTGCTTGCCGTCTTTAAGCTTGGTTGCCATAGCCCGCGCTGGGCCTGAACCTAATGCGTAATATTTCTCATGTGACAAGCTCCAGCCTGCATATTGGCTGCCCAAACAGCCCAGAACCGGATTGCCGGTATGGACATTCACAGACAACGGCCAGTTATCGGTATAAGTGCTGTGGCTGATGGTTACCGTACCCATGCCGCCGAGACAAATTTCAGCAATAATGCGACCCGCCTCGATCCCGCCCGGCACTTTAATGCCTGCGTCGATAATGGTGCAGCCGTTGGCTAACCTTTCCACACCTAAACGCAATTTGTCTGCATTATCGAGTAGATGCTGCACCAAGGGCTGGGTCAATTTATTAACGCTGGCTGTATATTCCATGACGGTCAAAACCTTTTAGTTTGCTAATGATAAGTTGTTGTTTAGTCCGCAGCTGTTCCACTACCGACCGTGAGTTTTTTTGGTGCGCAATAATACTGCAAATCGGTTCTCCTGCGCGACACATATCGCCGGATTTGGGCAAATCCATACACCAATCCGGCCATTCGAAATGATCGGGGATAATTAAATCACGCTCGGCATAAACAATTTGATAGCCCGTCTGTAGGGGCGACTTTAGCCGCCCTGTCTTTGGCAACTGGGCGATTAAAGTCGCCCCTACACATGCTTGAATATGCCCGACCAGCAAATCCTGATCATATAACTGCATACTGGCGGAAGGCCTAGGATTGATTTCCAGGACATAGCTGCAATCATCCGCATAAATAAAATCCAGGGAATTTAAGCCTTTAAGCGCAAACACAGGAACCATTTGTTTTAGCCAGCCTGTTATCAAAACTTTGTGTGCATCCGACAAATCAGTGCTGTTGATCACCCCTGAAAAAACAAACTCCTGAGTTTCACTTAAACGAACAGGCCATTGGCTGTTAAACCCGACAACTTGCACATGCTGACCGTCAGCCAAAAACAGCACCGAATGCGGCTTACCGACTTGAAATTTTTGCCAGTAAACTGATGTCTTTGCACTGTCATCGGCGTGGTAACGTTTTATCCCAACACCGCCCTGCCCTTGCATAGGCTTAAGCAGCCAGTCACCGCCGCAATCAACTGGCGTACTAAAAACAACCTCGGGGTGTGGAATGTTTAACTCATCCAGCGTCGAAAAAAACGCCTGTTTATCCAGCTGCCTTGCAAAAACATCAGGATAATTGCCCAGCATCATCAATCGATTGTTCAAGTAATTCAGGCTTTCCGGGTAACACTCAAAACCGCTGCCGTAAATGGCATGGGAGACGGCATAACGCTCGATAAAATAATCTACGACAGGCGCCAAGTCTTGTTCGGCTAATGATTTTACCTGACGAAAATCCTCTGCGTAGCCTTGGGTGTCCAGATCGGCAAACAGATCAATGACCAGAGGTTTCAAGCCTGCGTTTTTCGCCGCCTGCGCCAACATGCGCGCTGAATTGGCGACTATCAATACCGTTTCCACACTGCCGTCCTGCGTCATATTCTAGCCGACAAAAACTTCCCCACCGCTATTTCGCGCACTGGCAACCACAAAACTCAGCTTATCAAAGTGCGCAAACTCCAGCCTGGCCTGCTCGGTAATCGATTCGGCCAACTTGGCCCCATCAATGGCGCAAAATCCGGTCGGCCCCCATGAGGTCTGGCCGATAGCCACCGCGCCTTGCCGCTCCAACCATTGCATGGCTGCCGCAACTTCGGGACTGGTAAAAACACCGCCCTGAGCCGAGGAGAAATGCTCGCCAACCGAGCGTTGCAGCCGGCTGATCACCTCACCGAATTTACTGATGTCGTTTTCAGCCACCGCAGGTAGCCCCTGCATCAGCAATAAATAGCATAAGCGCGCGGCTTCCGACTGAGGGAACGGCGGCAGTTCATTAAAGGCCTGTATTTCCTGCTGACCGTGCAGGCCCTGACCGCGCTGATCGAACACCAGAATAAACCGCCACTCGTCCGGCACATCCATATGCGCCAATACCGGCGGCGTGATGGTTTTTTCGCCGCGACCGCCATCAACCACCAGCCCGCCCTGCTCAAAAACGCCGATGCCGATACCGGAACGCAGGCCCCGGTCAGTCACGGCGGCGATTTCACGCACAGTCAGCTCCAAGCCGTAAAATTCATTCAGCGCCGCGCCGATTGCGAGCGACATTTGCGTGCCTGACCCCAAGCCTACATGTTCTGGAATCGCGGATTCAATGGTGATATTGAGCTGGTCGGATACGTGCAACGCCTCGCACAACAGGGACACGCACTTTTTAGCCCGCTGTGCTGCGGGGCCGCTAATGGTGAGTTGCTCGGCTCCGGTGACCGTCAGGCGGGTGCTGATTTCATTAAGCGCAACGCCGATGCTGCCGAAATGTCGGCCTAGCGATCCGCTTAAATCAATAAAGCCCATATGCAATCTGGCGGGGGCAATAACTGAAACTTTAGAATGTTGGACTATCAAGAGTTATGACTGTGTTTGCGCTGCAAATAATTGCTGGAAGTATACATGATCGGCCTTTCGGCTGCGAGCTAAGCGCGGATGGCGTCTGTCAATTGAGCCAAATCATCCATCATCAAATCGCATAGCTCAACCGTCAACGAATCGACCTGGGCTATCGACGGTACAAACACTGAAACAGCACCCGCCTTAGATGCCGCCACTATCCCGGCATGAGAATCCTCAAGCACCAGACAGCGGCTGATGTCCACTTGCAGCAATTCGGCTGCTTTTAAAAAAATATCCGGCTCCGGCTTGCCGTGCTGAACGTGCTCGCGGCTGACGACGATGGAAAACACATCCTTGATTCCGGCCAATTCAAGACATTCCAGGGCATTCACCGCCAAGCTGTTAGTCGCCAGACAATAAGGAATATTTTGCCGGTCCAGCAAGTCCAGCAGTCCGGCAAATCCGTGTTTGATGTTTATGCCGTGAACATTAACGTGGTCGCGCCAGCAATCGCCGCTTAATCGCTTAAAAGTTTGCAGATTAAATTCAACCCCGCAGTATTCAACCAGTTTCAGCTCTATATCCTGGTAATGCATCCCCGACAGCGACAGGCAAAAGTCCTCGGACAAATCATAGCCCATCGCGCTTGCAGCCTGTTGCCAAGCGAGCATGTAAGTGCTCTCGGTATCCAGAACCAAGCCGTCCATATCGAAAATGACCGCCGAAAAATCAGCCAGCTTAATCACTGAATAACCTTAATATATTCCCCGTGCGCCTCACGGCTGGAACCGACCACAATCCGTTTGACACCGTGTTCCGATTGTTCGAGTACGCCCGACACTTCCACCCTTTCGCCGCTGACGGCCTGACCCGTATAGGTCGCAGTAAAGCTGACGATAGAACTGATCTCGTCATGATCTATTTTAAATTCAGCAGGATAATCGAACGCGTGAACATCGCCGACCACCTTGCACTGCAAGGTAATCGCCCCGCATTTTTGATACACAACAGCCTCAGGACTTGCGCAATGATCGATAAAATTCAAATCAAATTTCCGCCCGTTAATCACGGCCTTGTTGCATTTACGCCGTTCATGCCAGACATAATCTTCAAAACTCAAATCGCAGGAACGGCGCTGATAAGATTGCTGCCAATCCTGGTCATTCAAATCCTGCAAATGCCCCTGTTCGATTAGCTTGCGGGTGATTGCCCGGCATTGGTGAAAAACATCCCGACCGTAACAGACCAGATCAATATCCGAATCTGGATTTTGCACGCCAACCAATAGTGATCCAGTGACTCCGGTTTGCGCCAATTCCAGCCCGTTCTGCCCGAATAATTCACACAGCCTGAACAAATCCCGTTCGACCGCGTCATGCCGGGATGCCTGCATAATTTCCTGCAATCGGTGTTTAGGCTGATGATGTTTGACGATTCGGTCTGCGGCGACCGCATGCAAATGCGCATCTAAAACCGGGGAGTAATGCAGATAATCGGGATGCCGTTGTTGCAGGAGTTGATTGGCCGGTTCAGTCGCGACCTTTTTCCAGCCGGAAGCTTCCAACGCATAGCGTAAAAAACACAGCGCCTTGCCATCTTCCAGGCCTTGCTCTACCACCGCAAAAATAAGCCCTTCAGCGGTTTCGATAAAATCCTTGGCAAAAAACATATTAACTATTCAGCCACAGATTGACACAGATTAACCAGATTGCTTTATAAAGCGAAAGGAGGACAGCGCAAATATCGGCTCTTTAACCTTCAATCTTTTATCAGCGTACATCTGTGTCAATCCGTGGCTAAAAAGCCTATCAGGCATATTCGCGCTGTGCCATTGCATCCGGTGCAGTGAAGAACTTTTTAAATTGCGGCATAAAACTGATAGTAATCGGTATGGAATAAAAACAATACATCGCCGCCGCTTCACCGGTCGACACGCCGAATACCCACTGAGGCATAAATAAGGTCATAATCGCCATGGCGAAATGATAGCTAGCGATGCGCCAGTTATCCTTCCAGACAAAACCGCTGACCGCCAATGCAAACAATGAACCCCAGGTAACCAATAAACCAAAGGCGCTGGAGATGTGGTAACCGATATGGTATTTGCCCATAAACAAGCACGAGATCATATTGCCGATAAAATTCGGCGCAATTTCAGATAGTTGCCATTCCTTGGGTAAAAAGCTGAAAACCAAAAATGACGAGCTTAGCATTACGCCGGTAATGGTCGCCTTTTTCAACGCGGTTTTGTCGGACGAGTAAGTCGCCAACGCGGGCATAATCGCGAACGCCTGCAAGCTGATATGGTAAACCGACAGCTCACTCAAAAGTTGATTCGTGCCGTAACCGCACTGATCCACGACCGGATAGGCGAAATACTGAATAAATTCCATCAAGGAAAAATGAAAAATGGCGTAAAACCTGGCAACCCGAACCCAAAACGGTTCGCTTTTATCCAGAAAAGTAACACTAGATGCGGCCAGTCCAGCCAGCCCCAGGCCAAGAGACATATCAGCACTAAAACACATAAATTATTCCGTAAGTTTTTATTATTAGAAAAATCGCGTTAAAAAATTACCTTTATTTTTTGTAGCGTTTTTTATTTTACAACCTTAGCCACGCCATGACCACCCTAGCCGGTTTTATAAGCCAGAAACAATCTGATAGCCTGTAGAACCATGCGGCGCTACAGATTGCGCCTTACCGCGTTAAGTTGAGCAAATTGTAATCGTAAATGGTTTGTTGATTAGCTGTATAATTTCAACAATTTATAACCATACGGTAATCCCATGAAACTATTGATACGCAATCTCGCCCGCACCACCACAGAAGAAGAGCTTCGGGCCATGTTCGAGGCTCACGGCACAGTGCAGTCCTGCACCCTGGTGATAGACAAAGAGACCGGCAGTTCCAAGGGCTTTGGCTTTGTCGAGATGCCCAAGCAAGGTGAAGCCAAGGCGGCGGTGAATACCCTCAACGGTAAGGATGTGGCTGGCAGCAAAATCCGTGTTAAAAAGGCCGAGTAGGGTTGCGGTATTTATTGTTGGCTGGATTTGCTCATAGCCGTCACTGAATATAGATAAGCGGCAGTTATAGGATGGGCTTCGTACCTCAGCCCATCTTATGCACTGATTGCGCATTAACGCGTTAACGCATCAATAACAGTCTCGGCAACTTCTCTTGAAATACGATAGAGAGACTCGTCTGCAATTATGTTGGAAGTGACTTGTTTATTTGGATGCACCAAATTTCGCGTGTCACGAAGCTCATGGATATGCTTTTCAACACTTTTGGGTACGAAACCAATATCAACCGAAACAGCAATGTAATCTTGGAGAGTCCAGTCTGTCAGCGTCCTTGTTGAGCCTGTCTTGTTATCGAGTGGAGCCCTAGTAGAAGTCATAGCAATTTTTATATCTCGCTTAAGACGAGCTAACAGTAACCCCTCTAGGACACTTCCAAGAAGAATTATGGATGCTAAATAAGCGCCACAACTCGCGCAGACGTTCATTTCCCACCAGCGACTCTGGAGATTTTCTGTAAAAGATAGATCTAAACCTAACAGTGAAAATCGATTGTCGAGTTCGGGGGGGGAGAGATATTTTTAGTATTCCTTCGCCTCGGTTCAAGTTCAATCTTTCTCTGACTTCCATCTGATAATACTGTAGACCGTCGCCAGTAATGTAGATCGAATCTTGTAAAAAAGAAAATTCATCATTTTCGATGCGACCGGAATTTACAAGAATCTCAAGCGCAATATTGATTTCCGTCTCCGGGAAATCGTGCAAATATACTTCGATTGCTGATTTTTGAACGGTCCCCGTCCCGAAACTAAATTCAACATGTTCACTAGCAGCTATCGCGAGGATCAAGTCCTCTAAAGCATGTTGTCTTTGATTGGTTATCGCCTTTGCTACTATTCCTTGCTGGGATAATAGTGTTTGTCTGGCAATTTTCCCCAGTCTCGTGGATCGATAGTATTCATTCTCGCACGAGATAAGTCCATCCTGTTCCATGCTAGTAAGCGTCGCCACAATCTCACTTTTGGGGACTTCCAATAACTCGCTAGAATTCAGTAGCATTGCGTTGATTCCATACCCTGTTTGAGAACCAGGTTCAAATATTTCTAGGGCTAGAATGTTTTCTTTTGTCTTCGAGTTCATTAAATTGTGTGATTATAGCTGTGTTGGGGTGCCTGCTGTTTGGCAACCATCCAAGCGGGACGGGGCTTGCAGCCCCGCCCCTAACGTTTTTACGATGTCTGAGCCAAGTAACTACACGTTAACCAACCCAAAACATTTCGAACGGGGCAACATGTCCTGTCCAGCTGCCTAATTCTAAAGTCCATGAGCGGATTCTAGCGCAATCGACTAAATCTACCTAACGTAAAGATAAGAGGCGCGTCCATAATAAACCATGACTAAAACTTGCTAGCTGCGTTGGTTTTCCTGCTGTTTAGCAACCAAACTTTTTGGCTTTGATATATTGGATATACAGTAAATCCGTTAGCCTAACCTACGCAGCCATGCTATTGTGCGCCTTACCGCGTTGTCATATTTATTTGGTGCAAACATTTAATTAACCTACAGAGAGGGGAAGCATGTCCGATATTAAATTAAACCTTATCAATCATTCTTCAGACATTAATAACAGCGATTATGTGATATTTCAGAAGAATGCTACCACTGACGCGAACATTCAACCCATTGCCTGGACAGTTGTTAAAAACCTAGGTAAAGGCGACAACCATCCGTTTGTCTATCCAATAGAATTTGCAGTGGGTGCAAAAGATGCTGAAGGCAAGCATTTCCCACCAATCTTGGCGCAAAACGGTAATGCTTACGAGGTAGTCATGACTCCTACAGGCCGTGTGTTGCAAGTAGCCCCTACACCAGCCGCCAATCCAACCGAAGTAGAAGTGTGGAACAATCTGGCATTAGGTTCCATAGACGCGCAGATTTATCGCGATGGCAAATTGTTGGCTTCCACGGCAAATGTGCCTCCAGGCTCGGGAGCGAACTTCCAGTTCCAGCCGAAATTATTCATCGGTGCAATGTCTCAGGTGGAGCAAGGCTCAGTGATGAACCCCAGCATTACCATGCACCCAATCGAACTAATTCTATTTGGCGTCTCCAGTGCCGACATTATAATAACAGGCGGCGGTGCAGGCCCAAACGCCACAGCATTTGAATTCACTCTCGCCAACATTAGTGAAGTCAGGTAGGTCGCGACATCTTTTCCTTACTTCAAGCGGCCGCGTCCATGATTGGCACCCTCTCAAACTTGCTAGTTTTTTACCGAGTGAATATACTAGCCGCGTATAACTTACTTTAGGTATTCATGGACTATCGTCCGCAGAATTGAAACGGGAAGTTGGTGAGTTCGCTTAACACAGCAAACAAAGCCCACGCTGCCCCCGCAACGGTAAACAAGTAAAAGGTTGGTGAACGCCACTGTGTCATGCATGGGAAGGCGCTAACCTCGCAGGGGCGACCAGCCGGCCGGCCCTGCACTTGCAAGCCCGGAGACCGGCCTAAGGTAATAATCGAATTTGTGCGCGGAGGGCGCTCGGATGGATTGCTCTCCCGCATCCGTCTTGTTTTTCTCCCCGTACAGATTATTTCCGCCGGCAATGCCATGATTTGAATGGCACGCTGCCTGCTTTGCTGTCTTTTTACTCTGGAGAAAACACATGCCATCAACACCTGTTTTGCTCGACAACGCTCAAACACAAGCCCGTTCTGAAGTCTTAAAAGACAAAATACTGCCCGCAATGCTGGCCGGTATACTGGGCTTGAGCCTGCTGTATGCTGCCGGTTTCGCCGAAGCCGCGCAAGTCCATAACGCTGCACATGATGGACGACATTCCGCCAGCTTTCCGTGCCATTAATGTTTAATCTGACTACCTTCAGAGAGCTGGTTATTGCGGCTCTCTGGACGGGCTTACTGGCGGGTTTATTGTTAACCGCTGTTCAACAAATTCAAGTCATCCCGACCCTGCTCCAGGCCGAAGTGTACGAAGAAAACGCCGCAGCAGCGGTTGTTGCCAATGCGGAAATCAGCCACGAACACCATGAATGGCAGCCTGAAAACGGCTGGGAACGAACGATCTTTACTGCGGTGGCCAATATCAGTCTGGGCGTGGGCTTTGCCTTGCTGATTGGCGCAGTCATGTGTTTGCGCGGCCGCCCCGGCCATTGGCGCACAGGGCTGTTGTGGGGACTGGCAGGCTACCTGACCTTTTTCGTCGCACCGTCTTTGGGATTACCACCGGAAGTTCCCGGCACGGAAGCGGCCAAACTGGCAGATCGGCAAAGCTGGTGGCTGATAACGGTACTCGACACCGGCTTCGGTCTGTCACTACTGGCTTTTGCCCTTACCAAGACCAACAAGTTTTTCGGTGCCGTACTGCTTGCAGCACCCCATTTAATCGGTGCGCCGCAGCCGGAAGTTCCTGGCAGCGCCGCGCCTGCCGAACTGGCGCAATCATTTATAACAGCCACCGTTTTTGCCAACGCTGTCTTTTGGCTGGCTATTGGCGGTTTAATGGGGCAGTTTTACAAAAAAGAGTCATGAGAACCCACAACAAACACGTATTGATGTGTACAGGACCGCGCTGCTCTGGAAACAATACAGAAGCGTTTCAACAGCTGGGCCGGAAAATCGATGCCCGCCCTCAGCTCAAAGTAAAACGCACCCGCTCAAACTGTTTTGCCGTCTGCAAAAACGGCCCGATCCTGGTTGTGTATCCTGAAGGCGTCTGGTATTCCTGTACCAATGAAGCAGTGCTGGAGCGCATCGTCAGCGAACATCTGGAAAATAACATCGAAGTCAGCGAACACGTTTTTCACCGCTTGGGTACCGGCGATGCCTGATATTGCGCTGCTGACCCATGCGCCCAACGACCTGATGGTGCTGCAAAGCGCACTGGCCCAAATGCCGGACGATTTCCCGCAATGCATCGGAATCAATTTGCAGGCATTGGAAAGCGACGCGCAAATGGCCGAGCTGTTGGAGCATCAGCTGGCTTCGGCGCGGATCATCGTGCTGCGCGTGCTGGGCCGTCTCGGTAGTGTGCCCGGCTTTGCCGATCTGCTGCGTCATGCCAAAAGCCAGGGGCGGCACCTGCTCGCGATCAGCGGCACCGGAGAGCCTGACCCCGAACTGGCTGCCGCATCCACCGTATCATCCGACGTGCTGCATCAGGTACAGGCCTATTTCCAGGCGGGCGGCAGCGTTAATATGGCGCAGCTGTTACGTTACCTTTCCGATCATTTTTTACTGACCGGCTTTGGTTTTGAACCGGCTGTCGATTTGCCCGAACACGGCATTTATCACCCCGATCTGTCCCAAGATGCAGGCATAGACGATTGGCTTGCGCTGCGAGCGCCGGATAAGGCCAGCGTCGGCATTGTGTTTTACCGAGCCCACTGGATGAGCGGCAACACGCGCTTTATCGACGCACTGACTGATACCCATGAAAAACGCGGGATGAATGTATTACCCGTGTTCACCTCGTCATTACGCGCAAGCCATAGCGATGATGTGCTGCCTTTCGCATTAAGTTATTTTAGCGGCGAACAAGGCGCGCATATCGACGTGCTGATCAACACCACCGCGTTTGCGATGGGCGAAATCACCCCCGGTGGTGCGACACCCGCAGGCTGGTCGGTGTCGGTGCTGGAGCGGCTCAATGTGCCCGTGCTGCAAGCCATCACCAGCGGTATGATGCAGCATCAGTGGGAGCAATCGGCGCGCGGCCTCAATCCGCTGGACGCGGCAATGAATGTTGTACTGCCGGAGTTTGACGGGCGCATCATCACCGTACCGCTGTCGTTCAAGGCGAAAGCCTCCGGCCTATCGAACGAACTGATCGAATACGAACCCGTGCAGGATCGGGTCGTGCGCATTGCTCAAATCGCCTCGCGCTTTGCAAGGCTGAAACGCCTGAATAATGCCGATAAACGTATCGCCTTCGTGTTCACCAACTCCAACAGCAAAGCCTCGCAAATCGGCAACGCGGTCGGCCTGGATGCACCGGCGTCACTGATGCGGATTCTAAAAGCTATGCAGACTGCCGGTTATAACATCGGCAATTTGCCGGAAAGCGGCACGGCATTGATACACGAACTGATCGACCGCTGCGCCTACGACAATATCTATCTGACCACCGAACAGCTGGCTCATGCTGTCGGTCGCGTTCCGGCTGCCCAATATCAGGCATGGTTTGACGACCTCCCGGTTGAGATGCAACAGAAAATGATCGCGCAATGGGGAGCTGCGCCGGGCGAGGCTTATGTGCATGACGGCCATCTCGCGCTGGCAGGCCTGGAACTTGGCAACAGCTTCGTGGCATTGCAGCCACCGCGCGGTTACGGCATGGACCCCGACGCGATATACCACCAGCCCGACTTGCCGCCCACCCACCATTACTATGCGCTGTATCGCTGGTTGCGCGACGAATGGAAAGCCGATGCGATTGTCCATGTCGGCAAGCACGGCACTTTGGAATGGCTGCCCGGCAAAGGCGTGGGCTTGTCGGAAAACTGTTTCCCCGATGCGCTGCTGGCCGATATGCCGCTGTTTTACCCGTTCATCATCAACGATCCCGGCGAAGGCGCGCAGGCCAAGCGCCGCGCCCATGCCGTCGTTGTCGATCACCTGACGCCGCCGATGACCACCGCCGACACTTACGGCGCGCTGGCGCAATTGACACAGCTAGTCGATGAATATTACCAAGTGGAAGTGCTCGATCCGGCCAAACTGCCGCTGTTGCAGCAGCAGATCTGGGACTTGGTCAAAGAAACCAATCTGGATGCTGATTTGCAAGCCCGGTTGTTACACCACGACCATGACCACGATGACGACCATCATGGACATGATCACCATGCCGATGACTCTCACGAGCACGGTCATGGGCATAAACACGATGATCACCATCATGACCACGGCGAAGGACACCGTGGCCATCATAGTCACCATGATCATGACCACGACCACGACGAGCATCATCAAAATGGACTGCCCGAACTACTGACCAAAATGGCCGGAGCCGACGTCGCGCATTTGATCGAGGATCTGGACGGCTATCTTTGTGAATTGGGCGCGGCGCAAATCCGTGACGGTTTACATATACTCGGACTGGCTCCAGAAAACGAACAACTTGTAGATATGTTGGTTTCGCTGACACGCTTACCGAATCAGGATATACCCGGACTGCCTATTGAAATTGCGACGTTATTTGGCCTGAGTATGGACTCGTTGTTGGATCATCAGGGCCGCCGATTGGAACACGTAAACGCTGAGCTTGAAAAACTGGCGGGACGCTCTTTAGCGACCCATGCAGATGTACTGGAAACCATCGAAGCGTTATGCAAACGCTTATTCATTGAATTGCAGGCACACGCTTACTCAGAATCAGCCATAGACCAAGCCATCAGCAAAACCTTTGATACCAGTGTTTATGGTTCCCACGCTCTGCGTAGTAACTCAGTCGGGGACGCTCCAGCGTCCCGAACCGCAGAGCGGTTCAGCCTGCATTCCCACGCAGAGCGTGGGAACGATGATTTCACTGCCGTAAAACGCGTACTGAACTTTGCCTGCCGCGAACTGGCTCCCAATCTTGCCCGCGCCACCGACGAAATCGATAACCTGTTGTGCGGCTTGGCGGGCGGCTATGTACCGGCCGGTCCCAGCGGATCGCCGACACGCGGCATGGCCAGCATCCTGCCGACGGGGCGCAATTTTTACTCGGTCGATCCGCGTAGCGTACCCTCCCAATCGGCTTGGCGCGTCGGTCAGCAACTCGCCCACGAAGTGCTGTCGCGCTACGTCCGCGAAACCGGCGATTATCCCGAGAGCGTCGCGATCAGCATCTGGGGCACCAGTGCGATGCGCACCCATGGCGACGACGTGGCGCAAATTCTGGCGCTGCTCGGCGTGCGCCCGGTATGGCAAGCCGAAAACCGCCGACTGACCGGCGTCGAAGTCATCCCGCTGGACGAATTAAAACGCCCGCGTATCGATGTCACGACCCGTATCAGCGGTTTTTTCCGCGACGCTTTCCCGCAACTAATCGATCTGATTGATGACGCGGTCAATGCCGTCATTGCGCTGGACGAACCGCTATCGCAGAACTTTGTGCGCAAGCACTATCTTGCCGAGCTGGGCGAATGGATAGGCCAAGGCCTGACCGAAGATGAAGCCTCTCAACGCGCAGCCTTCCGCATCTTCGGCGCAAAACCCGGCAGTTACGGCGCAGGCATATTACCGCTGATCCAGGAAAAAAACTGGCAGGCCGACGCCGATTTTGCGGAAGCCTACGTCAACTGGGGCGGCTATGCCTATGGGCGCAGCCAGCAGGGCAAAGACGAGCGCGACGCGTTCCGCACCCGCTTGTCCGGCGTCCAGGTCGCGTTGCACAACCAGGACAACCGCGAGCACGATATTTTCGACAGCGACGATTACCTGCAATTCCACGGCGGCATGATCGCCACGATCAGGGCCTTGACAGGATCACAGCCGCGCAAGTATTTCGGCGACAGCCACGATCCGTCACGGGCGCAAGTGCGGGACTTAAAAGAAGAAACCTTGCGAGTGTTCCGCTCGCGCGTGGTCAACCCGAAATGGCTGGACAGCATCCGCCGTCACGGTTACAAAGGCGGACTGGAACTGACTGCGACCGTCGATTATTTGTTCGGCTACGACGCCACCGCACAAGTGATGGACGACTGGATGTACGAGCAAGTCGCAGAAACTTATGCGATGGCCCCGGAAATGCAACGCTTTCTGGAACAGGCCAATCCATGGGCGCAAAACGCCATTGCCGAGCGTCTTTTGGAAGCCGCCGGTCGCGGCATGTGGGCCGAGCCAAAGCAACAAACGCTGGAAGCATTGCAGGCTTTATACCTGCATAGCGAAACCTTGCTGGAGGCGCGCGGCGAAACACCGCGCGGCGCATGATGATTTTTTGTCCACGAAATACACGAAAAGCACGAAAATATTCGTATAGCTGTCAAGATTCCATTAACACCAAAATGACCTTGACGCTGGAGTGCAGGCTTCGCCTGCTTTGGCAAGCAAAGCTTGCACTCCGGTCAGTTTCTGCTAGCCAAAAACTCCGGCTGCTGGTTCCCAAGCTCCAGCTTGGGAACCCAGTGCGCGAAGCTCTCGGCAGCTGCTCCTGCGTTGCTCTACCTCCTGCATCCATGCAAGTCGTAGCTTCGTGTACCGGACGGGAAGCTAGAGCTTCCAAGACTGCATTCCCAAGCTGGAGCTTGGGAACGAGCGCAACCAAATGAACCACGCCACCTTCCCTTTTTCCGCCATCGTCGAACAAACCCAGCTCAAGACTGCATTGCTGCTGTGCGCCGTCGATCCATCGCTGGGCGGCGTGCTGATACGCGGCGACAAAGGCACCGCTAAAAGCACCGCGGCGCGGGCGCTGACCGACATCCTGCCGCTGATCGAGCGGGTTGCCGGTTGCGCGTTCAACTGCGCTCCCGGTGCTCCTTATCAACACTGCGAAATCTGCAATGCCGAACACGCAACGGCGCAAGCGGACAGTGTGCCTTTCGTCACCTTGCCGCTGGGAGCCACCGAAGACCGCGTTATCGGCACCCTGGATTTGGAACAGGCGCTTAAAGGCGGTCAACGCGTTTTTAAGCCCGGCCTGCTGGCTGCGGCGCACCGTGGCATACTCTATATCGATGAAGTCAACCTGCTGCCCGATCATTTGGTCGACGTGTTGCTGGATGCGGCGGCGATGAGCGTCAACGCGGTGCAGCGCGAAGGCTTGTCGGTCACGCACCCTGCCCGCTTCACGCTGATCGGCACGATGAACCTGGAAGAAGGCGATTTGCGACCGCAATTGCTGGATCGCTTCGGCCTGATGGTTGAAGTGACCGCGCCGCGCGACAAAGTTTTGCGCTCCGAGGTCGTTCGTAGGCGCATCGCATTCGAGGCCAACCCGACCGCTTACGCTGCCGCCTGGATGCAGGAACAGAACAAATTGCGGCATCAACTGGCTACGGCGCAGCAGTTGTTGCCTGAAGTGACGTTGGATGATGCGCTGCTCGATTTGATCAGCCATTTATGCTGCGAATTCGAGGTAGCCAGCCTTCGCGCCGACATCGTCATGCACAAAGCATCGCGCGCATTGGCGGCACTCGAAGGCAGGTCTCAGGTGACGCCGGAAGACGTACGCGGTGCGGCGGAACTGGTACTGCCGCACCGGCGCAGACGCAAACCCTTCGAGCAACCGGGGCTGGATCAACAACAACTTGATGAGCTGATGCAACAGGCATTGCAGCCGCCGGATCAAGGCGAATCCGGCGCTGAAGATACCGAGCAGGAAAACGCTGAAAATAACAGTGAGTCGGAAGACCAACAACAAGTCTTCGCCGCCGCATCTACCGGCAATGTCCGGAAAATAGAAGTCGATACGATTGCCAATCGGTACGCTTCCGGCAAGCGCAGCACTGCGCAAGATGCGCCGCGCGGCCGAGTGGTACGCGCCGTGCCCGACCAGAATCCAAGCAGCCTCGCCGTCGGCGCGACATTGCGTAGCGCGGCGCTTAGAGGCGCTGACGATTTTCAGGTGACAAAAAACGATCTGCATCAACAAATCCGCTCCGGCAAAAACGCCAACCTGATCTTGTTTGTCGTCGACGCCTCCGGCTCCATGGCGGCGCAACGGCGTATGGAAGCGGTCAAAGGCGCAGTGCTATCGCTGCTTACCGACGCTTACCAGCAGCGCGATGAAGTCGCGGTGATCAGCTTTCGCGGCGAATCCGCCCAGCTATTGCTGTCGCCTACTCGCAGCGTCGATCTTGCCGAGCAGAACCTGCGCGAGCTGCCTACCGGCGGCCGCACGCCATTGCCTCATGCGCTATCTCTGGCACTGGAAACATTGGAAAAACCCGGCATGCCGCCGTTACTGGTACTGCTTAGCGACGGCAAAGCCAATGTTGCGCTGACCGATGGTAACGATCCCTCGCAGGAGTCGCTAAGATTCGCAGCATTGCTTGCCGAGCGCGGTGTGCCTGCACTGGTGCTCGACACCGAAACCGGCTATTTGCGCCTGGGGAAAGCCCGCCAACTGGCGCAAGCCTTGGGCGCTGAATACCTGACACTGGAAGAATTATCGGCAGAAAATTTGGCGCTTACGATACGTGGGTGTATTAAATGAACATGAGGTCATGCTGGTTCCCAAGCTCCTGCTTGGGAACCCAGTACGCGAAGCTCCTGCTTCGCGAGACAGGACAGGAAGCTGGAGCTTCCAAGACTGCATTCCCAAGCTGGAGCTTGGGAACGAGCGTAAGGTACGCACAGCGTACCCTACAATTTTTCGTGCTTTTCGTGGACAGAAAAACCTAATTAATAAGGAACAAATATGATTATCTGCATAGGCGCAGGTCCTGGCGACGTGGCTTATCTGACCCAGCGCGGCGCGGAACTGATCCGCAATGCCGACGTGGTCGCCGGATTCGATGCCGTCATTAACGTCGTCCAAAGCCTGATTCCCGCCACCGCGCAAACCGTGCTGATGAATTACCGCGACCAAACCGATCAGTTGGCGAAAGTGGCGACTGAACACCATGCAGGCAAGAACTGCGTCGTGGTGTTCATGGGCGACATCCATTTCAGCGGCTTCCAGTATCTGGAGCGAGTCGAACGCGCTTGCGGCCATCCGGTGGAAACCGTGCCTGGCATTTCTTCGGCGCAGATACTCGCGTCGCGCGCCAAAGTCTGTTTTGATGAAACGACATTTATTACTTTTCACCGCCGCGGCGATTTAACCCCGTTCAAGCAACATCTGGTGCATGTGCTGCAAGACCAGCGCAATGCGATCGTGATTCCCTGCCCTTGGGACGAAGCGCGTTCATTCATGCCGCGTCATATCGCGGCTTACCTGTTGGAGCAAGGCATATCACCCGATCATCCGACTGAAGTTTGGGAAAATCTGACTCGTTCCGAAGCGGAATGGCACGGCACGCTCGCCGACTGTGCGACACAGGAATTCAGCGATATGAGCATCATGTTGATCCGTACCCGCAGCCCTATGTCCAGCCAAATTGAACCAGCAACGGAGCAGTTACCGGATGCAGGCTGAAACACAACAATTCGGCATAGTAATCGCAGGTCATGGCAGCCGAGATGCCGACGGCATACGAGAGTTCGAGCAGCTGGTTGAACTGGTCAAAGAGCGCGCGCCGCAGCATGTGGTCCGTCACGGTTACCTGGAATTTGCCGGCCCAACTATCGATCAGGCGATTACCGATCAGCTAAGCGCTGACGCCAAGCAAATCGTCATGGTACCCGGCATATTGCTTGCCGCAACCCACGCCAAGAACGACATGCCCAGCGAACTATTGACCTTCGCAGGCGAACACCCCGACATCGATTTTCATTTCGGCGCGCCGATGGGTTTGCATCCGCTGTTATTGCAAGTGGTTCAGCAACGCATCGTCGAAGCTGAAGCGACATCGGCTAAAACCGTCCGCAGAGACGACACTTGCCTGGTGCTGGTCGGTCGCGGCACCACCGATCCCGATGCTAATGGCGAGGTCGCCAAGTTCGCGCGGATGATCGAAGAAGGCATGGGCTTTGGCGCGTCCTACGTGTGCTATTCAGGCACGGCCAAGCCGCTGGTCGCCGACGGCCTGCGCGCCGCCGCTAAACTGGGCCACGCACGGCTGATCGTCGTGCCGTTTTTCCTGTTCGACGGCATCTTGGTTAAGCGTATTTATGAGGCCGCCGATGCGATGCAGGAACGCGAACCCGATCTGGAAGTGCTCAAGGCAGGCTACCTCGGCGTGCATCCGAACGTGGCCGATGTGATCATCGCCAGGGCGCAAGAAGCGGTAGAAGGCCGTGCGGAGATGAACTGCTCGCTGTGTAAATACCGGGTGCAAATCGTCGGCTTTGAACAGCAGGTCGGCGAACCGCAACGCCCCCATCATCTTCAGGTGCGCGGACTGTTTGAAAAAGCCGCAGCAGATGAAGCTGCAACAGAATTTGCGCCTTACGTGCCGCATCCGATAGAGGCCGAAAGTTTCCGCATCATCGCTGCCGGACGCGACTGGTCAGTCTTTCCCGAGGCGCATCTGACCGTGCTGCAACGGCTGGTGCATACCAGCGGCGATTTTAACGCGGTCGATGACATTTATTTTTCGCCGGGTGCGGTCGAAACCGGCATCCGTGCCTTGTTGCGTTGCAAGCGCGTGGTGACCGACGTAACCATGGTGCAGACCGGCCTAAAGCGCGCGCTGCTTGAACAACTCGGCATCGAAACCTGGTGCGGCGTGCATGACCATGAAACGGCGCTGATGGCGCAAACGCAAGGCATCACCCGTTCCGCAGCCGGAATACGACGCGCCTTTGAAAAATTCGGCAACAACATCATACTGTCGATAGGCGACGCACCGACGGCGATCAGGGAAGCGGTGCGCCTGATTCGCGAACACGGCTGGCGGCCGCAACTGGTGATCGGCTTGCCGGTCGGCTTTGTCGGCACCTGCGAGTCGAAAGACGAATTAAAACGCTGCCTGCAAGTGCCGCGCATCACCAATACCGGCACACGCGGTGGGTCGCCGTGGGCAGCAACTGTGGTCAACGGCTTGATGATCGATGCGGTGAATCAGCTTGCTGAGTATGGCTCAGCAATTGCGATGGAACGCAGATGACGCAGATAAATGTGATGAACACAGATGATTCAATAAAATCTTATTTAATCTTAATAATCTGCGTCATCTGCGTTCCATTTTTTTAACTGCTGTACCGAGCATGATTCAATCGGAGCTTAAAGAATTCGATCTCAGCGTACTCGCGCCGAACGGCTTGCGGCGCGGGCGCACCACGGGCAGTTGCGCCACGGCGGCGGTTAAAGCCGCGCTTTATCTGCTGCTGCACGGTGAGCGCCGCACCCAGATGCAAATAACATTGCCTGACGATACGCATTACCTGACCGTACCGATTCAAGACTGCCGCAGCCTGAACGAACACACAGCACGCGCCGAAGTGCTGAAAGACGGCGGCGACGACCCGGATAACACACACGGGGCAACTATCTTCGCCGAGGTGCGAAGGAACGATATGGGACAGATACGCTTTTTCGCAGGAAACGGTGTAGGCACCGCGACCCAGCCGGGCTTGCGCGTAGCGGTAGGAGAGCCTGCAATTAACCCAACGCCGCGCAAGATGATGCGGCAGGCGGTCGCCGAAGTGTCCAATAATAAGGATGAAGGCTTCGACCTGACCATAGGCTGTGTCAACGGCGAGGCTATTGCCAAGAAGACCTTCAACCCGAAACTCGGCATCGTCGGCGGCATATCGATACTCGGCACTTCGGGCATAGTCGAACCCTTGTCGCTGGCCTCCTGGGTTGCCTCGATAGAGGTTTATGTGCGTGTCGCATTGGGTAATGATGCAAGCAGCATCGCCTTGCTGCCGGGCAAAATCGGCCGCGCCTATGCCAAAGAGACGCTGAGTTTGCCAGAGCAACGCTCGGTACAGATCGCCAATTTTCTTGGCGATGCACTCGACTTTACGCAGCAGGCATTGGCTGAACAACAACGTGACCTGGATGTGTTGTGGGTACTGGGACATCCGGGCAAACTGGCCAAAGTGCTCGACGGTGTATGGGACACACATTCCAGCAAGAGCGACATGGCCATGAGTGTTGTCGCACGGATAGCGGCTGAACGAGGATTTAACAGTCGTCTCGCACAAGAACTGGAACAGGCAAACACAGTGGAAGCCGCAATAGAAAGGTTAATGAACGAACCCGGCGCACAGGCGCTATGGACAGTCATCGAACAGCGTATCGCCGCGCTTGTTCAGACCAAAGTGCCTACTGTGAAAAAGGTTGAAGTGCGGCTATTTAATTTACAAGGCGATGCTTTGGGTGAAGTATGAGAGATCTGCATATACTCAATTAAGTTAATCTTTGTAGGAGCGGGCCGTGCCCGCGATGAAGGTGCTGCATCTTCGTAAAATCGCCGCCCAAATATCGCGGGCACGGCCCGCTCCTACGGTGTCATTGTGCTTACGGTGACGCAACGCGTCGAAACGAGGTAACACTTAATTTATGATAGGAGCAATATGAGTTTGTTAGGTACATTCTGGGGCATAGGCGTAGGGCCGGGACCTGCGGGTTACATTCCGCTAGCGGCAGTCGAAGCACTGCAACAGGCCGATATTATTTATGCCCCCCGTGCGCACAGCTCGGAAACCTCGGTGGCTTTGCAATGCTTAAAAGGCGTCAACATCGATTCGGATCGGATACGGGAAATCGAGTTCACCATGGACCCTGACCGCACGGTGCTGAGCGAGCATTACGCCCAGCTGGCCGAGACCATCGCCGTCGATTTACGCGCAGGGCTGAACGTGGCTTATCTAACCATAGGCGACAGCCTCACCTATTCCACTTACGGCTATATATTGGCCGCCTTGCGCGAGTATTTGCCGGATTTGCCGCACCGCACCTTCCCCGGCATCACTAGTTATGCCGCAGCGGCCTCAGCTATGGGCTGGTCACTGGGCGTAGGCAAGGAGCGCACCTTGATTTTGCCCTGCCCCGAAGATGCGGCGGCACTGAGACAGGACATCGAAAGCCATGACATCGTGGTGCTGATGAAGATCGGCGCGCGCCTGCCTTGGGTGCTGGCTCTGCTCCGTGAAATGGGCATCGCCGAACACTGCGCCTTTGCCCGCCGCATCGGCTTGGCCGACGAAATGCTGGCCGATGATGTCAGTGACTTATGCGCGACCTCGGCGATGGGCTATCTCGCCACTTTACTCATACGCAAAACACCCAGAGAGAGAAGACACACATGAAGGTTTATTTTATCGGCGCAGGCCCCGGCGCTTCCGATCTGATCACATTGCGCGGCGCGAATATTCTTGGCCGGGTCAGCATGGTGTTGTACGCAGGCTCCTTGGTGCCTACCGACATGTTGCAGCATTGCCGTGCTGATGCCGAACTGATCGACACGGCCACGCTCGACCTTGAGCAACAGGAAGCCTGCTACCGTCGCGCCCAGGAAACCGATTGCGATGTGGCGCGTTTACATTCCGGCGACCCTGCCATTTACGGCGCAACCGCCGAACAGATGCGCAGGCTCGATGCCCTCGGTATCGACTACGAAATCGTGCCGGGCGTGTCCTCGTTCACCTCGGCGGCGGCATCCATTAAAGCCGAGCTGACCAAGCCGGAAGTATCGCAAACCGTGATCCTGACCCGCGTTTCGGGACGCGCCTCCGCCGTGCCGGAACTGGAATCGATTGCGCGGCTGGCCGAACACCAAGCGACTATGTGCATTTTCCTGTCAGGGCCGCATTTGAAAAAAATAGTCGCCGACCTGCGCTTGCATTACTCGGACGACACGCCGGTGGCGCTGATCTATAAAGCTACTTGGCCGGAAGAAAGGTCTTACCAAGGCACTTTGGGGACCATCCTTAAAGAAACCAAGAAAAGTGAGTGGAACCTGACAACGATGTTATTGGTGGGCAAAGCTTTGGGACGCGGAGAACAAACCGAATCCAGTCTGTATTCGAAAGACTTCACGCATATATTCCGCGTCGTGAAAAAGGAAAAATTATGACCCACAAAAAACATAAATACCCACTACGTCATTCCGGCAGGGATTCATGTCAAACTATCCTGCCTGACACCCTTCGGGTTAATGCAAATCTGTTCCAGACAGATTTGTGCCGGAATCCAGAGGCCAGGGATGGCAAAACTCAGGGTTGTCCATCCCGGTATGACTGATTGCGGCATCTGGCTGGTTCGGCCGGAAAGCGAAGCCTTGGCTTTAGCCTTGCAAGAGCAGCTGGGCGGTGTGCTGTATCGGCCGTGGCTCCATACCATCAAGGCAACCACAAGGGATTGCCCCTACAGCGCCGAAACCCAGAAACAACAGTTTGCCTCCGCCTACCGAAAGCACACGCAATGGATCATGATCGCGGCCAGCGGCATCGCCGTGCGCTTTCTCGATGGCTTGGCGCAGGACAAGCATAGCGACCCGGCCGTCGTGGTGCTGGACGAAGCGGGACGATTCGCGGTTTCGTTGCTGGCCGGGCATGAAGGCGGTGCTAACCGTTTAGCTTACCGCGTCGCCAATGCCATTGGTGCGGTACCGGTCATCACTACGGCAACCGAAGCATTAAAGCCTTTGGTCGTCGGCATCGGGTGCCGTAAAGATGTAACTGCCGGACAAATCGCCGCAGCCGTGCATCAGGCGTTGGGCGAGCGACAGTTAAACGAAGTACGCGAAATAGCGACTATAGATTTGAAGAGAAACGAACCGGGCTTGCTGGAGTTTTGTCGGCAACACGCTTTGCCGTTGCGCGTATTGGCAAGTGCTACAGTGGCGGCGCGGCCTTGGGTGACTAAAGCTTCGGACTGGGTGCAGCAGAATGTGGGCTTGCCTGGAGTCTGCGAACCCTGCGCGTTGATTGCCAGCACACGCGGAAAATTGATTGTGCCGAAAATGGCTTTAGACGGGGTGGCCGTGGCCGTGGTTGAAGATAATATGTAGGGCGCGCCGTACGCGCCAATGAGCTTGATCGCTCGTTCCCAAACTCTGGCTTGGGAATGCCGTATTGGAAGCTCCAGCTTCCCGAGACACTGAAAGCTGGAGCTTGGAAACCATCGCGAACATCGGAAAGGCGCGCATGGCACGCCCTTCTATGTTGAATAGTTCAAAGCCAGCTTTGAACTCCAACCTTTTTTGGGGTCGAAAGCTTGCTTTGGTCATTAAAAAAAACACATATATTACAGATTAATAATCAGTGGATAAAAGAATGAAAGGTGTATTGAATTTGGTTTCGGTAGGTCCCGGATTTAGCGATTTGATCGTCCCGCGCGCCGAAGCGGCATTGCGGGATAGTGATGTGATCGTGGCTTATGATCTGTATTTGCGCTGGATTGAACCGTGGATTACCGGCAAGGAAATCCACACGCCACCGCTGACTCAGGAACGCGAGCGCGCTTTATTGGCGATTGAAAAGGCCCGCAGCGGCGCTAAAGTCGCGCTGATTTCCAGCGGCGACATCGGCATTTATGCAATGGCGGCACTGGCTTTTGATGAAATGCGCGAAGACGACGACTATGAAGTCAACGTAATACCCGGCATTACCTCCGCTAACGCCTGCGCCTCGTTATTGGGTTCGCCGTTGTCGCACGACTTTGCCACGCTGAGCCTGTCCGATCTGCTGTGCCCCTGGGACTGGATAGAGCAGCGCGGACGGCATATCGCCCAGGCCGACCTCGCCTGTGTTTTATATAACGTGCAAAGCGCCGGTCGCCAGGAAGGCGTGTACCGTATCCTCAACATCATGCTGGAATCAAAATCTCCGAAGACGCTGTGCGGTGTGATACACAACGCCTATCGGCCCGGCCAGAAAGTCAGCATTCACCACCTGGAAGACCTGCTGTCTTTGCAGTTCGACATGCTGACCACCATCGTGATCGGCAACCGCTTTACCCAGCGCAAACGCGGCTTTATTTTTACGCCTCGCGGCTACAATAACTGGGATGCGCCCGACGTAGGGGCAATCCCTTGTGGTTGCCCTGAACTGCCCGAGCATGCGCTATGGGTTTTTTCCGGCACCAGCGACGGCAACCAACTGGCTAACGAGTTGGCGCTGCAAGGCTATCCGGTTGTGGTGTCCGCCGCGACGGAATACGGCGGCGAAGTTGCCGCCCAGCATTGTTCCGGCGTGTCGGTCTGGGCCGGGCATCAAGGCGTTGAAGCGCGAAAACAGGCGCTAAGTCAAAATCAGGCTCGGGTAATTGTCGACGCAACGCATCCTTACGCCAACCTGATCTCGGAACAATTGATGGGCTTGTCGCAAAGCTTGAATATTCCCTATCTGCGTTTTGAACGGCCCAGCTCTTTTGCAGCAGATAGCGGCATTGAATGTGACTCCACAGAGCAAGCCGCCGAACAGGCCATTAGACTCGGCCAGCGTATTTTCCTGACTACGGGCTCCAAGGATTTGGCTGGTTTTTTGCAGGCGCCTGAAGCTAACGAACGCGAATGGTTTGTACGCGTAACGCCTGAGCCTGAATTCATCCAGAGAGCTATCGACCTGGGCGTGCCGCGCAGCCACATTTGCGCGATGCAAGGGCCGTTCTCTGAAGCTTTCAACACAGCCTTATGGCGGGATTTAGAAATCGATTGCGTGATCACCAAGGATTCCGGCGATGCAGGCGGCTATCAAGCCAAAGTGGCGGCGACGCAGGCGCTGGACATCCCGTTGCTGGTCATCAAGCGCCCGAAACTTGAATATCCGTTTACTACGTCAACGTTCGACGAGGTATTGCGGCAATTGCAAGACTGGCAAATAAACTAACGTTTTATATTGCAAAGGGCATTTGGAGCCGCGACTTCAGTCGCGCCTGAGTGTTACAGTGATTATGAACCATCACCGCGACTGAAGTCGCGGCTCCGTTTATGTAAAATTCACCGCAAAGACACCGAATAATACTTCGTGTCTTCGTGGTGAAATTTATTACTGATTTACCTGGGTTAATGAGAAGTTATCATGGAATATCAACAGCTAATTCCGGTCACCATCGTCACCGGGTTTCTCGGTTCGGGTAAGACCACTTTATTAAGCAGCCTGATTAAAGCTCGGCAAAGCCGCCGCCTTGCTTTGTTGATCAATGAGTTCGGCGAGGTTTCGATCGACGGCACGCTGATTAACGACAGCGTTGGCGGCGACGCGCATGTGCGGATTCATGATTTTCCTTACGGCCTGATTGCCTACGGCGATGACGAGCACTTCATCCCGACCCTACAGGCCATCGCCGAGCGACGGGCCAACGTCGATCATGTATTGATAGAAACCTCCGGTCTTGCCTTGCCTACAGCGGTCATGGAACTGTTGCAATCAGCCGAACTGGCCGGGGATTTTATCCTCGATGCGACATTGGCCGTGGTCGATACGCCTTTACTGCTGTCCGACCAATTCGACCGTGAACAAAATCCAGATAGCCCGCATGCAGCGGTTGCCGATTCAGTCGCAACCCTGTTTGAGCAGCAGCTTGAATATGCCGATGTGGTGGTGTTGAACAAAATCGACACGCTGGATGAAGATGCCTTGCTGCTCGCTGAACAACGAGTCCGCGACCGCGCGCCGAACGTGCGCTTCCTCGAACTCGCTTACAACGCGCAACTGGATGTCCGACTCGCCCTAGGCCTGCGGCTGCACCAACCCACATTTACCGCACACAACCATCGGTTCACGCCTATACCCGGTTCTGATACGCCGACCTTGGCTAGCCATGTAAGACTGAACGGCCATGCCCATTCCGGTTTGGCAGGCCACAGCCACGGGCTGGCAACGCACAAACATTTTCATGAACAGGATCCTGGCTGGCTCTCGTTCGTATTGCGCAGCCCAGAGCCGCAGCAAGCGGAAACACTAAAGCACGCATTAATCGAGGTGGCTAAAGCGGAACCATTATTGCGTAGCAAAGGCTTTATCAAGACGGCCCCGGATCAATCCGTTCTGGTGCAGGCCGTGCGCACACGCGTGGCGATAAGTTCCCATACAGGCCGACAACCCTCAAACGAATCGGAACTGGTTTTTATCGGTTACCACCTGAACCGTTACAGGGTGGCGGCGCTGTTATCCAAATTGACCGGGACTGTCTGGAAATGAGCATTCCAAGAACTCACTGCCCTGCGCTGTTCATCACCGCACCCGGCTCCAATCACGGCAAGACCACGATAACCGCCGCTCTTGCCCGCTATCATGTCGAACAAGGCCGCAAAGTCCGGGTATTCAAAAGCGGCCCTGATTTTCTCGACCCGATGATACTCGAACGCGCTTGCGGCCTGCCGGTATACCAGCTCGATCTGTGGATGATGGGGGAAGCGGAATGTCGGCGGCTGCTGTACGAAGCTGCGCTGGAAGCCGACTTGATCTTGATTGAGGGCGTCATGGGCTTGTTCGATGGCGAACCTTGCAGCGCCGATGTGGCCGAACTATTCTCAGTGCCAGTGCTTGCGGTGATTGATGCAACCGGCTCCGCCCAAACGCTGGGCGCACTTGCCTACGGGCTTGCCGGCTATCGGCCTGGACTCAAATTCGCCGGTGTTTTAGCCAATAACGTTGCCAGCCTCCGGCATAACGAAATGATCATGCAAGGCATGCCGTCCGATCTGCGCTACTTCGGCGGGATACCGCGCGATAGCCGGTTTGTATTGCCGGAACGGCATCTGGGCTTGGTTCAGGCTGAGGAAGTGCTTGATCTCGAATCGCGGATGTTGGCTGCGGCAACAGCAATTGCCTCGACCGGGCTGACTAACTTGCCGGAGGCTGTGGAGTTCGTATCACCCGATCATAAAGCACCGCCTCAGCTGCTTTCCGGTATCCGCATCGGCATTGCCCGCGATACTGCATTTTCATTTATTTACGCCGCCAATCTGGATTTGCTGCGGGCAATGGGCGCCACGCTAACCTTCTTTTCGCCGCTTGCCGATGCTGCGCTGCCGGATGTAGACAGCATTTATCTGCCGGGCGGTTATCCCGAACTGCATTTGAAAACGCTACAGAATAATCAGGCGATGAAGTCGGCATTGCAAACGCATGGTCAACAAGGCAAACCGATATACGCCGAATGTGGCGGCATGTTGTATTTGCTGGAATCATTGACTGCTAAAGCCGGTAATCGCGGTGAGATGGCTGGCCTGTTGCCCGGACACGCCATCATGCAGAATAGGCTAAAAGGCTTGGGCTACCAGTCCGCACCTATGCCCGGCGGACTGTTGCGCAGTCATACTTTCCACCATTCCCTGATAGAAACACCGCTTGCGCCTGTCGCATTTGGTGAGTGCCTACATAACACGTCAGCAGGGGAAGCTATTTATCAGCTAAACCGGTTAACCGCCAGTTACCTACACTGCTATTTTGCTTCAAACCCTATAGCCGCCGCGCAATTGTTTTGCTGATTTGTAAAATTTCATAGGGCAAGTTGTTCTTCCGTTTCTATACCCACTGTAATCATTTCCATGACAATAATCAGTGTGATCACTGCATCGGTGGGTTTCACACACGCCTATTTTTGCTATGAATTACAATTATAGGCTTTGGCGGTCGCAGTTCCATTGAAAGCGCCGATAGGGGTAAATCGCTCCCAAACAACATGGCTTGCACCTAATTTTTCAGCCTGCGTTAACGCTGAATATTTGGCGAAGCTTTGCCATTCAGGTTTCTTTCCATACCCTGATGTGCCTTCAATCCTGTCTACAAAATGGCAGTTTTGCACATTGGCGGCCGATACCTCTAGCGGCTGAGCTAGAGAAACAGCAGGAATGCTGAGTAACAGGAAAATAGCTGTTAAGCCCTTGGGCAGATTGTCCCGATTTAATTTGAAAGTTGTTAATCTAAACATATATTTCTTCCCTCTAAGCCATTATGGAAGGCCTCTGCTTGATAGACACGCTATTTTGGTAAGGCGCAAAAGATGTTCTGATATGTTACGTAGTATCGATTCGAAAGTAAATATCTTGTGAAATAATTTCCAGCTTCGTTTAAGAAACTGTGCCCCAATGCATATTTGCATTCTTCACCCTACAAATGAATTTACCCTGATTTTCGGTCATTTTTTCAGGGCTGATCGCATCATGTTTGTTAAAATAACTTCCTTAGATCGTGGAAGTTATCAATGGCAATGCTTAGCTAGTATCATGACGAAATTAAAAACCGCCCAAAACCAATCCTTGATGCTTCTTATAAGATTGATCAAAGGGCTTGCCTTTATTTTATTGGGTAATTTCGTCCAAACGGCTTCGGCTCAAGAGCAAAGCGCCCTCAAGACTTTGACCGGCAAAGACATCAATCAATCCGAATTGCTTAAAGAGCATGACATCAATATAGGCGGCTGGATGTCAATGGGCGGAGCCTACTACAAGGATAATCCGAATAATCACATCAATGCACCGACCACTTTTAATGACCGTAGCGGTGAATTCCAGCTTAACCAGTTAAATTTCTTTTTGCAGAAAGCCGTAGATTTGGAGTCCCACACCTGGAATGTCGGCGGACGGGTGGACGTCATGTTTGGCACCGACAGCCGCTTTATTCAGGCAACCGGACTGGATAACAAACTCATTAGCGAGCAAGATCTCCGTTTTTATGACCTTGCCATTCCGCAAGCTTATTTGGAAGTTTTTGCGCCGATCGGCAATGGCGTAACCGCTAAAATAGGCCATTTCTATACGATTATCGGGCACGAAGTCGTTACCGCGCCGAACAACTTTTTTTACTCCCATTCCTACGCCATGCAGTATGGCGAACCCTTCACCCATACCGGCGTCCTGCTCAGTTATGCGCTGAATGATGACTTCACGTTAAATGCCGGTTCCGTTACCGGTTGGAATAATTTCGACAAAAACCCTTCCAACATGAATTTTCTGGGCGGTTTGTCATGGACGAATGACGAAGCAACCAGCGCCGCCTCCTGGTCCGTGATCAGCGGCGATGTGGATAATGCCGGCTCAAAAAACAGAACCGTATCCAGTTTAGTGGTTTCACACAGCTTTACCGATAAGCTGCAATATGTTTTTCAGCATGATTTCGGCTACCAGCAGCAAGCCACTGCCGCCCTCCAAGATGCCTATTGGTACGGCATCAATCAAAATCTGTTTTATGATTTTACCGATACTTTTTCAGCGGGTTTAAGGGGCGAATGGTTTCGGGACAGTAACGGCACACTGCTCAATATCGGCAGCGCAGGGAATTATTATGCGCTGACCGCCGGTGTAAACTGGAAGCCGCAAGGCTGGCTCACATTCCGCCCTGAAGTTCGCTATGACTGGGCTGGATCAAATGCATTAACATTCAATAATCGAACCCAAAACCAGCAGCTGGAAGTCGCTATGGACATGGTCATTGAATTTTAAAACTCGACTTCAAACCACGGCAGCCTTTAGCAAAAAATAGAACGTATCCTGTCATAGCAATCCGGTTACAATCGAGTTATTATTTATTAATAGAGATTCGATACTATATTTTGCTTTTAGCGTTAAGTCGCATCGTTATCTTAAAATCCGTATTCCGACAAATCGATGTTTACACCAATAATTATAATTACATGCTGGGAAGATTATGCGAAAAATACTGATGCTACTGACACTCCTTGGAACCCCCGCCCTGGTTTTTGCCGATGACGAATTGAACTCGGCTGATACGGCCTGGATATTGACTTCGGCGGGTTTGGTCTTGTTCATGACTTTACCCGGATTGGCCCTGTTTTACGGCGGCCTGGTGCGCAGCAAAAACGTGCTTTCGGTGATCATGGCCTGCTTTTCGATCACTTCATTAATTTCATTGGTTTGGGCTGTAGCCGGTTATAGTCTGGCCTTGACCAATGGCGGCCCCTGGCAATCGATTATCGGCGGCGTTTCGCAATTGTTCCTCATTAACATGGATGCCGACAAACTGGTGGGCAACCTGCCGGAATCGGTATTTGCGATGTATCACATGACCTTTGCTATTTTCGCCCCGGCATTGATTGTCGGTGCATTGGTCGAAAGAGTGAAATTTTTCCCCCTGCTGCTGTTTTGTGCTCTGTGGGAACTGCTGGTTTATGTTCCCATTTGCCACTGGATCTGGGGAAACGGTTGGTTGGCGGAATTGGGCGTTATGGATTTCGCCGGCGGCATCGTCGTGCATGGCAGCGCCGGTATTGCAGCACTGGTCGGCGCAATCATAATAGGCCCCCGGAAAGGCTTTCCTCGATCCCCGTTAATGCCTCATAACCTGACCATGACAGCCATGGGCGCAGGAATCCTTTGGGTGGGCTGGCATGGTTTCAGTGCCGGCAGTGCTCTGATGGCTAACGGCTCAGCCGGCATGGCGATGCTGTCAACGCATCTCTGCGCATCGTCCGCCTCCATCACCTGGATCGTCATGGACTGGCTTAAGTTCGGCAAACCCAGCGTTCTCGGCGCAATGACCGGCATGGTGGCAGGGCTGGGCATGATTGCATCCGGCGCTGGTTTCGTTTCGCCTTTTGGCGCATTGATCATCGGTATTGTTGCCGGTGTCGCCTGTTTTTATTCGATTCACTTGATCAAGCAACGCCTAGTGATCGACGATGCGCTGGATGTATTCCCGGTGCATGGCGTAAGCGGAATTTTAGGCGCAGCGTTAACGGGCATCTTTGCCGATGTCAGCTTCGGCGGCATAGGCATTGTCAGCGAACAAGGCATTCTTAACCAGCTTTTAATCCAGTTGTTCGGCATAGCCGTAATCGTCATCTGGAGCGGATTGGTCAGTTATTTATTATTTAAACTGATTGAAAAATTCATCGGAATACGCGTGAATCAGGAAGCGGAAACGAACGGGCTGGACATTAATCAGCATGACCAGCAGGGCTACAATTTTTAATTGATTGATGATCTTACGATTTGAATGATATGAAATTTTTGACCCACGGAAAAAAATCCATGAAATTGCTTTTTATTGTTTTGAGCTTACTGATCGCTATCAATACCGCTTATGCGCAAATAGATGAGACCACCGTCGAAGAGCTGGTAAAAAACTCACCCTGTCTTGACGGTTTAACCATTGAAGCCGCTTTAAAAGACAAAATCAAGATCAGATCCCAGCGGGATTTAGGCTGGCAGGTTTTCAAGGAAGAAGACCAATTCGATGTGGAAAGAGCCTTTTTGATGAATAAAAGCATGCAGCTTCGATTCCGCTGGCATGTTAACGCCGACGGAAGCATAACCCCGGTCAGCAACCGGGCCGAATCGCTATGTGCCAAATGAACTCTGCTGATCACTCATTCAAGAAACCTGATGCAACACATTGAGCAGGTCAGGCTTTTTTAAAACACTCGAAAAGCATCGCTGATTGTCGATTGCACTTAATTAATTATCAAAAACATTCCCAAGATTAAAATTCTTCCCATCCGCCACTGGCATCGGACTGCGGATCCAGTTTGACCATATGCCCCACGGGACCATGACCAATTTCGGCTTCCTTCGCAACCGACTCTGTAACAAACGAACTGTCCACATTACGACTGGTATCACTATCCATTTTAAAATGTGCTACCGTAACAGTCAGGTGCTGCGTCTGTTCTTCAAGCGAATCAGCTGCCGCTGTAGCCTGTTCTACCAAGGCGGCATTTTGCTGGGTTACGTCGTCCATCTGGCAAATGGCCAGATTCACTTGTTCAATACCGGCAGTCTGCTCCACGGATGCCGCGCTGATCTCGGACATGATCGCAGTGACGCCGCGGATAGAATTAACGATGTCTTCCATGGTTCTTCCGGCTTGGGCGACCAGTTTGCTGCCGTCTTCAACCTTATCAACCGATTCACCAATCAGATTCTTGATTTCCCCGGCGGCAGAAGCCGCGCGTTGCGCGAGACTGCGCACTTCTCCGGCCACCACGGCAAAGCCTCGACCCTGTTCTCCGGCACGAGCCGCTTCTACTGCGGCATTGAGTGCCAATATATTGGTCTGAAAGGCAATGCTGTCTATCACAGTAATAATCTCGACTACCTTGCGCGAGGATTCATTGATCGCTTCCATCATTTTCACAACTTGGTCAATCACTGTGACGCCCTTGCCTGCGGTGTTCGAGGCGCTAACGGCAAGCTCACTGGCATGTTTGGCGTTATCGCTATTCTGATGCACCGTTAAGGTCAGCTTTTGCATGCTGGCGGTGGTTTGTTGCAAACTGGCTGCCTGCACTTCGGTACGGTGCGACAACGACGTGTTGCCGTGGGCGATTTCTTTAGCCGCAGTGTGGATTGATTCAGCGACATCCTTGATTTGACCGATAGTATTCGTGAGGTCATCCACCGTGGAATTGGCATCCTCCTTAAGCTGTCCGAAGGTACCTGAATAATGATTAATAATTTTTTCGGTCAGATCGCCGTGGGACAAGGCATTGAATACCCGTACCGTTTCATTGAGACCGCTTTCACTGGTTTGCATCAGCTGATTGATCGATTCACTCAGCTCACGGTAAAAGCCTGTCTTGCCCTGCATGACAATGCGCTGGGTAAAATCCCCCATAACCGCTGCAACCAAAATAACGGCCACTTCTTTTTCCACCATGACCTCGGCGGTGCGATCCTGCCATTCCCCCACCGAACCCATGCGCTTGCCTTGTGGGTTGATGACCGGACTGGCGGTCACCACCATAGAGCGTTCGCCCAACTCAAAATTAGCCGTGCTGGGGCTGGTTGAGTTGGCAAGTAACTGCGCCTGATATGAGGGAATCTTGTGAAAGCCGTCAATATTACTGCCCACCAGACTGTCAACGGCGAAGTCCGGCCACAGCTTGCGAATGCCGGCTTCAGCTTTGCCAAACATGCTGACCACCGATTTATTGACGTAAATAATGTTGCGCTCGTTATCTGCAATCATCACCCCGGTACTGACATTGTCCAGCGCAATTTTAACGCGCAGGTGCTCATCGGCAACGCGTTTAGCCTCCTCGACATCAAAGCCCAGCTTGATCTGCATAGCCTTGAGAGCCGCCATTACTTTGCCGATTTCATCCATGGATTTGATTTCGATGGCGCCGTTGTATTTACCTTGGGAGATTTGACCAAAATGGCCAATGGTGGCATTAAGCGGACGCACGATGGAGCGCAGCAAAGAAAAGCTCAGCCAGAGAGCCAGAAAAATGCCCGAGGCGATCAACACGCTGGTAATCTCGCGAGTGCTGTAGTAACGCGATTGGCCTGCCTCAAATTCCTGTCTGGCGATGCCGATCTGCAACTGCAATAACTTCTGAATCCCCTCACTGACCGGCTCGTAAAGAGGAGTGACCCTGTCCTCAATAATCTTGCCGGCAAGCGCGGTATCACTACTGCGCAATGCCGAAATGGCCGGTTGCAAACCTTCCATTACAAAACGATGTCTATCGTCTGCGACCTTGTCCGCCAGCGTTTTTTCATCCGGACTGAGCGAGTTTTCGATGTACGCGTCCCAGATTCGGCTGATGGTTGCGATGTTTTGTTCTACTTCGGCAAGGTTTTTCTGAATCAACTCCGGAGTAGGGTTGAACAGACTGGCGGTAATACGCAACCGGTTAGTCAGCAGCAGCTTCTGAACCTGGAAAATCTGGTTCGAGGGCAGCATGCGGTCATTATGAACAGTGCGCAAGCCCTCGCTGGCCTTGCTCATGCCGAAAAGCCCCATACCGCCGATAACCAGCAGCAGAATTGACATGATAGCGATGACCATCAACAAGCGGGCTTTGATGCTGATGTTTTCTAATGACGGAAATCTCCCCAACAGTGTTTTTTTGATGATTTTCCCGTCCTGGATCTTTAAATTGCCCGCCTTGCCTTCGCGAAACTTCCGGTAAGCATCAGCAGTCTCTGCAACTTGCTTTTGGCTGGGTTTGCTGCGTACCGACATATAGCCGACCAATTTATCGTTTTCATAATAGGGTGTGATATTGGCTTGAACCCAGTAAAAATCGCCGTTTTTGCAACGATTCTTGACCATGCCGGTCCATGGCCGTCCCGCTTTAATCGACTTCCACAAATCCTCGAAAGCTTCTACCGGCATGTCCGGATGGCGTATTATGTTGTGCGATGCACCGACCAGCTCTTCCCTGGTAAATCCGCAAATTTGGATAAAATCCTCATTAGCATAGGTAATCATCCCCTTGAGGTCGGTCTTGGTAACAATGGAATCAGTCTCTGTAAGAGCATGTTCAACATTGGTGATCGGCATGTTAATTTTCATGGGATGTATTTCTTGGGAATGGAACAAATAATTTAAAAATTTTTAGCAGGTCTAAGTTTGCAATCCAACCTATCGAAGCGCTCATGTTGGGTTACAAAAAACCGTAACCCAACCTCAAAACTGCGACCAAATTAACGATTATCCACGGTAAAGAATGACATAACCTGCTGCAACTGCATGGCTTGGCCGCTCAGCTCTTCTGCGGTGGCCGCAAGCTGTTCCGAACCCGATGCATTTTGCTGTGCCGCCTTATCCAGTTGACCAACCGCATCGCTAATCTGACCGATGCCTTGCGCCTGCTCTTCGGAAGACGCGGTAATTTCTTCGACCAAATCCGCCGTTTTTTGAATATTAGGCACCATTTTTTCCAGCAGGATACCCGCCTCTTCGGCCGTTTTAACACTGTTCTTAGCCAAACTATTGATCTCTTGCGCAGTTACCCGGCTGTTTTCAGCCAGCTTTCTTACTTCGGCGGCGACGACGGTAAAGCCTTTGCCGTGTTCACCGGCTCGAGCCGCTTCAATCGCAGCATTAAGTGACAATAAATTGGTTTTGTAAGCAATGTCTTCAATCAAACCGATTTTATCGGCAATTTCCTTCATCGCCTCTACGGTACGCTTCACCGCCTGCCCGCCATTGGCGGCTTCTTCCGCAGCCGTTGTCGCCATGCTGTTGGTGACTTTGGCATTATCGGCATTTTGTTTAACCGATGCGCTCAATTCTTCGATGGACGCTGTGGTTTGTTCAACACCTGAGGCCTGTTCAGTCGCACTTTGACTGATGGATTGGGCCGTTGCGCTGATTTCCTGCGAGGCGCTGCCTAAGGCATCGGAATTGGTGCGAACTTGCTGTACGACACCATTCAGCTGATCGCGCATGCCTGCCATTGATTGAGCCAAGATGCCGATTTCGTCGTTTTGGTTAAGGTCAATGCGAGCAGTAAGGTCACCTTTCGCTAAGGAACCTGCAAACTGTTGCATGGCAAATAAGGAGCGCGAAATACCGCGAATCAGCATAAAACCAATAAACATTGCCAGTAACAATCCCACCGCCAGAAGAACTATCGAAATAAAGCGACTGTCTTCATAACGAACTTGAGCGGCGTCATATTCCTGTTTCGCAACATCCAGCTGTAATTGCGCCAACGCATCTATGCCTTCTCCGACGGGTATAAATAGTGGGCGCACAGCTTCTCTGATAGTTTTTTCTACTGCTTCTGTATTTCCCGCAACCAGATATTCCAGGGTGGGGTTTAACCCTTCAACAACAAATCGCTTACGATCCATTGCAAACTTGTCGGCCAGTTTCTTTTCGTCCACGGTCAGGAAGGTTGCCATGTACTCATCCCATATCCTGTTAATATCGACAATATTTTGGCTGACAAGTTCGACGTTTTTCTGAGCTTCTTCCTTGAACACCAAAGAATTAGTAATTGCGAGGCGATTACCCAGCAATTTTGCCTTGATTTCGGCCAATTGCCCCATCGGAATGGTGCGATCGAGATAAACGGTGCGCAAGCCTTCATTGGCTTTTTTCATCCCGTTCAAGCCGAGCCCCCCCAAGGTGACGGCGAGCAAGGACATAAGACCCATAACCAGAATCAGGCGGGCTTTGATAGTAAGGTTGTTCAGCATGGTGAAACTCCCGTTGATATTTTTATCATTAAGTGGTTAATATTCATAAAGACTTGTGCCTATTATTAGGTAGGGAGGGCTCCTTCATACTCAGCAACTTGTTTGAGCTGAGATAATTCTTTTATCGAAAGTACCCGATTGATATTCAGCAAAATAATAAACTCGTCACCCACTCGCCCCATCGCCTGAATAAAATCAGTCCGAATATCTGCGCCAAAGTCAGGTGGCGGCATGATGTTCGCTTCAGGAATTTCCAGAATTTCATCGACGGCATCAACCAACATGCCCAGTAACTGGGCATCATCGTTGTATTCAACCTGCACCAATACAATACAGCTGCGCTTGGTTATTTCGCTACTTCGCCGTCCCAGGCGTGCCGACAAATCGATTACCGGCACGACGTTGCCACGCAGATTAATAACGCCGCGGATATACTCGGGTGTCATCGGTACGTCGGTAATCGTGTTGATTTCGATGATTTCTTTGACATCTAAAATACTGATAGCCAGATTTTCTTTACCTGCCTGAAAAGTCAGATACTGGCGTAGCTGATCCTGAGCCATTAACTCGGTTTTGTTGTCTTTTTTTTGTATTAATTGGTTCATGGTTCATTCTACCTGTCAAAATCGTTCAAAATCATGCTCATTAAATTCAGGTTTGACGCCCCCCGCCTTGCTGATCGGCACCGGTTTAAAAGTTACCGGGGAAGACTCAACCGAAGTAATATGAGGAGCTGCTTTTTTGTTGGTATTTCTGTTTACACCTGTCTGCTTGCTAACTTGGGTAACAGGTTGACCTTTAGCTGCGTGATTTAAGTTTGCATCCACTTTAAAGAATGACATAACCTGTTGCAGTTGCATGGCTTGACCGCTCAGTTCTTCCGCTGTGGCGGCAAGCTGTTCCGAACCCGAGGCATTTTGTTGCGCCGCTTTATCCAGTTGCCCGACCGCATCACTGATATGGCCTATGCCTTGCGCTTGCTCTTCTGAAGACGCGGTAATTTCTTCCACCAAATCTGCCGTTTTCTGGATATTGGGCACCATTTGCTCTAGCAGATTGCCCGCATCTTCGGCAATCTTGACGCTGTTTTTAGCCAACTTATTGATCTCTTGCGCAGTTATCCGGCTGTTTTCCGCCAGCTTTCTTACTTCGGCGGCGACTACGGTAAAGCCTTTGCCGTGCTCACCGGCCAAGGCCGCTTCAATGGCGGCATTAAGCGATAACAAATTGGTTTTATAAGCTATATCTTCAATCAGGCTGATTTTTTCAGCAATTTCCTTCATCGCCTCCACCGTGCGCTTCACTGCCTGTCCGCCATTGGCGGCTTCTTCCGCTGCGGCCGTCGCCATGCCATTGGTTAGTTTAGCGTTATCGGCGTTTTGTTTAACCGATGCGCTCAACTCTTCGATAGAAGCTGTGGTTTGCTCAACGCCAGAGGCCTGCTCGGTCGCGCTTTGACTGATGGATTGGGCCGTTGCGCTGATTTGCTGCGAGGCACTACCCAAGGCATCGGAATTGGTGCGAACTTGCTGCACAACACCGCTGAGCTGGTCGCGCATGCCTGTCATTGATTGAGCCAAGATACCGATTTCATCGTTTTGGTCGAGATCAATGTGCGCAGTAAGGTCGCCTTTCGCTAAAGACTCTGTAAACTGTTGCATCGCGAATAGGGATCGCGAAATGCCGCGAATCAGCATAAAGCCGATAAATATTGACAGTAACAAGCCCACCACTAGAAGCGCTATTGAAACAAAACGGCTGTCTTCATAGCGAATTTGAGCGGCGTCATATTCCTGCTTGGCGACATCTTGTTGAAGTTGAATTAACTCATCAATGCCTTTTGAAACGGGTGCATAGGAAGATCTAACATCTTCAAAATAGAATTTGTCTGCTTCCTCTTTTTTAGACGAACGTTGCAATTCTAAAACAGTTTTCACATTTGCAACAAAATGCTGATTATCAGCAGCAAATTTGTCCGCAAGAATTTTTTCTTCAGGTGTTAGATGCGTTGTTATGTATTTGTTCCACAATGTAGTCGCTTTAATAATATCCTGTTCAACCTTCTCATGTTGACCAATCATTTCTTGAGGAAAAGCAATGCTCGTAATAATCCCAGTGCGGACATGTAATGACCTTGCTTTTATTTCAGCAAGATCGGCCAAAGGAACAGTTCTGTCTTCATAGACAGTTTTCAATCCTTCATTGGTTTTTTTCATCCCGTTCAAACCGAGCGCCCCCAGCGTGATGGCGAGCAAGGACATAAGACCCAACACCAGAATCAGGCGGGCTTTGATAGTGAGATTATTCAGCATGGTAAGCTCCCGTCGATATGCTTATTTTCATTATTAAATCGTTAATATTCATAGAGTACCCGTGCCTATTGTTAGTAGGTTGAGTTAGCGTAGCGTAACCCAACAATAATGCCGATTTTAAACAGCCTATGACAATGCTAAAGCGGGATTAACCCGTTTTTTCGCATGCTGAATAAGTCCCTGTACATCGAGAATTAACGCAACATCGCCACTACCCAACACGGTCGCGCCGCCAATGCCATTAAGATTCTCAAACAGCTTGCCGAGCGGCTTGATCACGGTTTGATTTTCGCCGTGCAATTCATCGACGACAAACCCCGCTTTGGCCTCGCCAAAACGTACGACGACCAAGCTTTCCCGTTGCGTATGAGTGTGTTTTTTATTGTTGTGGAAGAAATCGCCCAAGCGCAAATAAGGTAAAACTTGGCCGCGTAAATTGACATAATGTTGAACTTCATCGATTTGCCATTCATCGCTGCTCATTTCGACGCATTCTTCGACCATGCTGAGCGGGATGATGTAACGTTCCTTTTGCGCTTCCACCATAAATCCGTCAATAATCGCCAGCGTTAACGGCAAGTGTATCGTTACCGTGGTGCCTTGCCCCAACTCACTGTCGACAGAAACGCTGCCGCGTAATGCCTCGATATTGCGTCTGACCACATCCATGCCGACTCCCCGACCGGACAGGTTGCTGGCCTCTTCTTTGGTGCTTAATCCGGGCTCGAAAATAAGATTGTAAATTTCGCTCTGACTGAGCACTTGATCCGCTTTAACCAGTCCTTTGGCTATCGCTTTGGCGACGATTTTTTCAGAATCCAGGCCTTTGCCGTCATCGCTGATCTGAATCACGATACGTCCTGAGTCATGATAAGCATTAAGCTGTATGGTGCCTTTTTCAGGCTTGCCTGCCCGCATTCGCTCTGCGGGGGTTTCGATGCCATGATCGAGCGAATTGCGCACCAGATGAGTCAGCGGGTCGTTGATTTTTTCCACGACGGTTTTATCCAGTTCGGATTCGCCGCCGGTGATTTGCAACTGAATTTGCTTGCCCAATTCCTTGCTGACGTCATGCACTACGCGCTGGAAACGGGTAAAGGTCTCGCCGATTTGCACCATGCGCAATTGCAAGGCGGTGTCGCGTATATCTTCGACCAGATGGCTCATCGTCGAAGCGACATCATCGACATCGGATAAGCCGTGCTTGTCAACCATCAACCGCATCGCAGCGCCTGAAATCACCAACTCACCGACCAAATTAATCAGATAACCCAGCTTGGCCGCATCGACCCGAATGTAATTGGATTCCTTGTTGATTTTTTGTTTGACTGATTCTTGTTTTTTAAGCGCCTGTTCGATGACCGGTTGCTGCAAAATATTTTTTTCCAGCAACATTTCGCCGAGAGGTTTCGTCTCAGCACTTTCATCGTCGCGCTGTTCATTGAGTGTGTGCGTGACTTCTTTTTCAGTTAAGGCGCCGATCTCGATAAGCATTTCGCCTAAGCGTTTAACCTGGTCTTCCTGCATATTTTCCAGCAGCTGCAAGTAGTGTTCCTGTCTGGAATGTGGCGGCAAAATATGAATATCGCAATCATCTTCGGCAAACTCAAACACGTCTTCGATGGTTTTCTTATCCACACTGCTGTTGAAGGCTATCTTAAAGTTAAGATAACAGTCTTCGGGCTCCATATCCTCGATACGGGGAATCGTCGGCATGGTAATAATCACTTCAATGATTTTGCCCAGCGTTTGCAGATAACGGATAAACGACAACGGATCCATGCCGTTACGTAGGGAGTTCTGTTTGAACGCCAGGCTGATAACCCAGTTGTCGCTGCTGTCCGAGGTATTGACATCCACTTCAAAATGATCGGCTTTTTCCTGTTGCGTCGAGGGCATGCCTCCGGCAACAGCCGCTTGACCGGTTAATTGAGTAATCAGCGCCTGACTTTGCTGTTGCAGCGCCTCCGGCAACGGTTCATCTTCGTTGATCAAAAAATGTTGAATAATCTGTGCGGTGTGGTCTTTACAGGCTAACAAAACAGCAATCAGTTCGGCGTCAATCGCGCGTTCGCCATTTCTAACCCGGTCTAATACAGTTTCGGCTTCATGGGTGAAAGCAACCACGTCGTCAAAACCGAACAACCCCGAAGAGCCTTTAATGGTGTGCATGGCTCGGAAAATACTGTTGATGCAATCGGCGTCATCGGGCATCGCTTCCAGAACCAACAAGGCGTCTTCCATGGCCGTCAGTAATTCGTCAACTTCCTGGGCAAAGGTTTCCAGGGCGGGATTTATTTCGCTCATGATTTTTTCCAATTAGCGGGGAAAACGATGGGATCGCCAAAATAGGTACCGAGTTTGAGCAGTTCAAAAACCTCGATCACGGCCTCACTGTGCCGCAACAAACGCAGGGTAAATCCGCATTTTTGTGCCTCGGCCTTCAATGACAAGAGCAACTGCAAGCCCGCGCTGTCTATTTCAGCAACCGCCGACAAATCAAGTTGCAACTCCTGTGTCCCAGGAACGCAATATCCCAACAGGGTTTCCTTGAGCGAATGTGCGTTGTAGATAGTCATGTCATCCATAATAGACAGACACACTACCCCGTCGTTTTTCTTGGCTTTTGCGGTCATGACAGCTCCCGATAAGGTTTAAGGCAGCACTAATTTGGCGATGGCCGCGAGCAAGATAGGAGGCTGAAATGGCTTGGTTACCCAGGCTTTAGCGCCGGCCTCCTTGGCCGCCCGTTTTTTATCCTCCTCCATTTCAGTGGTCAGCATAATGATGGGGGTGAATTTGTATTGGTCGAGCTGTTTAACTTCTTTCACGAAGGTAATGCCGTCCATAACCGGCATATTAATATCGCTGACGATAAGGTGAATTTTAACCCCTGTCATCTTGCTTAACGCATCTTTGCCATCGCATGCTTCGATCACCTCATAACCTGCTCCTTTAAGCGCAATGCCGACTACCTGTCGCATTGAAGCTGAGTCATCCACGATCAAAATTGTTTTCGCCATAGTTAAGGTCTACTGTTGAATTAAAAAAAGGTTAAGTCGTCTGAGCCGTCCGACCCACGATCCGGCCTGGAGCTGACCGACTTGTAGTTTTCTTCTATGTGCTCGACGGCTTCATCGACTTGAAGCATATTGCCATCACGCTTACTGCCTTGCTGTTGTATCTTTTCAATGGTTTTTTGCAGATTCAGCAAGTTGTTTTCGACTTGCGTTAATATCTGGCTAACACGATCCTGAAATTGCAAGGCCACCAGCACATTATTGATCTCGCCGCGAATTTGCTCGGCGTTGTTTCTAAGCGCGTCAACATCGCTGCGGTAATGGGTTAAAGCTAGGCTTAAAAGAGATAAAGTCTGATTGATATTGGTTTCGGCCTGAAGCAAGAATGCATCATCAACGACCTTGTGTTCTAGCTGATGAATCTGTCTGAGCAAGTCCAGAACCGGTTGCAGCAAATCACGGCTGGTATCAATTACCGTGTCCAGATGGTAGCATTGCTGGCCCCCCAGCGCATTATCGGTGCTGTCGACGATCTGCTGGAGTTCATTGACCATGCCGGAGAAACGGCTTGATAGCGAGGTAATTTCCTGCTCGGTATGCTCCCGCGAAACCATGACGTGCTGGGAAAGTATTGGGCTTATGGTCAGCAGCAGCCGCTCCAACTCGGAGGTATAGGTCGAAACCGCGTCTATCTTGCTGCTTTCATCCTGAGTCCAGCGGAAATTAGTTTGCGCCAATTCATTAACATGGCGATGCCACAAAAACAAACCGCTGCCGATCCCGCAGAACACCAGCAGCAAGCTGACCAATATGCTATATAAAGTAGCGCCATCTTGCCAGCCAACGATCACCCCACCCAAGATTATCGGCAATGCAGGCAGTGAACCGTACAATAACTTACTGTCGCTGCTATTTTGGATGTGCGGCATTTAAATCCTCATTGTTCTTGTGGGAGATGCAGTTTAATATGTATTTATACTTAGTGCCATCTCGATTTTATTAAGTTTCCATGACGAAGAAAAAGGTTTGTTCTAGTCTTAAACCCATTTCCGGCATGTCATGCTCTCGTAAAAAACGCAATCTAATATGCGTTTGCATTCAAATGTACTATCTTGATTTTTTTATTAAGCAGGGAGTTTTTTATCAGTCTTGAACCTATCAGCGCCGAAGAGTTCGCCCATTTCAGGCGCACAATTTACGATCACGCAGGCATCGCGTTAGCACCGGAAAAAAAAATCATGGTGGCCAGCCGGTTAGCTAAACGCCTGTTGCACTACGGCTTGCAAACTTACGGACAATACTACCAACTGCTCAATTCAGGACAACACCCTCACGAATTTCAATTGATGGTCAATATACTGACCACCAATGAAACTTATTTTTTTCGTGAACCCAAGCATTTTGATTTTCTTCAAGAACAGATTATCAAACCTTGGCGGGGCGATAATTTCCGCCTGTGGAGCGCTGCAAGTTCCACAGGCGAAGAAAGTTACTCGATCGGCATGACCTTAGCCGAAGGCTTGGGCATGAGAAAATGGGAGATCTTCGGCTCCGATGTCAATACCGAGGTGCTGGAAACCGCGCGTAGAGGCGCTTATTTGATGGACAGACTGGATAACATGGACAAGCGCTATCTGGATAAATACTGCCTGAAAGGCGTACGCTCTCAGGATGGCTATTTCCGCGTCGATGAAAAAATAAGAAACCGCGTCAGTTTCGGCCAGATCAATCTTAAAACCCCGCTGCCCAAGAGCCTCGGGCAATTCGATGTTATTTTCTTACGCAATGTGTTGATCTATTTTGATACGGAAACCAAACAGGATATAGTCCAGCGCGTTATTTCGGCGTTAAAGCCGGGCGGCTATTTTTTTATCAGCCATTCTGAAACCTTGCACAGCATTAAAACTGAATTGTCCATGATCACCCCCTCCATTTATCAAAAACCATGCAAGTAGGCCAGTACCAGGGACTGCCGCGGGTCATCATCGACCCCGGCGAAAGTTATGTGACCAAAAAAGATGAAATTATTTCCACCTTGCTGGGCTCCTGCGTCGCAGCGTGTTTGTACGATCCGGTTAATCGCGTGATCGGCATGAATCATTTTTTACTGGCGCAGCAGCATCCGGCCCATAATGCAGCCTTGTTAGGTTCGGAAGGCGGACGCTACGGCATCCATGCGATGGAGTTGCTGATTAACCAAATGCTAAAACAGGGTGCGCAACGCATACACTTAAAAGCCAAAGCCTTTGGCGGCGGCGATGTGCTAAAACTGGGCAATGAATTACGCGGCGGACAATCCATAGGCGCGGTCAATTGCGAATTTATTAAAACTTTTTTGAGCACCGAACGTATACCGTTGGTAGCCTCCGGTCTGGGCGGCCACATAGGACGCAACATTTTTTTCCTGGCGAGCGATTTTTCCGTGTATGTTAAAAACATTGAACATGCTGAACAACAGGCTGTCATTAACCAGGAGCAACATTTCCTGAAGAAAAATACAGCCGTACACACCCCGCAGCCCTCGGATCAGGCTGATTTTTGGTAGGTAACATCAAATACAATGGAACGCAGATAACGCTGATGAATATGATTAACGCAGATAATTATAAATACTCAGAAATTACCGAACAAATTATTGAGGCATTCTACAAAGGATACAATACGTTGGGCTATGGCTTTTTAGAGAAAGTTTATGAGAATGTATTATTCATTGATCTTGTCGCGATGGGTTTGTTCGTTGAGAAACAAAAACAGATAAAAGTTTATTATAAAGATAAAGAAGTAGGAGAGTATTTTGCTGATTTAGTCGTTGATAGATGCGTAATTGTTGAATTAAAAACGGCTGAAACCTTATGTAAGGAGCACGAACTTCAATTAATCAACTATCTCAAAGCCACAGAAATTGAAGTCGGTTTGCTGTTAAATTATGGAAAGAAGCCAGAGTTTAAACGCAAGGTTTTTTCAAAAAAGAAAAATCTTATTTAATCATAACCATCAGCGTCATCTGCGTTCTATTCTTGACTGCTGAACAAAAACAAATAATATGTCAAATGATTAAAGTATTGATAGTCGATGATTCCGCCGTGGTGCGGCAGGTATTAACCGGTTTACTGGACGGCGTATCGGGCATAAAAGTCATCGGCGCAGCCCCCGACCCCATTTTTGCGATGAAGAAAATGGAAACCGAATGGCCGGATGTCATTGTGTTGGACATTGAAATGCCGCGCATGGACGGCGTTACTTTCCTTAAAAAACTGATGAGCGAACACCCTACCCCGGTGGTCATCTGTTCTACCTTGACGGAAAAAGGCGCGGAAGTGACCATGCAAGCCATGAGCGCCGGAGCGGTTGATATTATCACCAAGCCGAAGGTCAACTTGCGTAACTTCCTGCAAGAATCCAAAGCCACCATTATCGACGTTATTAAGGCCGCAGCAGGATCCCGACCCAGAACAATCAAACCTGTCGCTGCAAGCACAAACAGCCTGTTCGGCGCGAGCGCACCTAAGCCAATGGTGCAGACGACTGATCGGGTAATCGTCATCGGCACCTCAACCGGCGGCACGCAGGCGTTGGAATACCTGTTCACCCAGTTGCCGCGCACTGCCCCGCCGATCGTGGTAGTGCAACACATGCCGGAACATTTCACCGCAGCTTTTGCCAAGAGGCTGGACGGCATTTGCCAAGTGACGATAAAAGAAGCCGCCCATAATGATCGCGCCTTGCCCGGCGTAGTTTTAATCGCCCCCGGCGGCAAGCACATGTTGCTGCAACGTAGCGGCGCACAATATCAGGTCGAGGTCAAAGACGGCCCGCTGGTCAGCAGGCACCGCCCCTCGGTAGACGTATTATTCCGTTCCAGCGCCCAGTCGGCAGGAGCCAATGCAGTAGGCATCATCCTGACCGGCATGGGCGATGACGGCGCTCACGGCATGAAAGAGATGCACGATGCCGGAGCCCTGACCATCGCCCAAGACGAAACCAGTTGCGTGGTCTACGGCATGCCCAAAGAAGCGGTCAAACTGGGTGCCGTCGATGGCATTTTGCCGTTATCGGCGATTCCGCAACTGATTATGCAGGCGCCGACTCGGGCGCTGTTTAAAAAAACCTAACCGTTACGCCCCCTCTTATTGAGATTGCACTTCGGAGCTGAATCCGCCTTATGAACGAAAGCCAATATGATAATTTAATCGGAAAAATCTACGATGCTGCGGTCATGCCGGAGTTATGGCCGGTTTTTTTGGAGCAGTTGTCAGAGGCTTTCAATAGCAAAGGTACCGTCATTTATCTGATGGATTTTGCCAACCGCAGTCCCACTTGCCGCAGCGATGAAGTTTCATTTATTCAATCCGCCCGCACCGACCCTGAAACCATCGTGTCTTACGAGCGCTATTATTCCAAGGTCAATGTCTGGTTTGAAAACTCCAGCGATTTGCCTGAAGGCGAATTTATAACAACCGATCGTTTGTTTCCGGCGCGGGAACTCGTCAAGACTGAATGGTATAACGATTGGCTTAAACCGCAGGATTATTTTCATGCCATGATCGGTCATCTTCTCAAGCAGGATACGCTGGCGGTGCGACTGTCGATGTTTAGATCCAAACAGCAACCTTTTTCCGCCGATGAAACGGCATTGTTCGCCCGATTGGTGCCGCATTTGCGCCGCTCTTGCATGATTCACAAAAAGCTTTCCGAAGTTAAGCGGGTGCAGGCTACGGACACCGAACTCTTGAACCGCTTGCCGGTCGGCTTGGTCTTGTTCGACAAATGCGGCCAAGCCGTATTTGTCAATCACATGGCAGAAACCTTAGATGGCTTTTGTCTCAATGCCGCGAGTCGCTGTCTGGCGGTTAACGCTAACGAAACTCGCGCCTTGCGTCAGTTAATCGGCAACGCCGCAGAGCTGGGACAAGGCAATGCGATGAGCTTGCATCGGAACAATTCAAACCGTCCGTTATCGGCGATAGTGGTATCGCTACAAAACCGGCCGTTACCTTTTTCCGGTTCGGTGCCGGCCGTTGCGTTATTTATTTATGACCCGGATCTGCCGCTCGATTTGGACGACAGCCTGTTGACGCAATGCTACGGTCTTTCTCCGACCGAAGCCAGACTCGCGACCGCTTTGCTGCGAGGACAAACGGCTAGCAATTATGCCCAAAGCCGAGGCATCAGCAGCAATACGGTAAAAACGCAGTTAAAGCAGGTGCTGGCAAAAACCCAAACGCATCGTCAATCCGAACTCATACAATTGCTGACTACAGGTTTCGGCATGCTTGCAGCTCCGGCTAAGGCCGCCGTAATAAAAGATTGATTGATACTCCCACGGCTTTATTTTTGTTGAGCAAAAGCCCTCTGCCAAGCCTTACCAAAATAAGAGGCAACGGCCTATACAACATGATTTCTTCGCATCTACTTTAAAATGCTGGGAAAACCATAAATGGAGCCGCGACTTTAGTTGCGCTAAATCATTAGCGCAACTAAAGTCGCG
>JAUXTH010000088.1 GCA_030679035.1 Methylobacter sp. | reverse complement strand
CTTCGTCATCGGTGTTATTGGATAACGGTTTTGCTATCGGTGGCGGGCTTGCCGATGTGCATTTTTCTCCAAGGGTGACCAGCTGCTGGTTTGTGCCCCTTGATGTCTGTTGTACAACGCTTTGTGATCGCTTCTTCTATCCGAGAATTAATTGATTTACCATCCGCTTCTGCTGTTTTTCTTTGCACTTTTGTGAGTGTCGTATAGGTGTATTTTCGATTTCTCCAGCGTAGCACCCGTGTTCCGTCAAAGTGATCGTACAGGGTTACTTTGGCACCTCGCATGGCCAATCCGGTTCCACTGATTTTTACTTGTATCAGATTGCATTCATGCTGGAACGAGAGGTTCTTTGACAGCGTTTTGGCGATCTGTACGGACAGGATATTCGTGAGTTCATCTGCGCTACCTGGGTAGGCGATGTGTGCATCAACCGCATCTTTCGGTATCACCGCAAAGCGCCGGTTGAAACTGGCAACAAAGCCGGGCAACCAATTGTTCGCACCGGCGATGTCAGATATTCCGGCCAGCCTCATTTCCTTGGGCAACCTGTCTTGCAATGTCTGGTTGGCATGTTCCACGCGCCCCTTCGCTTGCGGGCTGTTGGCATGGATGCACTCAATTCCCAGTTCCCGTGTCGCCCGCCCAAACTGTGTTTCAGACTCCGGATCAGCCCCTTTGGCATTGATGCGGAAGATGCTGTGTTTGTCGCTGTAGAGCGCTACAGGCAGCCCGTGCGCCACGATATGATCATGCAGGGCATGCATGTACCCCAGCGTGGTCTCGGTCGGCGCAAAGCGCAGCTGCAAGAGTTTGCCTGTCGCATCATCGATGAACACCAGTAGCGTACAGCGATCAGCCCGCCCCTCGAACCAATCATGGGGAGAACCGTCAATCTGCACCAGTTCGCCAAGTCTGGCACGGCGTTCGCGCATGGGATGCACACAGATGACTGCACCCTTCTTGGGCTTCCAATAGCCCGCCGCAATCATGATCTGGCGGACGGTTTCAACCGATAGATGTATATCATGAAGCTCGGCCAATTTCTCTGCTGCGAGTGTCGGCCCAAAGTCGCGATAGTGTTCGCCGATCATCTTTATCGCGGTTGTCCTGATTGTTTCTTCCACCCGCCGATTCGAGATTCGACCGCGCTTCTTGCTGATGAGCCCCGGCAAGCCTAAGGTACGGTAACGTCGCAAGATACGCTTGATTTGACGCACACTGACAGCCAGCATTTTGCCAGCTTCCTTTTGGTCGATTTTACCTGCCGACAGTAGCTCCATTACCTGCCCACGTTTTGCTTCCTTTTGTCTCATCATCATGTCCATTTCAAAGTGTCCGCCGCTATGGTTTTAATCGGGCACTGAGCTTACTCAACGCAAACTCAAGGGGACATTTCTATTTGGGAGAAAGGGGACATTATTACTTTGCGCTGACA
>JAUXTH010000084.1 GCA_030679035.1 Methylobacter sp. | reverse complement strand
GGCCGTCTCAAAATTCGGCTTAAGCTGTAGCGCCCTCCGGTAACTGGCTTCGGCCTCGTCCAGCTGACCTAGATCCTTTAGGGTGTTACCCAGGTTGCTATGCGCTTCCGCGTAATCCGGTTTGATTTGCAATGCCCGTCGATAGCAGGCTTCAGCCTCATCTAATCGGTCTAGTTCATGAAGAGTAAAACCTAGATTGCTATGTGCCTCAGCATCTCCCGGCGATAATGCTGCCGCTTTTTGCATAGGTATCAGCGCATCTTCATTCTGCCCTAGCTGCTTGAACATGGCTCCCAGCGCCTTCCAGCCAAACCCATACAGAGGAAAGCGCGCCGTCATGTTCTGGGCAAGGCTTATGGCTTCTATGTATCGCCCCTCGTTAAACAGAGCTACCAGTGTGTCGATCTCTTGAGGGCTGGGATTTTTCCCCTTGTGCAGAGCTGACTTCCTGGCCGATTTGTCCGGCTTGGTCTTGGATTTTTTCTTGCTGTTTTGTAAAGCTGTCAATGGAACGGGTGGTGTTTCCTTGGCGGCTTCTGTGTTTGACTGCTCTGCGGCCTGCGCACCATATTCCAGACGCACTATCAACGCGTCTAGCTCCTCTCCCTGCAACCCTTGCTGCCGCCCCTGTTCCAGCATTTCTCGCGCAACATTGATCTGGCCTGCCTGTATCAACGCATCAATGTATCGCCGCCAGTATTGGCCTTGATTCGGGCTAGCCTCTACTGCCGCCTTAAAATAAGGCAGACTGGCAGCAGGCTGATTCAACTGCACCGCTAATACGCCCAGGTTATTGTTCGCATCCGGGTGATCGGGCTGGACTTGCAATATGGCCCTGTAAAGATCTTCGGCTTCCTGCAGTTGACCCTGAATGTGGTGTTCTACCGCTTGCTGAAGAGCTTGGTCAATGGTCAAGGTGTTAGTCATGATTGATTTTTATGTTGAAAGAAAACAGGCATCATTTTGGATGCCATGTGATCATTTTTTAATTATTTTTATGGGATGCATCGGGCCAGACTCGGTTAATTTCATTGATCTTGTCGGACACAGGCAACCTATGGATTTTAACCATTACCAGCCCAATTGCACGAAAAATACCAGCAAACATTTTTTTAATCAATCGCTTAGCTTGGCATTGTATCCACTGCTCTGATAGGAATCAACAACTCACATTCTCAAAGACCACAACAGTCCGGGCATTTACCGAATAAGGGGCTCCGCGCACCGGCTTTTGATCTTGCGGCGACATTATATCCTGCGGCGATTTTAGCGAAGTATCCAAAGCCAGGCACCATACGCAACCGGCAATCACCGGCAGTTCAATGCTGACTTGCTGATCCGACATGTTCATTGCGACATGCAGATCGGGTTCATCACTGTCAATACCGGCCAGGGTAAAAGCCAATATCTTGGCTTCAGGGTTATCCCATAGCGGCTTGTTGATTTCGGTGCCATGCCATTGGATTTCGGCTATGCCCCGGCCGTTCACGGTTTTTCCGGTCAAAAAACGCCGCCGCATAATGGCCGGGTGCCTTTTGCGCAACGCTATCATCAGTTGCACAAAGCGCAGCATGTCGGCATTTTGCTGGGTCATATTCCAGTCTATCCAGGACAACTCGTTATCCTGACAGTAACAATTATTATTCCCGTGCTGGCTGTTTAATAACTCGTCGCCCGCCAGCAGCATCGGCACGCCCTGACTGAGCAGCAACATGGCGAAAACATTTTTCACCTGTTTTCTGCGCAACGCCAGAATGCCTGGATCTTGGGTTTCCCCCTCAATGCCGCTATTGAAGCTTAAATTATTATTGCAGCCGTCCTGGTTATGCTCGCCGTTGGCGTAATTATGTTTTTCGTTGTAGCTGAACAAATCGTACAGGGTAAAGCCATCGTGGCAGGTAACGAAGTTGATGCTGTTAATCGGCAACCGGCCCTTGTGTTCGTACAGGTCATTGCTGCCGCAAATGCGGGTTGCAAGCTCGTTGACCAGCCCCTTATCACCGCGCACAAACCGCCGAATCACATCCCTATATCTGCCGTTCCATTCGGCCCAGCGATAACCGGGAAAACTGCCTACCTGATACAGTCCTGCCGCATCCCAGGCCTCGGCAATCAACTTGGTTTTAGCCAGCTGCTCTGACAGCTCGATACCCCAGAGCAACGGCGGATCTTGCAGGACTTCGCCGCCCTCTCCTCGCGCCAACGCGCTGGCAAGATCGAAGCGGAAACCGTCGACATGCATTTCCCTAACCCAATATTCCAGGCAGCTGATAATGAAGTTGGCGACCAGCGGATGATTGGCGTTTACGGTATTGCCGCAGCCGGTGTAGTCGTGAAGAATGCTTTTGTCGAGCTTGTCATGATGATAAAAAATATCATCGCCTATGCCTCTGAAATTGATGATCGGGCCGTCGGCCCCGGCCTCTGCTGTATGGTTAAACACCACGTCCATAATGACGCCCATGCCGGCCCGGTGCAGCGCTTTGACCAGGTCGCGAAATTCCTGCACATGCGTGCCCTGCTCCGGGGTGACGCAATAACCCGGATGCGGACTGAAAAAACTGTGGGTGCTGTAACCCCAGTAGTTTTTCAGGCCCATGTCGGCGGTGTATTTGGGCACATCCTGCTCATCAAACGCCATTACCGGCAACAGTTCGACATGGGTAATACCGAGTTTTTGCAGGTACGGGATTTTTTCAATCAATCCGGAAAATGTGCCCGGATTAGCCACGTTTGACGAGGGATGCCGGGTAAAACCACCGACATGCAGTTCGTAAACAATGGCTTTTTCGCTACGAATACGTAGCGGCACATCGCCTTCCCAGTCGTAACGATCATCGACGACAACACAGCGCATCGCGGTAAGGCTATTATCGCCCGGCTTGCACGCGGCCTTGCGGCTCCAGCGTTTATGGCTGACTGCACGCACCCAAGGGTCAATCAGCTGCTTGTCCTTATCAAAATGCAGACCCGCTTCACGGACTTGGGTAGGCCCGTCCATGCGCCATGCGTACCACGTGCCAACCGGCAAACCGGCCACATAAACGTGCCAGGAAAAAAAAGTGCGGTTGATTTCTTCCTGCAACACGATGGTTTGAAAGGGCTCAACGCAGTCTGACGTATGGAACAGCAAAAGTTCCACATGCGTCGCATAGCGACTGAAAATGGAAAAATTAACGCCCTTGGTTTTAGCCCTGGAGCCGGAAGGATAAGGACTTCCCGGCTTTGCTTGGTATTCTTTTCTGTGCATAGCCTCATCTCGCGCCTTGCTATCACAAAGCTTAATAATTAGTTTTTGGGGGGTTCAACTGAAAACAGAATCTCATGCCGCTCATCCAACGCCACCGGCTGCAAGGCAACGTAATTTAAAGATTACTGTATGTATATTAAAGGAATTGCCGATTTTTTAACACATTAGCCATCGTAATAGCTGACACTTGACTGCTTACTCCCAGCCGCTCCAGGCTGGAAGCCGGGAATAACGTTTGCCAAAGCAACAGGCACAAAAAAAGGTGCGACGAAACCGGCGCACCTTTTTTGTGTGACCAATCGGAAAAGTTAGACTTTTACCGCATCGGCAATTTCATTAAACGCTTCAACTCGCGTTTTGCCGGTCTTGATCAGGTCAACACCCATATCGACCACCATTTTGCAAAGCCCTGGTGTTTTGTAAACGATCAGACCTAAATAACCGACAGCAGGGATGGCGACAAAGGCCGCAATAAAACCGTTAAGGCCGACAACCCCCATCAGTTTTATCAGCAATACAATCGCATCCAAAGGCAGTAAAACCATGGCGCCAAAATAGACTATTACCATGAATACAGACACCACAAAAACTACAAACTGAACCAATCTGACCAACGCAACGTTAACTTTTTTCATATTACTTTCAATTCCCTGATTGAACCTAAGAAGTCTTTTTAGCCGGGAAACATCCCCTGACTCTGGCGTATTGTCAAAAACAGCGCCATTTGAAGCCGCAAATTATACCTTAACACCGTCAAAATAATTCATTTTTTTCGGCCGGTTCTTTACGAAGAAATAACCTATATAAAAAGGAGCCGGCAATAAAGCCGCCCAAATGAGCCCACCAGGCCACATCGACGGCAACGCCCCCAAACAGCATGGCGGTTGTTGCACTGTGCAATTGAACCAAGACCCACAAACCTAAAAAAGCAACCGCAGGGACATGAACGACTATCGGTAAAAACAGGATAGGAATCCACACCACAACGCGTTCAAGCGGATATAGAAAAAAATAAGCCGCTAATACACCGGCTATCGCACCCGATGCGCCGACAACGGGAATGGCAAGGTTTGGGTCGAAAATCCACTGCAAAAAAGTGGCCAAAAGTCCGCATACCAAATAAAAAATCAGAAAAGGCAAGCGTCCCATTCTGTCTTCGACATTGTCGCCGAATATCCACAAAAACCACATATTCATAATCAGGTGCAGCCAGTTTCCGTGCAGGAATAGGCTGGTCAAAAAAGACAAATAGCCATCGAAAGGCAACCCGTAATAGGGATTGGTATAGCGAACAGGCACCATGCCGTAAAGATTGAGAAGCCGCAAGCTTAACGAATCCGGCATCAATTTCATCGACACAAAAACAGTAATACAAATTGCCATTATCCCCCAGGTGACTAGAGGCCTTGAATGGCAGGGCGCGGTATCTCTAATTGGTATCATGGCTTTTCCTGATCTATGTCGATGCGGCGATGTTATCCCCGATTTTTAACCTAGCTTAAGAGCTAAAAAACCGATTTGCAACGAATAGTTATTTAATCATAATCCTGATCGCAAAAAGTCTATAATACGCGCACAGATTGCTTCCTATCATCCTTACGCTTTAAACCATCTAAAGATTCATGCATCCAAATCCAACAGACAAAAACCCATCCTTTTCAGGCCTAGCGCTTGACGAACAACTGCTGTCAGCAGTTAAAAAAATGGGCTTTGAGCTACCCACACCCGTGCAACAAAAGTCGATTCCCCTGGCTCTGGAACACAAAGACCTGCTGGTCAGCGCCGAAACCGGCAGCGGCAAAACCGCCGCATTCTTGCTGCCGACATTACATCACCTGCTCACTTTACCCTCGAAAAAATCCGGCACCCGGGCCTTGGTGCTGACACCGACTCGCGAACTGGCTCAGCAGATTTTCAAGCACTGCCAACAACTGACTGAATTTACCGACCTGAAAACAGGCCTGATTACCGGCGGTGATGATTTCAGGCTACAGCAAAACATGCTGCGCAGAAACACCGAAATTGTGATTGCGACCCCTGGCAGAGTCCTGGAGCTGATGGAACAAGAGATACCGGACTTTAGCAACCTGGACGTGCTGATCCTGGATGAAGCCGACCGCATGCTGGACATGGGCTTTAGTGAAGACGTACTAACCATCGCCAATAGCTGCAACGCTGAGCGCCAAACCCTACTGTTTTCTGCCACCTTGACCCATTTTGGCGTTATCAAGATGGCTGACAAGGTGCTGAAAAATCATGACATCGTTGCCTTAAACACGCTGCATGACGGACACCGCAACATCGAGCAGCAAATTGTGCTGGCCGACGACAATGATCACAAACTAAAACTGCTGACTTGGCTGCTGCAAAATGAGACTTATGACAAGGCACTGGTCTTCACCAATAGCCGAATTCAGGCGGATGCTCTGCGCGGGCCGCTACGGGGGCAAAAACTCAGAGTCGGCGTGCTGCATGGGGAAATGGATCAAAAAGACCGTAACCGGATGATGGAGTTATTCCGCGAAGGCGAAGTCAAGATCATGCTGGCTACCGACCTTGCCGCCCGCGGCCTGGACATCAAGGGCATCAATCTGGTCATCAACTTTGATGTACCGAGAAACGGCATCAATTATATCCATCGTATAGGCCGGACAGGCCGGGTCGATGAACTGGGCCTCACGATAGCGCTGGTAAAGCACACCGAATGGAATTTGATGTCCGGCATTGAGCGTTTTTTGAAGCAGAAATTCAAACAACGCAGTATCAAAGAGTTGGCGGGCAAGTATAAAGGCCCAAAAAAACTTAAAGCGTCCGGAAAGGCAACGGGCGGCAAAAACAAAATAGAGCCTAAAAAAGCCGTCGTCGAGAAAGTCAAAATACGTGATCGGGACAAGAAGAATGTCGGCAAAAGGCGTGTGCCGACAGTAAAGCCGGACGTAGAAATCAATCAGCCATAAAAAAAGGCCCCATTTGCATTGCGAATGGGGCCTTTTTAATGCTTGAAAGCCGCTTAAGCAAGCTTGCCTAGAACCTGTTTGATCAAGTTATCCGGTTTAAAGGGTTTTACAATATAAGAGGTGATACCTGCCATAATTGCTTCCTTTACCTTGTCGCCTTCAGACGAAGAGGTCAACATGATCCAAGGCGGCGTTTCCAATTTGGCATCTGCTTTTACCGCCCTATACAGATCAAGCCCGCTCATGCCCGGCATATTCCAGTCACAGACCACGAGATTAATCTTTACCTTTCTCATCATCAGAATGGCTTCTTCTCCACCGGGAGCATCGAAAACATGCGTAAATCCAGCCTCTCGCATAATAGCTTTAGTTAATGTCCGCATTGAGGCTGCATCATCTACAATCAGAATTTTTTTCTGTAGCAATTCTTGTGATATATCCATTCTTGTTCCAACTTACACTTATTTATGAGCACAGCAATACTTAATTGAAACATTCTACAAGAACTTGAACTATCCGACAAATAGATTATAAAAAATAATGCCTAGCGGCAACTATTTACGAAAAAACAGATTAACAATCAGCGTCAAAACGACACTGACAATCAGCATAGAGGTGATTGGGATAAACACGAACCGCTGTTCACTCTCAATGCGTATATCGCCGGGCAACCTGCCAAACCAGCTAATCAACCAGGGTGCGTAACTAACCGCGAGCCCGACAACCACCAAAACAACGCCAATCGCCGTCAGTAATTTTCCAAGTGCCATTTGCAATCCTCACGCAAGACCTTATGTGCCGCTAACAAGAAAAACCCCGTTAAGGTAAAATACCAAACATCCTCACGCTCCCACAAGCAAAACAATCGGTTCTGTAACCTACCCCGAATACATAACATGCTAAGAATCACTGAACTTAAACTGCCGCTCGATCACCCTGAAAACCAACTCAAAACTGCGATACTCGATCGGCTTGGCATCAGCACTGAACAGCTCGTCACTTACACAATATTTCGTCAAGGTTTCGATGCGCGAAAACGCAATGCGATCCTGCTGGTTTACACGATTGATGTTGAAACTGCCAACGAACAAGCGATTCTTAACCGCCTGCAAGATGACCCGCACATTTCCTTAACTCCGGACAGCACTTATCATTTTGTAACCCAAGCGCCAAAAGATCTGGCGCAACGCCCCGTCATCATCGGCACCGGGCCTTGCGGGCTGTTTGCCGGTCTGATTCTGGCGCAAATGGGTTTCCGTCCGATCATTCTGGAACGGGGAAAAGAAGTGCGGGAGCGCACCAAAGACACCTTCGGCCTTTGGCGCAAGGGCCTGTTTAACGCTGAGTCCAATGTACAATTCGGCGAAGGCGGCGCCGGCACTTTTTCCGACGGCAAACTGCACACCCAGATCAAGGATCCGAATCACTACGGACGCAAGGTGCTCACCGAATTTGTCAAAGCCGGCGCACCGCCTGAAATCCTCCACGTCAGCAAACCGCATATCGGCACCTTCAGGCTGGTCACCGTAGTCGAACAGCTACGCGCGACCATTGAATCGCTAGGCGGCGAGATCCGCTTCCAAAGCCGGGTTGACGACATCGTCATCGATAAAGGACAGGTACGCGGCGTAGTACTCGCCAGCGGCGAAACCATTAACACCAATCATGTGCTGCTGGCAGTCGGACATAGCGCGCGCGACACTTTCAAAATGCTTTATGACCGGGGCGTTTACATTGAAGCCAAGCCTTTTTCCATCGGCTTTCGCATAGAACATCCGCAGTCGCTGATCGACACTTGCCGGTTTGGCAGCAATGCCGGTCATCCGTCACTGGGCGCTGCCGATTACAAACTGGTGCACCACTGTAGCAACGGGCGTTCCGTGTACAGTTTTTGCATGTGTCCCGGCGGCACCGTCGTGGCTGCCACCTCTGAGCCTGGGCATGTGGTCACTAACGGCATGAGCCAATACTCCCGCAACGAGCGCAACGCCAACAGCGGCATCGTCGTCGGCATTACGCCTGACGATTATCCCGGCCATCCGTTGGCAGGCATCGATTTTCAACGTCGCCTGGAAGCGGGCGCATTCAAACTGGGAGGAGAAACTTATGAAGCACCGGGGCAACTGGTTGGCGATTTTCTAGCCAAACGTCCTTCTTCGGCTCTGGGTACGGTACAACCCTCCTATACGCCGGGAGTACATTTATGTGATCTCAGTTCGGCTCTACCGGATTATGCGATAGCTGCGATACGCGAGGCGATACCGGCCTTCGATAAAAAAATAAAAGGCTTTGCGATGAAGGATGCAATATTGACAGGGGTTGAAACCCGCACCTCATCCCCTATTCGTATCAAACGCAACGAACACTACCAAAGCCTGAATATCAAAGGATTGTATCCGGCCGGAGAAGGCGCTGGTTATGCTGGCGGAATTCTTTCTGCGGCTGTGGATGGCATCAAGGTTGCCGAGGCATTGGCGCTGGACATGTGCTAATCAATATAAGTGATCACCACGAACGACTGCATGGATGCGGGAGGTAGAGCACCAACAGTAGGCGCTTTAGGCGACGCATGGAGCAGTTGCCGAGGCACGAAGAAATAAAACTTCGTGCCCTTCGTGGTGAATTAACAACCTACTTACGTTTTATTGAATATACCAACTGGCTCATTTAGAACGTTTGGTAGTATTGAATACAAAGGACGCAACCACACCATTCTTATCAAATTTAATAACCAGATCTTCGGTGCTGCCATCACCAAATAGAGTGTAATAGTAGTTGCCGTAAGTCCATGTCTTCATGCCATTATCAAGACCTGTTCTCCATGGGGCCCCAAACGTGGTATAGATGTCGTTCTGGGTTGTCTCCCCTATCTTGATGGTTGATACCGGAGCTGTAGGGAACTCATGACCTACCGTGGCGCAGCCTGAAGTCATCAGAAACGTCACCACAACCAAACTTCGCAACAACCCACCAAATCGTGCTGAACACAAAAAATCAATTTTCATTTTTATTCCCTATCCTGTTAAAAAACAGTGTGATATTTAATTAAATTATTGCTTCGTCTGTTTCAACCAATGCTCAAAAAATTGGTCATCAGGCAACGGCTTGCTGAAATAATAACCCTGATAGCAGGGACAGCCGTTTTCCTTTAAAAACTCCAGCTCCATTTTCGATTCAACACCTTCCGCGACAACACTCAAATTCATGTGTTGAGCTATCGCAATAATAGTCCCCACAAATACGGCATCGTCTTCATTTTTAGTAATATCTTCAACAAAGGATTTATCAATTTTCAGCTGATCCACCGGCAAATGCTTCAGATAACTCAGTGATGAGTAGCCGGTGCCAAAGTCGTCTATCGAAAAGGTATAACCCAATTTTTTCAACTGCTTGATTTTGTCGATAGCTGCATCGACATCGTTCATCAACAGCCCTTCGGTAAATTCCAGCATGATTCTTGACGGGCTTATCTGGTATTGCTTAACAAGCTTGGCCAGTATCCCCATAAAATCATCATGATAGAACTGCCGCGGACTGATATTAATCGCCAAATGCGGCAAATGTACCTGCTGCCTATCCCACTGCCTAAGGTGGATAAATGCTTGCTCAAGCACCCAAGAACCCACCGCCTGGATCAGGCCGCATTCTTCTGCGATAGGGATAAACTTGTCGGGTGGAATAAATCCCTTTTTAGGGTGATTCCAGCGAATAAGAGCTTCAGCCCCGATAAGATTGCCGTGATAATCAACCTGAGGCTGATAATACAAGGACAGCTGCTTCCCATCCAGCGCCTGACGCAGCTCTTTTTCGATCAGCATCCTTTCCATCGCGGCTTCCTGCATACTGTCCTGAAAAAACTGCAACATATTACGACCGCTTTCTTTAGCACGGTACATCGCTGTACCGGCCTGTTTAAGCAAGTCGTCAGGGGGTATGCCGGAGCTCTCCGAGAACATCGCAATACCGATGCTGGAAGAAATATAGAGCTTGTGGTTCATGACCGAATAAACCTGGCAAATAGTCTGTTGCAGTTTTTCCGCAATCTGGCTGACCTCATTGCAGGCCGGCTCTATTTGCTCGCTCAATTCGGTCAAAATAACCACAAACTCGTCGCTGCTGATACGGGCAACCGTGTCGCAATCCCTGATGCGAAGCTTTAATCGGTAAGCGACTTCCACAAGAACCCTGTCCCCGGCCGAATGTCCGAGGGTTTCATTAATATTCTTGAAATGATCGAGATCAATAAATAAAAGCGCGCCGTTCTTGCCCGACCGTCCGGTAATCGCCAGCTCCTGCTCCAAACGATCATTCAATAAACGCCGATTGGGTAATTCGGTTAACGGGTCATAAAACGCCAGTCGTTTGATTTCTTCCTCATCACTTTTTAACTGGCTAATATCGCTAAAAATAGCCGCGTAATTGCTGATCTCATTAGTTTCATCATCGCGGATTTCAGTGATGGTCAGCAATTCGGGATAAACCTCGCCGTTTTTGCGCCGGTTCCAGATTTCACCTTGCCAGAAACCGTATTTATTGATTTTTTCCCACATCGCGTCATAAAACTTTTTATCATGCCGCCCCGAACTGATAATGGAGGGTGTTTTACCGATAACTTCCTCTTCCGTGTAACCGGTAATCCTAGTGAAGCCGGCGTTACAGGTCTGAATAATCACATATTTATCGGTAGTGATAACGCCTTCCTGGGTATTATCAATAATCTTTTTCGCCAAACCCAAGCTTTTTAACGAGTCTCTTAACAATACATCCCTGTGCGCCAGAGATTCTTTAAGCTCTTCGACATAGGTGCTGCGAAATCCCGCCAAGATGTCAGTCAGGTTGATGATGCCGATTAGGTTATTTTTATGATCAGTCACGCCAAGATGCCGAAAACCGTTTTTTAGCATGATTTTCTTGGCCTGATAAAGGCTTTCGTTCTCGTTAACGGTAACCAGATCTCGGCTGGCGTAGTCCGCAACAATCGGGTTGAGCATGACAGAAGCCAGCGCCTTGACTACATCCCGCTCAGTCAGGATGCCGACCGATTCATCGGGAAACTCAACCCGTATCGCATCGGAATGCGAAGAATGCATCAGTCTGCTGGCCTGTGCCAGGTTCTGCGTTGATTGAATGACCGGCGGAATCGGCTTTAACACACTGCCTGCCGTTTTTAAAACCAGGAAAAACTCAAAATTGTGTTTCTTGATCACGTCGGCTTGAGAAACGATGCCCTGCTGTTTGCCCTGATCATTGATCACGACATAATGACGCACACCGTCTTTTTTAAATTTAAGCGAGACTTCCTCGAGACTCACATTTTCATTAACGCAGATTACCGGACTGCTCATGCCTTCGGAAACAGGCGTGGATCGCGCATCAGCCGATGAAAAATCGAATCTCAGTACATCCCGTTCCGTCCAGATGCCAATAATTTCATCGTCCACCGCAATCAAGATTGCACTACAGTTTTGCTCCGCCATTTTGACCGCCGCATCATGCATCGTCTCATTGGGCAAGCAGGTCAATAAAGTGGTTTGGGTAATATCCTTTATCGAAATAGCATGTAAATCAAAATTGCTCATGTATTCTCTATTTGTATACGTCGGACGAATAATACCATCAAGACGCTATTATCTAAAATCCGGCCTCATTAAAATGCCGTATGGTTCCAGCTAAATTACCCGCAACAAGCCAGTCGAATAAGTGCCTTGAGTTTTTTTCAAACTTCATTGCACGCATCGTAACTTGATCAAGCCTCAATAAATCCCAAGCAAATCTGGCATTAAAAGCCCGTTCAAATTAAAATAACCGGCTTCTTATTGTGCGCATTCAACAAACATAGCGCGACTTCCAAACCTGACGGACTTTTAATGACTGATTATAAACTGACCCACCTTAAACAACTGGAAGCTGAGAGCATTCATATTATCCGTGAAGTCGCAGCCGAATTTGAACGTCCGGTGATGTTGTATTCGGTCGGCAAAGACTCTGCCGTGATGCTGCATTTGACCATGAAAGCCTTTTATCCGGGCAAACCTCCGTTCCCGTTGCTGCATGTGGATACCACCTGGAAGTTCAAGGAAATGATCGAGTTTCGCGACCAGATGATCAAAAAACTGGGCCTCGAATTGCTGATTCATGTCAATCCGGAAGGCATAGAACAGGGTATCGGACCGTTCACGCACGGCAGTAAAAAACACACCGACGTGATGAAAACCGACGGCCTCAAGCAGGCCTTGGACAAATACCAGTTCGATGCGGCATTCGGCGGCGCACGGCGCGACGAGGAAAAATCCCGCGCCAAGGAACGGGTGTATTCGTTCCGCGACAAGAATCACCGTTGGGATCCAAAAAACCAGCGCCCCGAATTATGGAACATCTACAACGGCAAAATAGACAAAGGCGAAAGCATTCGGGTATTCCCATTGTCCAACTGGACGGAGCTGGACATATGGCAATACATCCACCTGGAAAACATCCCGATCGTGCCCTTGTATTTCGCCAAGGAACGCCCCGTCGTTAACCGCGACGGCATGTTAATCATGGTTGACGATGAGCGTATGCCGATCGGCCCTGATGAAAAAGTTGAAATGAAAATGGTGCGTTTCCGAACCTTGGGCTGTTATCCGCTGACCGGCGCAGTTGAATCAACCGCCACGACGCTACCGGAAATCATTCAGGAAATGCTGTTGACCACCACCTCAGAACGGCAAGGACGGTTGATAGACCATGACCAATCCGGTTCCATGGAGCAGAAAAAGCGCGAAGGGTATTTTTAAAAAACACATGTTAAAAACCATCAAACTAACTAACTTATTGTCCTTCGGTGCGACAACTGAGATTAGCTTTAATAAAGGCTTAAATGTACTGATTGGCGCTAATGGCTCTGGTAAATCTAATTTAATAGAAGCCATTAGTTTGTTACAAGCAATGCCCAAAGATTTAACTAAGGCTGTCCGCGATGGGGGTGGCATTGAAGAATGGTTATGGAAAGGCGAAGAAAATCCTATTGCCCAAATAGAGGCAGTTATACAAAACCCCAAGGGGCAACAAGCGCTTCGACATACGCTTAAGTTTCGCGCAACGAACTATCGCATTGAAGTCATTAATGAATTAATTGAAAATGAAGAGATGTACTCAGGAGCTGGTTATGACCAAAAATATTTTTATTATAGATATGATGGTAAGAAAGCTACCGTTAATGAAAAAGTAAAATCTCGTAAAAGAGTATTACATTGGGAAAATATTGAAACAGACCAATCTATATTAGCGCAACGCCAAGACCCAGATGCCTATCCAGAAATGTCGTATTTAAGTAGCAATTATCAAAAAATACGGCTTTATAGAGAATGGCAATTTGGTAGATATACCCCATCACGCAAACCACAGAGAGCTGATTTACCTAATGACTTTTTAGAAGAAAATATAATTAATTTGGCTCTTATTCTAAATAGCTTGCGCCAAAATAGAGATGCTAAAAAGAAATTATTAGAGGCACTAAAACTATTTTATGAAGATATTGAAGATTTTGATCTTCGAGTTCATAGTGGGTATGTAGAAATATTTTTTCAGGAAAGTAACTTTAATTCTCCAATTCCAGCTACGCGTTTATCCGATGGGACATTGCGCTATCTTTCATTATTAGCTATTTTATTGCACCCAAATCCACCACCATTAATTTGTATCGAAGAACCAGAATTGGGTTTGCATCCTGATATATTGCCAACATTGTGTGATTTATTAAAAGAGGCGGCACAAAAAACTCAAGTGATTATTACCACGCATTCGCCTGATTTAATCGATGATTTAACCGATATGCCGGAAGCAGTTTTGGTTTTTGATAAATATAAAGGTTCAACCACTGTTAAGAGCTTAAAACAGAATGACTTAATAGAATGGTTAGCCGACTATAAAGACTATAAATTAGGAAAATTATGGCGTAGCGGCGAATTTGGAGGAAATAGATGGTAAAGGAAATTACAATTTACGTTGAGGGTGGTGGAAATGATAATCAAAGGTTAGCAAAAGAATGTCGTAGAGGATTTAAGGAGTTTTTTAATAAATTAGGTATCAGAGCTGCAATTGTTGCTTGTGGTGGACGTGATAAAGCATATCATCGTTTTTGCATTGGTTTAAAACGTAATGAACATTGTTTGTTATTGGTCGATAGTGAAGAACCCGTTAAAGATAAAATGGATGTTTGGCAGCACGTTTTTTTGCGACAAGGTGATAATTGGAATAAGCCAAAAAATGCTACCAAAGATCATTTACATTTTATGGTTGAATGTATGGAAGCATGGTTTATGGCGGATAAAGAATCGCTCGCCAACTATTACAATAAAAATTTTCATCGAAATGTTTTGCCTAAAAATACCAATATAGAAGATATTCCTAAAAGTACTTTAATGGAAAGTCTAAAAAAAGCTACCAGAGATACCACTAAAGGTGAATATAGCAAAGGCGAAAATTCTTTTGACATATTAAGCAAAATAGATGCAAATAAAGTTATTGCAAATAGCCCTTATGCTGAGAGGCTACGCGATACACTTAAAGACCCATCAAAATTTCTTACTCCATCTCGTTAATCGCTCTGATTAATTTACGTTCAGTTTTTACAGTTCAGGAAGCCCCATGTCCCACCAATCCGATTTAATCAGTACCGATATAGACGCGTATTTGGCGCAACACGAACGCAAGGAATTATTGCGCTTTTTAACCTGCGGCAATGTCGACGACGGCAAAAGCACGCTGATCGGCCGTCTGCTGCACGACTCCAAAATGATCTATGAAGATCAATTGGCCGCCGTTCAGGCCGACAGCGCCAAGTCAGGCACCACCGGTGCAGGCAAGATCGATCTGGCCTTGCTGGTTGACGGCCTGCAAGCCGAACGCGAACAAGGCATTACCATTGATGTGGCATACCGCTATTTTTCTACCGCTACGCGCAAGTTCATTATTGCCGACACCCCGGGACACGAGCAGTACACCCGCAACATGGCGACCGGTGCGTCAACCTGCGATTTGGCGATTATCCTGATCGATGCCCGTTACGGCGTGCAAACCCAGACCAAGCGGCACAGCTTTATCGCGTCGTTGCTGGGCATTCATCACATCATCGTCGCGGTCAACAAGATGGACCTGGTTGAGTACAGCGAAGCGACTTTTGACAAAATCAAACAGGATTATCTGGATTTTACCCGGTCGCTGGCTTTACAAGACATCACCTTTATCCCGATGTCGGCGCTGGACGGCGATAACGTGGTCAATCCCAGCGCACACATGCCCTGGTTTACAGGCCTGCCGCTGATGGAAGCACTGAACAGCATCGAAATCGCCAATGACCGCAATTTCAGTGATGCCCGTTTCCCGGTTCAGTACGTCAACCGCCCTAACCTCGATTTTCGCGGCTTTTGCGGCACGGTCGCTTCCGGCATTTTCAAAAAAGGCGATAAGATCACCGCACTGCCGTCAGGCAAGAGCAGCAAAATCAAGTCCATCGTGACCTATGACGGCGAACTGGAGCAGGCTTTCCCGCCGATGGCAGTCACCTTGACCTTGGAAGACGAGATCGACGTCAGTCGCGGCGATATGCTGATCGGCACCGAACAGACACCGCCAACCGTCGCGGACAAGTTCAAAGCCACTATCGTTTGGATGGCTGAAAATACGCTGGCACCGGGTCGCCAATACACCATCAAACTGGCGACACGCAGTGTGCCGGGTTCTATCGCCACGATTCACCATCGGATCGACGTCAATACCCTGGAACACCATGACGCAACAGAATTGCACTTGAACGAGATCGGTTCCTGCACGGTTTCAGTCAACGCGCCGGTGGTTTTCGACCCTTACCAAAGCCATAAAGGCACAGGCGCCTTCATCATCATCGACCGACTAACCAACGGCACCGTCGGCGCGGGCATGATTACCGGCAGCACCGGCGAGGAAAGCCTGCAACCGGTCAGCCCCGAAGAACGCGCCGCGCGCTTTAGTCAAAAGGCTACAGCGATTGCTCTGTCCGGATCGGCCGGCAAGGAAACCGCCTATCAACTGGAGCGGAAACTGTTTGATAACGGTCATGCCGCAACGGTTTTAGAGACTCAAAACACATCGTTGATAGTCGCCGTCAAAAATGCCGGATTAATTTGTTTATGCATCGATTACAGCGCCAACTTGGCGGATATGGGCTTTGACAGCGATACCCAGGCTGTTGATGACATTTACAGCGCATTGAAGGATCAAAAGATTATCTATTAGAGTCGCAGGTAGGGGCGGGCCTTGTGCCTGCCCTTTCAGCCTCCGCCGCATCATCAGGGCAACCGTAAGAGATTGCCGCTACAAAATTCTTAATTTACCCCATTTCAGGTGAGAAAAATCAGTTCTGATATTCATGCAAGATGAGGTAAGATAAAAAAATTGCTGTTAATCTTTCAACCAAGCGCAACAAGCCTGAAAACCGTCACCTTAAAATGAAAAATTCTGAATTCTCAAAAATAAGAGCTTCCGGCGTGGGTTATTTGATTAATAGCATCCAGACCTTATTTGTCGGATTGTTAAGGATATGGACGATTCCCATTGTATTAATGTTGAGTGTCGCTTCCGGCTTTACCACCTACTACGGCTTGTCTAATTTCATCACCCCCTGGATTGCACTGGTTATTACCGTTGCGATCCAATCCATTATTGTTATTTGTTCGCTGGAAATTGCCGGGATTCATTGGCAAGCCAACCGGATGCGCTATTTTTCCGTGGTCTGTTCCCTGTTAATTGCGCTGACCGCTTCAGTTTCATTCTCTTATTTCAAGTTTTATGAGATTTCCGAGCAGGACAATCTGCATATTAACCGCTTAAATCAAGTCAGAACCGATATAAAGTCCTATGTAGACCGCGTCTTGATCATTAAAGGCGAGGTTTTAAAACAACAGCGCGCCGACATGGAAAAAGCGACGCTCGATGTACAGCAGGCGTATTTCGGCACCCATGCGCAAATTGTCGAAGGCTATAAGAAGCAAGTCGGCGAAGGCCCTTTCTGGAAGCATTACAATCAGATTTATCTGGAGAAAAAAGAACAGCAGGTGAAATTCGACCATGATTTTTCAGAATTGGACAAGGACATCCAAAAACTGCAAATCAGCATTAATGAGTTGGATGTAGCGTCGAATATTGAGAGTGCCTATTCTGCTATGCTGGAAAACTTCCAGAATGTGCAGTTGAAGATCAACCTGTTATCCGGCAATATCGGCCAGTCCCTGCCGGAAGCGCCGTTATTGATGACTTATAACCAGTTTATAGCCGACGTTCAGCCCTCGGCCGCTATGTGGTCTGATTTTTCAGCATTTGCTTTTATTTGTGCGGCCATGGTTGATTTTTTCACCGTGCTGCTGTCATACCGCCTTGAATTCACCGCCCCCGGCCCCCTAACTGCCGAGGAAGAAGAGCTGGTTTTTGAGTGCTTAAGGCAGTTTACCGAGTTTCGAATCAATAAAAACGACGAACTCGAAATGACTATCGAAAAGACCGAAATAGAACGGGCAAGGCGTTACTCAGACTGGTCGAGAATGTTCGCCGTGGGCTTATTATTAAGCCGCGGCTTCTTAAGAAAAATAGATGATAAAACGGTAGAATTTGCGCCTAATCTTTATCCGTTGATTGCCGAAAAAATGGGCGATAAGATTACCCGGTTAAAAGCCGAGGCCAACATTGTCAGGCAAGCAAATGACGCATAGCTCCAGAACTGAAATCGATCAATGGTTTATTGAAGGCACCTTGGCTGGCGATGAACTCGCCGTCTCGGAAGCTTGGGATCCCGTTTTTGATGCCGATCGTCAGCTTGTCCTTACCAAAATGGGCCCTTATTGGAAGCTGTTCTTACGCCCCGAAGGGTTTGTTAAGCGCTTTTACCATCTTGTTTACCCCCTACCGGTTGAAAACTGGTGCGTCACCGAACAGGTTAAGCTTTACGACGGCTTCTGCACGATAGCGGTGACGCTGGACATTCGCTTTCAAGCCACGTTGAAGTATGCCCGCAGCAATATGGACATTTTGTCCGACCTTAATGCGCATATCAAAACCGCCTATGAAGACTTGCTTATCAACCTGATACATAAAGAGTTGGCTAAGTTATCAGATGGCGCATGGGTACAAAAAGGCTTAGCCGATATTGAAAAGAAAATTTCTTTCGCGGTTAGCGAAATGCTGATACTGCAAAATATCCAATCGCAAGTATTATGCACCTTAAAGCCCTCATTTGAAGAGTTCCCCGACGTACAACTCGCCCAGGAAAATGTTTATTTATGCGTCCTCAAAAAGAGTTTTGAGCTTAATGATGCGCAAAGAGAAGAACTGTTTCGTCAGGAACAAGAAACTGAACAGCAAAAACTGGAACACAAGCAAAAGCAACTCGATCAATTTAATCGCGATGCCGAACTGGAGCGTTTAAGGCAAGCCCAGAATGCTTTAAATAAAAAGCTTTTGCTTGAAGAACAAGAAAAGCAGTTGCAGGAACAATTTGAAATTGAACAGCGACTCCATACCGAAAAGGTTAAACACGAAAATAGCCTGAAAGAAATAACCCTGGAAGCGGATCTTCAGGAGCAACAAAAGCATGAAGCCCGCCTGAGAATTGCCGAACAAAAAACCCATATGGAGTCCTTGGCGCATCAGGCCAAGTTAAAAGCCAAAGAACTCGAAGCCGATATTGCCAAATATGAAACTCAGCAGGCCAGATGGCGTGAATCCAAGGATAAAATCCATACCCAACAAATAGCCTTTGAACAACGCCAAAAACAACTGGAATTTGAAGCCGAAGTCGAAAACCAAAAACGCCGAGAACAAAAGCGTCTGGAACTGAAAAAGGAAAATTACAAACACCGGAAGGAATCCGATGTTTATCTGCGCCGGGAAATCGATTTACTGGAACGTGAAAAACAACACCTGGAGCGGCAATTGGCGACCAATGAGTCGAAAGAGCAAGGGTGGAACGATAATAATCAGGATGAGCAATAAGCAGCTTGCCTTTTCTGGCCTATGCGTCGGCTTTTATATATCCATAACCAACATCGGCAAGCCGTAAGTTAAAACAAAATAGCTAAACGCCAACAAAACGCTGGCGCTCATTTTGTATGACAGCAGTTGTCGAAAAATATAGCTGACTATCGCCAAATACCACCCCAACAGCAATACGCCTATACCGATTGACACTTCTTCCGCGTATTCATAATGCTTCATTACCATCAGAAAATACATCGCTTCGGTGAGTGTGGCCAATGTCATAATGAAATTCTCACAGACAAAAATCGCCGTGAACAATTGATTAAAATACTGCCATTTTTTGTTGACCAGCAATAACACGGCGACGGACGAAAACGCCATGATCGTTCTCAAAAAAACTTCCAGAGAGCCATCGGCAGGGTCGGCAATCAAGCCTTCAACAATACAGCCTGAAACAAGGTAAAACGCCACCGTTTTCCACATAAACGATTTTGTGGGCGTTAAATCAGCGGGGTTATTGATGAACCAGCAAAGCCAAAGGTATTGAGTTAATAATTTCATAGACAATCGAGGGGGTAAGCAGTTTTTTAGTCATTATTATTGTGCTAATGCGACAACCCGTTATCCCGATCCGGGGGATAACCAGAAAAGCCCGCGTATACTACTTGATCCATCATGAATTTCCAACTTTTAGAAGCTGTCTGCTGTGTAACGCTGTTTTCCGGCTGAATAACAACCATTAAAAAACAGCATTTTCCGGCAATACAAAACAAACTGCTATTTGTTCAACCGTTTCCGGCGCATACTGGACTCCGATATCAAGGTATCGAACAGCCCTTTTAAGTTTGGGGCGCCCCCATAGTGATTAGATCGTCCTCAAGTTCCTGATACAGGCTTTAGTTCCCCAAAGCGCGTCAGCCAAATGATTAGCCCACTATTTAAATTAAAATAGGAAATTACGTAACCATGAAAAAAACAAACCTAGCGGCAATGTTATTGATTTTATCCGTATTTGCCGGCGCCGTTTATGCTGATATTACCCTGCAATCTCCAGCAGAAGTAGAAGGAACCTGGAAGCTGGATCACAGCAAGAACTCTTTAACCGACAAAGACTCCGTCCCTAGAGAAGATACCTGGGTATTTAAAGATGGCAAAGCAACGATCTTACATATTCCACGCGACGGCAAATACTATGATCAACCGCCGGTAAATTACGAAATAGACGACGGCAAGTTAAAAGTTGCGCTGGTGGGCAACAGTCGATTCGACTTGTTTACTTTGGTGGAAAAAGACGCCAACAGCATGACCCTAAAAGGAAAATTCGGCGGCTATTATTACTTTATTAAAAAGTAATCGCTTAAAATTCAATGTGGCGATAGGTTAGCCTTTCGCCACAGTTCATTGTTGTCGCGCGCTTGCAGTTGGATAATCAAACAAAATCTGAATATTCTATATTGATTAGGGCTCGTACATCTTGGCAGGTGGATGCCATTCCTGCCGAATATCGTACATAAATTCTTCGGGCACAGGAACTTGATGCCCTTTGCCATACATGCATTGAATATAGCCAATGTCATAACTTTGTTGACCTTCCTCTTTGGAATCAAGCTCATTTTGCGATGCAACAATATCTGCATGAACCAATTGCCTGCACCTCAGATCGTCATTACGGAACTGATCGAAGTTTTTACCGGCGCCGGGCAGCACCAAAACACTCGGACCACTCGGCAACGTCGAGCAAGCGTTGAGCAAGAAAACAGAAATCAAGATTGCCAGAATCTGTAACATTTGACACGCCTCCTTTAAGGTACAACATTTCGCCAGATGGCCGAACACTCCCTACCAAAGGGATAGTATCCTGCTGGATTGCTGCAGTAATACCGATAGCCGGGCTCCTGCTCTATGGGCGGCGGATTAATTCTCCGCCATCCGGACAAACATTCTTGTACATAGGGATAGTAACCGGCAGGTTCTGAACAATAATCCAAATTGTTCGGCTGAAGCGACTGGATTTGGGGCACAACAGTCCCTTGGTCTATATAAGCTGGAGGGGAAGACTGCATTATCATAGTTGGGGAAGAATAATAGGGAGGATAGGTGTAGTAAGGCCAATAATAGAATTCTGGCCAAAAAAAAGGGGATCCCAGAAAAAACTCAAACTCACCATAATTACGGTGACGGGATCCCTCAAAATGTTCTCCTCGAACATGACCTCCTTTGAAAACACCTCCGTGTCTATCGCCTCCATCCCGAGCCAAAGCCTCCCCGCTAGAAAACAGCGCAATAAGGATCATGAATGCAATTGATAGTCTTCTGGACATCATTATCGTTTCCTCAACTATCTGAATAGAACAAAGAGAGCTGGATTTGACTTTAATGGACTGCCATCTTGAGTCCTCAGTTTCAATGCCAGCCACGTCCTCGCCAGCCATAACCTCTCCCGCCCCAGCCGTAAGAATGCCGTCTAAACCTGGGATAACCGTAACTATATCCGCTATATGGGGCGTAACCGTAAGAAAAACCGAGATGGTCGTACGGCGAAACATAAACGGCACAACCATTCAGAGTGAACACGATCCCCGCAAAGGCGACTGCTAATGCTAAACGTTTCATTGTAGGCTCCTCAGTCTTAAATACAGCCAGACCCGTTGCGTAGTGTATAGCCTCAAGCCGGAAAGAAACATCCAACAAGCCCAAAGAAAACCTCCCCATGGCCTCCTATACGCACAACTGATTTTTATTGTTCAACAATAAAGCCCTATTTTCAATACGCTTAGTTACGTAGACTGAAAGGTTATGATCAACCATTCCTGGATTTGTGGCGATATGAAGCTGGCGTCATTTATTGGATGCTAGCGACGCAAGAAGGCGTATCCTATAACCCCACCCTTAGTAATGAGCGAAGGTGCCGATGAAAAAAATACTGGTAACGGGAGCAACCGGGCAGATTGGCTCGGAGTTAACAATAGCCTTGCGCAGCCGATATGGCGACGAAAATGTGCTCGCTACCGATAAAAGACCGGCCTTGAACGAACTAACGCAATCGGGATCTTTTTGCCTTCTGGATGTGCGCGACGTGTCGGCAATCAATCAAGTCGTAGAAGACAATAATATTGATACGATTTTCCATCTCGCCGCATTGCTTTCCGCTGTTGCGGAACAAAAGCCGCAGCAGGCTTGGGATGTCAATATGAACGGTTTACTCAATGCGTTGGAGGCTTCCAGAAAACACCGATGTGCGCTGTTCTTCCCCAGCTCCATAGCGGCTTTTGGCACAGAAACCCCGCCGATGGATACGCCTCAGGATACTATTCAGCGACCCACAACCATTTACGGTATTACCAAAGTTTCAGGCGAACTGCTTTGTGATTATTATTATCATCGCTTTGGCGTCGACGCACGCGGCTTAAGGTATCCGGGGCTGATTTCCAGCTCAACCCTGCCGGGCGGAGGAACCACCGATTATGCGGTGGATATTTTTTATGCGGCAATAAAATCGCAACATTATGAGTGTTTCCTTCGGGCCGATACGCAACTGGATATGATGTACATGCCCGACGCTATTGATGCCGCGATTCACTTGATGACAGCGGGCAGTCAGCAACTAAAGCACAGAAACGCATTTAATGTGACGGCCATGAGTTTTACCCCGCAGCAGTTGGCGGCAGAAATACAAAAACATATTCCAGAATTCACTATCACATACAGCATCGACCCATTACGCCAGGCGATTGCCGATTCCTGGCCCAGACACATGAACGACAGCGCCGCCAGAACCGAATGGGGCTGGCAGGCTCAATTCGATTTACCGGCAATGGTCAAGGATATGCTCGAGAAAATTACGCTCAAATAACCGGAGGCGTTTATGTCACTGAAAAAATTAGAACCGCTGCTCACCGATAAATTAACCGAATTACAACAACAAGGCCTATGCAAAGGTAATGAAAAAGTTATTACCGGCATGAAAGCCGCCGATGGCGGTTTCGGCCCCCGCTATTTTCTTGAAGGATACGGGGACAGGGCTTTCTTGCGCATGAATTCCAACTCCTACCTCGGACTTACCCTGCATCCGCAGGTTATCAAAGCGGAAACCGCAGCCGCTGAAAAATTCGGCACCGGCCCCGGAGCGGTTCGTTTTATCAGCGGCACTTACCTTCCGCATATTGAACTGGAACAAAAGCTGGCCCAGTTTCATGGCCGCGAATCGGCAATGCTGTTCAGTTCCGCTTATACGACGATGACCGGGGTATTGCCCCAGTTTATTTCTAACGACACTTTAGTCGTCAGCGATGCGCTGAATCATAACTGCATTATCAATGCGATCCGCTTATCCCATCCTGCCGGCAAAGAAATTTATGCTCATGCAGATATTGATGCCCTGGACAAAATCCTTGAAGCCTACAAAGGCCAGGTCAAGCGTGTTTGTCTGGTTACTGACGGGATTTTCAGCATGCGCGGCGATTACGCACCTCTCGATCAAATAAACGCCTGCTGTAAACGGCATGAAGACGCGTATGAACAAGGGATTATTACCATTGTCGATGATTCTCATGGCGTTGGCGCCTTTGGGCAGAGCGGACGGGGCACGGAAGAATATACGCAAGGTAAAGCGGATATTTTAATAGCCACGCTCGGCAAAGCCTTTGGCGTTAATGGAGGCTATGTCGTTTCCAATTCGGTGGCGATAGCTTATTTACGGGAAACCTCGCCGTTTTATATTTATTCTAATCCGATTACGCCTGCTGAAGCAGCCGCAGCTAGCGCTGCTTTAGACATTGTGACCAGCGATGAAGGCTTGCGTTTGCTGGAAAAACTGCGGGCATTTAGCGTCCGTCTTAGATCTGGACTTGAAAAACTGGGCTTTGAAACTTTACAAGGAGAACATCCCATCGTCCCGGTCCTGATCAGGGACACCGGAAAAACATCGGCGCTAGTCGCGCATTTATTGACGAATAATATTCTGGCAACGGGACTGAATTACCCGGTAGTCCCTCAAGGCGAGCAGGAAATCAGGTTACAGGTTTCGGCGGAGCATACCGAAAAAGATTTGGACTATTTATTGGCAAAACTGGCTGATTTTAAGTAACGGCTAATTGAAAATAATTGCCTCTTCCGGACGTGGCAGATCGAATCCATGAAGCCCTGAATTCGACAAGGAGGGCGATGCCCCCTTGCCGAACGGTTGCATCAAGATACTGAGTTAAATACGGCGAAGGCATCAAGCCGAGAACCGGAGCGCCCCAAGAAACCGCCTACTTTCAGGTTAGGGAGGGAAAATGCAGATCCGCCATTTCCACCGTATGGACCGAATTTATTCCCTAAATTGCTGGTGAATGTCAATTGATCGGTCCTACTACCGGACCTTCCATCAACACGAACGATATATTCGCCGGACGCGAGTTTTATAGTGCTTAAACTACCGCCATCCCCACCATGTTTGGTACCTGTGAGTGTCCCGCCCCCTTGTTTGCTCCAGACCGCCTGAATGGCATCTACCTCAGAACCGGACCAGATGTTGATTTGTGTAATTTGGACGGCTTGGGTCAGATCATCGCTAAATGCGCTTCCGCCAGTGCCGCCATATTGCAGGGACGGCGTGTAAGGGCAAGCAAAAGCTATTCCGGCAATACCTAACGAGATAACCAACGCCATTGCGCAATTGAGCATTTTCTTTGTAATTGTCATTTTTTTATCCTATTTTAAGAAATAAAAAAGCCTAACCATTAAGTCAGGCATCTTAAATAATCCCGAAAGCTTACCTTTGCCCTAAAAACGCAGTTGGCGTGCGTGGAAACCATTCGTGCAGAGCTTATCTAAGCATGAGTGGGACTCTCCTCGCAGTCATTCGGCAAGCATATCTAACCCCTATACTACGTCGACCAGATCAATGGGGCTTTAGCATGCTCAACTGCAATTTTTAAGTTTATCGGTCTTAGTTGGAGCTGCCGCTTTTTAGCGACGCTTACATTGTTGCACATCAGATCTGGGGTTGTATGCCAGCCAAAGCTGATTTTATTGTAGGTTTTTTAATTTATTATCAATAATTAACTTTTAAGAAGAGTTGATTTTTTTGGCGCATTCGCTCCAGCAAACCGCCGATCAACGCACAACATCAAATACAATCGGGCATAAGAAACCCCTTCTCAGAAAAACCCGAGCGGGGATCAGGTTCAAGGCTCCGTTCCTGGCGAATTCTCTCGTTCCCACGCGCCGCGTGGGAACGCAGTCCAGGCGCGCTACGCCGCGAATCACAGCCATTCCTTAAAAACAGGAACCAACCCCTCAAGCCCGGCATAATCCCTGGCGCTGGAATACCGCCAATGCGTAGGATCATCCACATATCCCCGTTTCACCGGATTTTGATGGATATACTCCAGCTTTTGCCGAATCACCTGCTCGTTTTCGATAAGCTGCGGATGCGATCCCTCTTCCCTGCACTGATAATCCCGATCCTGCCGTTTATGATCCTTGCGAAAAAACGCCAGTTGCGGCAACAACCGCTCGGCGCGGCATTCCTTCAGGTGATCGATCAGTTGGCGCGCAGTGTAAGACTTAAAGTGAGGCAATTCCATTGCCAGATTCTCTGCTTGTACAATCATGTGCAGGTGATTTTCCAGCATGACGTAGCCGTGTATTTTCCAGCCGTTTTCTTTTTGCCTGTAACGCAATGCGTCAAGAATTATGCCTGCGGTTTACGGACGGGTGAATAGCGATATTCAGTTCAATACCGTGCAGATTAAAAAATGCGGCGCTTTTTCATCGCAGATTCGGTAGCGGCTACGGCCCATAGTGTTTGATCCTCGTGGCGCAGCGCGCCTGGACTGCATTCCCACGCGGCGCGTGGGAACGAGGCATTCATGTAATCATGAGTGAACGAGTTAATTAGCTCGCAATATGCGATTATCAACTGATAATAAGTCCAGGGCTGCTTGCTCCTCAATTGCGTGACGCATAGCAGCTAACGCACGTACTTTTGTTGAGTATAAGGCGGCTCCATTTTTATACTGCTCATATCTAGGCGTATAAGGCATATCACCATGACATTTTGAATGAGACCATGCTTCATACACTTTTCGAGAAACGAGATTGTATAACCACCCCGTAGTCATGCCAACTTGAGGTATTGGTATATCAGGCTCACTAGGTATCGTCCATCGTAATGCGATCAAAATTTCCGCACGCAAGAGAGCCGCGTCAAAAACCTCTTTTTCTTTTTTTGTCATACCCATTTATGTTTTCCCTCAAATAGTTTTTTTCTTCGCACAATCAAGACGTCAAGTTTTCTCTCCAATATGAATAACACAAACCATACGACTGTAACTTATTAGTTAACGGGGTATAGGCTATAATTAACATCCATCCTCGTTCAAATCTAATTATAACTAAAAAATATGACCATCATCGAATTAGCACAAACTATTTTGGAGCAAGAAGGTAAAGAGTTAAATTTCAGGGAAATAGCTAAAAAGGCCATGATCCTTGATAAAAGCCTAGGTGATGATGAAGAAGCTTGCGCCAAAAAGTTTGGACAAGCATTAACGTCACATATAAACAAGAACGATAAAAAAACAACGTCAATATTTAAGCGCATATCAAATGGCAAGGGCGGCTTTAAATCAGGAATGTATGGACTAAAAAAGAAAATCCAGCCAAAACCACCCGTTCCATCACTTGATACTCCTGTGGCTACAACATTTACCGGTAAAGCTGTAGAGTACGGCGTTTTTAGCGAATTACTTTACTGGGGCTATAATCCGGCAATGATGGTTGTTGATCATGGCGTTGATATTGTTGCATCAATAAATGGCGAGTATTTTCATATTCAGGTGAAGACGGCCAACCCCAATGCAAACAAAAGCTTTAACTATAAAATTAGCAAAGATATTTTTGAAGCCCATGAAAACTCAAAAACATTTTATGTGTTTGTTGTGCGCCGTGATGTAAAGGGCAGGCCGATTAGCGATTACATTATTATGCAAAGCAGTTTAATACGGCAGCTAATTGATAGGAATATTGTCACCAATGGAAAAGATATATCCTTCAGCATCGGAATAGACAACAATATTTTTAAAGTAAACGGTCACTATCAAATTACTGGGGTCAACGATTTTTCACGGATACGTTAATATCTGAATCGATTTCTTTGAATCGACATAACGCTGTAAGATGGATTATCGTAGGGTGATTCACCGCAATTTCGATAGACCGTCATCGGCGTTGTGCGTATGTGGCGGTTTGCTCGGCAACTGCTCCTGCATTGCTCTACCTCCTGCATCCATGCAGTCGTATCGCGAAACCACCCTACAGGTATCCGGTTAAAAACCTTAAAACTTAATATTTCGAGCAGATAACGGCTTGGTTAAATTCACAATATGCAAAATTTCAACCTGCTTCTTCACTGTGTTTACCCGATAAAAAGCAGTGTATCCCTTATGCGAAAACTGCCTAATATCATCCTTATAAACCAAACCACTTTCGGGAAAACTCTCCAGCATCTTGTTAAACGCTGCTACCAATTCCGAAACAAATCGTTTACTTGCCTGTAGGTTATCCAATGCAATGAAATAAGCAATATCTTCCAGCTCTTCATCAGCTTGAGGCATAATTTTTACTTGATACGCCATCAGTTTTTCTGGGATGCATCAAGCCGCTGCTGAACCCGTTGATTTAATTTATCAACATAATCATCATTTATTGTCATCCCCAAACCGCTATCAGCCTGATTAATTCCCTGCTGAATTTTTTGTTCCAGTTCCTGACTTATTGAGGATTGATTTTTAAGCCTTAAAAACTCCACAAAATGCAAAACCTCTAAAGCCAATGGCTCTGGAAAATCCTGCACACCCTGATAAATCTTTTCTGCTGTATTCATATCGCTAGTCTCAATTTTTAGATATTGATTTCAATCGCATAATATATATTTATCGCTCTGGTCTTAGTTGGGCAACGAAAAGCTGTCGTCCGACCTCGCGATCTATAACTTCCTAGCTATCCGCGTATCCGGCATAAACTCATGCTCATCGCGCGTAGCCATTTCCTCATAAAGCGCCCATTTCTGGTCAACCACTTTCTGCGCAAAATCCATCAGCTTGTCGGCTTGTTCCAGGTTGGTGCGCCTTAAGCTGCTGTAACGGGTCTCGTTGTAAGCGTAATCCCTCAGCGCAATAGTCGGACGCAGGGAGTCCAGCACAAACGGGTTTTTGGCTTCGCCGCGCAGAGTCGGGTTGTAGCGGTACAGCGGCCAGTAACCTGACTTTACGGCCATTTCCTGTTGCTCCAGGCCGTTTTCCAGGTTGATGCCGTGCGCGATGCAAGGGCTGTAAGCGATAATCAAAGACGGGCCGTTGTAGGCTTCGGCTTCGCGGAAGGCTTGCAGCGCCTGCTGCGGGCTTGCGCCCAGCGCAATTCTGGCGACGTAAACATTTCCGTAGGCGATGGCTTGCAGCGCCAGGTCTTTTTTCGGCGTCACCTTCCCGCCCGAGGCGAATTTAGCGACCGCACCTATCGGCGTGGACTTGGAGGCCTGCCCACCGGTGTTGGAATAGACTTCGGTATCCATGACCAGGATATTGACATCCGAACCGCTTGCCAGCACTTGGTCGATACCGCCATAGCCTATGTCGTACGCCCAGCCGTCGCCGCCGATAATCCAGATACTGCGGCGCACAAAATGGTCGACTATCGATAACAATTCCTTGGCCTTGTGATTGCCCAATTTTTCCAGTTGTTCACGCAATTGCGCGACCCGTGCGCGTTGTTTGCGAATGTCGCTTTCTAGGCTTTGCGGCGCGGCGAGTATTTCGTCAACCAGCGGTACGTCCAGTTCATCCTTTAATTCAGTGATGAGCCGATGCGCCATCGCGACATGCTGGTCGGTCGTCAGTCGGTAGCCGTAGCCGAACTCTGCATTATCCTCAAATAACGAGTTAGACCAAGCCGGGCCTTTACCTTCTGAATTTTGCGACCAGGGCGTGGTAGGCAGGTTGCCGCCGTAAATGGACGAGCAGCCGGTGGCGTTGGCCGCCAGGATGCGGTCGCCGAATAGCTGGCTGATCATTTTCAAATAAGGCGTTTCACCGCAGCCTGCACACGCGCTGGAAAACTCGAACAGCGGTTGTAAAAACTGCACCCCGCGCACATTCGAGAAATCGACGCGGGCGCGGTTGTTGTAAGGCAAGCTTTCAAAGAAAGCCACGGCGGTTTTCTCGACCTCAAAATGCTCCGCCTTGGGTGTCATATTGATGGCCTTGATGCCGGCATCTTTTTCCGATGAGGCCGGGCAGGCTTTTACGCACAAACCGCAACCGGTGCAGTCTTCGGGGAAAACTTGCAAAGTATAACGGGTGTCGGGGAAGCCGTGCGAGGTGACATTGGCGGTTTTAAAACCTGCCGGCGCTTGCGCCAACAGGTCTTTTGCGTAGAACTTGGCGCGAATCGCTGCATGCGGGCAAACAGCCGAACAGTTGCCGCATTGTATGCATACATCGGATTCCCAGATCGGAATATCCTGGGCGATATTGCGTTTTTCCCATTGCGTGGTGCCGGTCGGATAAGTGCCGTCGACCGGCAGAAAACTGACCGGAATCCAGTCGCCCCGACCAGCGGTCATTTCTGCGGTCACTTCCTGGACAAAACGCGGCGCTTTGGCGAATTTCCCAGGGCCGATGTCGGCAAGCGCCGAGACAGTTGTTGGCAAAGTGACTTTTTCCAAATGCGCCAGAGACTGGTCTATCGCCTCAAAGTTTTTCTGCACGACTTCCGGGCCTTTGCGGGCGTAAGTTTTTTCGGCATATTGCTTGATTTTCTTGATCGCCTCGTCTTTGGGCATGACGCCTGACAAGGCAAAGAAACAGGTCTGCATGACCGTGTTGATGCGTCTGCCCATGCCGGTTTGACGGGCGACTTTGACCGCATCGATCACATAAAACTGGATGTCTTTATCGATCAATTGCTTTTGCACGGATGCTGGCAAATGCCGCCAAATATGCTCGGCATCGAAGGGGCTGTTCAACAGGAAGGTTGCGCCCTGTTTGGCGCGCTCCAGCATGTCGGTAGTTTCGATAAAATTGAAGTCATGGCAGGCGACAAAGTTGGCCGATTCGATCAAATAAGGCGCTTTAATGGGTTCCGGGCCGAAACGCAAATGCGATACCGTTTGCGAGCCGGCTTTTTTCGAATCGTAAACGAAATAGCCTTGGGCAAAATACTGGGGTTCGCCGCCGATAATTTTGATGCTGTTCTTGTTTGCCCCAACCGTGCCGTCGGAACCCAAGCCATAAAACACGGCGCGTACCAAGTTGTCCGGTTCTATATCCATATGTTCCGTTACCGCAAGACTGGTGAAGGTCACATCGTCGTTGATGCCAATCGTGAAACCGTTTTTCGGTTTTTCGGCTTGCAGTTCCTGATAAATCCTCGCCACCATCGAAGGGGTAAATTCCTTGCTGGACAGGCCGTAACGGCCGCCAATCACCTTCGGCATGGTAAGAAGCTGTCCATTGGCAAAGGCCTGACTCAACTCGGTGATCACATCTTTATACAGCGGTTCGCCGCTGCTGCCCGGCTCTTTGGTTCTGTCCAATACCGCGATATGGCGCACCGATTCCGGCAGCGCCGCCAAAAAATTCTTGGCGCTGAACGGGCGATACAGGCGCACGTTCAGCACGCCGACGTTCTCGCCTTTTTCATTGAGTTTTTCTGCGGTGGTAACGGCTGTTTCAACGCCGGAACCCATCATGATGATAATGCGCTCGGCTTTTTCCGGGCCGAAGTATTCAAAGGCTTTATAGCTGCGGCCTGTGACTTGCTCAAACTGTTTTAATGCGTCATCGAACATCTCAACAGTGCGCTCATAATAAATATTCGAGCTTTCGCGGGACTGGAAATAAGTATCCGGGTTTTGCGCTGTGCCGCGCATCATCGGCCGGTCGGGATTTAAAGCTCGCTCCCGGTGCGCAAACACCAACTCGTCGTCGATCATGGCCCTGATTTGCTCGTCTTCCAGCAGGGTGATTTTGTTGATTTCGTGCGACGTCCTGAAGCCGTCGAAGAAATGCAAGAACGGAATCCGCGCTTTTAAGGTAACGGCCTGGGCGACCAGCGCCATATCGTGGGCTTCCTGGACATTCGTGGAAGCCAGCAGCGCAAAGCCGGTCATCCGTACGCCCATCACGTCCTGATGATCGCCGAAAATGGACAGCCCTTGTGTTGCCAACGAACGCGCCGCGACATGGATGACGGTCGAGGTCAGCTCACCGGCGATCTTGTACATGTTGGGGATCATCAACAACAAGCCCTGGGACGCGGTGAAGGTTGTGGCCAACGCGCCGGTTTGCAATGCGCCGTGCAAGGTTCCGGCAGCTCCCGCTTCGCTTTGCATTTCGGCGATGGTCGGAATGCCGCCCCATAAATTGGTTTTATGTTCCGTCGTCCATTGCTCGCAAAACTCGGCCATGGTTGAAGAAGGAGTGATGGGATATACGGCGCAGACTTCGTTGGTTCTGTACGCAACATAGGCAGCCGCTTCGCCGCCATCGATAGTAACTTGTTTGGTCATGGTGAGTTTCCTAGCAACTAAAGTTTATTTGTAACTATTCAATAATGGAACGCGGATGACGCTGATTAAGCGGATTTACACGGATTTTTAAAGCTATTTGTGTTCTTTAAATCAGCGATTATCAGTCCCATCCGCGTCATCCGCGTTCTATTTTTAGTTACTATTTATCAATCATGTGGATTGCAGCAGTCGGGCACTGCAAGGTGCAGGCGGTGCAGCCTGTGCAAAGGGCATAATTCACTTCGTAGTATTTACCTTTACCCAACTTGATAATGGCCCCTTCAGGACAAGCGCCGTAACAGCCATCGCATTCGAAACAGTTGCCGCAGGAATAACAGCGGCTGGCTTCGTAAGTCGCCTCTTCCAGAGTCAGGCCGCCCAACACTTCGTCGAAGTTTTTGTTGCGCAGTTGCGGCGACATTGTAGGTTGTTCCGACTGATCGGCATCGGTGCTGTACCAAAGATTGAGCTCTTCGTGCAGAACTATGTGTTTCTTGCCGGGATGCTGATATTGAGTTCCGCGCAGGTAAGCATCGATATTTCTCGCGGCTTTTTTGCCGTGTCCGGTGGCGATGGTGACGGTGCGCAAACTGGGCACCATATCGCCTCCTGCAAAAACGCCTTCTGCGGCGGTCATCATGTTGTCGTTAACGGGAACCACGCCGTCGCTTTGTGCTTCAATTTCCGGAAAGGTTTTTAATAACTCGGAATCGATATTTTGCCCCAGTGCCAAAATCAAGGTATCGGCTTCAATGATTTCAAACTCGCCACTGGGTTGTGGGCGTCCCTTGTCGTCCAGGTTCATGATTTCAACCTGAATGTGGCTGCCATCAATGCCTACGATGCTGCGCAACCAGTGAAACACCACACCTTCTTCCATTGCTTCGGCAGCTTCAAAATCATGCGCGGGCATGTTTTTACGGTCACGCCGGTAAATTACCATGGTTTCCGCACCTAACCGTTTAGCAGTTCGCGCCGCATCCATTGCGGTATTGCCGCCACCATAAACGGCGACCCTTTTGCCGATTTTGGACGGTTTGCCCAATCCGATGTTGCGTAGGAAAGTGACCGCATCCCTGGTGTCGCTTTCACGGTATAAGGGAATATCAATCGAGCGTCCGATATGGGCGCCGACGGCCACAAAAACCGCGTCAAAGCCCCCGGCTTCTTTTTCTGCTTTTAAATCTTCAATTTTCCGGTTCAGCGTAATCTTTACGCCCATATCCTCAATGCGCTTAACCTCGGCAGCCAACACCTCGCGCGGCAAGCGGTAAGACGGAATGCCAAAGTGCATCATGCCGCCTGCGATCGGCCCCGCGTCCCTGATTTCAACGTCATGACCCAAGCGGGCGAGATGGTAAGCTGCCGACAAGCCGCTGGGCCCTGCCCCGACCACCAACACGCGCTTGTTGGATTTTTCACCGACGATTTGCGGCGTCCAGCCCTGCTCAAAAGCCATATCGCCCAAAAAGCGCTCTACCGCATGAATGCTGACCGCACCGTCTACCGCCACCCGGTTGCAGGCCGATTCGCAAGGATGGTAGCAAACGCGACCATGCACGGCCGGCATCGGGTTGTTTTCCAGTAAGCTATTCCAGGCTTCCTGATAGCGCCCTGCCTGCGCCAAATCCAGCCAGGCCTGAATGTTTTCTCCGGCCGGGCAGGCATTATTGCAAGGCGGCAGATAATCTTCGTAAACCGGCATTCGTCGTTGCTTCGGCCCGGTGCCGGTGCTTAATGTCAAATCCGGTGGAGTGGTCATATCCTGGTATTTCATATGCGCTTAACCCTTTATTATTTTTCAGATTTCACATCAGGCTTCCCTGCCTGACGCCCTTCGGGTAAATGCAAACCTGTTCCAGACAGATTTGTATTGCCGTGTGTAACTTGCAATGACTCAAACAGACTGTATTTACAAACTAAAATCCCCGTATTGGCAGGATACGGACACGTTAAATATACATTCTAACCTGTAAGGCTAATTCGCCGTTAGGCAATCTGCAAATACTAATGGATTTATATTTCAACTGTTAGATGCTCAGTAAAATATTTCTGAGTCGAGTTGATAAACCGACATTTGCTATGATTATTAGACATTTATAAACTTACAAGCCGATCATCGGTTTTTTTCGTAACCTATTAACTGATGTTACGCAGCCCGTAATTTCTGCAATTCTTCATAAGCCATCTGGTTCGCCTTTATGAACAGCTTAGCCCGTAACGCGAAATGATTGGTCTTGTGCTTAATCTTCAGACACTCCAGTTTGAACACCGCGTA
>JAUXTH010000079.1 GCA_030679035.1 Methylobacter sp. | reverse complement strand
CTTTCAATTCTGCCCTTGCCGCCCTACTCGCCAGAACTGAATCCAGTTGAACAAATATGGCAACAGCTACGGCAATCAGATTGGGCAAATCGGTGCTTCAAGAACTATGACGATATTGTTGATGTGTGTTGCCAAGCATGGCACGCCTTCGCCAACCAACCCGACACCATCCGAAATCTGTGTTCTCGAAAGTGGGCTTTAATGGCATAAGAATTTATTGGGATTGGTATAACTTTGCTATCCCAATATGTTTGTTGGGCTTCCGTCCACAAACTTACGCGGCACAAATCCAGGGCTTCTTGGTAAGGGGTCAGATCGGGGGGAGCATGGGCAGGTTATGATGTTTCTACTGCCCGGTTCCGATCGTTGGAGGTTATTTTATCGTGAAACAATCCATGTAAGCGGGCTACGGCTGCATACAACTGCCGAGAGTAGCGTAACCCGACAACTGAGTTATTGCTCAATCATTTGCTGATAGGCATCCGCATTCATCAAGGCATCCAGTTCGGCCAAGTCATCAGCCTTGATACAAAACAGCCAGGTTCCATAAGCGTCATCATTGACCTGCTCGGGTTCATCCACCACGGCTTCGTTAATGGCGACCACCTCGCCGCTAACCGGGCTGAACAAATCGGATGCGGTTTTAACCGATTCGACCACGGCGCATTGCTCTTGCGCTTTGACTTTGCGCCCCACTTCCGGCAGCTCGATAAAAACCAAATCGCCCAATTCTTCTTGGGCAAAATCGGTTATGCCGACGCGAACAATGTTATCGCCCTCCACCTTTGCCCATTCGTGGGATTTTGCGTACTTCAAGTTAGCCGGTAGGTCGCTCATAATTATCTCTCAATAGTCTTGGTTACTTTATTTTCTCGGCAACTGCTCCTGCGTTGCTCTACCTCCTGCATCCTTGCAGTCGTCGGCAATTGCTCCGGCATTGCTCTCGGCAACCGCTCCATGCGTTGCTCTACCTCCCCCATCCTTGGGGTCGTACCTCCTGTGTAATCCACATGGATGTGGTGAATGCAGATATTGCAGGAGCAAATATCTGCCCATACAGTCGAAGGATAACGCGCAATTTTTTAAAAACAACAAAAAAATGCATTTAAGAAGGGAAATCTTATAACATGAACATATCTACACACTCCTTTTTTGCCCACATGAATGCTTTTTCAATAGCCTGTCTTTTTATACTCAGCGTTAGCTTAAGTTTCGCCGATGATGACGATAAGCCGGTTACCAAACCAGCGAAATCCGCTGGGCCGGGGACTGTTTTCCTGTCTGCCCAATCTCAATCTTTATCCGGCTTGCAGACGATAACACTTGCTCCTGCGAGCCATCATGCCGAATTCACGGCTTATGGCAAAGCGGTCAATATACAACCCTTGATCGAATTGCGGCATCGGTATTTGGTTACGTTAACCGAGCGCGGCGGCGCTGCGGCAAGGTTCAAGCAAGCCGAGCAGAACATCCAACGCCAACAAGACTTGTATCATGAAGGCGCGACATCGAAACGCAATCTGCAAGTCCAGCAAGCGCAATGGCAAACCGATAAAGCCCAGGTTGATGCAAGCGGCGTTCAAGGCAAAGCTATCGCCGCTGAAGCCCGGCTCAATTGGGGCGAAAAGCTTGCCGAATGGGCCTTATCCATGGATTCCGACAAACTGAGCACCTTTTTATCCGGCAAAAAAACGCTGCTGCAAATTACCTTGCCGGTTAACAAGCAGCTGGCGAGCGACATTTCGAGCATTGATGTTGAAGCCTCGGGCAACCGTAGCGCAGCCGGCAAAGCCGAGCTGATTTCAGCGGCTCCGCAAACCGATACCACCGCGCAAGGCGAAAGCTATTTTTTCCAGACCGACGGCCGCCGCAACTGCTCCGGGCAGCCTTGCGACAACCACACCATCCCGGGCGATAACCATATCCGAACCGGCATGCGCGTCGCGGCCTGGATACCCGAACAAGGCGAAAACCAATCCGGCGTTGTTATCCCAAAGTCCGCTTTAGTCTGGCACCTGGATCAGGCTTTTGTTTATATTAAAACCGCTGATGAACAATTCAGCCGCCGCACCATAGATCAGTATTCGGCAACGACCGGCGGCTACTTTGTCGGCAACGGCATCAAGGCAGGCGAGCAACTGGTTGTCACGGGCGGACAAATGCTGCTGTCTGAAGAATTCAGGGGGCAAATTCCGAATGAGGATGATTAAGATCGTATTAAGTGCGGGGGGCGGCTAGCGTCGGTTTTTCCGATCAAAGGGCACAGTAAGGTGGTATAAGATGCCGTATCACAAAATTAATTCAAATTTAATAAGCAAAAACGCATGATCGAAGACATCAAAAAAACACTCTGGGCCACCGCCGACAAGTTGCGCGCCAACATGGACGCCGCCGAATACAAGCACATCGTGCTCGGCCTGATCTTCGTCAAATACATCTCCGACACCTTCCAGACCCGCCGCACCGAACTCATGCGCAAGTTTGCCGACAGCCAGGACGACTATTATCTGGAAGACGCCGATCAAGAACTGATCGATGAAGAACTCGAAGACCGCGACTACTACAAAGAAGTCAACGTGTTCTGGGTGCCTGAAGCCGCCCGCTGGGAAACCCTTCGCGCCCAAGCCAAACAAGCCGACATCGGAAAACGTGTCGACGATGCGCTGTCGCTGATTGAAACCGAAAATCCCAAGCTCAAAGGCATACTCGACAAACGCTATGCCCGCGTGCAGCTGCCCGACGGCAAACTCGGCGAATTGGTCGATCTGGTCTCGCAAATCGGCTTTGGCGAATCCGGCAATGCCGAAGACCGCGCCAAAAATCACGCTCGCGACCTGCTCGGCCAAGTCTATGAATACTTCCTCGGCCAGTTCGCCAGCGCCGAAGGCAAACGCGGCGGACAGTTCTACACGCCTGCTTCCATCGTCAAAACCCTGGTCGCCGTACTCGCCCCGCATCATGGGCAAGTATACGACCCCTGCTGCGGCTCCGGCGGCATGTTTATGCAATCGGAAAAATTCATCGAAGCCCACGGCGGCAAGTTGGGCGATGTATCGATTTACGGCCAGGAAGCCAACCCGACAACATGGCGATTGGCGGCGATGAACCTCGCGATTCGCGGCATAGACTTTAATCTAGGCAGAGAACCCGCCGACACCTTCGTGCGCGACCAGCATCCCGACCTGCGTGCCGATTTTGTGCTCGCCAATCCGCCGTTCAATATGTCCAACTGGCAGCACGGCAGCCTGGAAGGCGATCCGCGCTGGGTTTATGGTACGCCCCCGCAAGGCAATGCCAACTATGCTTGGCTGCAACACATGCTCTATCACCTTAAACCTACCGGCCGTGCCGGTATCGTGCTTGCCAACGGCTCCATGTCATCCAGCCAGAACAGCGAGGCTGATATTCGCCGCGCGATGATCGATGCCGACAAGGTGGAAGTGATGATCGCCCTACCCGGTCAGCTGTTCTTCAACACCCAAATCCCCGCCTGCTTGTGGTTCCTGGTCAAGGAAAAGCGCGCCCGGCAAGGCGAAGTGCTGTTCATAGACGCCCGCAAACTCGGCAGCATGATCAGCCGCGTGCAATGCGAATTCACCGATGAAGTCATCGACAGAATAGCCAATACCGTTGCCGCATGGCGTGGTGAGAATGCATCAGGCGAAGACTATGCCGACATTGCAGGCTACTGCCGCAGCGTAACCCTGATAGAAATCGCTGAACACGGCCATGTCCTCACGCCTGGCCGCTACGTTGGCGCGGAAGCCGTTGAAGACGATGACGAAGCCTTTGCCGACAAAATGCAAAAGTTGACCGAAACGCTGGGCGAGCAAATGGCGAAAGGCGCGAAACTGGATCAGCTGCTACGATCAAAGTTGGGAGACTTGGGTTATGAGCTCTGAACGCTTATAGACGCTCCATAATGACATTTTTATTGAAATAGAGGATTCTTATGAAGATTGATTTTTCACCACTGGCCAGTGCAATTAGCCAATTGGAAAAAAGCATTGCATTCGCCACATCAGAAATGGCGGAAAACGATGACGACTTATTTGAACAATTTCGTAATTCAGTTATTCAGTGTTTTGAATTTACTTACGAACTGAGTCATAAAATGCTTAAACGTTATCTTGAAGAAACCGCCGCGACCCCAGAAGAAATAGATTTAAGCACTTTTCAAAACATTATTCGTATAGGCAATGAGAAAGGCTTGCTTCGCTCTGATTGGTCAGTATGGAGAGATTACCGTCAAGCGCGTACCGATGGTAGCCATACCTATGACGGGGAGAAAGCGGAAGCTGTGTATCATATTGCCCCTGATTTCTTAGAAGAGGCAAAGTATTTGTATCAACAATTGGTTGAGAAAAGCCAGCAAGGATGAGTTTAAAAATCAACATGCCAAAAATCGACCTCAATCCTCAGGATTGGAATGAGGTCTGTCATATTTTGAGAAAGCATGTGCCGGAATATTCTGTTTGGGCATTTGGTTCGCGTGTGAAATGGACGGCTAAAGCTTACTCTGATCTTGATTTGGCTATTATCACCCAGCAGCCTTTGTCTTTGACACGCATGGCAAGCATTAAAGAAGCGTTTGATGATTCTAATTTATCAATTCGTGTTGATATTGTCGATTGGGCGACTACTAGCGAGACGTTTCGCAAGATTATCGAGCAGTATAAAGTAGTGGTGCAAAAAGGGGAGGAAGAGTTCGGGGGCATAAGTTCTAAGTGGGTATTGACCTCCATTGATGAGCTTAAGGCATCTACACCCGGCAGTATCGCGATTGGGCCCTTTGGGTCTCGTATGAAGAGTGATTGTTACGTTGCTTATGGTGTGCGAGTAGTTCGAGGAACAAACCTGATGGCAGGCCGAAAATTTTCAGGGGAATTTGTTTTTATCACTGAAGATAAAGCTAAAGAATTGGGAAGTAGTAATTTGCAGCCTAATGACCTTGTTTTTCCACACAGAGGCTCTATCGGTGAGGTTGGCATTGTTCCTGATGATGGGGAGCATTACGTTCTATCTTCTGGCCTGATGAAACTTTCTTGCGACACAACTAAAGCAACTCCCCTTTTTATTTATTACTTTTTCAAGTCTTCTTTTGGTCGCTATGAACTACTAAAAAACGCATCACAAGTTGGTACCCCAGGAATTGGACAGCCGTTAACTTCCTTAAAAGCAATTAAATTGCGGCTTCCACCAATTAAGATGCAGCAAGAGATTGCTACCATTTTAGTTAGTCTCGACGACCGCATCGCACTGCTACGCGAAACCAACACCACCCTCGAAGCCATCGCCCTGGCCTTGTTCAAATCCTGGTTCGTGGACTTCGGCCCTGTGCGCGCCAAACAGCAAGGCCTCGAGCCGGAGGGCATGGAATCCGCCACCGCCGCGCTCTTTCCCGACAGCTTCGAAGAATCGGAGCTAGGCTTGGTGCCGAGTGGATGGCGGGTAGGAAGGGTTGAGCAGTTACTTGAACTTGCTTATGGTAAAGCGCTTAAAGCGTCAGATCGAATTGCAGGAGCTATACCTGTTTATGGTTCTGGCGGTGTTACGGGGTACCACAATGAAGCTCTGGTAAATGCGCCGTCAATCGTAATCGGTAGAAAAGGTACAGTCGGTAGCCTCTATTGGGAAGATCGACCATTTTTCCCAATTGATACGGTGTTTTATGTAAAAACTAAAGAACCACTGACATATTGTTTTTATCAATTGCAGCGACTAGGTTTGGAGGATATGAACACTAATGAAGCGGTTCCTGGCTTAAATCGAAACGACGTTTATCGCTTGCCTATATTGGCGCCACCCCATGAAGTGTTATTGGCATTTGATGAAATCGTATCACCATTACGTCAGAAAATATTTGCCAATTCAGAACAAGCCCAAAACCTAGCCACCCTGCGCGACACTCTGCTGCCCCGCTTGATCTCCGGTCAGCTGCGCCTGCCCGATACATGAGCTAGCTTGATATGAAGCGCCCGCGTCACTTTAGTAGTTATCGAAAATCATTTTTCTATCTATTTAAGCAAGTAGCCCGGATGAAGCGTAGTGTAATCCGGGAGTATATGGCAGGAATATCCCGAATTCCGTAAACGCCATCCGGGCTACTTGTTGTATCGATGTATCGACCAGCCTTCTTCCGACGTGCGTTTTTATTCATTCACGCTAACCAATACCTGATTTATAACCGCCGCTGCAATACGAAAATCAGAGCGGTGCAAAACCTCAAAAACTACCCGTGCCGATGCAATCAGGCCTTGCTTTTTGGCTTGGCCGATAATTGCCGCAGTTCCGATAATACGCAGCCCTTTTTCCTTCGCCACGGCACGACCTGCCCGCTCATCCATAATCAGCAAAACTTCACCGGCATGGCTCATGCCCAGGTTGATACAGTCCGTTTCGCCCCTGTCCAGATCAATATCCAACAGCGATTCTATAGGTTCAGGCCAGACTTTTAACCAGCCTGCGTCGATGGCATGAGCAATAGCCTCCTCACCTCGCGCCGCTTTGCCCGGCAACACTTCCTGTTTGACGGACTCGGGCAGAAAGACTGTCGAAAAGAGTTCCGGCAGCCATTTTAAGCCGTCCACTATCGCCAATCCGATCAAGGGACTGGAATCAATAACAACGATACGCGCCATACCGCTTTACGCTTCTTTCAACCATTGTTCCAGGGTATCCATATCCTGCTGCACGTCCTCAGCGGTTTGATTGATGACAGGAATCCCTAAACGCGAGACATGGGCGATAAAGTCGGCCAAGGGCATATCGGCCAGCTTGGCGGAACGGGCCAATGATAACTCGCCGTCTTTGAACAATGCGGTTGCCAAGGCGTTACGCACACCCGGCATACCGATAATTTTTGAGGATTTGAGCCCGACCATTAAGGCGTCCGGTTCGTTTCTGTTCATCACCAACACCAAATCATCATGCGCCATCCGCAACGCCTCGCTGGGATTATTCTTTAAACCGCTGACATTCACTGTTTTCATGGCCTTGCCTCATAGGAAGATTGTATGGGCGTATTATAGGCGTAATTGCGGCAAAACCCAATGAAGATGGATTTTGCCTATGACTCTCTGTTATTAAGCTACTGACCCTGGAAAAGTCATTTCGTCCACGAAAACCAAAAGTAGACGCTTCTAGGCAACACAAAAGGCACGGAAATATTCAATGTAGATCATCACCCAAAGGACGAATGGCTGAATCAACGCAACATACTGATTTATTTAGTGCCTTTCGCGGACCAACTGCAATATTTAGGTTTAATGAAGGTTGCCGATTAGATCAACCGGCGCTTTCGGGTGGAGGGGGGGTAATGGTAGCCACCGGTTTCAATAATACTTGGCACCCGAAATCAGGCCGGGGTTCGTAGTGCTATACGGCGAATTGGTGGAGGGAATACGCGAGCAAGAGGACTGATGCGTCTCTTGCTCGCGCATTAGTCATTAACCTTTTCCTGGCAACATGCCGACCGAACCCGGTTTGATGCGTTTGCAAGTCACTACCACATCTTCCAGATGGCACTGGCTTTTTCCTTTGTTAGCGCCGTCGCATGGCTTGCAGGCAGCCTTGCCTTCATCTTTTACTGCTTCAACATGCCAGCCGTAACCTTGCGACTGACAAAATGTCTTGCTGTATCTCGTGATGTTATAGGGTTTTGATGCCGTTGCAGTGGCTTCGGATTCTGCTTCGCACGCCGCCGAGGGCAGAGTGTTAGCCATAAGATCCCGGTAAATATATTCTGTTGCCGACGCTGCTCCGGAAAAAAAAGCCAACGCCGCGCACAGGCATATCAAATTAAGTTTCATGTTCTCTCCTGATTATTGTTTTAAGTGTTGTGTGGTCACGCTAAGGTTGGTTGACAAGATCGACCATTCGTATAAAGCCTCTTGTCATCAAGATACGAACCTTAGGTTCAGTTCAAAACGCGGATATTCATCTGGGCCGTTTCCTCTTCCAGCTGCTGTTTGATCGGCGCAAATTTTTCGGTCTCGCTTTGTTTGACCATTGCAATGGTCACCAATAAAGCAAATACGGTACCACCCACATACACCCAGAATTTGTCTTTTGTTTGTGCTTCTTCGCTCATTTTTTACACCTTTTGTTGTTTTAAATCATCAATGGACGACCCAGGTTGATAAAAAACATCAACCTTGGGATTAATTTCCCCCGAGGTTCACGCTTCCTCCGGTTCACCTACTTCACCTTGATATTTTGAGCCGTCTCCCCCTGAGTCAGAATAGTTGTCGCGCATATCACTGGCGCATGACGCAGAAAATACTTTCATGGTAGTAGCGTATCAATACTATAAGAGAAGGCCAAGAATGCTGTCAACTAAATATCGATTCGATACAAGCTATACTGCCAAACCATTCCGTATTGGAATAGGCTCATCCTATGACCATGAAGCAAATTCTGCGATAATAGGCATATGTTTTCTGCCTATAAATGCCGGACTGAGCCGGTGTAACTATTTATTCACAACCCATCTATGAACGAAAAAACAGCATTTAAACCTTGTAACTTGGTTATCTTTGGCGCCTTGGGCGATTTGTCCCGCCGCAAACTGCTTATTTCCCTGTACCGGCTTGAAAAAGCCGGCTTGATTGAAGCCGACACCCGCATCATCGGCATAGATCAACATGAAGGCGATAATTCAAGTTTCATCGGGATCATCCATCAAAGCTTGCAAGAGTTTTTAAATGAGCCGGTTGAAGATCAAATCTGGGCACGGTTTTCGGCACGACTTTCCTATCTGAAAATAGATTTAACCCAGCTGGATCAATACCAGCTGTTGAATACCGTCATTGACGGGAAATCCAGGGTTATGGTCAATTATTTTGCCGTCGCTCCTTTTTTATTCACCAATATTTGTCAGGGACTGGCTCACTGCGGGGTTTTGAATGAAGAATCGCGGATGGTGATGGAAAAACCGATCGGCCATGATCTTAAATCCTCAAAAGATATTAATGATGCGGTTGCCAAGGTGTTCAGCGAAAAACAGGTTTACCGGATCGATCATTATCTGGGCAAAGAGACGGTGCTGAATTTGTTGGCGTTGCGCTTTGCCAATTCCATTTTCACCACCAACTGGGATCACAATACCATTGATCATATCCAGATTACAGTCGCTGAAGAGGTCGGTATTGAAGGGCGCTGGGATTATTTCGATAAAACCGGCCAGTTGCGCGACATGGTGCAAAATCACCTGTTGCAGATCCTGACTTTTGTGGCGATGGAACCGCCGGTTAATCTGGAAGCGCAAAGCATACACAACGAAAAAATAAAAGTTCTGGCCGCGCTACGGCCGATTACCAAAGAAAATGTCGAACAAAAAACCGTCCGTGGTCTGTACTCGGCGGGGGAACTCAAAGGTAAGCTGGTGCCGGGCTATCTTGAAGAAGAAGGAGCCAATACCGAAAGCACCACAGAAAGCTTTGTCGCGTTGAAAGTGGCTATTGATAACTGGCGCTGGGCCGGCGTGCCGTTTTATTTGCGTACCGGCAAGCGCATGAAATATAAACGCACTGAAATCGTCGTTAATTTTAAGCAACTGCCGCATAACATCTTTAAGGAAAGCTTTAAGGAGCTGCCGTCAAATAAGCTCATTATTCATTTGCAGCCGAATGAAGGTGTGGAAATTCAGATGCTCAATAAAATACCGGGTATCGATGAAAATATTATGCTAAAAAAGAACAAGCTGGATTTAAGTTTTTCCGAGATTAAAAAAAGCAAGATTTTCGGCGGTTATGAGAAATTGGTGCTGGAAGCGATGCGGGGCAATCCGACCTTGTTCCTGAGCCGCGAAGAGATTGAACAGGCCTGGACATGGATAGACTCGATACAGGATGCCTGGGCTCATACCAATGCTGCGCCAATACCTTACCCGGCCGGCACATGGGGCCCTGAGGCTGCTAATGATTTAATTGCCAGGGACGAAAGGGCCTGGGAAGATGAAGCCGATAAATCAATGTAAGGCACTCATTGCAATGCCTTAACTTGGCGCAGATTAACCGTAGATATACGGCCATATTTTCGATTTTTTATGTAGGGTACGCTGTGCGTACCTTTTACGTTGATTTTTATGCTAATTCGTAAAGGTACGCGCAGCGTACCCTACGATGAATTGCAAAACCGAAAACTTGACCGTTCAGATTATAAAAGGAACAACCATGCACGCCGTATTAGAAAAAGTGACTAACGAAGTTATTGAGCGCAGTCGTGAAACGCGCTCGGCCTATCTCGCGCGTATCGATGCGGCGGCTAAAAAAGAGCCGCATCGTGCCGAGCTGGCTTGCGGCAATCTGGCACATGCTTTTGCCGCTTGCGGAGCCGGGGAAAAAAGCGATTTAACCGGGCAGAAGAAAGCCAATATTGCGATTATCTCTTCCTATAATGACATGTTGTCGGCGCATGAGCCGTATAAAGACGCGCCTGCGCTGATCAAGGCCGCCATCAAGGAAGCCGGTGGCGTTGCCCAGTTTGCCGGCGGCGTGCCGGCGATGTGCGACGGCGTTACCCAAGGTCGTCCCGGCATGGAGCTGTCGTTGTTCAGCCGCGATGTGATTGCGATGGCTACGGCTGTGGGCTTAAGCCACAACATGTTTGACGGCGCGCTGTACTTGGGTGTCTGCGACAAGATTGTACCGGGGCTGCTGATCGGCGCTCTGAGTTTCGGCCACTTGCCAGCCGTGTTCGTACCGGCAGGCCCAATGCCCAGCGGCCTGCCGAACAAAGAAAAAGTACGTATCCGCCAGCTTTACGCCGAAGGCAAAATCGGCCGCAAGGAATTGCTGGAATCCGAGGCTGCGTCCTATCACAGCGCGGGCACCTGCACGTTTTACGGCACCGCAAACAGCAACCAGATGATGGTTGAGATTATGGGGCTGCATCTGCCGGGCAGTTCGTTCATTAACCCTTACACGCCATTGCGTGATGAACTGACCAAAGCCGCTGCCAGACAGGTATTGAAATTTACAGCGATGGGTAATGATTTCCGGCCGATCGGGCATATGATCGACGAGAAAGCGATTGTGAATGCCATTGTCGGCTTATTGGCAACGGGCGGCTCCACCAATCACACGATCCATCTGGTCGCCATTGCTCGTGCGGCCGGTATCATTATCAACTGGGACGATTTTGATCAGCTTTCCAGGGCGGTGCCGTTGCTGACCCGGATTTACCCGAACGGTCAGGCGGACATCAATCACTTCCAGGCCGCCGGCGGCATGGGCGTATTGATCGCCGAACTGTTGAAAAACGGCCTGTTGCACGAAGATATACTGACGATTGCCGATCAACGCGGCATGAACAGTTATCATCAGGAACCCAAGCTGGTCAACGGCAAGTTAACCTGGGAGCCTTGCCCCGAAGCCTCTTTAGACGCGGAAGTGATCAGTACCGTCGCCCAGCCTTTTGCAGCCGGCGGCGGCTTGCATGTGATGCACGGCAATTTGGGACGAGGCGTATCCAAAGTTTCTGCGGTAGCGGAAAAACACCAGATCGTCGAGGCGCCTGCGATGGTGTTCGATGACCAGGACGATGTGGTTGCGGCCTTTAAGCGCGGCGAGATGGAGAAAGATGTTATCGTGGTGCTGCGCTTCCAGGGCCCGAAATCCAACGGCATGCCCGAACTGCACAAGTTGACGCCGCCTCTGGGCGTGTTGCAGGATAAAGGCTTCAAGGTTGCGCTGGTGACCGATGGCCGGATGTCCGGCGCTTCGGGCAAGGTGCCCTCGGCCATCCACATGTGCCCTGAGTGTGAAGAGGGTGGCCCGTTAGCGAAAGTCCGCAGCGGCGACATCATCTACCTGAATACCCAAACCGGCGAGGTCAATGTACGGGTGGACGCTGCGGAATTCGATGCCAGAATTCCGGCCGCCAATAGCGCCAAAGGCCACCATTTCGGCATGGGCCGCGAATTGTTCGGCGGTTTCCGTCGCGGTGCGTCTTCCGCCGAAACCGGTGCCTGCAACCTGTTTGTCGCCGATTAATAACTATAAAAATTTGGTAAAACAATGACTAAAAATAACTGGAAAATCCAACCCAACATTATTTTAAATACTTGCCCGGTGATGCCTGTGATGGTCATCCAGAATCTGGACGACGCCGTTCCTCTGGCGCAGGCCTTGGTCGCCGGCGGCATTAAAGTGCTGGAAATAACCCTGCGCACCCCGATAGCACTGGATGCGGTCAAGCTGATCAGCCGGGAAGTCAAAGACGCGATTGTCGGCGCGGGCACCATTACTACACCCGAACAACTAAAGGCGGCGGAAGATGCCGGTGCCGTTTTTGCGATTAGTCCGGGATTAACACCGAAGCTTTTAGCAGCCGCCCAAACTGGAAATATCGCGCTGATTCCAGGTATATCGACCCTGTCTGAACTGATGCTGGGCATGGAGTACGGACTGGATCATTTCAAATTCTTCCCGGCCGAAGCGGCAGGCGGCATTCCGATGCTAAAATCCATCGCCGGACCTATTCCCCAAGTGACTTTTTGCCCGACCGGCGGGATTTCGCCGGAAAATTACAACAGTTATTTGCAGTTAAGCAATGTGGCCTGCGTTGGCGGATCATGGCTGGCGCCTGCGGATGTGGTAAAATCAAAAAACTGGGCTAAGGTGACTGAGCTGGCGAAACAGGCTATAGACAGGGCTGTCTCTGTTTGAGCGCTTTTTTTGCTGCCTAACTATTAATGAAAGATATTTTCCGGGATTTGTTACTTTCTGGGCAAACTCCCTTTAAAATGCTAGCCAAGATTAATTATGCAATTGGTTTGGTAAATCGAGAAACATCCCGATTTACCAGGTCTTCTGATGAAGCTACAGATCCTGTTACAAAACTGAGAAACCCATGACTAAACAGCGCAGTGTTACCTTAAATGAGGAAACTCAATCTTTATGTGAGTTGCCTATTTTATCTGGGACTATTGGCCCCGATGTAGTCGATATCCAGACTCTGTACCAGAAGACCGGCATGTTTACCTATGACCCCGGTTTTACCTCCACGGCCAGTTGCAGCTCATCGATCACCTATATCGACGGCGAAAAAGGGATACTGCTGTATCGCGGCTACCCTATCGAACAACTTGCGGAACATTGCACTTTTTTGGAAGTTTGCTACCTGCTGCTGAATGGTGAACTGCCCAATACTGACGAAATGCAGCAGTTTGAAAGCACCATAACCATGCACACGATGGTGCACGACCAACTGACTAACTTTTTTAAAGGCTTTCGTCGCGATGCCCACCCGATGGCCATTATGGTTGCAGTCGTCGGTGCATTATCAGCGTTTTATCATGATGCACTGGACATTAAATCCAAAAAAGATCGCGACTTAAGTGCCATCCGCCTGATTGCCAAAGTGCCGACTATTGTCGCAATGTGTCATAAGTACAGCACCGGCTTACCGTTTATGTACCCGCAAAACAAGCTCAGTTATGTGGAAAACTTTATGCGCATGATGCTGGGTACGCCTTGCGACGAGTTTGTGCCCAATCCGGTATTGGTCAAAGCGTTGGACAGAATTCTGATCCTGCATGCCGATCATGAACAAAATGCCTCGACATCAACTGTGCGTTTGGCGGGATCCAGCGGCGCCAATCCCTATGCCTGCATTACTGCCGGGATTGCCTGCCTTTGGGGAGCCGCCCACGGTGGTGCCAATGAAGCCGTGCTTAACATGCTGGAGGAGATTGACGATGTGTCTAACATCACTAAATTCATCGACAAAGCCAAGGATAAAAACGACTCGTTCAGACTGATGGGTTTTGGTCATCGGGTTTATAAAAATTATGACCCGCGCGCCAAATTAATGCGTGAAACCTGTCATGAAGTGCTCACGGAACTCGGCCTGCATGATGACAAGATATTTAAACTGGCCCTGGAACTGGAGCGTATTGCTCTTGAAGATGAGTATTTCATCGAGAAAAAGCTTTATCCAAACGTCGATTATTATTCAGGTATTGTGCTGCACGCCTTAGGCATACCTACCAATATGTTTACCGCTATGTTCGCAATGGGCCGAACCGTAGGCTGGATTTCTCATTGGGATGAAATGATAGCGGATCCGGAACAAAAAATAGGCCGTCCAAGGCAGCTTTATACCGGTGCGGCAAAACGCGACATACCGCCGCAGCATATTAAGCGGGGTTAACTTTAGAAATGGAACACGGATGACGCGGATTTAGGCTGATAAGCACAGATTAAAAATCCGTATTATTCGATTTCATTAATACATAATCCAAACTCGTCATGCTCGCCTTCCGGCGAGCATGACGAGTTTGCGTATAATCTGACAAAGTAGAATTAATCACTGAATAATTACGATTTATTAGCACTAAACAAACCACCATTACAGGAAAATGATATGGCTGTTATTACATTCGACACTCACCAATTCATCAGCAGGCTTATTGATGCCGGTTTTGAGGTAAAGCAAGCCGAAGCAGTTTCTGATGCTTTTAAAATCGCCCAAGGTGAAACTGATTTAGCCAGCGCCCGCGACCTGCGAGAAATGGAATTGCGCCTGGAAGCCAAAATCGACAAGGTCACTTCCGATCTTAAGGTCGATCTTATCAAATGGATGGCAGGGTCATTAATCGCTCAAGCAGCGGTTATTGCTACGCTGGTAAAGCTTTTGTGATTTTTCGGTGCTGAGCAATATTGAAGAAACATCATAAAACCAACATCCCGCACCTTAATGGCTGGTCAATTACAAAACTTCATACCTTCATTTAAAAATCGAGTTCATAAACGCTGAAATGTGTTCAATTTCTTCACCACAAATGCTGTGCTCCATCAGGTAATCATGCCATTCGACCTCATAGTCCATCGATTTTAGCGTATCACAGGCGGCTTTGCCGGACTCAACCGCTACGACCGGGTCGAGAATGCCGTGAGCCATAAATATCGGTGTGGCATTGTTGGCGGCTGAACGTTCGTCCTTTAACTGCTCAACAGTCGGCAAGCAAGTCGATAGCGCAATAATTCCGGCCAATGGTTGCAAATGTCTTAAGCCGGTATGAAGCGCAATCACTCCTCCTTGAGAAAATCCGGCCAGCAAAATATGGGTGGAAGGAATGCCCCGGTCAATTTCCCGCTGGATCAGCGGTTCAATCAATCCGGCCGATTGATAGATGTTGTCAATATCAACGCGGGGCTCTAGCGACATATCCAAAATATCGTACCAGGAACGCATGGACATGCCACCGTTGACAGTGACAGGCTGGATCGGCGCATTAGGAAAAATGAAATGGATATGAGCTTTTGCGACCAAATGCAGTTCGGGGACTAGCCCTTCAAAATCATGACCATCCGCCCCCAATCCGTGCAGCCATATCACGGAATATTTATGCTCCGCTTCAGGTAGCATTTCAACGGTACTCAATTGTCTGGAATTCATAAGATCTCCAAGAAGGTCAATGCCAAGGATTGCCGTCAAATTTCGGCAAATCAGGGTTCATATAGTCCCACGGCTGAGCATCAGCCACCCATATATCTTTTTGCGGCTGAAAAATACCGGGATCATCAAGGGTTACCGCAGCGACAGGTCTTATGTCGGTAAAGGCACTGTTCCTGCCGAACAGCGAGGTTCCGCATTCAGGGCAAAAACCGCGGTAAACCGTGTTGCCGCTGGCCGCAATGGTTGCATATTCTTTATAGTTGCCGGTGATGGTCAGGGCCGAGGCTGGAACAAACATCCCCGCAAAATAGGGTGCGCCAATGGCTTTCTGGCAGGTTCGGCAATGGCAGTTAAATCCGCCGATCGGTTCGGCCGAGATTTCATATCTGACCGAGCCGCAAAGGCAGCCGCCGGTAATAGGAAGTTTCATGTTTTTTCTCCTTCGAGAGATTTACCGACAAATCTTAGTACAATAGAGCGAACCTAGTTTAACTACACCCAATCATAACCTATGCTGGACGATCTTATTTTAATAGCTTTATTGCTGGGCGCATACCTGTACTGGTTCAACGGGCAGCAGGCGAAGGAGATCGCGCTTAAAGCGGTCAGAGCGCATTGCCTGAATCTGGAAGTGCAGATGCTTGATGAGTATGTTGCCCTAAACAGCATCCGGCTGAAAAGGGAGCCGTCCGGAAAAATACGGTTGCGGCGAACATTTTTGTTTGAATTTTCTTCAACCGGGAATGAGCGCTATAACGGGATTTGTATGATACTGGGAAAGCGAGTCGAATCCATTCAGATGGAACCTTACCGATTCGAAGAATTTTGAAAAAATAATTTTGTGGAGGATCTATGAATAAATGTTCAGTATGCGGCCATGAACGTAATGACCATGATATGAAGTGCCCTGAATGCGGCAGTTTTTACTCGAAAATTGCCGAGATTATTGCCGAACAGGAAGCACAGGAAGAAATGCGGACATTTCGTGGGCGATGCAAAAGAATCCTTGCCTCGGATGATGTTAAGCAGGCATTGCTGGCTGAACTGAAGCTGATCTGGGCCGGACTGACTAAAAAAGGCGTGTTTGCACTTTTTGTGATTTTCGTCTTCGTGTTTGCTTTAGTCGTTTCTGTTTTGTAGCGCAGCAACAGGTCGGGCGCTAAAGCAGCCGCTTTACGACTGCTTTCGTTGCCCGACAATTCGGCTAAAACTGCCCGCGAACGGGTTATTTTTCCAGAAACTTGAGTTTGTCTTCTTTCCCGTTCCACTCATCCGCATCGGGTAAAGCCGGTTTTACGTCCGTAATAACAGGCCACTGCTTGGCCAGCTCAGCATTTAACGCGATGAAAGATTCCTGTCCTTCCGGCAATTCATCTTCTGCGAAAATTGCGTTGGCAGGGCATTCAGGTTCGCACAACGTACAGTCAATGCACTCGTCAGGATCGATAACCAAAAAGTTAGGGCCTTCATGAAAGCAATCTACAGGGCATACATCTACGCAATCAGTAAATTTGCATTTAATACAGTTTTCGGTGACGACAAAAGCCATAATTATTACCAGGAAAGTTGATTTTTAATTTAGGGCGCTATTCTAGCAGAAAGCATTGCACGATTGAATGCCGAGTTTGTTAAAGCCATCATTTAGCTAAGGGGGAATTGTGATTTTCACCAAGGGGACAAAGACTTGGTGAAACTTACTTTGCGCTTGCCGAATTAAATAAAGATAAAAACAGGCCTTTTTCGCCGCTGATTTTTCGTTTTTGGGTGTTTTTTAAAGCCAGTCTCGCTTCGGCTTTAAGCTGGTTGTCGGCATAAGGTTGTTCAGTACGCACTGGCGCTGCCGCTGCCCGTTCAAAATAAAGGGCCGCATCTTTGGGCTTGTTATGCAACAGCAGAAATTCGCCATAAAAATAGTTGGCATCAATGCCGTCAGGATTGATTTTAAGCGCAGTTTCCAGCATTTGTTTGGCGGCATTGTCATCGCCAAATGCGATAGGCCATTTCGGCACCATGTAATAAAGCGTGCCCAAAGTCACATAAGCCGACCCACTCATAGCTTCCGGGTTGATTTTAATGGCTTTGACCAGTAAGTCACGCGCCTCATGAATGGCGCTGAGCGCAGAAAAAGCATCTTGGTGATCGGCATAAGTCGCCTTGACCACTGCCTGCCAAAAAATAGGTTCGGCGGCGTTCGGGTATTGCTTGCCTAAGTCCGTAGTCTTATCAAGCAGCTGAACCAAAGCAGGCCCCTGTTTGCTTTTGGGCGCATTGTAATAAATAGACGCCCACTCAGACTCAATGTTTCGTAAAGAATCATCCAGGCTCTGTGCAAGACACTGAATCGATAGTAGCAATAAAACAACAAAAGTTAATTTTCTCATGCGAGAAATATAGAACAAGACTCATAATATTTCAATAGGTGACTGAAATATTTAATCTTCACGCCATTCAGAATACGAATGTATCGCCAGATTGTTGTTGTAATAACGCAAATCACCGGTAACTTCCTCACCTAACCAAGGCGGTTTTGAAAAAGCTTGCCCTGTTTCGTCCAGCTCAATTTCAGCGACTATCAAGCCCTGATTGTCACCCTCAAACTCATCTATTTCCCAAAGATGACCGTCATCAGTGACGAAATGACGGGTTTTTTCGATTAACGGTTTTCGGCAAAGATTATTTAATATCTCGTCTGCATCAGTCATCGGAATTTCATACTCATATTCATGCCGGTGAGTACCGATAGTCGCCGTTTTTATATTCAGCCACGCATGGTCATCGCTGATGCGTACCCTGATTGAGCTGGTTGCCTGTGAGCTTAAATAGCCTTGCCGGTATTTTACCGAGTGGCTGACGTGCTTGCGCCAGTCGTCGGTGGCGAGCAAAAATTTATGTTCTATTTCTATAGCCATGATTAAATTTCCTTACAGTGGCCGCCGCAGCAATAGCGGCTAAAATGACTGCTACCCAAAATATGCCGATTTATCAGGCCGAGTCCTATGCTTTATCCGCAAATCCTGCTTAAATACACCATCATGAATTATCAGGTCGCGCCAAAGACAGGCTCGGCGGCTGTTATAATGTCGAAGGCCTGGGAGCGGTAACCTGGGCATTAATTTTACTTTAGCCGCGACTGCTCCCGGCAGTCTTGCGGCACACACATCATCCCTGACGATAAAGAGGAACGCAATGAGTGCATTAATATGTGGGTCTATGGCTTACGATACCATCATGGTTTTTCATGATAAATTCAAACATCACATTTTGCCGGAAAAAATCCATATCCTGAATGTATCATTCCTGGTGCCGGTGATGCGGCGCGAATACGGCGGTTGCGCAGGCAACATTGCCTATAATCTGAAATTGCTGGGCGAAGAGCCGTTAACCATGGCCACCGTCGGGCATGATTTTGAACCGTATGCGCAGTGGATGGCTCAAAACCAGTTATCCAGCGAGTTTATCCAGATTCTGGACAACAGTTATACCGGCCAAGCCTATATCACCACCGACGAAGAAGCCAACCAGATTACCGCATTCCATCCCGGCGCGATGAGTTTTTCGCACTTGAATTCGGTGCCGACCGACCGGAAAATCAGCATAGGCATTGTCTCTCCCGATGGCAAGGACGGCATGCAATTGCATGCCGAGCAGTTTGCCGAACTGGATATACCTTTTATTTTCGATCCGGGCCAGGGCATGCCTATGTTTAATGGCGAAGAGTTGCTCAAGTTTATCGATCAGGCGACCTGGGTGACGTTGAATGACTATGAATCCGAATTAATGCAGGAACGCACCGGCTTGTCGCTGGAACAAATGGCTGAGCGGGTTGAGGCGCTAATCATTACCTTGGGCAGCCAGGGTTCGCAAATTTACACCCACGGCGAATGCATTACTATTCCTGCGGCAAAACCCAAAGCGATACTAGACCCGACAGGTTGCGGCGACGCCTATCGCGCAGGGCTTTTATACGGCCTGATGAATGACTTGGGTTGGGAAGTGACCGGCAGGGTTGCCTCATTACTGGGCGCGATTAAAATCGAAAATAACGGCACCCAGAATCACTCGTTTGATATGGATAGTTTCAAGCAACGGTACCGCGAGAATTTCGGGTCTTCGTTTTAAACAAGCATGATAGAAAAATAGAACACGGATGACGCGGATTTGACGGATAAGCACGGATAAATTTTTGTAAAATCCGTCTAATCCGTGTTATCCGCGTTCCTATTATTTTATTAAAAACTGACACATACCAACAAGCCATTCATGCTAAAACACACCCAAAATCTCCTAGATATCATGTCGCGCCTGCGCCACCCTGAACAAGGCTGTGCGTGGGACGTTAAACAGGATTTCACCAGCCTGATTCCTTACCTGATTGAAGAAGCCTACGAAGTCGTCGATGCGATTGAACGCAATGACTTGGATGATTTGCGCTCGGAACTGGGCGACTTGCTGTTACAGGTGGTGTTCCATTCCCAGATCGCCGAAGAACAAGGACTGTTCAACTTTGAACAGGTTTCAGCGGGCATTTGCGACAAACTGATCCGCCGCCATCCGCATGTTTTTTCCGATGCAGTTTTCAATACCGATGAAGAACGCCATCAAGCCTGGGAACAGGAAAAAACAATCGAACGGCAGAAGAAAAATAAACCAACTGAACAGGACAGTGTGTTATCCGGCGTAGCTCGCAATCTTCCTGCATTGATTGAATGTGAAAAAATACAGGATCGCGCGGCAAATCACGGCTTTGATTGGCCGGATGTGTTGCCGGTTTTTGACAAAGTACTGGAAGAACTGGATGAGGTTAAAGAAGCCTGGCAATCCGGGGATCAGGCGCATATCCAGGAAGAAATCGGCGATTTATTACTGGTCGCGGTAAATTTGGCTCGTCATTTAAACGTCAATGCTGAAGTCGCGCTCAGGGAAAGCACTAAAAAATTCTCCAGACGCTTCCAACACATAGAACAACAGGTTGAAGCGTCCGGCCTGAACCTAAAAGACTGCGAACTGGCCGAATTGAATGTTTTATGGGATCAAGCCAAATTGGCTTTAAATAAAAAATAGGTCTCGTCCAGGCGACCTTTCGGTTGCCCAAGCTAAAACTGTAGTAACTACCCACCCTATTGGATTTCGTATGTTCAAAGCTAGCTTTGAACTCCGATATTAACGCTTTTTGGAGTCCAAAGCTGGCTTTGGTCGATTTAAAGTTGTGCATGAAATAAATTCACCGTATGTTTGCCGTGGGAGTGCAATCTTTGCTTGCGTTTGCAGGCGAAGCCTGCACTCCGGCTATTGGCAACTTGCTCAAGTGTTACTAAGGGTGTGAGCAGTTATAAGCCGTATCTACTTTAAAATACAGGGAAAATCATAAACGGAGCCGCGACTTTAGTCGCGCATGAGCGTTTATGCATAAGCTGTGATGAGCCATCACCGCGACTGAAGTCGCGGTTCCAACTGCCCCGAAATTTAAAGCAGATACCTAAAACTCTTCCCACTCATCGCTAACAACTAATTTTGACTGCGGTTTCGGCTTGGCTGCCGTGCTTGTCGGTGAGCTGAAATCTTTTTTCAAGCGCATAATTGCAACCCCGACTGCCGTTGACGCGGCAACGAAAGCGGATCCGGTACCCAGCATTGCTTCCGCCTCGCTGAATTTTTTTGCATTGATCATGGTCGCAACCCTGCCAGCCTCGATATGAAAGGCCGCGTGCTTGGACACACACTCGGAATAACTCGACCGATGAGCAAGCTTAGACTTAGCATCACCGTGCAGCCATTTACCGAACTCGCAACAATCGTCTTTTGAAATGGTGGCAACGTCCATCGCCTCATGTTTCGATATGGCAGTTCGAAGCTTCACTTTCCACTCCGAATGTTTCTCCAACGCCTTATCCAGGTCTATGCCTCTTTCATTTAGCATAGGAGCATTGTTATAGGACTTGCTCTTGGCTGGCACACTTCTACTGTTGGCTTGACTGAAAGTGCCTGCTGTCGGTTCAGCATTAACAAACCCGGAAAAACTTCGCGAATTGCCATCCAGTTTAAAGTGCGCCACAGTAACCGCCAGGTTTTGTGTCTGCTCTTCCAGCGACTCCGCTGCGGCTGCCGCCTGCTCTACCAACGCGGCATTTTGTTGGGTCACGTCGTCCATTTGGCCGATGGCCTGGTTGACCTGCTCGATACCGGACGTTTGCTCCATGGAAGCGGCACTGATCTCGGACATAATGGCCGTCACGCCACGGATCGCACCAACGATTTCTTCCATGGTTTTTCCGGCCTGGGCAACCAGCTTGGTGCCGTCTTCAACTTTTTCCACCGAATCGCCAATTAAGCCTTTGATTTCGGCTGCCGCGGCAGCAGCGCGTTGCGCTAGATTACGCACCTCGACAGCCACAACCGCAAAGCCCCGGCCTTGTTCGCCGGCACGAGCCGCTTCCACAGCGGCATTGAGCGCGAGAATATTGGTTTGGAAAGCAATGCCGTCTATCACCGAGATGATGTCCACAACCTTGCGCGAAGATTCATTAATATCTTCCATGGTCGATACCACCTGACCAACCACTTTGACACCCTTGCCTGCGATATCCGTTGCACCGACGGCAAGATGGTTAGCATGCTTGGCGTTTTGGCTATTGGCCTGAACGGTAGAGGTCAACTCTTCCATGCTGGCGGCAGTTTCTTCCAAACTGGCGGCCTGCTCTTCGGTACGGTGCGACAGATCATTGTTGCCTGCGGCAATTTCTTTTGCCGCGGTGTTAATCGTTTCGGAAGCGTCCTGGATTTGACTGACAATCTCTTTGAGTTTTTCCACGGTGGAATTAGAGTCGTCTTTAAGTTGCCCGAAAGTCCCCGAATAGTTGCTAGTGATGGTTTCTGTCAAGTCTCCATGAGACAGCGCGCCCAATACACGCACCACTTCGTTCAGACCGGTAGAACTGATCTCCATCAGCTCATTAACGCCTTCCGCCAATTGCAGAAAGAAGCCTTCTTTATCCCCTTCGTTAATGCGCTGGTTGAAATCGCCTAACACGGCGCCACTGACCACTTTGGCGATTTCCTGCTCGATCGCCACTTCAGCGGTTCGATCCTTCCACTCCACCACCGAGCCGATACGCTGTCCATGCTCGTCACTAATAGGATTGACTATCAAATCAAAAGTGCATCCTCCAATGTGAATCTCACTACGGAAAGTCGAACTTAACGCACCAAGCAATTGTTGCTGATGCGCAGGATTCTTGTGAAAAACATCCATGCTTGTCCCCAACAATTTACTGGAATCAAACTTGGGCAAAACCTTGCGTATGTCAGACTCGGCATGTTGCATCATAGCGAGCACCGCCGGATTTATATAAATAATGTTACGCTCATTATCAGCTACCATCACGTTAGACGTAATACCATCCAGAGCAATTTTGAGGCGCAGAGCTTCATTATGCTCATTGTGCTCTTTCGTTATACGGGACAGCAATTGTTTCTGCATAGTGCTCATGGAGCGGAACAGTTCCCCCAACTCATCCTTCTGCGAAAGGTCGATGTTGGTGCTCAAATCGCCATTTTCGATGGCACTTGCCACCTGCTGTAGCGTGCTAATCGAGCGTAAGATCCCCCGGCTGATAAGAAAGGTCAATACGACAGTCATCAGCACGGACAGAATGGTCAGCGCGATGAAAAATATCGCCATGCGCTGGGCATCGATCTTGAATTTGCTCGCAGCATCGAGCAGATCGCCGGAAAGTTTATTCTCGACCTCCTTGATCAGGTCAATTTTTTCGGTCACCGTTTTGAACCAGTAGACAGGATCAATGCCCAGTCCAGGCTCAGTACCTTTGTCCATGGCAAGTTTCTTTATCCGCGCAACTTCATCAACGGCAGGCCCCGACACTTTGGCTTGGTAAAACGCCTTTTGACTGTCCAAGGCGTTGGCAAAAAACATATTGGTATAAACATCCTGAGCGGAAAAGTTTTTCAGGAAGCGGCTCTGGGTATCGGGCGTAAACTTATCCGCGACAAACACCGTAGCCAGCAAGGCCCGTTCCATGCCCGCACGCTCCTTGGCTTGAAGCAAACTTGAATATGAAGAAGCCAGACGGGAAATTTCGCTGTGCCTGCTGAGTGTAGAGACTTGAGCGGGAACATTGAGCAGGGAGCTGATGGTTCTACTGTAATAGGCACTCGACTGCGTTGCATCCATGCCGAAAGCGCTGATGCTGCCGCGCTTGGCGGCCAGCTCTCCCAGATTGCTCACAGCGGTATCCAGCAAAATCTTCAGTCCATCACTGTAGCTGCCTGGATCAAAGCCCTTAAGAGTAGCTTGAAGCGTCTCAACAGCCTTATCGGTTTTCGCTCGTTGCGGCGGCAATTCGGCGGCAAATTTGCTGCCATTGCTGCCAATGAACGAGGCGCTCATGCCTCGCTCTTTCTGCATTTCATGCACCAACGCGCCGACTTGAACAGAAACATCGACCAGCGATTCCAGCTTAGCCATCTCTTTTGATGTCGACAGCCTTTCAAGAGCCCCCGATCCGGCAAAATACAGCAGGGCCAGCGCCGGGATGGCCGCCATCAGGATTAATTTTGACCTTAGACTCGACGTGAAAGTGATATTGTTTGACATGCTGCATTCCTGGGTAATATGTCTAAAGTGTTTTGGAGCACCTCCAAGCGTCGGGTTACGCTATGTTGCATCCTGGGCAAACCCGATCTACTCGGCTAAATTCAAGAGTCTAACCCTCTAAAAATTATAGCACCTAAAAAGCTAACCATTCAGCAATCGAATCGCCATCACATCGCATCCGGCATAATGCAGGACGCTATTTGCCGTTGAGCCCAATAATAGCGACAGGCCATGTCGCCCGTGGGAACCGACAACGATCAAATCAACTTGCTCCCGCTCGGCAAGCTGCACTATCTCCTGTTTTGGCGCGCCCCATACAAGCCAACGGTTATCCTGAGCCGCGCCCAACTGATCGCCAATCTGCATTAATCTGGCTTTCTCCGCTTCCAGCAGCTCATAACCTGAGTCTTTATCCAGCGGGATCACTGTGCCATAAGTTGTATCCGGCATCGGAATATTATCCAGCACATGGATAACGCTCAATTTGGCCCGATATTTTTCGGCCAGATCCTTTGCTCTTTGGGCAACCAAGTCGTCATGCTCGGAAAAATCCACAGCCAGTAAAATGTGCTGATAAGCGCTCATAGTTTTTGCCTTATTAGCTACTCACAGGTTAGAAAAATAGAACGCTGATAACGCAGATGATTATGATTAAATAAGATTTAAACGAATTATCCTAAAAAGCCAAATGAACGGCTTTCAAGTACTTCAACTATTATCCGCGTTTATCATATTCATCAGCGGCATCTGCGTTCCATTGTATTTGATGATTGAGGGTTACACCTTATGGTAAATATCCGCGCCTTCGTCAAGGAACTGCTTGGACTTTTCATCCATGCCCAGCTTCAAAGCTTCTTCCTCTGCAATACCTTTTGCGGTCGCATAGTCACGCACATCCTGGCTGATTTTCATCGAGCAGAAATGCGGGCCGCACATCGAGCAAAAATGCGCGACTTTGGCGGACTCTTTAGGCAGGGTTTCATCATGGAATTCACGGGCTTTTTCAGGATCAAGACCGATGTTGAACTGGTCTTCCCAACGGAATTCAAAACGCGCTTTGGACATCGCGTTATCGCGCGCCTGTGCGCCGGGATGGCCTTTAGCCAGATCGGCAGCATGGGCGGCGATTTTGTAAGTCACGATACCTTCGCGCACATCCTGCTTGTTCGGCAGACCCAAGTGCTCTTTTTGAGTCACATAGCAAAGCATCGCGCAGCCGTACCAGCCGATATTGGCCGCGCCGATCGCCGAGGTAATATGATCGTAACCGGGCGCAATATCGGTTGTCAGCGGACCCAAGGTATAGAAAGGCGCTTCGCCGCATTCTTCCAGCTGCTTGTCCATATTGACCTTGATCATGTGCAACGGCACATGGCCTGGGCCTTCGATCATGGTTTGCACGTCGTGCTTCCAGGCGATCTTGGTCAGTTCGCCCAGCGTTTCCAGTTCGCCGAATTGCGCGGCGTCGTTGGCGTCATAGATTGAACCCGGACGCAGGCCGTCGCCTAAGGAGAAAGCCACGTCATAGGCTTTCATGATTTCGCAGATTTCTTCAAAGTGCGTATACAAAAAGCTCTCGGTATGATGCGCCAGACACCATTTCGCCATGATCGAGCCGCCGCGCGAAACGATGCCGGTCATCCGTTTTGCGGTCAGCGGCACGTGATGCAAACGCACCCCGGCATGTATCGTAAAGTAATCCACGCCCTGCTCGGCCTGCTCGATCAAGGTGTCGCGGAAGATTTCCCAGGTCAGGTCTTCGGCCTTGCCGTTAACTTTTTCCAGCGCTTGGTAGATCGGCACGGTGCCGATAGGTACCGGCGAGTTGCGTAAAATCCACTCGCGGGTTTCATGGATGTTTTTGCCGGTCGATAAATCCATGATGGTATCGCCGCCCCAACGAATGCCCCAAAGCATTTTCTCGACTTCTTCCTCGATGGACGAGGTCACCGCCGAGTTGCCCAAATTGCCGTTGATTTTAACCAGGAAGTTGCGGCCGATAATCATCGGCTCCAGTTCAGGATGGTTGATGTTGCACGGGATAATCGCCCGGCCTCTTGCGACCTCATCGCGAACAAATTCTGGGGTAATCAGATCGGGAATTGAAGCGCCGAACGAATCGCCGGGATGCTGGTCTTTCCACAAATGGCGCATTTCTTCCATAAGCTGGTTTTCACGGATGGCGATGTATTCCATCTCCGGCGTGATGATGCCCTGTCTGGCATAGTGCATTTGCGATACGTTTTTCCCGGCCTTGGCCCGGCGCGGTTTGCGGATATGCTCAAAACGCAGCTCAGCGGTAGCGGGATCTTCAAGGCGCTGACGGCCGAAGTCCGAGCTGGGGCCGGACAATTCTTCGGTGTCGTTTCGCTCTGCGATCCAGGCTGAACGAATCGCGCCCAAGCCCTTTTTCAAATCAACTTCGACATTGGGATCGGTATAAACGCCAGAGGTATCGTAAACATAAAGCGGCGGATTTTTCTCTGCGCCTTGTGCCGAGCCGAAATGCAGTGGGGTATCGGATAAGGTGATTTTGCGCATCGGAACCTGTATGTCAGGACGGCTGCCTTGAACATATATTTTTTCCGATGCGGGGTAGGAATCGATCTTTACGGTACTGGACGCAGTAGACGTAACTTCTTTAAGGACAGCGCTCATGTTTTTCTCCAACAACAAAACAATAAGGCGCAGGGAAGTCTGGGCTTTCCTACGCCGGTATTAACCGGGGTCAGGTTCAAAGGGTTTTTCTCAGCCTTTCCTCCCCATGTAGCACATGGAAACAAAAAAGCACCCCTAGCCTTTACGGATGTCGTTCTAAGTTAAAGGATAATGCCGCAGATTGCAAGCTAAGAGCGCCGTGCCAGCGCTACAAACACCTTATTAAACAAATGGTTTTGATGGTTAACCTCTTTTCCAAAGCCTTATTTACAGCCAACACCCGCTCATCTCCGGTCATTACGATAAAATACCTTCCTGGGGAATTACCTGAAATTCGTCACTCTTGGACTGGCACTAATCTCAAAAGGCCCTCAGGATCTACCCAAAAAGCAATATATCCGCCCTGTAAAAATGATTTTTTTTACCAGCAATGTTAGAATCAGTCCCATTCCTGACTAACCAGACTTAACGGATGTCAACAGACTCTCAACAGATCGCTCATCACTCGCCGGTACTGGAATTTAAAAGCAGCACGTTTTCTGTGCCTGTTTTGGTTTTGGTCGGTAATGATGTCATTACTATCGAGCAGCAATTACAGGAAAAAATCCAGCAAGCGCCTGAGTTCTTCAAAAACTCGCCGTTGGTATTTGACTTGCAGGAACTGAACAAACACGATCTCGACATTAATGTTACCGAGCTTACCCACATCATCCGTAAACTGGGCTTATTGCCGATAGGGATACGCGGCGGCGGTGCGCAACAAAACCAACAGGCCTTGGATCTAGGCATTCCTGTACATTCCGGCCATATCGCCAGGGATGGTGTGTATGCCGCAAACCAGTCGGGAACTGGTGCGGCGAGCACAGCGACCTCTTCAGCAGCGCCAAAACAGCAAACTCCCGAGCCAGAACCAGAACCCGTGTCAGCACCTGAGCCGCAAGCCGTTGCGGCAACCACTACCATGATCACTCAACCAGTCCGCTCCGGTCAGCGCATTTATGCTGCGGGTGATTTGGTCATTTTGGCTCAGGTCAGTGCCGGCGCTGAAATCCTGGCCGAGGGCAATATTCACGTCTACGGCTCGCTAAGAGGCCGAGCGTTGGCCGGTGTGCAAGGCAACACCGAGGCACGGATTTTTTGTTCCGATTTACAAGCCGAGCTTATTTCGATTGCCGGAAATTACAAGGTCAGCGAAGATTTGAATAGTGCCGTTCATATCAGGCCCGTTCAAATCTATTTACAAAACCATACTTTAGTTATTAAAGATATTTAATTTATATCGCTTTTGGAGGAAACATTTGTGGCACGAATCATAGTCGTAACATCGGGCAAAGGTGGCGTTGGTAAAACAACCACAAGCGCCGCCATCGCCATGGGGCTTGCAAAAAAAGGTCACAAAACAGCAGTCATCGATTTTGATGTGGGCTTACGCAACCTGGATCTAATCATGGGCTGCGAGCGCCGCGTTGTTTATGATTTTGTCAACGTCATCAACGGTGAGGCCACCCTTAACCAAGCATTGATACGCGATAAAAACTGCAACATGCTTTACATTCTGCCTGCCTCGCAAACTCGGGACAAAGACGCCCTGAGCCAGGAAGGTGTCGGCAAAATTTTGGACGAGCTGAAAAAAGACTTCAAATACATCGTCTGCGATTCTCCGGCCGGCATTGAAAAAGGCGCCCATTTGGCCATGTATTTTGCCGACGACGCTTTCATCGTAACCAACCCTGAAGTCTCTTCAGTGCGGGACTCTGATCGCATGCTAGGCATTTTATCCAGCAAATCGCGCCGGGCCGAACAAAACGAAGAACCCATCAGGGAATATCTGCTGCTGTCGCGCTACTCACCGGATCGGGTTAAATTAGGCGAAATGCTGAGCGTGGACGACGTTCAGGAAATTTTATCGCTACATTTACTGGGCGTTATCCCGGAATCGAAATCAGTGCTCAATGCATCAAACTCCGGAATGCCCGTTATCCTTGACGAAAAAAGCGACGCAGGCCAAGCCTATGCGGATATTGTCGCCCGCTATTTGGGTGAGGACAGGCCACATCGATTCATTGATGATAAAAAAGGCCTATTTGGGAAGTTGTTCGGGAGAAAATAATGAGCTTACTGGATTATTTTAGAACATCGAAAGCCAGCTCGGCATCGCTAGCCAAAGAAAGACTGCAAATTCTGGTCGCTCATGAGCGCAGCTCCAGAAACCAGCCGTCTTACCTTCCCCAATTGCAAAAAGAATTGCTGGAAGTCATCCGAAAATACGTTAACGTTGAGCAAGACGCCATCTCCGTTAATTTTGAACAAAACGATACTCAGGAGACGCTGGAATTGAATATCGTGCTGCCTGACCATCAAAAGACTTCTTAACCCAACCATCCAAGCTAAAGGTGATCACTATGTCTAATACAATCGGCGATGCAGCAGGAACAGTCTGGAACTATCTGGACAAGAATGGACCGTCCAGCGTCAACAAAGTTACCACTGAAACCGGCATCAATAAAAACGACGTCCAGCGCGCTATCGGCTGGCTGTGCAAGGAAGACAAGCTGTCTATCGAGATGATAGGCAGGGCTGAAACGCTGTCATTGAAATAAGACTGATAAAAAGATGTGTGCGGTATTATGTAGCAACCGCACAAAGCAATCCACCACGTAAGCCATTAATATAACACCTGTTCCTTCACTTCCAAACAGGTGTCACATGGCAGAATCTCACATTATTTCAGGTCTTGTTTCTAAGCGCTCCGAACTGGCCG
>JAUXTH010000053.1 GCA_030679035.1 Methylobacter sp. | reverse complement strand
ATGGATGCCGCACGTCAGCAGAGGGGCAGGAGCCCCTTCTGCTGACCCTCGACAAAAGCGAGGAGCGCAGGAAATAAGCGGCAACCGGGTCGCCTTTTCTTTGGTTACTTTCTTTTGGCGAAGCAAAAGAAAGTAACTCGCCTTCGGGTGCGAGAACCCGATTAAAAATAAACCGTCGCAACAGCGACACTTTAATAATAAAAATGTTAATGCAGTCTAAATTCGAATAACTGCGTAACATCAGCTAATAAGAATCTTATTGCCAATAAGCTTTCACTAAGTTGTTTTTTGCACAAATTGATCGGGAAAAAAATCCTCAAGACTTAATGCTGAACCTGAATTGCTTAACTTGATGGCAGTGAGTTTAGGTTGAGTTCGTCTTGGTGCTTTGGCACCTAACTACAAAATATCCGAAGCGTAATCAGCCAAGCGTGAGCGTTCTCCGCGTCGTAAGGTGATATGCGCGCCATGCGGCCAAGTTTTGAAGCGGTCTACAACATAAGTCAATCCGGAGGTTGTCGCGGTTAAATAAGGCGTGTCTATTTGCGACAGGTTGCCGATACAGATGATTTTGGTTCCCGGCCCGGCACGGGTTATCAGCGTTTTCATTTGTTTTGAAGTCAGGTTTTGAGCTTCATCAATAATCAGGAAACGGTTGAGGAAGGTGCGTCCGCGCATAAAGTTTAGCGACCTGATTTTGACCCGGTTCATAATGATGTTGCTGGTTGCGCCTTGCTCCCATTCACTGTGTTCCGCATTTTGGCCTAACAGTTCAAGGTTATCGATTAACGCGCCCATCCACGGCGCCATTTTTTCTTCCTCGGTACCGGGCAGAAAGCCTATATCTTCACCGACCGGGACGGTTTCGCGGGTCATGATGATTTCCTGATAGGTTTTGTTTTCCATGGTTAAGGTAAGCCCGGCGGCCAAGGCCAATAGGGTCTTTCCTGTACCTGCCGTGCCGAGTAAGGTGACAAAATCAATGTTAGGGTCAAGCAAGACATTGAGAGCAAAGTTCTGTTCCCGATTTCTTGCTGTTATGCCCCAGACATTGTGGTGTTTGGCGCGATAGTCCTTTGCCAGTTCCAATACCGCAGTCTCGCCGTCGCAAGATCTGACGATGGCTTCGAAATTGGTTTCATCTTCTATGTACAAATACTGGTTGGGGTACCATTCGGTGACTATGGGGTCTTCCAGTTTGTAAAAAGTGCGGTCTTTTTCCTGCCAGGATTCCATTTTTGTGCCGTGTACTTCCCAGAAGTCTTTTTCCAGCGCCATGGAGCCGCTGTAGAGCAGGTCAATATCATCCAGAGTCTGGTCGTTATGGTAGTCTTCCGCAAGCAGCTCCAAGGTTGCGGCCTTGATGCGCATGTTGATGTCTTTTGAAACCAGGATAACGGTGGTGTCCGGCAGTTCCTTGGTGAGCGCCAAGACGGTGCGGAGGATGGAGTTATCGGCAAGGTTGCCGGGCATGCTTTCCGGCAGCAGGGCGGTCATCGCGCTGGTTTGGAAATATAAGCGCCCGCCGTTGGTGGTATCGGTTTTCGGTCCGTGTTTTATGCTCGACAACGGCAGGCCGTCGTTGATGGTCTGTTGGTTGGCGTCGCGGATTAATTCATCAAGAAACCGGCTGACTTGCCTGACATTGCGCGCCAGTTCGGTGAGGCCTTTTTTTGCGTGATCGAGCTCTTCAAGGACAATCATCGGGATAAAAAGGTCATGTTCCTTGAAGCGGAAGATGGAGGTTGGATCGTGCATCAGCACGTTAGTATCCAAGACAAACAGCTTTTTATCCGGTGATGTTTGTATATTCATGGCTAGTGGCTTGTGAGTTCATGCAATGCTTGCAAAACTTCTTCGCAATGGTCTTTGACTTTTACTTTTCGCCATTCACGCACCAGCAGTCCCTCTGGATTGACCAGAAAGGTGCTGCGTTCTATGCCCCGCACCTGCTTGCCGTACATGTTTTTCATTTTAATGACGTCAAACAGCTGGCACAGTTTTTCATCAGGATCTGAAAGCAGGTCGAAAGGGAATTGCTGTTTGCATTTAAAGCCGTCATGAACGCGGACGGTATCGCGAGATACGCCTACTATGACGGCATTGAGCGCAGTGAATTTTTCGATGTTATCGCGAAAGCTTTGGCCTTCCTGGGTGCAGCCGGGCGTGTTGTCTTTGGGGTAAAAATAAACAACAAGGTATTTACCTTGATAGTCGCTTAGCTTTATTGTTTTATCACCGGTGGATGAGGCTTCAAAATCAGGTACAGGGTTGCCGGGAGTTATCATTATTCAGTTTATCGTTTTATGGGTTCAAAAATGGCATCAATATTTAAGCGGTCGCAGAAGTCCATGAATTCTTCGCGTAGCGACAGCAGGTGGAGTTGCGGCGGAACCAAAATCACGAATTTGGTTGAGAATACTGAGGTTTGAATGTAGGGAGCCTGATAGCAGCTGCCGGTTATTTCCTCGATCTCTATCTCCCGATCAAACAGGAAGGAGGTAATGGATTCTGTGACATTGTCGCGATCCAGGGATATTGTTTCCAATGAGTAGGGAATGCACTCTTTAGGCTTGTCTTTTGGATCCGGCCGCAAGGTGTGAATTTTGATGTCCAGCCGTTTTTGGATCATATCCAGCGTGCTTTCAAATTTGGCAATCTGATTCCAGTTGCCGGAAATAAGCAGGTATGCCGCAGTGGACTGAGCGAGCCGGGACGATCTTATTTCTAAAATAGTACATTTACAGTCGCGCACGACGGGTAGTATTTCGGCAATAAAATTAATCTGATGGTTGCCTAAGGCGGTGATAGCTAGTTGCATTATTGTTTCTTAAAAGTTTTTTTGCGAGTTTAGCATCAAATCAAGGAAACTTTATGAACATTAAATTTATTTGGTATTAAAATGATAAAAAATATTTTTATACCGATAAGTACCGAACGCTACATAAAATAATGTAGCTATCTTAATTCCTCATTACTGAGCCTGAATATGACTGATTCATCAGATAAAAAATCAAAAGAAACACTCGATAATCTTGATGTTGACCTGGATGCTATGCAGGACGAGGCGGAATTTTCTGCTTTTTCGATGAATGAGTTTCAGGATGACGAAGAAGCCATTGACAGGCTGTTGATGAATGACGATTTTGATGATGCGGCCGAACAATCAAATGTGGAGAATGTCAGTGCACTTGACGAGTTTGATGATTTTTCGGACTTTAGTGATTTCGATGAACCGGAAATGGTTCTACAGGATTCACCACGAACGGCGGCAGCCGCGGATGATGAATCGGATCTGATTCAGGATGATGAGGTTGAAGCATCGATTCCGACTGTGGCGGATTTAACCGCAGTCAATGAAGAGCCGCAGGCAGCCATTGCAGAATTTGACGAGGATGCACTTGAGGCGTTGGATGACTTTTCGGATTTTAGTGATTTCGATGAGCCGGAAATAACGCCGGCAGTAGAAATTGAGGAAGCCGCACCGGCTACAGAGGACTTATCCTTTCATGGTTATGATGCCGACCTGACTGATGAAGCTGATGATTTTGATGAATTTGATCTGATTCAGGATGATGAAGTCGAAGTTCTGGCTGATGTGGTTGAGCAGCCATCCGATGATGAAAGTGCTGTAAACAGCTTAGTTCTGGATGCCGCTGCTGATTCCGAAGATGCATTAGAAAAAACAGACGGGGAGAGCGATGAGCTGTTTGATGATGCCGGCCTGTCAGACGAAGTTGATGATTTTTCCAGCTTGACTGATGATTTTGATGAATTTGACCTGATTCAGGATGATGAAGTTGAGGTTCTGGCTGATGCGGTTGAGCAGCCATCCGATGATGAAAGTGCTATAAACAGCTTAGTTCTGGATGCCGCTATTGATTCCGAGGATGCGTTAGAAAAAACAGACGGGGAGGCGGATGAGCTGTTTGTTGATGCCGGTCTGTCAGACGATGTTGATGACGATGTTGATGACGAAGTTGATGATTTTGACGACTCGGATATGATCCAAATCGATGAGGTTGACGACTGGGCGGATTTAGTGACAACTAACGAAGAGCCGCAGGCCGTAGTTGAAGAATCGTTCGATGACTTGCTGGGGGATGAAAATAATACCGACAGCCTACTCTTGGATTCCGGCATTGAAGAAGAGGATACGTTAGAGCAAGCGATTGGGAAGAAAGATGAGATTGGCGACGATACGGACTTGATTGGAACCGATAGCTTTTTTCAATTGGATGAGGTGGGCGATGATTTTTCCAGTCAGACAGAGGCGGTTCAGTTAGCGGAAACTGAAATATCTTCAACGCAGGATGAGCAGGAAGATGATTTTCTTTTGCCTGATTTTGATATTACTGCTGACACGGAGGTTTCCGATGTGGGCAGCGATGCAGGAGCTAAAGAAGATGTGGCAGACGATGTCTTTGGCAACATTGATTTCTTGAATGAAGAAGAAGCCTTGAAGGTCTTTGGAGCGGAAGCGGTGGAGCCGAAGCCGGGAGATAACGAAGTAGTTGTTGAACCCGAGCCGAAACAAGCCCCAACTGCGGACATTGTTATGACGGCAGTAGAAAACACTGAAGATTTAAAATTGAGCCCATTTGGATTTGAACAGGAAGACATTAAAAAACAGCTGGAAGACGCTGAACACAAGGTTAAAAAGGCAAAGCTTTTCAGCTATGTGGCAATGGGTTTTGGTGCGGTTGCGTTAATCGCAGCTGTTGGCTTGGGGGTGATGACTTATCACGCAAAATCCGAATTTTCAAAATTAACTGAAGTGGTTTCAACGCTTGAGGCGAGCCTAGCGAAGAGCGCTGAAAACAATTCGAATATTGTGGTGAAACAGGACATGGTCAGCAAGGAACTGGACGTGCTGCAAGATAAAATGGGCGGTCTGGAAGACAAGGCGTCTTTGGCGCCATCCATTGCTGAGCCGGCTAAGGCCGAAGCTGCGCATGAGCTTGTCCCGACCAAAGCAGTCAATGCAAGCGAGCCAGCAAAGGCCAAGACCGGAGCAGTGCAAGGACCTGCGCCGAGCAAAGGAGAAGCCAGCCATAAAACAACACCTGCCCCTGCCAAAGTAGAAGCTGTGTCGGCCAAAACAAAAAGCCAACCTGAAGCCGTACAGGTCAAAGAAAAAGCTGAGCCTGAAGCCGTGCAGGCCAAAGCAAAAGCCCAGCCTGAAGAAGCGGTAGCGGCTAAGCCTAAAATTGCGGAAAAACCTGCTGTTAAACCGGAACCGGTAAAGGAGAAAAAACAAGCAGCTCCTGGAAAATGGGGCGTAAATCTGGGGGCGTTCAAGCAGGAATGGTTTGCTAAAAGCAAGGCGGCGGAATATGCGCAACAAGGCGTTTTAGCCGAAGTAATGCCTGTCCATGAAAAGAATGTAACCATGTACCGACTGCGAGTTATGGGCTTTAAAACCAAAGCGGAAGCGGACTCAAATACGGCCAAAATAAAAAAAGCGCTTAACCTGGACTCGGTTTGGGTGAGCGATAACTAGGGCTAATGTCGGTTATGAGAGAGAAAAAACTGGTTGTAGCGATATCATCCCGAGCCTTATTCAACTTGGATGATTCGCATGCGATATTCGAAACGCAGGGTAGGGAAGCCTTCTGTCGTTATCAAATAGAACATGAAGATGAGATTTTGGAGCCGGGCTACGGCTTCGCGCTGGTTAAAAAGCTGTTAGCCCTAAATGACAGCAGCCCTGATGATCCTCTGGTTGAAATTATCCTGTTGTCGCAAAACAGTGCGGATACGGGGTTAAGAATTTTCAATTCCATTGCCCATTACCAGTTGAAAATTATCCGTGCGGCATTTACCAGCGGTGCATCGCCATACGGTTACATTCCCGCATTCGGCGCACATTTGTTTTTATCGGCCAATGCCGATGACGTCGCCAAGGCTCTGAGTGCGGGTTTTGCGGCGGCGACCATACTTTGCGGCCCCAGCATGACGGATCATTCCGGTCAGCTGCGCATCGCTTTCGATGGTGATTCGGTATTGTTTTCGGATGAATCGGAACGGATTTACCAGCAGCGCGGCCTGGATGTGTTCACCGAAAATGAGCGCAACGAAGCCAAAAAGCCTTTGCCGGGCGGGCCTTTCAAGGATTTTTTGAGCGCCCTGCATCATATTCAAACGCAGTTTGATCCTCAGGCGTCGCCGATTAGAACTGCATTGGTGACCGCTCGCGCGGCTCCGGCTCATGAGCGGGTAGTCAGGACACTCAGGGCTTGGGGCATTCGTATCGATGAGGCGCTGTTTTTGGGCGGCATCGCCAAGGGCGCGTTCTTGAAAGCCTTCGGCGCGGATATTTTCTTTGACGATCAAAAAGGCCATTGCGAGTCCGCCGCCCAGCACGTCGCCGCAGCGCATGTGCCGCATGGCATTGTTAATCAAAAAGAGTAAATCACTACCAAGTTAGCACTAAGGCTGGACATTGATTAAGCCCGGGTCATGGTGCATGGCGTTGAATTCCAGTATTCACAAATAGGTCATATGACACTATAAAAGTGTGGCATATGACCTATTTGTTCAAGTTTAAAGAGTTTTTGTGGGCAATCAGCAACGCGAATAGACGGCATAATGCCAGGCCGGTTGCGCGATCAAAGGGGAGGTGAGATAAGATAAGTCTGCATGGCATCATATTTGCTGGTTATTGAGCGGTAACACGTTACTTAACCCTTCAAATTTAATGCCCGACATACAAAAATTGTATCATTGATGAATCTGCTGCCGGAACCTGGGGTGTCAGCGCTTTTCCTTTTGTACCAGAAGGACTTGGTGCAATTTTTAACTTATAAAGTCCGTTGCGCCGAGACAGCGGCGGATTTAACGCAGGAAACGTATTTACGTATCGCCCATCACCCCGATGCGGGCAGTATCGAAAATATGCGCGCCTACTTGTTTCGCATCGCCAATAATCTGGCCCTTGATTATCTGCGCAGTCAGACGCGGCTAAATAAACGTGATGCAGGGCCGGTTACGGAGGACATTATCTGTCGTCAACCTGAACCGGATGACGCATTATCGGATCGCCAGCAATTGGAGTTTCTTGAGCAGATTATTTATGACCTGCCGCCGAAATGCCGTGCGGTTTTTCTGATGAGCCGTGTAGAAGGTAAAAGCTACACCGAGATTAGCAACGAGCTTGCCATCTCCCCTCGCACCGTAGAAAGCCATATGCGCAAGGCGTTGGATCAGATTCGGAAGCAGTTTGATTGACTCCCTTCAGATTGCGCGGATATCAGAACAAAATAGTTTTTCGTCTTGTAAGGGTAACGGGGCCGTCAAACGTCTTATTGATAAGTCACTAGCAACACGACTTCTCTGTCCTTTGGATACTCTGTAGTAAAATACCAGCCATGCCCAGCACTCAGCCTTCATCAAATAAACAATCCGTCTCAGACCAGGCTACCGCATGGTTTGCGCGTCTGCACGCGGATAATGTGACTGCTGGGGAACAGGAGCAGTTCAAAACCTGGTACGGGGAAAACCCTCAACATGCCAAAGCCTACGACAAAATGCTGCTGCTTTGGGATCAGCTTGAAGCGCCCGGCAAACGGGTTCATGCCCGACTCGAAGCAGAACAACCACCTTTACCCGGCAAACAGCCTTACATCCGGCGATTGATGGCTACATTCGCGCTGGCTTTGGTTGTGCTGTTGTCCTATCAGTTGCCGGTACACTACCAAAATTGGAAAAGCGATTATTACACCGCGCCGGGCAAGCAGTTAACCGTTGTACTTAATGACGGATCACGGCTGACTTTAAATACCGATACCGCACTCGCCGTGGAGCTTTCAGATAAGCAACGGAACATCGAACTGCTGCGCGGCGAAGCCTATTTCCAGGTGTCCCCGGATAAAAACCGTCCTTTTATAGTCAGCAACGGCGTAGCCAAGGCCCGCGCGGTAGGCACCGCTTTCAGTGTTAAAAAGACTGATGACGACATGCAAGTGATCGTAAGCGAAGGCACGGTAGAAGTATCGGCGGGCAAGGTCGATGCCCCGGCCTTAGTCCATATCAATCAGCAAGTCGACTATCAACAGGGCCATGTAGGGCCGGTGATGTCCTCTGATATTTTGGAAACGCTCGCCTGGCAACGCGGACAACTGATTTTTAAACGGCAGCCGCTGTCGAGGGTGATTCAGGAAGTGAACCGCTACCGGAGCGGACAAATCATGCTGATCAACCCGAAGCTGAAAGAGCGGGTAGTCAGCGGCGTATTTGATACCGCTGACCCAAACGCAGTGGTTGACGGCATCAAGACTACCCTAAAAGTCAGTTCGGTGAGATTGTCGAATCAACTGGTTTTGCTTTATTAACTAAAGTCACCATTTTTTTTCTCCGCGACTAAGGGTAAATCCATCGCGCCTCGTCGTAGATCATGAAGATAACACTTTATGACCTAAAGAGGATTTACCTAATGACACTGCCTACACGCCGGGTTTTTATAACACGCGGACAAAAATTCATCAAAACAGCCGGACTGTTGATACCTGTCGTGCTGTTCGGTGCGGGACAAAACACCTACGCCGGTGATGCTGCATTCAATCAAGCCATGCCATTCAACATCCCGGCGCAATCCTTGTCGAGCGCATTAACCCGTTTTTCCGCCGATACCCGGCTGCAAGTGCTTTATGAAGGCGATGTGGCCGATAAACTGCAAGCGCCTGCACTTAACGGCACCTATACACCGGCGGAGGCGCTGGAAAAACTGCTGGGAGGCACCGGACTTAAGTCTCGCTACACTAATGACAAAACCATCACGATAGAAGCGCCAAGCAGTCAAAACCAGCCTAACACTCCCACGTTGAAAGCGATGACTGTGACCGGCAAAAGCAAATACGACGCTACCGATCCGTATGACAAGCATTATGCCGCTCCCAATTCCAGCTTTGCGACCAAAACCGACACGCCGATCATGGAAACGCCGCTGAATATTCAAGTGCTTCCGAAAGCGGTACTTGATGACCAGCAAGCCATTAAGATGGATCAGGCGTTGAAATATGTCAGTGGGGTTACTACCGGGCAAGCCGCCGGAGGTCTTACCGATCAACCGACCATACGTGGATTTTTTAACTACAACCTTTTCCGCAATGGTTTTCGTATCGATGCGTCAGGCCCCGAAGGCACTCGAAACATGGCGAACGTACAAAGCATAGAGGTGCTCAAAGGCCCAGCAGCTATGCTTTATGGACGCGTCGAACCCGGCGGCATGGTTAACATAGTCACTAAAAAGCCTTTGGAGTCGGACTATTATTCGGTCCAGCAGCAATTCGGCTCTTTTGATTTATATCGCACCAGTATCGATGCCACGGGGCCGATAGTCGGCAACAAGAACCTGTTGTATCGAATGAATGTCGCCTATGAAAACAGCGGCTCATTCCGGGAGAACGTGGATTACGACAAGGTGTTCGTCGCACCAGTCTTGCAATGGAATATCAGTCCACAAACCACAGCGCTGTTAGAGCTGGAGTATCGCAAAGAAAGCAATGTTTACGATCTTCATGCCAGACCGTTAATCACCGATGGAACAAGGGCGGACGGCACCTGGATCAATCCGCGTTTAGCGGATATTCCGCGCGAAAGAAACTTGATGGAAGACAATCGCAATCATGTGGAAGACAAACTGATCGGCTTAAATCTTTCGCATAAGTTTAATGATAACTGGACATTAACCGAGCAGCTCAATATCCAACTATTGGATAGGGATAGGATAATGGTATGGACTCCTCCTCTTCCCTCCGGCATCGCGATGTGCCAAAGTGGAAGAAAGTAACAACCACTTAATGAAGAAGAGGAATCCGCCATGAATATTACGACAATCGGTTTAGACATTGCAAAAAATGTTTT
>JAUXTH010000034.1 GCA_030679035.1 Methylobacter sp. | reverse complement strand
TCAACACGAAGCCAACAGCGGTTTTGGGTATCTTTTTGACCACAGCGATATTGCCGCAGAACTGGCTAACAAAGCAGGGGCTGATTATGTATTGGTTGGCAGACTGCATAAACCAAGTTATTTATTCGCTTATATCATGGGACATTTAGTTAGGGCGAAAGACGGTAAATTAATTGGTAATTTTATTTCAGAGACAAAAGGCGGCGATAAAAAATTAACGCTAAAAGGTGTCGAAAGTCTTGCCGTTAAAATCGACAAGGATTTAGATAATATCTATACACCACCGCCCCCTTCTAAGACAATCGGTCTCCCCAATACCTCTGCGGGGGCAGAAGTACCATCCGAAAAGCCGCACACCCTTGCCTTTGACGATGCTCAGCTCAAGTGGGGTTCATGCCCACCACTTTTTCCCAAGGGGTGCGAGATCGCCGTCCTTCACGGCGACCCTGCCAAACCCAACGCGGATGTGTTCCTCAAGGTACCGGCGAACTACACCATTCCGCCCCATTGGCATTCTTCAGCTGAGCGTATGATCCTTGTTTCTGGAGAACTTCGCATCGAATATACTGGACACAGCCCTTCAGTTCTCAAGCCCGGTACTTACGCGTATGGGCCGATTAAAGCTCCGCACAAGGCTTCATGCACCGACTCCGGGCCGTGCGTTCTTTTTATTGCATTCGAATCTCCTGTTGACGCCCATTTAGCCGAAGGCTCGCAGAAGTGAAAAGATAGCCTATGAAAGTCTCGGAAGCTTTAGCAAAGCGTAAATCCACTCGTGCTTTTCTAAACAAAACTGTCGATGTAGAGAAAATAAAACGTATTTTAAATGCCGCCAAACAGGCTCCTTCTGGTGTAAATACCCAGCCTTGGCAAGTTGCCGTGGTTATGGGTGAAAAAAAGAAACTCTTGGAGCAACGTTTGGAAAATGCATATCGAAGCGGCGTAAAGGCGCGAATGGATTATCAATATTATCCGTGTGAATGGCATGAGCCTTATAAGACAAGACGTAAGGCTTGCGGCCTCCAGCTTTATACCGCACTCGAAATCAATCGAGATGACAAAGAAAAACAGATAGAGCAATGGGTTGCAAATTACAGGGCATTTGATGCGCCTATCATGCTTCTTTTCTTTATGGATTCCGATATGGCAACAGGCTCTTTTTTGGATTATGGCATGTTTTTGCAGTCAGTCATGCTGGCAGCCATTGAAGAAGGGTTAGCAACTTGCCCGCAAGCGTCATTAGCTGAATATCCGAAGATCATCAAAGAAACACTGGGATATCCTGACAAGGTTATTCTCATTTGCGGTATGGCAATGGGTTATGAAGATTCTGATGCCCCTGTTAATAATTATCGAACGTCTCGCGAGGAAATTGACACGTTTTCCCGTTTCTTTTAAATGTATTTATGAGCATCAAAAATGAAATCAGCGTGGATTTATTATAGCGATTCTTAATCGGATTCGATACGCAAAAATATTTAAGCTATTGATTTAAAATAAACATAAGTCAATGGGGTCGGAGTAATTGATTTTGTTATTTCTTGGTGTCGCTTTGGGCATACTTATCTGTTACGCTCTGCAAACATAAATGTATTCGCGCAACCCTACCACGTAGCCTTTTCAGGTCTATTGTGTTTTATCGCTTCGATCCATTCTGGAGACAATGGCAGCAGTTCATCAATGCGGCTATTGAAGCCAAGTAGGGTAACCGTAACTCTGGGCACGAGAAGCAACCCCTTTCCTTTAATGACGGCTTAAAGGTAACACCAACGACTGGAATGGGTCGATCTGAGACGAACAGCTAACCTCTGCGTATTCTGATTGAATAAGAACGGGGGCTCAGGTTGGTGCAGAATATGCCACCTCAAGTTTATTAATAGCCAGTGACTGGTTTTCAATAATTTTCGGTGGCTGCTTTGCATAATTCTGGGAGGCCGCATTGGAGTGAAATACGCAATTGGTAGACATAACCCGTTTTTTGAACAAAAAACGGGTTGACGATTTAGCATATTTGTACATTTATTGATGATTTAGTGCGCATTCAATGACCGTTGGTACTTCTACCGGCCTGAAATGTTTGTAATCATAAAATCGCCGATTCACATCGTCACTGTTTAACAACTCTGTACAATCCTGGATAGGGCTCTGCCCTGTTATTTCCGCAATTTTCTGTTTGAATTCAACAAGCCGCCCATCCCCATATGCATTTGCAATATAGGGATGCAGCGGATTCAAATAGAATTTGACATCAATCCTTTCATCTTTGAACCACTGAGCCAGTTTTCGAAAATCCTCAAATCGACTGCCAATCCACGGTGGCGCTTTAACGTGTTTAGCGTTGATAGGGAACTGTTTGCGAATAAATGCACCATGGTCGATTTTGATCTCCCGATCATAGCGTTCCAGGTAATATCGCCCCGTTCCCTCGATATCGTACCTGACGGACGGCTTGCCGCTAATAGCAGTTACCAACCGGCTAAACCCGTCCGAAAGGCTTGGAGCAAACAAGTAATCAAAAATTATCCGTTGCCAACTTTGTTCTCCGGTTTCTGGGTGTAATTGATACGCTGGGCCGTAAGATTTAATGTCGGTAAAAGCTATCGGTTCCAGCCCGTACACCACGGTTTTAATCGGCACCCCTTCCCGTTTCAAACCTTGTAACGTAGCCAGTATTTCATCGGGCTTAGCTGCCAGGAATGCCAGATTGTAAAAATGCCGATCAGGGTAATATTGATTGATCAGATCGGGATCGACAAGCCCCATGATCGACGACCCTACGATAAAAGCATCATACGTGGTATTCAGTATTTTTCCTGAATCACTGTCTCTGGGCGATTCATCGTTAATTTGTCCTATGATCGCGTTCGATGAATTGGGTGAAGTTTTGTTTGCCTCATTCAGCAAGTATTCCACCTTCAAGAACCGTTCGTTGGTGGATGACGAGGAATACCGGTCGCCGATTGAATACTTTGCTTTGAAAATCTGGTAGGGATTCACCACCACATTCCAGACCGGCAAAGACCAGGCGACAATGCCGCCAGCTACTAATGCCGCTTTCCAAAACGAATCAAAACTGCCAATAGATAAAGCTTTCATGGGATCCTGACAACCAGATACTGGTGAAAAATAATGTAGTGAAATAAGCAAGGTTTTTGAAGTTCGGCTCAAGCTGCTGTGCCGTTTTCTGGGCGTTGACATATTCCAGGCAGATCGCCAACAAAATCGCTCCCTGTACGAATTCCATGCCGGTGATTAATGTGGTTTGGGTACAGGTCTGACAAAATCCGGACATGACACTGGGAATAGCAAAACCATTGAGACCTATCATCCCTTTCCAGATGGAGATAGCTTGATCGACGGACTCTGCACGGAATACCACCCAGGCCGCCGTGACCGACAAAAAAGTAATGGCTATAGCCAGCGGCTCGGCCATTCTGACACCGGCTTTCATCCAGAGTCGGTGAAGGCCAATGAACAGCCCATGCAAAACGCCCCAAAGCACGAATGTCCATGCGGCGCCATGCCAGAAACCGCCGATGATCATGGTGATGGCCGCGGCGCCAAAACCGTTCCTGTTGCCGCCCAGAGGAATATACACATAGTCTCGAAGGAATCTGGACAGCGTCATGTGCCAGCGTTTCCAAAAGTCGGCGATGCTGTTTGCTTGGTAAGGGGAATTGAAGTTTTGCGGCAAGATGATGCCAAACATCAGGCCGATGCCGACTGCCATATCGGAGTACCCGGAAAAATCGAAATAAACTTGTAAGCCATAACCTACAGACGAAACCCAGGACTCAAAAAATTGCAGCACGGTGTGCGCCGCAAACAACGGATCAACCTTCTCGGCAATGCGGTCGGCAATCACGCTTTTCTTGAACAGGCCTACCGCGAAAAGGAACAAGCCTTGTGAAAACTGTCTAGCATCAAAATCAATGCGACCTCGTAGTTGAGGCATGACATCGGAGTAATGCAGAATCGGTCCGGCGATCAAATGTGGGTAGAACGAAATCGAAAACGCAAAGCGGCGCAGATTGAAATCGCTGACATAGCCTTTGTAACAGTCGACCAAGTAAGCAATCACCTGAAACGTGAAGAACGATATGCCAAGCGGCAATATCAAGTGCAACAGAGAATTCTGACTGCCGGCCAGCACATTCCAGTTTTCAATGAAGAAGTCGGCGTATTTGAAATAACCCAGTAAGCCAACGTTGACTATCAACCCTGCAGCTAGCAGCGTTTTCGACTTTGTCTGCGAGATCTTCTGCCCTAGATAGAAATTACCCAGGGCATTACCGATCAATAACGGCACATAGCGAATGTCCCACCAGCCATAAAAGTAAATGGAACAAATGACAACCAGCCATTGAGCGTCTTGCTCGCGTTTCATTCGCTGCAAGACCCACCATGCGGCAATTGAGAAAGGCATGAAAAAGTAGATGAATTCGGGTGAGTTAAAGAGCATTTTTCTTTAGCCGGATAATTTTCGAAAAAAGATTATGCCAGCGACACAAATTCTGTGTCAGGTCGAAAGACGCGCTTTTTCGACCTCTTTTAATTTACATTGCGGCGATCATTTGAGCGAATTGATGTGCCTTAGTCTTTTTCAAGCCACCAATCATAATCTGTTAAAGCCTACATTCAAAGCTACCGCTCCTGCTCACGCCCCTTACCTACATCCATGTAGGCAATGTTGGTGCGTCACGCCATGCGAATCCTCAATATCATTAATAATCCCTATAACATCATTGTCCTCGGCAATTGCTCCTGCATTGCTCTACCTCCTGCATCCATGCAGTCGTCTTTAACGCCCATTAGCCTTTTCATTTGATTAATGTCCTCCTCAGCCATGTTACGTTTCCTTGCCTGTGTCCGTCTATCAACACCTGCGTAGCGACATTCGTGCATACCATTAAGATAGGAACTCTGTGGCCCTCCTGATCCTGATCGCGCCTGATACTGAGACGCACAACCGCTCCTTGCCACATAATCCAGAAGATTATCACGTTGGAGTTGCGTACAACCTGACAACCCGATTATTACAATCCACACAAATAACCTAAACATAGTTTTTCCCCAAAATAAATAACACCTAAAAATTTACTTTCTCACAGGTCGAAAAAGACGCAAGGGGAGGAATCGCTGTTTTTTAATTTTTTTTGGGAAAGTTCACAAGTCACGGGTACTTTTTTTTACCGCAATACCTACTGATATTTTTTCAATTTCCCGCATAGATTTGGTCATTATTAAGCCAATCTTTACCGTAAATCAGTCTGGCGGCGTACCCAACCCCTATTCGTTTGACTGCGCTCTCGCGTTTTTTTAGGCGTTTTTTTAACTACCCTTTTGGCATCTTCTTCGCAGTCCATTAATATGACTTTTTTTCGTCCTTTGCATCCTATCCGTCCATAATTGATCTCTACAATCCAGTTGCCGAATAAATCCTGTCCAGCTTCAATTAAATACGAACGTCTGATATTCAGTTCAGAGCAATCTGCCTCCAGTAGTATTGAATAAACTATCATCAAACATTTTAATTAGATTTAGATTTCCATCATGTCATCAAAGGCGCTGCTAAATGATTTTTGTTTTACATCATCTATGATTATCTGCGCATCATTTTTAATGACTGAGTTCGGTGTTTCTGGTTTATTTTCCGTAACGTTTTTCGTTATTCCGGCTTTTAAAAGATGACTACCATTTAGACCTTGCGAGGCCAAGGCGCGTAATAATGTCGCTCTGCGTCTTGGCGGGGTATTTATCAAATAGCTATACAAATCAGCGTCTGAATCAGACTCTAGTATCAGGTTAATTCTAATTCTCTCCATATCAAATTAACTCCCTAACTTTTTAATGCGCTCATTACCTGCCAAATAAAACCCTTTAACATTTGAGTAAAGACCATCTTCTGGCGCTATAATTTCGCGGCCATTTAATAACTCCTCAACAATCGGCCTATAGCAGTTTGCGCCACCGCCAACTAAAACGATAACGTCAATATCATCCAATGAACCAACACTGCTTAAAACCGATTGGATTGCAGTAATAATGTAGGCGTCCATTTTTTTAATTAAATGAGAGAAATTATATTCTTTGCCCTGTATTCGAGCCTTAAATCCATTTTGAATGCCGGTGTCGACGATATTAATGTCTGAAAATGGTGCCTGGCGATCTTCGCTGATTAAATGCGTTAATTTGTCCAAAACCAGCGACATCCCGCCTGGCGTACTACCGCTCCGTTCGTCTTGGAGCTTCAGTCCTCGGCACACTAACCAATCAACCGTGTAATAACCAACATCAATGGTCAGGCTTTTTAAATCGGTAAGATTATCGATCTGATTGGCGCTCATAAAATAATTGATAAACCCACCAATTGGTTGAGGAATAATCCACGCGTCTTTAATATAAATACGCCTGCCATCGGGATAGACGTGCTCACCTTTCAGGCGTTCCGTCATTTTATTTTTGTGTTGGGCAAAAAAATTCACGGGTAATCCTGAAACCATTAAATCGATTTTTGATTCACCCATATACGCCAGCGCCCCTCGAAATAGCGCGAGGTGTTGCGGTGTATCAATGTAGCTGTTAAGCAAGTTCCTGCCTTGATCATCGCGGGCAGAGAGAGTGTCAATACCGTCTCGCCCCACCAGATACCGGCTGCCATCACTTTCTACCTCGATTAGATCCCGTTTAACCATTAGCCCAGCGCCCCGGTCCAGCCCTGTATACAGCGAGGCAATTGAGGGAAAGTGGCTGCATTTGAGCCTGGCGTCACCCTCACCATAGCAAAATTTCGTGTTTCCATAACCTACATCTATCGAACGAATAATCATAACGAATCACCCATCAATGCAGACAAAAATGCTTGGTCTTCGAACAGGGATTTCATGCCATTTTCAAGCGCTTGGTTAAGTGCAAGCTTTGCGTTCTCAGCCGACGCAAGCTGCGTGTTCGGTTCGGTACCTTGGGCAACAACCCGCCGTGAATACAGCAGATCACCTTTCTTCGATTTCACAATAACGGACATATCCAGATCGGCGACCGCGTCACCAGAAAAGAAACCAATCTTGTGATCGTTATAAAAACGAGTTAGGTCTGCTGCGATCTGGACAAGTGCAGCATCCGAACTAAGCAGAAAACCTCTTGCCCGGAGTTCCTGCTCAATAGCCCTACGGACAGTTACGGCGACATCTTCGGTCGCAAGAATTGGTGCCATTTCCATTCCGTAACCGTTCTTCTTACTGCTAACTTTGCGCTTGTCTTGGCGTTGGTCAGCCACTTGAACGTTGACAGAGACACTACTTGCGCCAGGGATTTTCGAAACGCCATGCTGCTGGTTGTACTGAAGTTCAATCCGGTCAGTTGTGAGAGCACACCCTGAAAGGCTGACAACTGCCACACACGATGCAATGGCAAAGATTCTTTTGTTCATAATTATTACCTGTTAAATGTTTTTACGACCTCTAAGCGGTTTTTAAAGCGCCCGATAACACATCAGAACTTCTTAGTGGTTCCGGCATATTCCGTCACGAAAAAGCCTAGAACCTCTTGCGACACCTTAGATGTTTCCGTGACTTCTGTTCGCTTCCTAGAGCACCCGAGAACATCTTGACAGCATTTTTGTACTTGTGTCGGGGTGAAAGACGGCCTAAAAACGACTCTTTTAATTTTATATTTAGAAAGCTTGACTCTTTCAGATGGGTTCTGTCAGAATCGCCGGCAATTAATGGGAATGTTGCATGATGCTCTACACCCGAAAGGCCGGTATGACGTCGGGATAGAAAAGGTCTCTTACCTGGATAGCCTCAAACCGAGGTGGGACGGAAACTCCCAGGCCATTGTATATATTGATATTTTTACAGCCGAAATTTGGCTAATTCTTTTTAATAGCTCAATTCTGATCGTCCGCGATCGGTCGAGCTCCGTTGCGCCCTGTGCGCTATAACCGCTTCTTCGGTGTTTATTTGGATCCGAGAGTCCGGATATCCTCGTGCCTACGCACATCCCCTGACGACCAATGCGTCGTTCGACTAAGCTCATTTTCAAGGCACCACAAACCAGCTCGCGATCAAATTGGGATCCCTTTATCCAATGGCGCTGCCAATTGCTCTGTTTTTAAATCCTTAAATGTCATTCGCTCATTAGGATCGGCGTAACATTTACAGATCCATCAGATCAACAATTCGCCAGTCATTATCATGTACTCGCAGAATCGATCTCTCACTACAGCACTCGCTGCAGCCTCCCATGATTTTGCTTTTTTAACACCACTTAAACGATTGTGTTTTTAAATAGTTTCATTGTTTTTAATCTAAAAATATCAACTCGCCCGCAGGACTGGCGCAAAATATTTCTAACCCAAGACCAAACCAACGACGGATTTATTGTGTATTCGTTGATTTGATCTCATAGCTTAGCGTTCGCGAAAGCCCCCTTAAAATCCTTTTTTTTAACTGCTCTAAAACATAGACACTGAAAGGCAAAAAATAGAATTATTTTTAGTTCTAATATCTTACGTGCTATTTCCTGGTAATTATCTTCGAGGAAAAGTTGTGATTTCTTTTACTGGAACCCCTTTAGGACCCTCATTTCCCATCGTCGATTTTGGACGCTGGCAAGCTTGACACCCAAGGTTAGAGGCAAGACCAAACCCATATCTCGCATCGCGCAGCGAGTATTAAAAGCGCAAGTTTGACGCCATCCTTTTTTCTACAAATCCGCCAGATATATGATCTGTGCCCCTACGCTCATCAATCGCGAGAATTGTGTCCGTAGAAAAAGAGGCGTTTTTTGGAGCCGGTTAGCTTGCTCGCGATCAATAAATTTAGGACAACCCGGCTCCACCTCAAAACCGTTTCATTTAGACGTTTTTGAGGTGGAGTTGAAACTCAACTAGGCAGCTTGGAAAAATGATTACTTTCAATTTGAATATTTTAGAGGGTTCGCTATGAGCCGAAATTTCGGAATCGGATCTAGGGACATGTTTGTCGCTGGTCGCATGCTACTGCAACGGAGATCTCGTAATGGGTTTAAAACCCAGTATGACTACGCAGATCGCTGGCGGCTTTTTTGCAGCTGGGCGTCTGAACGAGATATAAAAAAAATGGAAAACATCACCAGAGACATCGTGATCGCATACGGACAACATCTTCAGAGCCAACTTGAAGCCGGTGAACATGCAAGTGCATCAGCGCCAAAAAATTACGTGTCTGCGGTGAATGCGGTAATGAAACTTGCAACCCATGGCGAATGGAAATCTATTTTTCCTGGGCGTGATTGCGGCATTCAAAAAAGAATCTATATTGCAACAGAGAACAAGGCGGCAACGGATGCTGGACACATAAATGCTCAACGCGCTGCAGGTGATCGTATTTCTTCGCTTCTTGCTCTTCAACGTGCATTTGGCCTTAGATTCAAAGAGTCAGCCCTTCTAAACGCCAAAGCCGCGCTGAAAGAAGCCAAGATAAAGGGTTTTATCTCAGTAAAAACGGGCACTAAAGGAGGTCGTAAAAGAACGGTTCCATGCAGCCCCGCCGGCATCACTGCGCTCGAACAGGCGGTCACTGTCCAGGATGAACGATCAATGGTTCCCAAGACTATGACCTATGTCGAATTCCGTCAGGAATGCTACGCCATAGCCGGTGAAAATGGGTTTGTTTTCCATTCTGAACGCCATGCGTATGCTCAGGCACGCTACCGGGGAATTACCGGAGCACCATCACCCATAGAAGCCGGATGGCCCCGCAAGGAACGATTCAATAAACTTGCTGAATATCTAAATATTAACAAAACAGATGCGAAGGAAATTGATAAATCGGCTCGTCAGATAATATCAATTGAACTCGGACATTCTCGCGTGGAAATTACAAATGCGTACCTGGGCTGAGGAATTACAAGCGCACACTCACGATTATGTGCGTCGTGGTGGAAAACAAAATCGGAAAAAACAAGTGTCGTTAATTATTGCCTTTCTCGAATTTACGGATTCAACCGAGAAACTAACCTCGCTAGACAGATTAGGCAAACGGCACGTTATCAACTTCTGGAAATCTCACAGGGATTTATCTGAAAAGGTATCCTACGATTATTGGCTAGGGATATGCAAGCTCTGGGAGTGGATTAATAAACCCGACAAACCACCAAAGCCTAATAATTTTATTAACCCAGGTAGTGTATCGAATGGAGTATTTACCGAGTTATCGTCTGCAATTAAATCGGCTCGTGAATCGTACAGTTACACTATTCAGCAACTTGCAAATTTGACGGGATTGGAAGCTACATTAATTGAAAGTATCGAAAGCGGAGAAACTAAAATCTTATTCTCGGATATCTTGTGTCTGCTTAAGACTTTGAAAATAAGTACTCTATATCAGGTTGCTGATCAGTGATTGCGATCTAACTGGACTTGCCTAGTTTAAAATAGTGTGGACAAATAGAAAATATTGTAAATCAAAACCTGGCGCTGACTGAGGGGCTGAATGATTTGTCAACTCAATCGCTAAAATCTTACGCACCAATAGCACTAAGGGATCGCTACTTTGGCAATAAGAACACCCAAAAGCCAATGAGTTCTCATCACGTTTAATTAAGCCAAACACATTGAACCGAAGAGGCTCGTCTTTCCCTTGGTAACGTATCATCACTTGCTAGTTTTTTAGCAATACATTGGAAAGTATTGCGGCAACGGTATCCAATTCGACATGACTGGATAACACGCCATCCCAGTGTGATAACCACAATTCTCACTGGCTCCAGGCTAGCGCTTAGGGATGATCATTGACCTGCTGTTCGGCAACGACAAAGCTATCTTGCAAGTCAGTCAGGTAATTCGAAGGCAATAGTTGACGCAGATAGCGGTTTTGCGAAATGGTAGAGTATCGCTTCAGAAGGGGATGTTATTTTATTCATGTTTTTATAGTTGACTGATCTGAACAGAAAAATATTTGGTTAGAAAATGCAGCCATAGTCTTCAGTAACTGGCGCAGCAATATGTTGCCTATACCCCAACTGGTTTACATATTTAGAGCGATAACGGGTTACAAAAAAATCGATTCCTGCTCTAATGCCTTACCATAGCGTTGCGATAGACTACCCAGTCTAATGAAATCAGCATTCAAAGCATTCATGGCACTCAGCATTTCAAAGGCATTTTCAAATTGCACACGAGTTTTCAACCAAATATCGGTGTTACCAAATATTGCCAATTTATTTTCCCAATCAGGTAGCCAATAAAAATGTAATTTGGTGTCGAGGTGAAGAGAGTTGGTCAACCGGACGAAGTTGGACAAGCCAACGCCGTCATAATCCGGGAACAAAATCACTTCATCGGTTCGCTTTTGTTCAGAAAGCCATTGTAATAAAACGTCAGATAACTGCCCCGCATAATAGGCTAGACAACCGTTAAAATTTACCGGCAGCCAGTCGTAGCGATCAAACAATGTCTGATTTTCTACTAATAGTAGTGGCCTGTTGCACTGCCATGCATGACCGACGCTAATCTGTAAGGCAGCAGCGCCAAAGTGCTCGGTGAGTTCCGAAACATGCATCGTGTTATTTTCATCCTGCCAGACTACTTCAGAATCCCACGCTTTCATCAACAAATAACAACACTCATGACCGGTTTTGCCGGTCTTACTGTTGCGATCTGTGCCAATATTACTGCTGCGTGTCGGCAGATTGGCCGGTAACGAATCTTCATCCAACGGATGTAGTTGGCGCAGGTAATTGATAACGCTTTGCCGGTTAATGATCCGATAAATTGTGCTCCGGCCTTGTTTGAGAATTTCAATTTGCCGGGTGCTCAACGCAAATTGATCCAGTTCTTTTCGCTGGCTAGAAGTTAAAGCCGAGGCCGTTAGCAACTGGTCACTGGCGAGCAGGCGTTTTAAAGCGTCTGATAAAATACTCATGGTTGGTTACCCACATCGGAAATGGTTTCCAGAATCTGCCAGTTGAGTCGGCTGATGTGGTTTTTACCCTTTGTGGTACCGATGGGTACGCAATAGCGAGCGGTGATTTGCGGTTCTGGTGAGGCGAAAATCAGGGTAAAGCCAAATTCCTCTGCTATTTCAATCAAATTGCGTTGGTTGCGTTGATCCAGCGAGGCGGCCTCATCCAGATAACAGGCGGTTTTGATGGCTTTGCGTGGGTCCTGCATTTGATTAAGCATCGCCAGCCCGGTAATGAGTTTGGCCATCAGAACCGTGCCATTCGATGCGGCGCTGTCGATGTCTTCGAATTCTGCCGGTGTTTGATTTTCTTTGGCTATAATAAAAACCAGCCGGAATAAATGCTCAACCCGCAAGCCGCCACGCGCCTCGCCTTCCGCGATCAATGTGTCCTTGGCCTTATTCAGATCCTTATCGTCCAACACTGCATTGTGGTCGAACAAATCGAAAGAGTTTCCCGATTCAACCTGTTCCGAGGTAGAAATCAAGGTTTGTATCGCTTTGACTAAGGCTTCTTCTTCTCTGGGTTCGATTTTAAATACCTTAAGATCGGAAAGCTGGCGGCGATTGATCTTGTTATTAAACTCGCGCATCCGCCGTTTAAAGGTTTCCAGGCTGTCACGTAAATCTCGCAGAATGGCAGCCACCTGTACCACGGCTGAACGGGCTTTGCGTTCTATAGCCTCTTGTTCCTGGCTAAGTTGTGCTGTGTAATTAAATAAAGAGTTCAGTTCCTGCTCGGCACTATCCTGAGCTTGAAATTTACTTACGCCGTCTCGATGCAGCTCCCCAAGATGTTGGTTCAGCTGATCGTCGATTTGTTTTAGCTTTTGGCAATCGCGATTATAGCTTTCAATGCAGTCGGCTAAACTCGGCATAGCCAGCTCTGCGGCTGCCATACAGGGCAAATTAGGCAATTGATCCAAAAAGTTAAACGGCGGGAGTTGATCAATTCGTTGATGGCGAGCATAGTTGATGCGTTGATGTTGGCTTTGAAGTTCTTTCTGATCGGCTTTATGTATTTCCTGAGTTTGGACAATAGTTTTTTTCTGTTCACCCAATACCGATTCTTCTCGCTCAAGCGCTTTCAGTTTTTGCTCTAAATCCTCTATTGCTTGTAATCTTTCCGAAGCACCGGCCTGTAACGACAATAATTCTTCATAATTTTTTACATCCCTTTCCAGTTCCGTAATTCGCCGTTCCATCTCTTGTTGCCGTTGCTTTTGTTGTGTCAATGTCTCAACGGTTTTCAGCAAATTATTCGACTCAGTCAGCTGATGTTCGCAATCATTGATCTCGGCTTCCAGTTCTTGCGCGGTTTTGATGGTGAGATTAGGTTCCAGCGCCGACAAATCCAGTAACAAGCCGGGCAGTTCCAACCGATTAGCTGACAGCCGCTCTTCCAGTTTTTCTGCAAATGATCGGAAGGTGGTTTGATCGTTCAGCTCTACGGCATTGCCTTGAGCGACCGGCAAACTCAAAACCGATTTTGCCAGTAACCGGGTTAAGAGATCAAAGCTGTCAGTCGGCAACAGTTTTTGCAATTGCAGATATAAATTGTTGTTGAGGCTAGCCAACTGCCGGTGCAGATCAGTTTGCTCCTTACTAATTTTTGCAATGTTTCTTTTGATTGCCTCGGGGGATTGCTGTTGTTCGGCATTACCTATGCTACGAACCAACTCGTCGCGCTGTTCCTGCAAGACTTGTCGCTGGGTTTGTAACTGCGCCAAGTCGCTGACAAATTGAAACTGAATATTAAGCTCTTGATAACGCAGTTCAATTTTTTTCTGGTCTTTTAACGCGGTTTCGACTTTGGCCTGGTCTTTGTAAATCGTTTTCTGGCGATTTTCCAAAGCCTCGGCTTCCTCGTCTAAAGCTCGAAGTCGTTGTCGGAGTTGTTCAGAAGCGCTGTTATTGTAGTCTTCCCAATCGTTCAAACCTTTTTCTATCAAGGGCCGCCACAGAATGATTTTGCCGCGTAACGCTAGTCGCGTTTGCTGGCTGTCTTCCATGGCTGCAATAAGCGCCTTATTGCGAAACACCGTGTCATACTGCGATTTGTCGTAGTTAACATCGGCAAAAGACTTGTCCCATTCACTTTTAAAATCGACGCTACGATCCTGTAAGTCGTTTTTGAAGATTTCCAATAAATAGTTTTTCACTTCCCTGCTATCCAGGCGATCCAAGCGCAAAGTTCGTGTCAGAATGCGCTGATAAGTCGCAGCTTGCGAAGTGAATTCCAGTGGGAAAATAGTCAAATCAGGATCGTCAGAACGCTGCTTTTGGCGATTACCGTACAGCAATGCCCGTAAATCGGCTTGCGGATAAATTTTGGCCGGTTTTCCGCGTTCGAACAAACGACCGATTAATTTGGGTTGGGCAACCAGCTTGCCATCGTCCAATCGGTAATCATCAAGATCAAGGCTGCCTTGGTAGGCGAAGTATTCATAATCATGGCTCAAGCCTTTGCCGACACAACCAATCACCGCCATGCCGGAAGGCAACAACACTTCCAACAAAATATAGGCACTGTTGTCGGGAAAATAAAAGCGTCTGGAATTTTCGACACTGTGCGCGCCAAAATCCATGTGCCGTTTATCGAGGATCAGTAGAAACTGCAAGGCATTGATCAAACTTGTTTTGCCGGTATTATTGGGGGCGATAATCGACACCGAATCATCTAGCGGCAATTCGGCGCGGCTGTAACCGGCGCTGTTCAATAACACCAGTTTTTGAAATCCATATTGTGCCAGGCTCAAAGTATATCCTCTTTGGCTTCATCTTTAATGTGATCGTGATCGGGCCGTTCAGCCTGCGCCAGTTCTTCAAACAGGTCCAGGTAACGATGTACTGCAGGCAATAGTCGATAGACTTCGTCTTCAAACACCAGAAAGCCGACACGCGAGGCACTGTCTAAAATCTCTTTTAGCGTTTTCGGACTGTTTATTTCTTCGGCTTCGAATAGAGCGTAATACTGCTGCCACAGCTTGCCTAGCAACGGAGTATCAAGCCGCCATTGCTGAAACTGAAATAAATGCAAGCCTTGATCGGCTTGATATTCAAACAGCAACATTAGCAGTAAGGCAAGGCGACGGGTTAGCTTCCCCGTATAAGTACTGGCTAACTCGGTTTTAAAATACGCGAAACCGCGCCCATCCACTATCAGAACAAAACCTAGCGCGGCAAACAGGGCCTCATAGTGGTTTTGATGATTCTCCAGTTCTACCCAGAGTTCGGTATCCTTTAAGCGGTTTAAATGGGCGCCTGAACTTAACAGTTTAAAGAGTGGTTGTAACTGGGTCAGAGCAGCAAAATCAATGGTCATAAAGATTCAAGCGCGTGGCTGTGGTGTCGAATCGCGACCTGCTTGAGTGCAATGCGCGTTTCGTGTTGATCTGGGATCGCGGAAATATCCGGTAAGCGGATGAAGGTGTGATAAAGCCTTAGCAAGGTGATGTCCTGATAATCGCTGTAATGATCAGCCAGCCAGCGCATCAAGTCTGGTAGCGGCAGGCTCTGATAAAAGTGTTTGCGGATGGCCTCTTCATCGACGCGTTCCAGCTGAATCTGCATATCCTCAGTCATCAGTTCCGGAAACTCAACAGCTTTAGGCTGATAGTGCCGCACTTGCTCCATTAACGTCAACAATTCTGGACCGATGGCGACCGATACCAAACGTTCTTTACGCCAAATCGGCAAACTCTGCTGCGGGAAAGTTTTGCGCAAGCCTTTTTTGCGCACTTCACCCAGTAATTGCCCAATCGCGGCACTTAACTGGTTATGACGGCGAATCTCTTCTCTAAGTGGCATCAAGGTGTTGGTACACTGTTTCAAGGCGATAAGTCCGGCTTGTCGTAACTCTTTAACCCTGAATCCTATCTGCCGTAACAAACGCTGATGGCTGTATAAACCGCCTTGAATCGCCAGTTGCTGAGCCAGTGTTTCCAGTACTCTTTCGGCTTTCTCCAGTAATGGATAGAAACTTCCGCCGGCACCGGTATCCATCAGTTCGGTCATAGGCAGTACATAACGATCATAAGCGTCCAGCACTTCACGATAACGACAGGCCAATTGCATTCGCTCATCAGCGGCTTTGGCACGTTCCGCAATATCCTGGATGGCATGCGTATCCTGATCCAGTTGTTGTAAAATTTGCCGAAGTTGATTGTCTATACGCACAGCTCCTTGTTGCAGAGCGGCCATATCCCGATTCTGCATCGCCTGATGCAATTGATCCAGGCCGGTTTTAATGTCAATAATCCGGGCTTTTAAGATATCAGACAAGCCCAGTTCATGTTCATGCATTAAGCTACCGACAAATTGGCGGACGTTTTCGTTGAGTTGCAACGTATTACTGTGCGACATTTGAATCAACAATTCGGCGTTAACTAGATGTTGCAAACGCTCCACCCATTGTTCAGCCGATTCGTGCAAATAGATTTTTCCAAGTAACGCCAGCACCTCATCCCGCTCATAGGCAATGTGATCGCGACCCAGCAGCACGATGCGCTCTATCGCGTCCCAGTGTTTATCTAAAGCTCGAATCAGGCTGCGAGGGTTAATCATATGGAGTTGGCGTTGACATAGGTTCTAGCTTATCGCGGTTAAGCCAAACAATTTGTTGGGCTTTTGGTGTTCCCAGCGCTTCGTCGAGATGTAGCATACGTAAATAATAAAGCTTTAATGCACGTCGCACAGGGAGATTCAGTCTTCCATCTTCCATGCCATAATCATCAGCAATCACAGCTTGCTGATCTGTCGTTAAATCCGGGTGGGGCGCAATAATTAAGGTCTCAAAGCTTTGCCAATCCTGATCTTGTTCAACGGAATGAAGGGCCGCTACGCCCATTTCAGGTGAGGCTAAAAAGCGGGCTAAGACAAAATCTCTGTAGGCCTGATGTTCCAAGCTAAATGCTCGAATATGCCAACGAAAACCGTTGGATACCAGTGTGTGTGGCTCCAGTGTCAAAAGTCTTGATTCCCGGTTCATAGATTGATAGGTAACGCTTAATTGGCGTTTTTCTCGAATCCCCTGATGCACTAACCGCAATACCTCAAAATTCAATTTACGCTGCGGTGGATATAGCAACTCAACACCCACTCCGGTGGGTGTAATTGGTAACACGACCGATTGCCCCAGACGGCTACCTGCCTCAATAAGCCGCAAATATTCATCGGCTGTGCCCCTTATGAAATAGGGCATGAAGGATTTACCCGGAAAATAGGCTTTTTGATTAAGATCGTAAATCATATTGCCTTCAGCCAAATGGTGATACAAGGAAAAATCCTTGGATGCCTGTCCACGGGAAATACCAAACAACTCCATCAATATGCCCGAGGTAATCCTGCCTTCCCACAACAAAGTTGCCTCAATCATGGCTAGGCGTTGGCGAGTGTCCCATTTCAATTGATTGATAGAGGAAATTGTATTCATACTTTTAATTATATGTCATCTTTTTTGACATATCAAAACATTCAATTTATAGTTTCCGATAAGTTAAATATTCATGCTGGAAAGGAAGATCATTTGAAAATTTTGCACACCTCGGATTGGCACTTGGGTCAAACCCTGCGCAGCTTTGACCGCTATTTCGAGTATCAGTGTATCTGACTCAACGCTTGGTAGTGGATCATTGTGAGATCATCCAAGCGGTTGTCATCGGTCGGAGCAGATCTTCGAGAATCCAGTGGGCCACTCAAGCGATCTCTTCACACAATGACTGCCTTCATCAAAAACCCCACATATTAATTACACGAAACGCACTTCAACCATTTCATTCAGCAGCTTCCTCCTCAGCTCCCAATCATTCATTACTGAAGCGAGTAGTCGATAAAACGCCTGACTATGATTGTGCTCTTTCAGGTGGCACAGCTCATGGATAATGACGTAATCAATGCAGTCTTTGGGAGCGGCAATTAATTCGGGATTCAGGGTAATAATGCCCTTCCCTGTGCAGCTTCCCCAACGCTTGGACATAAACCGAAGCTGAAAGCCCTTATTGTGATGAATACCCAGCCGCTCGACACGTTGAATGCATTGCGCATAACGTTCGGCGAATACTGTCAAGGCTTTCGACCGATACCAGGCTTGCAAAAGCCGTTGTACACGCAAGCTATCTTGTGGACTATGGGTTTCAACCTGTAACATGCCGCGCGTCAGCTTGACTGCTTCGCCCAGACCTTCAGTGACTTTCAGCCGATACTGTCGCCCTAAATAGCGATGCGTTTCACCGGAAACATAGCATCTTTCCGGAAGCGGTGCCGGATAGCATTCAAATTGCCGTTGTTGCTTGAGAATCCAGCTAGCCCGTTTCTTGACCTTACCGTAAACTTTTTCAATGTCTGTCGATAATGGAGCATCAACACCGACTTGGCCGTCCGGGTAGACATGGATGGCCAACGTTTTGCGGTCGGCGTAGTTCAACGAAAAGCGGATTTCCGTTTCTCCAAATTGTAGCGTATGCGCTGTTGGAGGTAATGTGTTCATCTGCATCGGTTAAGAGTCCCGGCGTTCGGCGATGGCCAGCACTTGATTGATCATGGTTTCGATCACCCCAAAGTCGATGTCCAGTTCATAACGGCCTTTCAGGCTGTAAAAGTAATCTTCGATGTCGTTGATGATGTGATTCTTGACGTCCTGGCTGCGGGTCCAGTCGCGGATTTTATGGCTCTGGATGATGTCCTCAATACGCAGAGCAATATCCGCCACGAACATGTCCGGCGAAAGCTTAGGCACGTCATAGCTCGCCATCGGCTCGCGTAAAACGCCGTAATAAGCCTTGGCTTCGTCGCGTCCTTTGAGTTTGTCTGGAAGTTCGGAGCTGCTCTTGCCGCGCAATTCATCCAGCGTTTCGCGAATTCTTTTCAGATATTCCATATCGGATAGGCGTTTCGCCCGATGCTCGGCGATGGCCTCGTCGATCAGTTGGGAAAGCCGCTTGTAGAGCGCCGGATCTTCTTCCATCTTTTCGGTGATGGTCTTTTTCATCCGCGAGGCAATGGTATCAGCCTTGCCGGCATCGCTCTCTATGTCTTCGATTTCTTTTTCGAATTCATCAATGGCGAACACATTCACCGGGGCGATAAGCTGGGTTACCGCATCCGCACCGATATACTTGTTCACCATATTGCGGATTTGCTTCTCGTAAGACGAGTAATCGACTGTCTCACCGAATCGCTGCTTCACTGCCGTGCGCAAGTTGAGGAAATTTTTCAAATCGGTTTTATAACGATTGATCTTGGCTTCCGGCGTCTCATCTTGAAATCGTGCATTGGCTAAGGCCAGTTGCATGGTTTTAGTAAATACAGCCAGTGTTTCATAAAAGCGTTGCCGCCGATCTTCCGGTTCCAGATGCCGCTGCATGGCTTCCAAGTCTTGTTGATTAGTGACTTCCTTAAACACTTCCCAAACATTGGTATGGCGTTGCGGCAACAGGCGAATTTCTTCGCTCACATCGGTCAGCGTGCCTTCCACGTCTTCCCGATCAAAGCCTTCATTTTCCAATGCGGCATAGGTGTCGATGGCGTCGTTCAGTTCGCCGAAGATGCCCCGGTAATCGATAATCAAACCGTAATCCTTGTCTTCAAACAGCCGATTCACGCGGGCGATGGCTTGCAGGATGTTATGCTCCTTCAGGCGTTTATCGAGATAGAGCACGGTATTTCTAGGCGCATCAAAACCAGTCAACAGCTTGTCCACGACAATCAAAATTTCCGGCTCAT
>JAUXTH010000014.1 GCA_030679035.1 Methylobacter sp. | reverse complement strand
TCGCCTGCAAATGCTGAGGAAAATTAACGAATCAAAAGACAGCATTACAGAAAACATTGCCAGCCTTGAAGCGGAACTGGAACCGTTAAAACGGCAACGCGATGAATTGGCTACCATCATTAACGCGATGCAACTGGATGTTGGTAGATAAAGAGGCAAGGCTCAAGCTATTTTAGCCTTTAGCCTTTAGCCTTTAGCCTTTTTCCTGAAAATCAAATCCCATACGCCATGCCCTAAGCGCAAGCCGCGTTGTTCAAACCGGGTTAACGGGCGGTATTCCGGACGTTCACAATAGTCACCTGCAGGGCTTGCATTGCTGACGCCTTCGCCCGACGACAATATTTCCAGCATGTGTTCGGCGTAATTTTGCCAATCCGTCGCCGCATGGAAATAGCCGTCCGGCTGCAATTTCCGGGCTAATAATTCCACGAAACTGGGGCGGACGATACGCCGTTTGTGATGCTTCTTTTTCGGCCACGGGTCGGGAAAGAACAAATGCACGCCGGCCAGACTGTTGTCGGCAACCTTGTGCTCAATAATATCAATCGCATCGTGGCAATAGATTCTGACGTTGGTCAGGCCTTGTTGATCCAGTAGCAGCATTAAATGGCCGACACCCGGCCTGTGCACTTCAATGCCGATATAATCATTTTCGGGATTAGCCGCCGCCATTTTCGCCAAGCTGTCGCCGGTGCCGAAACCTATTTCGACAATCAATGGCGCTGAACGGCCGAAAACCTGACTGAAATCATAGTCGGCATCAGGGTCGAGACAATACCGATCCCAATGATTATCCAAAGCCAATTGTTGGCCTTGGGTGATGCGTCCTTGTCGACGGATAAAGCTGCGGATTCTGTGTGTGGGGGATTGTTCGGTAGAAAGCATAAAAATACTATGATCAGGGGTAGGAGCGGGAATAAGCGTCAACTCAAATAGAAAGTCGGTTTATTTAACAATAAAACTAAGTAGATTGATGTGTCACCACGAAGACACGAAGTTCACGAAGAAAAATCAAAGTAAAAACTTCGTGTCCTTCGTGTCTCGGCAATTGCTCCTGCATTGCTCTACCTCCTGCATCCATGCAGTCGTTCGTGGTGATATGTTTTTTTAGTTGATGTTTATGAGTAGATGGGGGCGCTACGCAATTAAAAAAACAAGCCGTCTATCGGCGATGAGGCGGAAGCAAAACGCTTGCGCGGCATGCGTCCTGCCAAAAACGCTTCCCTGCCTGCTTCGATGCCTTTGCGCATGGCCGACGCCATCAGTATCGGGTTTTTAGCGGCGGCAATCGCTGTATTCATCAATACCCCGTCGCAGCCCAGCTCCATCGCAATGGCGGCATCGGAAGCCGTGCCGACACCGGCATCGACCAGAATGGGTACGTTGGCATTTTCAACGATGGTCAAGATATTATAAGGATTACGCACCCCCAAGCCTGAACCAATCGGCGCGGCCAGCGGCATGACCGCCACGCAGCCGATCTCTTCCAGCCGTTTGGCCGCAATCGGGTCGTCATTGGTATAGACCATCACATCAAAGCCGTCCTTGACCAACAGTTCGGCGGCGATATAAGTTTCCGCCACATCGGGGAACAAGGTAAGCTGATCGGCTAACACTTCCAGTTTGACCAGCTTGTGGCCGCCGAGCAGTTCCCGGCCCAAGCGACAGGTTCTTACCGCGTCTTCGGCGGTATAACAACCGGCGGTATTGGGCAGTATGGTGTATTTATCCGGCGAAATGACATCCAGCAAATTAGGCTCACCGGGATTTTGGCCGATATTGGTGCGGCGTATCGCCACCGTCACAATTTGCGCGCCGCTGGCTTCAATAGCCAAACGGGTTTCTTCCATATCCTTATATTTGCCGGTGCCGACCAGCAATCTTGAGTGATACTTGACCCCTGCGAGCATGAAAGAATCATCCTGTCCGCCGCCAATCGCATGGACAATTTCCAGGCGATCCCCGGCCTGTAACACCTGCGTATCGTATTGCTGGAACGGCAAGATTTCCTTATTCAATTCAATCGCGATTTTTTTGCCGGTTAAGCCCAACTCGGCAACCACATCGGCAACCTTGCTGTTTTCAGCGCAGTCGCGGGTTTCGCCGTTCACATAAACCATCATCTGCTTAAACTCCGACTCGTGTCCACGGTTCTGCGTTTTTGCACCGCTTCGGCCAGCTCTCTTAACAACGGAACGGTATCGTCCCAGGACAAACAGGCATCGGTAATGCTTTGGCCGTAGACTAAGGGCTGGCCTTCAACAACCTTTTGGCTACCTGACTTCAGATGGCTCTCGATCATCACGCCCATAATCCGGTGGTCGCCGTTGGCGATTTGCCCGGCGACATCGTCGCCGACGATCAACTGCCGCTGGCATTGTTTCAGGCTATTGGCATGACTGAAATCGATCATGATATTCGGCTTTAACTCAGCATTGACCAAGCCTTCGGCGACTTGCTCCACACTGACCGCATCATAATTAGGGCGATCATTACCGCCTCTTAAAATGATATGCACGTCTTCATTGCCGGTGGTTGAGAAAATAGCCGAATGACCGGCTTTATTCAGCGAGATGAAATGGTGCGGACTCATCGCCGCGCCTATCGCATCGATGGCGATTTTTATCGTACCGTCGGTGGAGTTCTTAAAGCCGATAGGGCAGGACACGCCCGAAGCCAATTCACGGTGTCCCTGGCTTTCGGTGGTTCTGGCGCCGATTGCGCCCCAGGCGATCAAGTCGGAAACATATTGCGGCGTGATTAAATCCAGGTATTCGGTTGCGGCCGGAACGCCCGCTTCATTCACATCCAGTAACAAGCGTCTGGCGATGCGCAGGCCCTTGTTGATATTGAAGCTGGAATCCAGATCAGGGTCATTAATCAGGCCTTTCCAGCCCACCGTCGTGCGCGGTTTCTCAAAATAGACCCGCATCACGATCACCAAGTCATCAATTAACTCGTCTTTAATCGCTTTCAAACGCTGGGCGTAGTCAAGCGCCGCTACCGGATCATGAATGGAGCAAGGCCCCACGACCACAACCAGCCGATCATCTAGGCCGGTCAGTACTTTGTGGATGTCCAGCCTGGCTAGTGCAGTCGTTTGCGCCGCAGCCTCGCTAATCGGCATTTCAGTATGAACCTGAACCGGTGCAATGACTTCTTTAGTCTCGCAAATTCTCAGGTCATCAGTAATATATTTTGTATGCATGAAAGCTATCAACCCGTTGCAGGATTATTGTCAGAATTTTTCATTTTAACCGATTTTAAACCGCTTTTGTTAGTTCTTGCCGCGGGCTAGCCAGTATGCCGCTGTTTTACACTGCGTGATTTTATCTTGCCTGCTTGTTCTTGTTATCCAGCGCCTTGCGAAATTCCGCCGGTTACCCGGAACAGGATATTGCTAACTGTGTTATTTAACGCGCTTGAGTGTGGCATATGACGCGCTTTTATTAAAGCACTTCCTCGATAAAATCTTGTAAGTCAGGGCTGACAAGGATTTGGTGATTTGGCATGAAAAGTGCGTTATCAGTGAACCATGAATTACTTCATGAAACATTTCACCAGGTATCTAAAGGAAAAAATGAAAAAATACGCACTATTGCTGGGAGTAAGCTATTTAGGTAGCGGAATTGCCGCCGAGCCGGTGACGGCAGCCAAACCCGTCCAGAAAAAAGAGACTGCAAAAAAGACTGAGGAACCGTTGGTTTTGGATATGCTGACCATCAAGGCTCAAAGATCCAATATCGATCAGCCGTTTGGATCCTATCTAGACCATTCAAAAATAGCCCTCGCCAGAACCGCAACCAGCGATACCGCCCAAATGCTTAATGGTACGCCCGGCATGAGTTTTTCCGGCGGTGGCGGCATTTCCAGTCGACCCATTATCCACGGCATGGCGGACGACCGTTTGCGGGTTCAAGTCGATGGCATGAATTTGATTTCGGCTTGCGCCAATCATATGAATCCTGCGCTGTCTTATGTCGCCCCTTCCAGCGTACTGAGCGCCCAGGTGCTTGCCGGAATCACGCCGGTCAGCATGGGCGGCGACAGTATCGGCGGCACTATTCGCGTTAACTCAGCCGATCCCGAATTTGCCGAAGATGGCAAGGGACCGTTGTTAAAAGGACAGGCCTCAACTTTTTATCGCAGCAACGGCGATGCGCGGGGAGGCAATATTGCCGCCTCGATAGCTAACGAACATGCCGAGCTTAAGTACACCGGCTCAACGGTGCAGTCCCGTAATTACAAGGCGGGCGGAAATTTCACTACCACAAATACAAAAAACGGCAATGATGTAGTCAGTTCTTCAGCCTATAAATCCGAGAACCAATCGCTGTCGTTGGCCTTGCGTAAAGACGACCATCTTGCCGTTATCAAGGTCGGTCAGCAAAACATCCCTTATCAAGCCTTCCCCAACGTGCGTATGGACATGACCGGGGATGACAGCTGGTTCGCCAATGTCTTCACCAAGAGCAAGTTCCAGTGGGGTAATCTGGAAACCCGCGCTTATCACGAGGATGCCCAGCACAAGATGAATTTCCTCGCGGATAAAATGACTACGCCAACCCGTAACATGCCTATGGATACGCATGGCGTTAACCAAGGCCTGTCGGTAAAAGCCAATATCGATATTACCGACAAGCATTTGCTGACTGTCGGTAGCGAATATCAGCGTTATCGCTTGGACGACTGGTGGGATCCGATTGGGCCGACTCTGCCGCCGCCAGCAACGATGATGCAAAATATGATGAGAGGCCCCGCACCATACTGGAATATCAATGCAGGAAAACGTGACCGCATTGATCTGTTTACCGAGTGGGAAGGCCGCTGGAACCAGCAATGGCTGACTCAACTCGGCGCCCGTGTCGGTATCGTGGAAATGAATGCGGGTAATGTGATGGATTATGGCGCAGTCACGCCAGAAGCACGGACTGTTAACAGCCAAAATAAAAAACAAACCGATGTGAATATCGATTGGACGGCATTGGCGCGATATACCTTCAACGACATGCAGACTTATGAGCTGGGGGCTGCCAGAAAAACCCGCTCGCCCAATCTTTACGAACGCTTTGCCTGGTCTCGCGGATCCATGGCGATGTTTATGAATAACTGGGTCGGTGACGGCAACGGCTATGTCGGCAACATTAACCTTAAGCCGGAAGTCGCGCACACCGTCAGCGCCACAGCCAACTGGCATGATGCCGAACAAGAAGACTGGGAAACTAAAATCACGCCCTTTTACACCCATGTTGAAAACTATATTGACGCCGGTCTTTGTCAAACAGCCAATGGCAAGACATGCGCCAGTCCGTCTGGCGGCTTTAATTTTCTGCAACTGGGTAATTACGACGCGCATCTGTTCGGCGTCGATGTTTCCGGTTCCAAACTGTTATTGGAAAACGTCAAATACGGCAACCTGACCGGTAAAACCGTCTTGAATTATGTCAGAGGGCAGAACAACGACACCGGCGGCAACCTGTATCAGCAGATGCCGTTCAACGCGACGGTAGCGCTGGAACATAAGCGCGGCGGTTGGTCCAATACGATCGAAACGCAAATAGTCGCGCCTAAAAGCGACATACAAACCGTCCGGGTAGAGCCTAAAACCGCTGGTTACGCACTGCTCAACCTGCGCAGCAGCTATACCTGGAAGCATTTACGCATTGATGGCGGCATAGACAACCTGCTGGATAAGAATTACTCCCTGCCTTTAGGCGGCACTTATATAGGGGAAAGAAGCGCTACCGGAACGGCGGTTCCCGGCATGGGACGCTCATTCAATGTCGGCATGACGGTAAATTACTAATTGAAGGGTGGATGAATAATGAGTACCTGAAATTATTTGTCAGCTCTGTAATGGATGACCGACCGATCGTCCATTACGCAAAAGGCATGAGATATATAGCTTCCTTTTCAAAACTAAAGGTAACTATTCAGCGTATGCCAAATAGAACACGGATGACACGGATAGGACGGATTTACACGGATTTTTAGTCTCAGCCCAATTTGTTTGCGCTATTAAATCCGTGATTATCCGTTTAATCAGTGTCATCCGCGTTCCATTTCTCTATAGGCTGAATAGTTACAACTAAAGCTAAGAGGGGGGGCACCATTGCCGGAACAGAAATTTTATTAAACAGAGTTATTTAACACACTAAAGTGCGTCATATGCCGCACTTTATATCAGGAACATTCCCTGCAATAAAAGCTTGGAGGCTAGTTCAGGGCGTGCGTGGTCATTTAATAAAGTCTCCAGGAAATTGAAATCAAGTTTTAAGCAATTGATTACAAGAAATAAAAAAATAAAGTGCGGAGGGCCTGATAGGCAGTGCCGCTATGGCCTTGGTAGCTTGGCATGCAATGTGCCTTGATACAAAAACCACTCATCACTATTAAAAATTAAAACAATGAGAAAATACCTACTACTACTACTGGGAGCAACTTATTTAAGTTGCGGAGTTGCGGCTGAGCCGGTGAAGGCTAAAAAGGCAGATAAACAACAAACGACTACCCAAAAAAACCAGGTAAAAGCTGATAAATACCAAGGCGAAGATATGGTGACTTACGGCACTGCGACCGATAGAAAATTCCCGGATACCACTAAGGCAACGCCTACTTACACTATCGATGCCGCCGACGTTCAAACCAAAGTCAATGCCACAACGGTTGAGGATACTATCAGATATGCCCCCGGCGTATTGATTCGCAAGCGTTTTATGGGTGATCCAAACGGCACTTTGGGCATACGCAGCTCAAATTCATTTCAAACCGCACACAGCATGGTTTATGCCGACGGCATGCCATTGCACAATCCTTTGCGCACTACATACAATGGAGCGCCCAGATGGTCGATGGTGTCTCCCAGCGAAATCGATTCGGCGGAAGTGCTTTACGGTCCGTTTTCATCGCAATACAGCGGCAACTCAATGGGCGGCGTGATAAACCTGAATACCAAAATGCCGGAAAAATTTGAAGCCCAGATGGACGCCACCGGCATGTTTCAGAATATGCATAGGTCAGGGCGAAATGAAACCTTAACGGGCTATAAAACCTTTATTTCTGCCGGTGATCGGATAGACAGGTTTAGCGTTTGGGGCTCTTATAACCGTTTTGAAAATGAGGGCCAGCCGCAGAGCATCAATGCCGCCGCTTTAACTACGGCAGCCGGAGGGACGGCAGTCACGGGAGGGGAAGGTTACCAAACAACAACTGAAGCTCCGGCGATTGCTTACGGTGATATCGGGGTTTCCCAGCAAACGACGGACTTGTTCAAAGCAAAATTCGCTTATGACTTTACCGAAGAGTTACAGGGGCGCTTTACTATTGCCTATGAAGATCGCGTAGGGAAAGTTGACGACCCGAACAGTTTGTTAAGAGATGCGGCGGGCAACACGGCATGGGGAGGGGCAACGGCTGCTGGGCTGTCAGCGAGTCAAAACTACAGGACAGCTGGAGGGAAAAGGTTTGCTGTTCCCGGCTCGGTTTTCTCGGTCAGTGATTCGGAGCGCCAAGCGCTAAATTATGGCTTGGGTTTGAAGGGCAAAATCTCAACTAACTGGAGCATTGATACGACCGCCAGTTACTACGACGCATTCAAGGACAGAACTATTAGTTCAAATCTTAATCCCAATCATCCGCTAAACAAAAACAAAGGCCAGGTTTCCGATGAAAAACCCTGGTGGGCGACTTACGATCTGAAGTTGGCGAACGACAAATTCCTGGGTAGGGATGATTTGTCCTTTATGGGCGGCTATCAGTTTAATCACGCCAGTCTGAATCTGGATGTTTATAACAGCAACAATTATAAGGCCGGATCGGCCGATATTAAAACCAACGACAGCGGCGGTGCAACTCAAACCAACAGTGCTTTTTCTCAATTGGAATGGCGATTCTTGCCCGACTGGAGTGTAATGGCCGGAGGAAGATTCGACCACTGGCAAGCGATGGATGGCCATGTTCGGGTATTTGACGATCCGACTACAGTGGCAAATGAAACGAATATTCAAAACTATGCCAATCGCGACGCCTCCCGCATTTCGCCCAAAGCGTCATTGGAATACTCACCCAACAATTGGACGTTCCGCTATTCGTTTTCCAAGGCGTATCGCTTCCCGATTGCAGAAGAAATGTTCGCTAGCTTGTCCAAACTTAATAGCGCCACTTTTTCTGCTCCCGGTTTAGGGCCTGAGGTTGGCTACTTCCATAACTTCATGACCCAATACGATATTCCCAGGGGTTATGTGCGCGCCAATTTCTTTTTTGATCAAATCAATAATGAAATTAACAGTACCACTGTAACCATCAATGGTCAGACTACAACAACCTTTCAGCCCATTGATCAAACCGAGGCCGTTGGAGTGGATTTGACCTATCAACAGAACGAGGTGTTTAACCTGCCGGTCGATTTAATGGCTAATACCACCATAATGAACAAGCAGATTACCAAACACAATCCTATCGGAACTAACAGCGCGAACTACACCGGCAAAGAATGGGATCGCATTCCCCAGTTGCAAATCAACGGCTCGGCTACTTATCACATTACGCAGCCATGGGCTGCATCAGTAGGCGTCCGTTATCGCAGTGACTCGTTTCAAACTTTGGCTAACACCGACACGGCGGCAAATGTCATGGGCGGTACCGATGAATCCACTTTCGTCGATTTGAAAACCTCTTATAAGTTACCGATTAACCCAAAACTGAAAAGCACCATCTCAGCGGGAATTGATAACGTTTTTGATGCCAATGCCTTTGAAAACCATCCTTATCCGCAACGTACCTATTTTATTAGCGCGTCGCTGAAATATTAGCTCAAGCTCGTCATATCCGCGCCAGCATGTACGGATATTTGCCGAATACAGGCGCCATGGATGGTAAGTTCAAATCCATGGCGCCTGGATTCGCTACACGCTCTAATGTCTACGGCATCCCTGCCAGAATGATGGTGCCTCACAGAAACTTACATACAAAGATGAACGCCCGGTTTGGGGCTAAGTTGGATAAAAAAGTAGGCTGTCTGGGGTAGAAAATTAATTAAACTGTGTTATTTAACACACTAAAATGTGTCATATGCCGCACTTTTGTTAAAAACTCATTCCGGGGAAAAATTTTATTGTTAATTTTTTCAATGGCTTTTTTGGCTTGGCCTGAAACGTGCTTTATCAGCAGACTATCCATAACTATAGAAATTAAAAATACGCATTTTTTTTAAATGCTATCCCAATAATAATAATTTTCTCCAGGTAACTATGAATCCTTCCAAACCGCCTTATCCTCTCAATCCTCGACGCGCCTTGATCTGCTTGCTTATGCTGACTTCTCCTCTGGCCGTGGGTGAAACCAATAAAAATAGCGACACTTCCAATAATAAGCCTGTCGTCAGCAAAAAAGCGAAGGCCGATAAATCCAAGGAGGTGTTGTCAGATATGACGGTAACCGAAAAAATAGCGCCTACCGCCAAGGATAGATACAAGCTGCCGACGACTACAGAAAGCGTCACTCGCGAAAAAATCGACAACACCGTCAATGCGATGACTGCCGAGGACGTCATTAAATACCTGCCCAGCATTCAGGTGCGTAAACGTTATATCGGCGACACCAATGCGCCGGTGGGCTGGCGTACTTCAGGCACAGGGGCCAGTGCTCGCGGCTTGATTTATGCCGATGGCATTATGCTGTCTTCCCTGTTGGGCAATAATAACGGTAACACCGGCTCACCGCGCTGGAATATGGTGTCGCCCTCTGAAATCGAACGAGTTGATGTGATGTACGGGCCGTTTTCGGCGGCCTATTCCGGCAATTCCATGGGCGGTGTGATTGACATTACTACGCGCATGCCGGAAAAATTCGAGGCCGGTGCCGATGTCAAATCGACATGGCAGGACTATGGATTCTATGGCAAGAATAAGATGTTCGACAGCCAGGAATATTCTTTCAATGTCGGAGATCGCTACAAAGACCTTTCATTTCGTTTTGATGTGAGTCATCTGGATAGTCACAGCCAGCCTATAGCCTTTGTGAATCCGATCGTTTCAACGACCACTCAGACAAAAGCCATGAACGCTAGGGACACGGTAGTAACGGGAGCGATTGCTAACCAAAATGGGGCGGGTGTTAACGCCCTGGTGCTGGGCGAGTCTGCAATCAATCACACGGTACAGGACAACTTCAAATGGAAAGTGGGCTATGACTTTACTCCGACCATACGTGCGGCCTATACGCTGGGATTATGGCAGAACGAAAATAGCGGTGGTTTTAACAGCTTTCTGCGCAATGCCAATACCGGTGCTGTAGTAGACAGCGGTTACGTCAATATTAACGGAAGAGAATATAATCTTAGCGCAGCCAATGCGCCTAGCTTTGCGGAAACCAGGGCTGAACAAATGCATTGGTCGCATGGCATGAACATCAAATCCAATACCGGCGGTGTATTCGACTGGGATTTGTCGGGCAGCGTGGTCGAATATGGTACGGATATTAGCCGAACCTCGACGCAAACACCTACACAAGCCGCCAATAACGGCGCCGGCAGAGTTACCAGCCTAACCGGAACCGGCTGGCATACCGCCGATGCCAAGGGTATTTGGCGGCCCAATGTCAATCTCTTAGGTAAGCATGAGGTCAGCTTTGGTTTTCACCACGATTTATATAATTTAGATAACCCGGTTTATAACACGACTATGTGGCAATCCAGCACCGAGAGCACCGGCAGCGTTTATTCCAATTCACAAGGCAAGACCCAAACCGAAGGTTATTGGCTACAGGATGCCTTGGACTTCAATAAGGATTGGAACCTGACTTTGGGTGGTCGTCTGGAAAATTGGCAGGCTTACAGCGGCTATAATCAGGGTTTAGTGAACGGCGTACTGAGGACGGTCGATCAAGCAGACCGTAACGATATTCGATTTTCACCCAAGGCCAAGTTAACCTGGAAGCCTTTAGATCGTGTACAAGCGGGGTTATCCGTCGGACAAGCCTATCGCTTTGCCACTGTGACGGAATTATTTCAAACAACTACGGTTACTACCGGGGTACCTGCTATTGTTAATGGTAATCCCAATCTTAGGCCCGAAGAAGCGTTGTCCTCCGAGCTTTCCGGAGAATATTTCTTGGATCAAGGCAGATTGCGTCTTAGCTTGTTTCAGGAGCGCGTGAAGGATGCTATTTTTTCTCAGCAAACCTTTTTATCTACCGGCGGTACTGCTAGTACGCCTTCAAATGTCGACGAAACTCAAACTTACGGTATCGAATTTGCCGGCGAAGCCAGTGATGTCGGCATAAAAGGTGTGGATCTTTCCGGCAGCGCGACTTGGGCGGATTCCAGGATTACCGACAACGGTGCCGGAGATGCCGCTGCCGCTGCCGCAGGCCCTACCGCCGCCAATCCCAACGCTAACCTGCCTTCAACCGGCAAACTTCAGCCCAGGGTTCCCGAGTGGCGCGCCAGCGCAACCATCGCTTATCGAGCAACCGACAAGTTGACCACCTCGGTCAGCGGTCGATACAGCAGTCCGCAGTATAGTCAATTAAACAACAGCGATAGCAATCTCGGGACTTATCAATCGGGCGGCACTTCTTTTTTGATTGTCGATTTGCGTGCCAGATACCAAATCACCAAACAAATCAGCGCTTCAGCTGGGATTGATAACGTCAACAACCAGGAAGTTTGGTTATATCATCCATTTCCATCGCGTACTTACTTTGCTCAGTTAAAGTATAGTTATTAATGATTTGACTATATAGAGAAAATATAAAGCCGGACTTGTTAATAGTCCGGCTTTATTGCATAAAAATGGAAAGATATTTTCTCCTCTATCTGGCTTTCTCTTTATAATTCAGTTCGACTCTTTAATTCGGTATCATCAATGAAATTTCTACCCCCTTTTCTATTTCTTGCAACGCTGACAGTCTTGGGCTGCGCTAATGACGCGACGGTCAAGCCAGAAGGCGATGATCAGCAAGCGCATGCGCATCATCACTCCAGCGATGCAAAAGGCGCTTGTACGGATGCCAAAGCGGCGCCCTCAAACCTATGCGCCGAGACGATAAGCGCCGCTTTCGACGGCAAGGGTGTGTTATGGATTACCTGGGCGAACAATGATCACGCGTATGTGCAATCATCGGACGATAAGGGGCAAAGCTTCACTGCACCGGTGATGGTCAATCCCGTCGCCGAGAAAATAGAAGCCAAAGGCGAATACCGCCCGAAGATAAAGCTGGATGCCAAGGGCAATATTTATTTAAGCTGGACGCTGAAGCTGGAAGGTAAACATAGCGGTCATATCCGCTTTAGCCGTTCGACGGACGGCGGAGAGCATTTTTCCGCGCCAGTTACCGTCAACGATAATCTGGACGTCATCAGCCATCGCTTCGACAGCATGGCGATTGGCAAAAACGGCGAAATCTTTATCGCCTGGCTGGATGCCCGCGACTTTGAAGCGGCAAAAAAAGCAGGCCAGAAATTCGAGGGATCATCTTTGTATTACAGCTGGTCGAACGATGGCGGACAGCATTTTTATCCGAATAAAAGAATCGCCACCCATACCTGCCAGTGCTGTCGGCTGGATACTGCGATAGCGCCGGACAATACGCCGGTCGTGACTTGGCGGCATGTTTTCGAGGGCGGAATACGCGATCACGGGCTGGTTAAATTCAGCGACTGGAATACCCCCGGCGATACCCACCGCTTAGGCCGGGACAACTGGAAAATCGATGCCTGCCCGCATCACGGTCCCGGCCTGTCGATTTCCGATTCCGGCATTTATCATGCGGTATGGTTTAGCGGCTCCCCTGGTAATCCAGGTCTGTTTTATGCCTACTCGACCGATGCCGGGCGGCATTTTTCCACGCCGGTTAACTTCGGCAAGGCCGGCACAGGCCATCCGCATGTATTGGCTTTAGGTTCGCGGGTCAATGTAGTTTGGCAGGAGTTCGACGGTACCAATAATGTTATCAAGCTGATGAAATCCGCCGACGGCGGCAAAAGCTGGACGAAGCCCGAAGTGATTGCTCAAACCGCCCAGTCTGGCGATCAGCCTTTCCTGGTCAGCGACGGGCAGAAGATTTATCTCTCCTGGAAAACGCAGCAGCAGGATTACGGTTTAATATCGATTGATGATAAATAGTCGCCAAAGCATGACGCGTACTTTATGCTTACCCGTTTTAACGATATAACAACTGACCTTTATGGAAATTATTTACTTTTTATTGCATTTGCTCAAAGACCCGCTGACGACGTTGCAAGATTTTCTGGCGCATTACGAGATGCTCACTTATGCGATTTTGGTTGCGATAATTTTTGTCGAAACCGGCTTAATCATCATGCCGTTGCTGCCTGGCGATTCGTTGCTGTTTGCGGTGGGGCTGTTGGCGTCATCGACCGGGAAGCTGGATATTCAAATCATCATTCCGTTGCTGATAAGCGCCGCGTTGCTGGGTGACAATGTCAATCATTTCGTCGGCAAGCATTTTAGTAAGTTCGTTAAATCGCGGGAACAAATTCTGTTTTTTAAACGGGAATACATTACCCAAACCGAAGAGTTCTACGAAAAACACGGCGGTAAAGCCGTTATTATGGCCCGCTTTGTTCCGATCATCCGCACCATTGCCCCTTTCGTCGCAGGAGCGGGCAGCATGAAATATTCAAAATACATTATTTTTTGTATTATCGGCGCGACCTTATGGGTTACCAGCATCACCTTAACCGGATATTTCTTAGGCTCGAATGAATGGGTCAAACACAATTTCGAGAAGATCGTGCTGGGCATTGTTTTCATGTCGTTCATGCCGATGGTTTGGCAGTTTGCAAAGGTCAAATTGCTTAAGCAGCCGCAATCCATCTAGAGGCTTCCTGTTACCGTGACCGTGCCGAGAACAATGCGGCGTTGTCCGGAACCTGACCATAACAAACGCATCACCGATGTTTAAAAAGGTAATTCCCCTGATGTTTTTATTTAACAGCGATCAAGGCGGCCAAGCCGACCGGAATTTAACGCCTACGGGTGACGAGGCGAGTCCGCTGGTGCAAAAAATGCGAGCATTGTTTGCGGCCTTGACCGGCGAAGAACAACCCCGCTTTGTCGGCGGATTATTGTTGATTTTGGTGCTGCTGCTGCATGTATGGGCGGGCCTTTGGTTGTTAAAACCGGCCGATGCCCCCCCTCCGGCCACATCGCTGGTTATCATGGAAGTATCGCTGGTTTCTACGCCGAATCAACAAGCTCCGGTTACACCACCAGAACCGCCAAAACCTGAGCCGCCGAAAAAGGAACCGGCCAAGATTCCGGTCAAGAAAAAAACGCCGGTTGTACCTAAAAAGGTTGAGCTGCCAAAACCGCAGTCTATTGCCGACGAAAAGCCTTCGGCTATGCCGACAGCGCCGGTTATAGCGCCGCAACCCGTCAGTCGGCCTGCGCCGGTAGTCAGCACTGAACCGAGAATCAGCACCGGCGTCGTCCCGTTGGAACGCGTTCCGCCGAAATATCCTGCGCGAGCGGCGAGTCGTCATATCGAAGGCTGGGTTAAAATCGAGTTTACTATCACCACGGATGGCAACGTTGAAGGTGCGGTAGTTGTTGAGGCTGAGCCTGAAGAAGTTTTTGACGAGGCCGCGCTAAAGGCCATTAATCAATGGAAATTCAAAGAAAAAATAGTAAACGGTGTGGCCGTTGAACAGCGTGCTGTTCAGACCTTGCAGTTTAAATTAACACAATAATTGGTTTGCGTTTTACCGGCTTACATTGGTTTTGCCAAGGCAAACTACCAGCCGGTAGCAGCGAACAAAAAAATAGCAATCGGCTCGGATTGCCCCCATTAATTTTATTTGAAGAACTAAACAGGAGATCTTAATGCCTTATCATATTGCGCCGGAAGTGATTATCGACGGCACCTTATACACATTGCTGGCTTTTTCGGTGATCACGTGGACGGTGATTTTTTTCAAGATCTGGCAGTTCACCAAGAGTAGTTTTTATAATCGGGCCTATAACAAGGCGTTTTGGGACGCGGCCGATCTGGAGCAGGCAAAAGCCTTGCCCGCAGAGATAGCCAGAGGCCCGGAAGCGCGCATTGCCCAGCAAGGCTTTGCCTGGATGGATGAAAGCCAAAAGTCTGCCGGTAATAGCCTTAAATATCGTGGAATCCCGGCTGAATTGCTGGAGCATTCTCTGCTCGTACAAATGCAGAAAGAGCAACACTCTATGGAAGGCGGGCTGACTATGCTTGCCAGCATCGGCAGCACTGCGCCGTTCGTCGGCTTGTTCGGTACGGTTTTAGGCATCATGCACGCGATGCATGAAATTACCGCCAGCGGCTCGACCAGCCTGGATGTGGTGGCAGGCCCCATCGGTGACGCATTGGTCGCTACGGCAATCGGTATTGCGGTCGCCGTTCCGGCGGTATTGGCATATAACTTTTTTCTGCGCCGGGTCAAACAGCAGCGCGCTTGGTTGGAAAACTTTGTCGTCAGTTTTATGCATATTGCTTCAAGTGCGAATGTCGGCGGAAAGGAATAGATATGGCCTTTAAACCGCAATCCGAAGACGAAGGAGCGATGAGCGAAATCAACGTCACGCCGCTGGTCGATGTGATGCTGGTGCTGGTGATTATTTTGTTGGTGACCGCGCCGTTACTCACCCAATCCGTGCATGTGACTCTGCCGAAAACCGCAGAGACCACGGCGGATGTAAAGGAGCAGCCGTTGCAGCTCGGTATCGATGCGCAGGGGGTTATAACGCTGAACAAGCTTCCAATCGCCGACCTTGCCGCATTGGAAGCAGCGCTGAAGGCCGAGCTGTTAAGAAATCCTGAAATCGGCCTGCATTTATACGCCGACCAGGATGTCGTTTATGCAAAAGTCGCCGAGCTTATGGCTACCGTACAGCATGCCGGGATCGCTAAAATAGCGTTTGTGACTGTGAAGCAGTAGCTCCCTCTCAAGAGCCATAAAACCACGAAGAAGCCACCGTAAAAACAATCCGAATTCTTCGTGGTTTGTTAATAATTTGTATACACTCTAACTGCAAATTCAATCATTGATTAACGAAAACTTTTAGTCTAATTTCAACCGGTGCGTATCGGAGCGATGCTGCCGCTCTTCATCGATCCATCGATCAGGTGTATCATATATTCAATTTCTGAACTGTTTTTATCCATTTTGTTTGTAATAAGTAATGCGTTATTGCCCATCAAAACGCGCCTGTCTTAAACACGTTGGATAAAAATAGCTTCACTATGCGTAGAAACAACAGATTTTGTTCAATTTTGCCTGTCGCTTAAGGAAAAAAATGTCGCTTTGCTCAAAATATATTCCGATCATACTCGCCCTCCTTTTCCCTTCTTTAGCAATGGCAGCCGATGAAGCCGGATCCATTAGCCAAGTGCAACCGTTGGATTTGACTCAGCATTGGGCCGGTTATCTGGCTTTGATAGTTTTTGCCGTTGCCTACATCCTTGCGATGACCGAGGAAGTGACTGAGTTGAAAAAATCCAAGCCTATGGTGTTTGCGGCGAGCCTTATCTGGATATTTATTGCCGCTTTTTATACCAAGGCCGGAATGAGCGAACAAGCCGGAGTCGCGTTCCGCTCTACGCTTGAAAGTTACGGCGAACTGTTTTTGTTCATCATGGTCTCGATGACTTACTTGAATGCGATGGAAGACCGGGGCGTATTTGACAGCCTGCGGGTCTGGCTATTGAGCAAGAACTTCAGCTATCGGCAATTATTCTGGATTACCGGTTTCCAGTCGTTCTTTATTTCGTCCGGCTGCAACAATCTCACTACCGCCTTGCTGATGGGTTCGGTTATTCTGGCTATGGGCAAAGCATGCCCGCGCTTTGTTACCTTATCCTGTATTAACGTTGTGGTCGCCTCCAATGCGGGCGGCTCCTTCAGTCCCTTTGGCGACATCACTACGTTGTTGGTCTGGCAAAAAGGCGTCGTGCCTTTTGCTGATTTCTTTTCCCTGTTGATTCCGGCCATCGTCAACTTCGCAATACCCGCCGCCGTCATGCATTTCTTTATCCCGCAAGAAAGGCCCGCTGCGGTCATGGAAGCACAGGACATGAAGCGCGGCGGCTGGGTAATCATCTTTTTGTTCGTATTGACCATTATTACCTCGGCTTGTTTTGAAAACTTCCTGAGCTTGCCGCCTGCGGCCGGGATGATGATGGGCCTGACCTATTTGAAGTTTTTCAGCTATTACCTGCAAAAAACCCGCGATTCTCATCCCATATTGATACCCGTGGATTTGACCGATGTCAAAATCGATCATTTTGGGCCGATGAAATACATGAACAATCCGCAGGCAGAGGTAAATCAGCAACTGGCGCGGGAGCTGCCGTTTGATATTTTCCAGAAAGTCGCCAACCTGGAATGGGACACTTTGCTGTTTTTTTACGGCGTAATGGTAGGTGTCGGCGGCTTGAGTTTCATCGGCTATATGGAAGTGGCATCCCTTCATCTATACGGTAACAACGATCCTACCGTAGCCAACATTCTGGTCGGCATCGCCTCAGCGTTCGTGGACAACGGCACCATCATGCTGTCTGTATTGACCATGGCACCTGATATATCTGAAGGCCAGTGGTTGCTGGTCACATTGACCGCCGGTGTCGGCGGCAGCATGTTGGCGGTCGGTTCCGCGGCAGGCGTGGGTTTGATGGGGCAGGCGAAAGGGATTTACACCTTCACCAGCCATCTGAAATGGACGCCGGTCATCGCGCTGGGTTACTTAGGCAGCATCGCCACCCACTTTCTAATCAATGGCCGCTATTTCTAGGCTGCTTATTTACTAATCCAATATTTCCTATGTCGACAAATTCAGCGAGTCATTCCAATCAACAAGTCACCGTTTTGGCGCTAAGCGCAATCGGTGTCGTGTTTGGCGATATTGGCACCAGTCCCTTATATGCTGTTAAGGAAATTTTCGGTAGCCATTTGCCGATTGATAAGCCCCATGTGCTGGGTGTGCTGTCGCTGGTTTTCTGGGCGTTAACCTTGGTTGTAGCCATCAAATACGCGACTTTTATTATGCGCGTTAACAACAAGGGTGAGGGCGGCATCATGGCGCTAATGACCTTTGCACTACAAAGCGCTAAGGATAATCCGAAAAAAACACGCTTTATCATTACCATTGGTTTGCTCGGCGCCGCTTTGTTTTACGGCGACGGCATTATCACTCCAGCAATTTCGGTATTAAGCGCAGTCGAAGGTTTGCAGATCATTGCGCCGCCCTTGGCGCATTATGTGTTGCCGATTACACTTGCGGTGCTCCTGGCGCTATTTATTTTGCAGGCCAAAGGCACCGGAACCGTCGGAAAAATGTTTTCACCGATCATGTGTCTTTGGTTTGTCACCTTGGGCGGTCTAGGTGTAAATAATATTATCGATGCGCCCGGCGTATTGGCTGCGGTTAACCCCTATTACGCGGTTCATTTATTGATCGAATTGGGATGGCAGGGTTTTCTAATCATGGGGGCGGTGGTGTTGGCAATAACCGGCGCGGAAGCGCTTTATGCCGACATGGGCCATTTCGGCCTGAAACCAATTCGTTACGCTTGGTTCAGCTTTGTTTTCCCGGCCTTGTTGCTGAACTATTTTGGGCAAGGCGCGTTGCTGCTTGAACACCCTGAAGCGGTGAAAAATCCATTCTATTTGCTGGCGCCGACCTGGGCGATGTATCCGCTATTATTTTTGGCGACACTGGCTTCCGTTATTGCCTCTCAGGCGGTCATCTCCGGCGCGTTCTCGGTCACTAGGCAGGCCATACAGCTTGGCTACTGCCCGCGCATGAATATTTTACATACTTCGGGCCGGGAGGTTGGGCAGGTGTATATTCCTGCGATCAACTGGTTGCTGATGGTTTCGGTATTTGTCGTGGTCTTGAGTTTTAAATCTTCCTCGGCACTCGCTTCGGCTTACGGCATTGCGGTTACCGGCACCATGATTGTCGATACCATTTTGGTGTTTATCGTCATTCAGGAACTTTGGCAATGGAAAAAGTCGGCCGGCATTACTTTTTTGACCACGTTTCTAACCGTTGATTTTTTGTTTCTTTCCTCTAACAGTTTAAAAATTCCGACCGGCGGCTGGTTGCCTTTGGTTATTGGAGTTGTGCTGTTTTTGATGATGACGACATGGATTCAGGGTCGTGCCTTGTTGGCGGACTACATGGATGAGAGGCGCATGCTGTTTGAGGACTTGGAAGATAAGATCATCAGTCATCAGGCAGTGATTGCTAAAGGTTCGGCCATTTATCTGGCAAAAAGCTTGCATGGCGTACCTCAGGTGTTTTTGCACAATTTCGAGCATAACCACGTACTGCATGAACAAATCGTTGTATTAACCATCGTCACTAAGGATGAACCGTACGTTGATGTGGCGCACCGGGTCAAGATTCGGGCTTTTGGCAAGGACGGCAATTTTTACCGGGTTAAACTTTATTATGGTTTCCAGCAAAGCCCTGATGTGCGGCAAGCTTTAGAGCAGTGCGCTCATGAGGGGTTAAACATCGATTTCAAGCAGACATCGTTTTTTATCGGTAGCGAGCGACTGTCTTTTCGGAAAAAAAGCCCGATGTCTAAATGGCGCAGACCCTTATTCCGGTTTTTATTCCACAATGCGTCAAGCGCGATAGACTTTTTCAAAATTCCCGTTGAGCGCGTTATAGAACTGGGTATCCGTATCGAGCTTTAGCCGCATAAATGAGCGGCAATCCCGACGAAGGGTGAGCGCAGGCCCCTAACACGAACTCTTTGTTTAAAACGCTACTGCGTTCAAATTCTCGTCTTCATACAAGCGTAGCTTCTTCCAGCCGGTGAATTTACTGTCGTAAAATTCAAGGTCATTATCGATTGAATGTTCATAGCAGCTTCTGAATAGCTTGGCGGTGCGAAACGCATGCAATTCGTCATCTGCCGTCACTTTATCGACATTGCCAACCTGAAAGGTTTTATTCCTCGATTTGCCGTTACTGACCCAGAAAACGGTATAGCAAAGATAGCTTTTATCTTTACGATGATCATACTTGATGGTTCTGGATACGCCTGTGACGCCGGTGGTGGTTTTATTTTTGGGTGGCTTAAGGAACCGTGTCTTGCTGCCTTTTAAAACGGTCAGCATCTGGTCACGCCAGGTAATCGCGGCTTTCAAAGACTTGCCTTTGTTGCCCCACAATTTATGTGAAAAATAACGACTGCTTTCTTTGCCGCGTCTTACGATACGAACCTGATAGCCGAACACATCGGGCTCGGTAATATGTTTATCTTTTGCCATGGTAGAACCCCATAAAACGAATGAATAAATGAATTTAACAGCCAAGTTAGGGCGACGAGTCTTTAAGAAACCCCGAGTTAGAGTAATCCCCCGACGGCATTGTAAGCTATTGATGACAAATTATGGCTCAAATTAAAATTAAAGCAAGCTAAAAATCAGAACCCTCTCCAATTCCCGACTAACCTAGTGTACAATTTCAGCCATCCACTGCTTCAGTGGCTAACAACAAGTTAACAGTCTTTTGTTTTTTCACTATTTATTGGAGATAATCAATGAGCGTATTAGTCGGTAAACAAGCACCTGATTTTACAGTTCCTGCCGTTTTGGGCGATGGTCAAATAGTTGATTCATTTAGTTTTTCCGAGGCCACTAGCGGAAAATATGCGGTAGTGTTTTTCTACCCATTGGATTTCACTTTTGTTTGTCCAAGTGAATTAATTGCTTTGGATCATCGTATCGATGAGTTCAAAAGCCGTAATGTTGAAGTGATTGCTGTGTCTGTCGACTCTCATTTCACCCATAATGCATGGCGTAATACCCCTATTAATAAAGGCGGTATCGGCCCCGTTCGTTACACAATGGCTGCTGACATATCTCACGCTATTTGCAAAGATTATGATGTTGAAGTGGAGGGCGCTGCTGTGGCTTACCGTGGCTCTTTCCTGATCGACCGTTCCGGCAAAGTCCGTCATCAGGTTGTTAACGACCTGCCTTTAGGTCGTAACATGGATGAAATGCTGCGCATGATTGATGCCTTGCAATTCCATGAGGAGCATGGCGAAGTATGTCCAGCAGGCTGGCACAAAGGCGATGCAGGTATGAATGCAAGTCCTGCCGGTGTTGCGGAGTATCTGGATAAAAATGCTGATAAGCTGTAAATCATAGCTTGTATGGTGCTGGCCTAACCGGTCTGCGTAATAAAAAAGGCTTAGACATTGATTGTCTAAGCCTTTTTTATTGCCGGGAAGGGCGTTAATACGTTTTCAGTTCCGCTCTTCCTGTTTGCTCTGCGCGACATCTTGCGGTTCATCCAGAAACTTTCGGTAATTAATTGAAACCTTAAGTCCTGCAAAACGCCCTGCCATTCTAACCAACTCCTGAGTCTTTTTATCAAAGGTGATTTTAACCTCGTTCAAGGCGCGATCCTCATAACCTTCTTCTATATGATGGGTTTCCAGCAGGAAACGGTAAATATAGATTTCCTGTTCCGGCTCATCCTTGATCTCAAACGGCTCACCCAATTGGGCCAGCACGGCCGGTTTTTTGGGCAAATCGTCGGTGATTTTTTCCAGCAATGCCGAGTTGGCTTTGAGCTGTTGTTTTTCTTTATCGATTTCGGCGCCGCCTATCGAGCGCAACGAAACCTCTAAAAACTTGGGCGGGGCAATCGCCAGGAAAAGTGAGGAAAACGACCAGGCAATCAGGCGGCTTTCTTTATTGAAATTCAAGTCCGAATAAAATTTTACCTCCGGCTTGATCAGTTTATTGTTGCCGTCAACCTTGCGAAACCAGTATCGCCAGCGTCTGCCATCAGCCGTGGGGTCATCCTGGCTGGCATAAAGCTTGGATAGGGAGACAAAATCCTTGCTGAAAAGAATGGGATCTTTGAAGTGCAAAGTAAATTCGTCATTGGCCACGACGGAAAAGTGGCGATCGAATTCATCCATTTGCAGGTAGACTTGATAGGCCCGAATCCAGTACATGCAACCGGATAATGAACCCGCCAGTGCCAGCAAAAAAACAATGCGAAGACTTCGTTTAATGATTCCGGTTTTCATAGGATTATTTACTAATGTAGTGTTTCGGAGTCGGTAACGGTACTTTTCTGAGACAGGATATTTTCCACATCAATTTTATCAAAGCGGTATTGTTCACTACAGAATTCGCAGTTCACTTCAATAATGTCCCGCTCTTTTAAAATATCTTCCAGTTCAGTCCGTCCCATAGCGAATAAGGTTTTCTCGATGTTTGGCCGGGAGCAGGCGCAGCCGAACTCGACCGGTTCTGCGTCAAACAACCTGACTTTTTCCTGGTTGAATAATCGATACAACAGTTGCTCGCAATCCAGATCGAACAGTTCCTGCTCGGTCACCGTGTTGGCCAAGATCTCGATATGCTCCCAATCGGCCTCATAATTTTCCTGCGCCGGCAGTTCCTGCAATAATAATCCAACGGCATGGGTGGCATTGGCAAATAGCCACAAGCGGGTCTTAAGTTGCTCGGATTGCTCAAAATAAGTTTGCAATACGGCAGCCAAATTATTGCCCTGTAGCGGAACAATGCCCTGATATGGGTGACCGTTTTCCGACTCAATGGTTAATACCAGCCGCCCTTGGCCGAACATCGCTTCTAACGGACCGTTAGCAACGTTTTTTTTGCCTCTGACCAAGCCCCTTATTTTTCGTTGATCCGTTGCCTGAGCAACCAGTGTTTTAATGTCGCCGTCGCCTTGGGCTTGAAGGATCATCGAGCCTTTAAACTTGACGGTAGCCGACAGCATGACTACGGCAGCCAGCGCCTGCCCCAGTTGCTGCTGCACGTTTTCAGAGCCGCGCTGATGAAGTTTTGCCGCTTGCCAGCTGGTGTCCAATTTGACCCATTCCCCGCGAACGCCCAGCTCTTCAAATAAAAACCGGTGTAATAAATCTTGCTCTATCATGTTTTTCCAGTTAAAAGTCGTGCATTCTATGACATCAGGATCATCAATCCTTGTCTAAACCGTCTTATAAAAATACCACAGGCTATGATTTTTTCATCAAAAAAACTTACTTTACCTGATCCAAAAGACGCTTTGCCGGGCCGAGCCTCGCCCATGCCTGTTACCAACAGGCATTTTGTAACCGGCAACCCGATAGTTCCGCCTTTTCCCGAGACTATGGAGCAGGCCTTGTTTGGCATGGGCTGCTTTTGGGGCGCGGAGCGAAAATTCTGGCAATGTCTCGGCGTATTCAGCACCGCAGTTGGGTATACCGGCGGTTATACGCCAAATCCGACGTATGAGGAATTATGTACCGGCTTGACCGGGCATAATGAGGTCGTCAAGGTGATTTATGATCCGGCTATTGTTTCATACCGTGAGCTACTTCGGGTTTTCTGGGGGGCCCATAACCCCACGCAGGGCATGAGACAAGGCAATGACATTGGTACGCAATATCGATCCGGTATTTATACTTACACCCGGCAACAACTCGCTGAGGCGCTGGCATCCAAACAACGTTACCAGGAACAACTGACCCAAGCAGGTTTTAACCAAATAACCACCGAAATCATGCCAGCTGACGAGTTTTATTATGCCGAGGATATGCATCAGCAATATCTGGCTAAGAACCCTATGGGTTACTGTGGTTTAGGCGGCCTGGACGTGGCTTTTGATGGGTGTTGGATTTCAGCGGACAAAAAAAAGGCGGTTTAAAAAACCGCCTTTGAGTATATTTTAGGAAGAATATAACGCAACTTTCCAGCTATGGAGCTCTACAAGAGCCTTAAAAGTTAGATTAATAATACCAATAACTATTGCAATATAAAATGTGACATATTGTCGCAGTTTAATTCTTGTTTAATTTAAAATTAAAACCCCGATAATGTACTTAAACACACTTAAGATTCATATTCAGGCCGCTTTCACAACATACTCTATTTATAAAAATGCTCTCATACGCCTCACCTAGATCAGAGTTCTCTGCTCGGCAAAACCTGAAGTGGCTGTTTATTTTAAGAAATTTGATGATACTCAGCGAGATTATACTGATTGTTTTATCGGTATACGGTCTTAATATCCGCTTGCCGGAGCAGCCGCTTTGGTTGGTGATATTGTCGATAATCGCCGTTAATATTTATACCTCAATGCGCTTGCAGACAGAAGATCCGGTTACGGAGCTGGAAATTTTTTCTCAGTTAGTTATTGATGTTTTTGCAATTGCAGCTTTGCTCTACCTGACCGGAGGCGCATCAAACCCTATAACCTGGGTATTTTTATTGCCCCTGATTATTACAGCCATTATGCTGCATCAATCCTATGCTTGGTATATGGTGATTTTAACCACGTCCATGTATACGGCGCTAATGGCCTACAATGTCCCGCTGCCGTCGATAGAGCCTCATATACCTAATCCGGAAATGCAGTATTCCGATGCAAAGAACTATCAGTTGTTGCAGCAGGTTCACGCGATGAGTGACACTCATTACTTTAATCTGCATATTTTCGGCATGTGGTTCGGTTTTGTATTTAGTGCCGGCTTGGTCGCATTCTTTGTGGTTGAACTGGCTAAAACGCTGAAGGAGCAGGAACGAAATCTGGCTGAAGCCCGTGAAAATGCATTAAGGGATGATCGGGTTGTCGCATTGGGCACCTTAGCCGCCAGTGCGGCTCACGATATGGGGACGCCATTAGGCACGATTGCAATCGTGACTCATGAGCTTGAGCAAGAGTACCCGGATCATCGTTTCCCGGATTTGCACGAGAAATTGTTGATCATGCAGCAACAGGTTGATCGTTGCAAAACAGCGCTATCGGTGATGTCAGCTTCTGCCGGTGAAATGCGCGCCGAATCCGGTAGGGCCATGCTGTTGACTGATTATCTTGATGAAGTCATCAAGCAATGGCGCGCTCACAAGCCGACGGCAAAGTTAAGTTTTTTTATTGATGCTGAAGTCACAACGTCGGCAAAAATCGTAGCTGAACTGACGCTGACTCACTCAATTATTAATATTTTAAATAATGCCGCTGAAGCATCGCCGTCAGAAAAGAGCATCGAATTTCACGCATCCTGGGATTTAGATTACGTTGTTATTAAGATCAGGGATTTTGGCCCCGGATTTCCCCTGGAACTAATCGATTTTGCCGGTAAGCAGCCCGTTATCAGCAAAAAACGAGGTTTGGGCGTGGGTTTATTGTTAGCTTATTCCACGATTAATCGCCTGGGTGGCAGAATTAATCTTTACAACAACGAGACGGGTGGAGCCTGCGTGGAAATCACCTTACCCCTTTTAAATGCAGAGAACAATAATGACAACTCAGGACATGGATAAACCACGGCTGTTGCTGGTGGATGATGATGAGACTTTCTGCAAGGTGCTAAAAAGTGCTTTAGAAAAAAGAAATTATGAGGTGCTGGTCGCTAACGAGGTTAAAACGGGAATATCGCTGGCTGAACGTTATCTGCCCGAATATGCGGTCATTGATTTGCGTATCGGACATGAATCCGGCCTGGAGCTGGTGAAAAAACTGATCTCTTTGGACGACAACACCACGTGTGTGATGTTAACCGGCTTTGCCAGTATTGCCACCGCAGTTGAGGCTATAAAACTGGGTGCTACGCATTATTTAACCAAGCCGGCCAATGCGGATGAGATTGTCAATGCCCTGCATAAAAATGAAGGCGACTCATCGGTGTCGATTAGTGAAAATCCGCTGTCGGTAAAACGCCTGGAATGGGAGCATTTACAAAAAGTGCTGATGCAGCACGACGGCAATATTTCGGCCGCTGCCAGGGCGTTAAATATGCACAGGCGTACGTTGCAAAGAAAGCTCGATAAGAAGCCGGTCAAAGAGTAGTTATAGGGGTAAATGGCTGGTCTTGCTTTATCGCATTCATCTTTTTTAGGTGGTGCAACATGTCTCAGCCCTTCTGATTTTGGCAACTTGATTTCAAGCTGCGATGGTCTAATCGACAACATTTTATTGTCAACGCTATCTTTTGCCGCAGTTTGTGCTTTCACCAGGGCTATGAGATTTTTGCATTAACTTTCATTTGGTTAGCTTAATGCATCTTGTTGTTTTTCAATGGATAGCAAGTCTTTTTAGATTGTGACTTCGGATATGGGTGATGTTTTTTTTATTTATAGCTTTGACACAATGCAGTATCTCATGATAAAAAGTACCCTGTCGTTTATAACTTAATTCGACAAGCAGCTCAGTAAAGCAATTTGGCTGAGTGGCCCCTTTGAGGAAAGGGAATAAAACAATATAATATAAACTCTCGAGGATTTTAAAATGGCTGAAGAACAAGAAAAAGATAACACATGGTTGATCGCTGGCGTTGCTATCGCTGCTGTTATTGTTTTAGTTGTACTGTTAAAACAAGATGAAACCAAGCATTTAGCAAGCGGTGCTGTATCTGCGAGTAATGCTGAAGTTGACGCGAAACTATCTTCGAAAAAAACCAGCAACAAAACTGCTCAATAAAAGCGGTAAAAAGTAGTCAATTGAAAAATGCCTCCCGTTAATCGCGGGGGGTATTTTTCTTCCCCCTACCCAACACACGTAGCCTTAATCCAATACTCTTTGCTATTGCGTATCTGGCTTAAGTCCAATTGCTCAAATCGTTGTTGTCAACAACAGCAGTCCACTCCATTTCAATCCTGTGGTACACCTTGGCACTGGAGTTTAGTGCTCTCGTTGTTTGGTTTTTCCTGTTCTTTAAACAGCGACATGCATAAAAATGCTTGTCTTGGGTTTGGTTAGATATCTGTTTCCAGTAGCTGGATTTTTTCCTCCAACATTTTTACTCTTTTCAACAGTTCAGGCAGCTTGCTGATGGCGATCTGTTCCTTATAGGCTGTCTTCTTGTCTTTTGCGGGGCTGCCGAAAACCTGTGTACCTGCCTTGACATCGCCTGCTACGCCGGAGCGCGCCATGACTACAGCGCCTTGACCTATCGTCACATGATCGGCAATACCCGAGCTTCCTGCCAGGATCGCATAATCTTCAATGTTGCAGGAGCCTGACACTCCGGTCAAGCCGCACATGATGACGTGTTTGCCGACTTTATTATTGTGCCCAATCTGTACCAGATTATCGATTTTGCTGCCCGCGCCTATCACGGTGCTTCCCAGTGCGCCCCTGTCTACACAGGTGTTGGCTCCAATCTCGACATTGTCCTCGATAATCACGTTGCCGACTTGAGGAACTTTGACATGCTGATTATTCCTGAATTTATAACCGAAGCCATCGGCGCCGATGATGGCCCCTGAATGAATAATGACATTATTGCCCACGACCACATCGTCATAAATAACCGCATAAGGATAAATTCGGCAGTTTTTGCCTATTTTGACATTTTTGCCGATATAGGCGCCTGCATGTATTTCGCTGCCATCGCCTAGGCTGGCGTTTTCGCCAATGACGGCGTAAGGGCCGACATACAGCTCATTGCCTAATGTCACATTGGCTTCAAGCACGGCCTGCGGCGCAATTTGCCGACCATAAACCCTGGCAGGGTGCAGTAATTCGACGGCCTTGATAAAACTGAGTTCCGGGTCGGCGCAAATTAACAGCGCCATGCCTTCAGGTACATTGTCAACGCTGAAGCCTTCCGCAATAAAACAGGCGGACGCTGTTGAATCCTTGATATGCTGGGTATAGCGGCTGTTGGTCAGCTGCGTGACTTGGCCCTGGTGTGCAGAGGTAATATCTGCCGCTGAATGAATGGTTGCTGATGGATCGCCGCCTTCAATACGTGCTCCACAAAAATCGGCAAGTTCTTTTAATATAATCGACATATTTGTCTCTGCTGTTATTCTTAAACATAGCGCCAAAACAATCGGCACGTTTTTGAAAATATAAGTCTAGTGTAACAAATCTAATAAACAACCATATCATCCGGCATTGGATGCTGACCGGAATGATAAGGTTTTCAATGTAACCGATTTGATTTTATTTTTCTGTTTTCCAGAGCCCAAAAGCCAATATTAATTGCGATGCCAGTGTCCCGACTTGCCGCCATCTTTTTCCAGTAATCGGACTGACTGGATAACCATGCCTCTGTCTACGGCCTTGCACATATCGTAAATGGTCAGTAACGCAATCTGCGTGGCGTTTAGCGCTTCCATTTCCACGCCGGTTTGGCTGTTGGTTTTTACGGTGGTTTGGCAGCGTATCCGGTTGCTGTCGGTTTCTGCGCTCAGCTTGATTTCTACATGGGTTAGCGGCAGCGGATGGCAGAGCGGAATCAGCTCCGCAGTTTTTTTGCTGGCCATGATGCCGGCTATTCTTGCTATGGCTAGCACGTCGCCTTTTTTATGGCCGCCGTCTATGATCAGCTTGAGCGTTTCCGGCTGCATTTCAATATAGCCTTCGGTGACTGCGGTACGCTGGGTGATCGCCTTTTCGCCGACGTCAACCATGTGGGCTTCACCGGATTGATTAAAGTGGGTTAATGCGGTCATTTTTCTGTAAAATTATCAGTGAAAGAGGCAGGCACGGTGCATTATAACAACTGCCGGTAAAGAAAACTAAAAAGGCGGCAGGTCTCTTCATGCAATGCACGTTGTGCCAACTATATTTTTTTGTGACTGAGTGAGTGACTATGTCAATTAAGGTGCGTTATTTTGCCAGCTTGAAAGAAAGCATAGGCCGCTCGGAAGACGATTTGGAGTTTGCTGGTTTAGCCACAGTCGGCGATGTATGGCGCAGCGCCAATCCGAATAAAGCGCTGCCGGATAACGTCTTGGCGGCGGTGAATATGGACTATGTTGAATTGGACGGCGCGGTTAAGGACGGCGATGAAGTGGCTTTTTTTCCGCCGGTGACCGGGGGCTGATTATGGGCATAAAAATTTGCGCGACGTCTTTCGATCCCTGGCAGGAAATTCAGGCGCACCAGCATTCGGCAAAGGACATGGCCGGTAAGTTTGGTGCGACCAATGTTTTTATAGGCACGATGCGCGATTTCAATGAAGGTGATGATGTTAAGGGCATGACGCTGGAGCATTATCCCGGTATGACCGAAAAACAGCTGGAAAAAATCGTTGCCGAAGCGTTGCAACAATGGCCGGTTATCGATGCGTTGGTGGTGCACCGGGTAGGCGATATTCTGCCTAATGAGCCGATAGTGCTGGTGGCGGTATGGACGTCACACCGCGGCGATGCGTTTGATGCGAGCCGATACATCATGGAGGCGTTAAAGTCGAGAGCGCCTTTCTGGAAAAAAGAGCTGTTACAATCCGAGGCCGAGCGTTGGCTGGTAAAAAATACCGACGGTTATCTTTAGTTATTAAAATAGAACGCAGATGACGCTGATAAATATGATGAACGCAGATAATTCGTGAAAAATCTTACTTAATCTTAATTTATCAGCGTCATCTGCGTTCCATTATGTTTATATTTTAGGAAATACCAAAATGCAGGGACAATTAAGAAAAATGCACGCCCGGCTGGATCCGGATAGATCAAAGCCGGTTCAGTACGAGTTGCCGTTAGGCGAGCAACTGGTCGCGTTAAACCCGCTGCTCGGAAAACCGATTAAGCTGGTGTATACAGGTAAAATCTTTTGCATCCACTGCAACAGGCCGATTAAAAAAAGCTTTAATCAGGGCTATTGCTATCCCTGCTTTACCTCGTTGGCGCAATGCGATATGTGCATCATGAAACCGGAAACTTGCCATTATGCGGCCGGCACCTGCCGGGAGCCGTCATGGGGCGAGGAATTCTGCTTTCAGCCGCATGTGGTTTATTTAGCCAATTCCAGCGGCATTAAGGTCGGGATTACCCGGCAGACGCAAATTCCGACGCGCTGGATCGATCAAGGCGCGGTGCAGGCGCTGCCGATTTTTAAAGTGCCGTCGCGTTATATTTCCGGCCTGGTTGAAATCGCCATTGCCAAGCACGTCAGCGATAAAACCAGCTGGCAGCAAATGCTTAAAAATAAGGCCGAGCCTGTCGATCTGGCCGCAAAGCGGGATGAATTAATCGCTGTTTGCAAACCGGTGCTGGATGAAATTACTCAGCGCTTTGGGCCGAAGGCGCTTGAGTTTTTAGCCGATGAGCCGGTGGTGGATATTCATTTCCCGGTGGACAGCTACCCCGTCAAGGTCAAGTCGTTTAATCTTGATAAGGATGCCGAAGTATCGGGCGTGCTGCACGGCATTAAAGGCCAGTATTTATTGCTGGATACCGGCGTCATTAATATCCGCAAGTTTGCCGGTTACGAGGTTGAGTTTTCGGCCTAGCAACGGTTCACAGTAAGGGTGTAAGCAACAGCGCAACCGTATTGACCACTTTGATAATGGTATTGATCGCAGGGCCTGCCGTGTCCTTGTAAGGGTCGCCCACCGTATCGCCGGTGACGGCGGCTTTATGTGCCGCAGAACCTTTGCCGCCGTAATGGCCGGCTTCGATAAATTTCTTGGCGTTATCCCAGGCACCGCCGCCGGTGGTCATTGAAATGGCGATGAACAGGCCGGAAACAATAGAGCCTATCAATACCCCGCCCAAGGCTGTTTTGCCCAAAGTGAACCCGACGATGACAGGTATGAAAACCGGCAGCAAAGACGGAATTACCATTTTCCTGATCGCGGAAATCGTCAACATATCCACAGCCTTTGCATAGTCCGGCTTGGCGGTGTAAGTCATGATGCCTGGAATTTCCTTAAACTGGCGGCGGACTTCATCAACAATATCTCCGGCGGCTTCGCCTACCGCTTCCATCGCAAATGCGCTGGACAGGTAGGGGATCATCGCGCCGAGCAACAGGCCGATAACGACCCGAATATCGGACAGGTCGCAAACCAGTCCGCCCAGGTTGCTGGTGTAATCATAAAACAGTACCAGTGCGGCAAGTCCGGCCGAACCCATCGCAAAACTTTTGGTGACCGCTTTGGTAGTATTGCCTACGGCATCGAGAGGGTCGGTGGTCTTGCGGATGTCTTCCGGCATTTTTGCCATTTCGGCTATGCCGCCTGCATTGTCGGTAATCGGGCCATAAGCATCGATAGTGACGATTATCCCGGTTAATGACAGCATACCGGTTGCGGCGATGGCGATGCCAAACAGCCCAGCCAATTGGTAGGTTGTCCAGATGGCGGCGCAAATCAAAATAACCGGTGCGGCGGTGGATTTCATGGATAGGCTTAATCCGACAATCACATTGGTGCCGTCACCTGCGGTCGATGCCTTGGCTATTTTTTGAACCGGCGCATAGGCGCTCGAGGTGTAATAGTCGGTAATAAACATTAAGGAGACCATCAGGCCCAAACCGATAACGGCCGAATAAAACAGGTGGTTGGAAGGAATAAGCTTGTCGCCGATCAGCAACGCATCACCCAGCAGCAGGTGGGTGGCGGGATAAAACAGCAATAACGCTAATAGCGTGGCAATAACAACGCCTTTGTATAAAGCGAGCATGATATTCCCATCCGCGCCCACCCTGACGAAGAAGATGCCGATCATGGCGGTAATAATCGATATGCCGCCCAGAACCAGCGGGTAAACGATGGCGTTGTCATTATTGTTGCCGACCAGCAGGCTGGCCAGCAACATGGTGGCGATAAGCGTTACCGCATAGGACTCAAACAAGTCTGCCGCCATGCCTGCGCAGTCGCCGACGTTATCGCCTACATTATCGGCGATAACGGCCGGATTTCTCGGGTCGTCTTCAGGGATGCCCGCTTCTATTTTGCCTACAAGATCAGCCCCTACGTCGGCGCCCTTGGTAAAGATGCCGCCGCCAAGCCGGGCAAATATGGCGATTAACGATGCGCCGAAAGCTACGCCGAGCATGGCATGCAAAGGCTGATGCGCGTCCAGCCACAGTAAAATGCTGTAATAGCCGCCCGCTGCCAACAGCCCCAAGCCCACCACTGACATGCCGGTAATGGAGCCGCCCCTGATCGCAACCATAAAAGCATCGGAGGTGCCCGAATAAGCCGCCTCGGCGGTACGGACATTGGCGCGAACCGCGCTGTGCATGCCTACAAAACCGGCTAGCGCCGAGCACAGCGCGCCTATCGCAAAACCACCGGCGGTAGTCCAGTTTAATAAGAAACCGATCAGCAATAACAGTGCAACGCCTACCCAAGCTATGACTTTGTATTGCCTGACTAGATAAGCCTCGGCTCCCTGCTGGATAGCCAGCGCGATGGCCTGCATTTGTCCACTGCCGGACGGCTGTTGTTTAATCCACTTGAGTAATATCAGGCTATATAAAATGGCGGCGATGGCGGCAATAAGCGCAAAAAGCATGCACAGTTGCGCGATGGATAGTGCGGTGTATGGGTTGATAAACATAGTCGCTCCTTTAGTCGTGGGATGAGCTAGGCACCAACAGTAGGCGCTTTAGGCGGCGTGCAGCCCATCAGTCGCGAACGATGTGCTGGTAACGCCTCTTCAACGATATTTTTATTATTCCATTAGCGATGAACAATAATTGATTGTTACCGGTCAAGCAAGAATTAAAAAGGAAAAGAGTTCCGAGTGCAATCCCATCAGAAACCTAGTAAAATGGCCAACATATGTCGCTTGAAAAAGGCGGCTGCCAGCAGCAGTTTATCTGACGACTTTTAAAACAAACCGGGTACTTGGGTTTTGAGTTTTTAAAAATGTAGTTAATCGGCTTAATTCGAAAGTTTATTTGAGGGTATTAGCGTGGAGCTAAACGGCGCACAAATTGTAATTCAGAGTCTCAAGGATGAAGGCGTAGAATATATTTTTGGCTATCCCGGCGGGGCGGTATTGCATTTATACGATGCCATTTTCCAGCAGGATGATGTCAAACACATCCTGGTTCGGCACGAGCAGGGCGCGACCCATGCTGCGGACGGCTATGCCCGTGCCACCGGCAAGCCGGGTGTCGTGCTGGTCACTTCAGGTCCCGGCGCTACCAACGCCGTAACCGGTATCGCCACTGCTTATATGGATTCGATTCCTATGGTGATTATTTCCGGCCAAGTGCCATTGCCGGTCATCGGCAGCGACGCGTTTCAGGAAGTCGATATGGTCGGCATTACCCGCCCCTGCGTGAAACATAATTTCCTGGTCAAAGACGTGACCAAACTGGCAGAGACCATCAAGAAGGCCTTTTACGTGGCGACCACCGGACGCCCCGGTCCTGTTGTTGTCGACGTGCCTAAAGACATCACCGATCCCAGAATAAAAGTGCCTTACAAGTACCCTAAAAAAGTTTCTATCCGTTCCTATAATCCGGCGCTTACCGGCCACAAAGGGCAGATTAAAAAAGCCGTCGATTTATTGTTGACCGCGCAAAAGCCGATCATTTATGCCGGTGGCGGCGTGATCTTGGGTGAGGGCAGCAAGGAATTGATCGAATTTACTCGATTACTGGAGTTCCCGATCACCAACACTTTGATGGGATTGGGCGCTTACCCTGCAACCGACAAGCAGTTCGTCGGCATGCTCGGGATGCACGGCACTTATGAAGCCAACATGGCGATGCATGATAGTGATGTGATTATCGCTATCGGTGCGCGTTTTGACGACCGCGTTACCGGCAAGCTGGACGAGTTTTGTCCGCACGCCCAAATCATCCATATCGATGTTGATCCTGCGTCCATTTCCAAAACCGTTAAGGTTGCGATCCCTATCGTCGGGGAAGTCAAACCGGTATTGGAGCAAATGCTGGAAATGATCCGGGAAAGCAAAAAGAAACCGTCCAAGAAAGCCTTGGAAAGCTGGTGGAAACAGATCGATCAATGGCGCGCCGTCAAGTGTATGGAATACGACCGCAACAGCCGCTTGATCAAGCCGCAATACGTGATTGAGCAGTTGTACGAAGTCACCAAAGGCGAGGCCTATATCACCTCGGATGTAGGGCAGCATCAGATGTGGGCGGCCCAGTATTACCCGTTCGACAAGCCGCGGCATTGGATTAATTCGGGCGGATTGGGCACGATGGGCTTTGGCTTGCCTGCGGCTATCGGCGTTAAACTGGCGTTTCCCGATTCCGATGTCGCCTGCGTGACCGGCGACGGTAGTATCCAAATGTGCATCCAGGAATTATCGACTGCATTGCAATACAATGCGCCGGTAAAAATCATCAACCTGAATAACAGCTATCTGGGCATGGTCCGCCAATGGCAGGAATTTACCTACGAAAGCCGTTACTCGCATTCGTACATGGACACCATCCCGGACTTCGTCAAACTGGCTGAAGCTTATGGCCATGTCGGCATGCGTATCGATAAGCCCGAGGAAGTCAGACCGGCGCTGGAAGAAGCTTTTGCGCTGAAAGACCGCACGGTATTTTTGGACATCCTGACCGACCGGACTGAAAATGTTTACCCGATGATTGAAGCGGGCAAAGCTCATAACGATATGACCTTAAGAGTCGCGGAAGGCACATCAACCGACAGGGAGTTGGCGTAATGAGACATATTATTTCTATCCTGATTGAAAATGAATCAGGTGCGTTATCGCGGGTGGCGGGCTTGTTTTCCGCGCGCGGCTACAATATCGAATCATTGACTGTCGCGCCGACTGAAGATCCAAGTCTGTCGCGGATGACCCTGGTCACCCGCGGCAGCGATGACATTATCGAGCAAATCACCAAGCAGCTGAACAAGCTGATTGATGTGGTTAAGCTGATAGACTTGGCTGAATCCGATCATATTGAACGGGAACTGATGATGGTCAAGATCAGAACCACCGAACACACCCGCGAAGAAATCAGAGGCATAGCGGCTATATTTCGCGGCAAGATTATCGATGTCACGCCGACCACTTATGTCGTGGAAATGACCGGCCCTTCCAGCAAACTGGATGCGTTTATCGCCGCTATCGATGGTGACACCATTATTGAAGTGGTTCGCTCCGGGCCGACAGGCATTTCAAGAGGCGAAAAAGGGCTGCATTTGTAAGTTGGCGGCATTGAGACCGTTTTCTACTTTCATGAATGAGGTTTAATCAAATGGCTAAAATTACCGAATTATCGCAATTGGATTTAAACCGGACTTATAGCTATGCCGATTATATAACCTGGAAATTTGATGATGCCCTTGAATTAATTAAAGGCAAAATCATGTTGATGTCGCCTGCGCCGAATGTGTATCATCAAGACATTGCTGTAAACCTAACAGGCTTATTATCCGTTTTTTTTAAGCATAAAAAATGTCGTGTTTATGTCGCGCCATTTGATGTCCGTTTGTATGACCGTAAAAAATCCGTTTTAGCCAGTCAAGACATACATACGGTAGTGCAGCCGGATTTGTGTGTTATTTGCAACCCTGAAATTCTGGATATACAAGGCTGTAATGGTGCGCCCGATTGGATTATTGAAATCCTGTCAAAAAGTAACGCCAAGCGGGATATGAACATTAAATATGACTTGTATCAAGAGAGCGGAGTTACCGAATACTGGATTGTTTATCCTGAAGAACAAGCCATCCATCAGTTTGTATTGGACGAAAATAAACGCTACCAGCTTAAACACATGTATACCGGTGACGATATTGCCACGCCACATTTATTCCCTGAGTTGGCGTGTGAATTGACCGAAGTCTTTGAAACGTGGGCTAAGGAATAACATCGGTGTAGAGACGCGATCCGATAACTAAAAAGTAACAACTCAACATTTTAAACACACCCAAAATAGGAAAAACCATGCAAGTTTATTACGACAAAGATGCCGATCTTTCAATCATCAAAGGTAAAAAAGTAGCCATTATCGGTTACGGATCGCAAGGCCATGCCCACGCCCTTAATCTAAAAGAATCCGGCGTTTCAGTTGTCGTTGGCTTGCGCACAGGTTCTCCGTCTGTAGCTAAAGCTGAAGCCCATGGCTTAACCGTACAACCGGTTGCACAAGCGGTTGCCGGCGCGGACATAGTCATGATTTTGACGCCTGATGAATTCCAATCAAAATTGTATAAAGACGAAATTGAACCCAACATCAAACAAGGTTCAGTATTAGCATTTGCCCATGGCTTTGCGATTTTGTACAACCAAGTCGTGCCACGCGCCGATTTGGACGTGATCATGATTGCGCCTAAAGCACCAGGGCACACCGTTCGTTCTGAATTTGTACGCGGCGGCGGCGTTCCTGACTTAATCGCAGTTCATCAAGATGCTTCTGGCACAGCGAAATCGATTTGTTTATCGTATGCCTCTGCTATTGGTGGCGGTCGCTCAGGTATTATTGAAACCACGTTCCGCGACGAATGTGAAACCGATTTATTCGGCGAACAAGCGGTATTATGCGGCGGTGCGGTTGAACTCGTAAAAATGGGTTTTGAAACCTTGGTTGAAGCGGGTTACGAGCCTGAAATGGCCTACTTTGAATGCTTGCACGAATTAAAGTTGATTGTTGATTTAATGTTTGAAGGCGGCATCGCCAACATGAACTACTCGATCTCCAACAATGCAGAATATGGCGAATACGTTACCGGCCCAAGAGTCATCAACGAAGAAAGCCGTTGGGCGATGCGTGAAGCGTTGAAAAACATCAGAAACGGTGAGTACGCCAAGCAATTCATCATGGAAGGCATGACCAACTATCCTGAAATGACCGCTAAGCGTCGTTTGAATGCAGAACACCCGATTGAAGTCGTCGGTGCAAAACTGCGCAGCATGATGCCTTGGATCAAAGCCAACCAGATTGTTGATAAAACCAAAAACTGACCTTATTCCCTCTTCCGTAAGCACATGCTCCTTCTCCCTTGAGGGAGAAGGTTGGGATGAGGGGTATAAATTTATAGTCAGTTTAAACGTTAAAAAAGCCCGTCTTTATGATGGGCTTTTTTTTGCGCTAACAGGACTATTTGACTGCTGACTTTGAAAGTAATTACAATGTAGCTATATTTTATTAGGGACTAAGAGGAGTCAAATATGGCGCATTTAATCAAAATAGGAAATTCTCAAGGTATCAGGATTCCGCAACCGCTTATTAAACAAGCCAATCTTCAAGATAAAGAATTTGAAATTCACGTTGTAGATAACGGCTTATTAATCACCCCGACAAAAAAAACCAGACAAGGCTGGGAAGAGCAATTCAAAAGCATTACAGCGGCTCAAATTGAGCAAGATTTTAACAAAACCCATAGCAATCTTGATCATAGCGCGGAACTTCCTACCGGAGAGGCGTGGGAATGGTAGTTAAACGATTTGACGTTTATCTGATCGAACTTGATCCGGCTATTGGCAGTGAAATTAAAAAAACCAGGCCCTGCGTCATCGTTTCACCCAATGAAATGAATTGCCTGAAAACCGTTTTAATCGCCCCGATGACTACCAAAGGATTTCATGCGCCCTCAAGAGTTGAGCTTCAGTTTCAGGATAAGACCGGGCTGGTTTTGCTGGATCAATTACGGGCGGTCGATAAGTCCAGGCTGGTTAAAAAGCTCGGGACTATAGATGCTAAAGCACAAAAAATGATTTCATCAACTTTGGTTGATATGTTTGAGTTTTAGATTCAACTGATCAGCGCAACTAATGATGTCTGCTTCGAACGACTAACTTCGCCGGAACCCCACCCTTCGGCTTCAGCGTCACCGCCATTTCAATCTCGGCTTCATCCGTATTAAGCAACTGTAAATCAAAATTCTGAATAATCATGCTCAACAAAAGCTGGCTTTCCAGTAACGCAAAATGATTGCCGATACAGATGCGTTCCCCCGTTCCAAACGGCATGAATGAAAATCGGCGATTTTCAGCGCTTAAAAAGCGTTCGGGATCGAACTGTTCAGGCTGCTGCCAGAAATCCGGGTGATGGTGAATGTTGTAAATACTGAAAATCACCAGTCTGCCTTGTTTTAATAAATAGCCATCAAGTTCGGTATCTTTGCTGATCCGGCGCATCATAATGCCGACAGGCGGGCGCAGGCGCATCGATTCGTTCAGTACCGCTCTGGTATAGACAAGTTGTTGCAAGTCTTCTGCTGTTGGGATTTTGCCTTGCACTAAGGTATCGAGTTCTTGACGCAACTTAGCCAGTACATCGGGATGGCGGGCCAGTAAATACAGCGTCCAGGTTAACAAGTTGGCGGTGGTTTCGTGGCCTGCGCTGAAAATGGTAATGACTTCATCGCGAATCTGTTTGTCGGACATAAGTTCGCCCTTGTCGTCGCTTGCGTTCAGCAACATATCCAACAAATCGTTGTGCGCTGCTGGTTGGGCGCGGCGTTGCTCGATGATCCCGTAAATAAGATCATCCAATAGGGCGCTCGCCTTATTGAATTCCCTATTGGCTTTAGTGGGTATAAATAACGGCATGCGTAAAGGATTCATGACCGATTTGGCCGCATACCGGAGCAGCGTGTCTAAAGCAGGAGCAATGTATTCAATTTTATCGAGGACGCTGGTGCTGAACATGGTTTGAGTGATCACTTCCAGCGTTACCTGCATCATTTCATCAGCGAGATTAACTTGAGCCCCATAGCCTAATAGCCGCCATCTGGCTAATAAGTTATTTCCGGCAGTGACAATTTGCGGGAGTAAAGATGCCAAATTACTCCTCTGGAAAACCGGCTGCATTAGGCGCCGTTGTCTTTGCCATAACTCGCCCTGACTGGTCACTAACCCTTGCCCTAACACCAATCCCAGACCGGTTGGTTTTTTAGGATCATACATTTTGACAAAGACATCGCTTTGTTTGATTAAAGCCTGTTCGATAAGCTTTGGGTGGCTGATTAAATAAAAATGGCGAATCGCCAATCTGAAACTCACTAAATCGCCATAATCACGCTGCCAGTCACAAAGCGCTTGGAATGGATTGGCTTTCATCTGGCGTAAGTTGCCTAATAAGAATTCGGCTTTGATTTTTGGGATTGTTTTGTTTTGCGGCATGGTTAATGGGATTTGAAGTTTTGGTAGATGTTATTTCAACAGTTTCTTAAGTCGGACATGCTGTTTATGCCCGACAATGAGATGCGCTAATAGTCGGGCAACGAAAAAGCTGTTGCCAGATCTACGAGGCTTGTCCTTGATATTCAGCGTGAATCTGGGGAAGAGCTGATGCTGCTTGCCCTCATCTTACCCGACTTAATTATGCATTTTTTATCATCAGTGAAGGCCAAAACGCCTGATTAATTACAAAATTAATCGAGTTTCTGCCTTTGCGTATAATGCCTTCCATTAACCGCATGTTGTAGTTGAAGTCATAAATGAACTTAACATCATCTGAATTTACCTTGATGCCTAGGAATCCGTACCACAATAGAAGATCAAATATTCTATTCACTAATTCATCGTTCAGCCCAAACTCACTTAGTAATACTTTTGCACATTCTTCTGACATTTCCCCTTTGCAATCTATAAATGAATACAATACCCCGTCTGAATTTGAGGAAATGTCTTTTAGTTCATAGCCTATATCAAGCAGCAAATCCGATGAGTATGCTGCAAATCCTTTCTCGATATCCTGCTCTTCAATAATTTCATGATTTAGGTTTATTGCAAAGCTTTTACACTGATTGATGAGGTTCAAGAGGAATCTTGGTCGCATTAATGACCTTTCTATCAAAAACTGCGATGTCTCTTCACCACGATAATGACTTGTAAAAATCTTCATCCACGCAGATTGAAAAGTCATATCCTCGTCAAGATTATTGGAAACAATGCGTAATCTTACTAGCTCTCGCAGTAAATCTGGGTCGGTCCAATCCAGAATAACACTGGCTTCCTTGCCTCGGTCAGAGGTTTCTCGGACTAACAGTTCATACACATCGTTGCGCAGAAACACAACAGTATTAACGATTAAGCCACTTCTGGAAAATTTTTGTTCTATTTTTCTTGTAGCGTCGATTAGAGCACGAATAATGAGAAGATCTTCATGCTCTAAACCCGAAGTTGGCCAACCTTTGTCAATATTATCAAACAACAGCCAAAGACTCCCTTTGCGCTCCATATAGGCGATCAATTGTTCCGTAAGCTTCTTCACATCATGCTTGAAAAGTAATTCGGTGACTTGGGCCGATGAAAGTCTCACTTTCTCCTCACCTTTGTACCTTGCTTGATATTCCAAATATATCTTTTTCATGAGGCCGGACATCCGTTCAGAAAAATCACCTTCTGGATCATACTCCTCAGTATTATATAAAATCGCTAACTCACGATACTTCTCGAAAAGCATGTGGTCATGTATGTGTCGCTGTTTATCTTTTTCCAAGATCTTGTAGCAAATTTCCAAAAGCAGAACATATTCCCAAAATGCTGTAATGGTGTGTTGATATGTTCCCTCTTGTAGAAAACTCAGCATTTGCTCTTTGAATTTGACAAGCTTGTATCCGTCCGGCTTTAAATCAAGAACAATATTCTTGCTTCTGTTCTTCTCCCTTTCTTTATCCCTGATTTGTAAAAATATTGCTGATTTACCAGATCCCTTTCTACCGACAACCAGGTGAGCTTCTCCACGCAATGATTTTAAATATTGATCCGTTTCGAGATAATACTTTTCAAGATCCCGCATCTCATTCTCGGCAGACGTCGCTCCAAGGTTTAGACCTTTAAGAAATGATCGCTCTGGAGCTCTTTTACTGGAATCTATTTGTTGGAACGCTTTTGCCACCTTACTAGCAAACTTACCGATTATTTTATTAACATCATCCGTATGATATGAAACATTGACGAAATCTCTGTAGTCTAATGGTACAGGATCATCTCCATTCTGAATGATGCATAATGCCTTTCTCATTCCATCGGCCAAGCCTGCGATGAATGCGCCTCGTAAATTATGTACTTCGCAACCCGCATCTGTCGAAGATAGTAAAGGAACGACAATTCCATATGATTGTGAAACTTGCGAAATAGCATCGTAGGCAGACAGTCTGGGGGTTTCATTGGGATCAAATGACCGATATATATATCCTGCCTTTTTAATCCGAGACACAATGCGGATAGACCAATCGGTTTTGTATGCCGTGTCTAGCAGGTAGATGGGGGCTTTTTGGTTTACCGATGAGGAAACATCAAGGGGATTGAGTTTTCCAGCCTTTGATATAAAACCTGCCAGTTCCTTGGAGTTAACATATTCACTAAATCCGAGTGTATCAAAAATGCCAACATCCTGAATTGTTGGCCCACCAGTAACGAGGCTCTTATTCTTCGTCAGCAAAACTCGTTTTGCTTTCCCAATTGCATAGCCTATTTCATAGGTAACATTAAAGTTTAACTTCGATATATCGGCGAGCAGGAAATCATTGTCATCTATTCCGGATAAAACCGCCTCAGAAATAAAATGACCAACAACATCTAGCGCCTTCCATGTCGAAATAACATTTCCATTTTCAACGCGTGTAACTTCATTTCGCGCCATTTCAATTACATTTCCAATCTCGGTTGGATTAGAAGGATAAGCAAAAAAGCCATTCACCGCTTTCATCGTCCACTGATTCCTTTGGTTTAGTAACCAATGATTATAAAGCTCTGCATGTTATCGTGATTTAAGGGTTTTATGATAATTAAATTGTGATCTTGCTCTACTATTTAGGCTCTGTGGCAAAATAGTGTGTATTTCGAACGTTAATATCTCCAAGCGAGACAGGGGTTTACCTCGTTCCCGCGCGCTGCGCCGCAAGTCCCTGTAAACGCCGAAATACAGAGAATCTCAACGTAGGACGCAGCGCGTCCCATATCGCATTCCCACGCAGCGCGTGGGAACGAGGTCGGAAACAAAGTTCTCTCCGTTCATCTACGACACCAAAGTCTCGTAGGGTGCGCATCGCGCGCCGCACCACTAGAATCTCAACGACATCGGAAAGCGCGTAATGCAACGTCTATGCAGCTTGTATCGTACGAAGAAGGCGGCATATACTATGGCTTAAGCGGATTTTACTTTAGACCTAATCACTTTCGTTAAATTTTTAGCCTTGATAATACTTCCATGCATACTTCTATCGTCACTACTGAATATATGAAGCTGTCTGTTTCTGAACGCATCCAGCTCGTCGAGGACATATGGGACAGTATTGCTGCGGAGGCACCTGATGATGCTCTTGGCTTGTCTCAAACTCAAAAGGCTGAGTTGCATCGTCGTGTTGCTGAGCACCGTGCTGATCCTTCCTCAGCAGTTCCCTGGGAACTGGTTCGAGCTAAGTTGTTTTCCGATCGAACTTAATGCAGGTGGTGCTCCGTCCGGAGGCAGAGCAAGAGCTTCTGGAGGCTCAGGCTTGGTATGAGTCAAAAGCACAGGGGCTTGGATTTGAGTTCGCTCGTGCTGCTTGACGCGGCGGTTGCATCGGCGCTTCGTAATCCGTATGGGCATTTGCGCATTGAAGAATGTTTTTATCGGGTGCTATTTCGTAAATTTCCTTACACACTCATTTATCTGCCAAGCCCAAATGAATTGCTGGTGGTTTCATTCTTCCATCAACATCGTGAGCCGGGCAGTTGGCTAGAGCGGTTCGGTAGCTAATAGCGAAAAAACCGGGTCATCAATTAGCCGGTCTTTGCCAATAAGCTAAACAAATCCTTCAAGCAAAATTCATTCTTCATCTTTCGCTGCTAAAATCGGATGGATCCATTTTAGCTTTCGCGAAAAACCTTGGCGCGCTTGGCCATCCATGGCTTCTGGATCCCGGCAATCCCTGCCGGGATGACGGTGTCTCGTAGATCCTTGTGTATAAAGATGAGCGCTGGAGCGAGTCATTGGGGTCAGGCCTTACATTTTGCATGTCTGCACAAAAAAAATCTAATTTGTAATTCGCTCCTACAACGCTTAATTTAGTAATAACTGGGGTCAGAGTAGAATGGCACTTACTTAAGCGATAAACAAATGAATTAAAAAGAAAAAGCTGGCATGATGAAAAACTTTAGTCGCCAAACCATCGTAACCATCTTAATGCCAGCTTCCATGTATATTAACCGTTCAATCCAACCACTACAACA
>JAUXTH010000027.1 GCA_030679035.1 Methylobacter sp. | reverse complement strand
ACTGTCCAAAGCTAGCTTGGGACTCCAGAAAGCGCGGACACCGGAGTTCAAAGCTAGCTTTGAACCTTATCGCTCATCTGAGCCGGACGAGGCATTTGCCCCGTCCGTAACGTTTCATGTTTTTCTTCGAGCCTTCGCGATGAATAAAACATGTCCTATCGCGAATCCTGCCTATTTATCTCCCACTCTCAACACCAATTTACTCAGCGCCGGCAGAATAATAAACGTGCAGACCATGATCCAGAATATACCCATGGTGATAATCAAGCCCATGCTGGCGATGCCCTGATGCGGCGAGAATGCCAATCCGGCAAAGCTGGAGGCGGTGGTTAGCGCGCCGTAGAACATGGCCCTGGCGGTGCTGGATTGATAGATATTCTGCTCTTCGGAAAGCGAATGGTGCAGCTTTTCAACCATATGGATGCCGTTATCAACGCCCAGTCCGAGTAACAGCGGCAAAGCGATGATGTTGGCAAAATTAATCGGCGTGTTGGTGAGCACCGCGCTCGCCATGGTAAACAGTCCGGCCAGTATCAGCGGCGTCATGACCAGCAGTGTATCGATAATATTGCGCCGGATCGCAAACAGCAGCAGCGCGATGGTAACCAGGGCTATCACAATGGCTTCCTGAAAGGCGGAGACGACTTCTTTCATCGATTCCCAATACATGATCGGCAAGTCGGTGGTTTCAGGCGCAACCGATTGCACTTCGGTAATAAATTCCATCAAACTGGGTAAATCGTTCAGGTCTTTTTTAGGGAAAATCTGGATGCGGTACGAACCGTTCTTACTCAGCCATTTGTCCTTGATGTCGGCAGGCAAATCGGCCAAGGTGACCTGTCTGGCATTGAATCCGGCTGACAGCTCGCTCATCAGGCTCGGCAATGTGCCGAGCAGCGTGGTCTGCACTTTTTCTATAAACATGCCCCGGCTGGGCGGTTGCCGCGTATCAAGCTCAATCAAAATATCCTGCAACTCATGTTTAAAATTGGTTAACGCGGTGCGCTCACGGGCATCGGTTTTTTGAGGCAAAATGATGTCGATGGCTTTTATCAGACGGTTAATGCCGGGGATTGGGTCGTTATCGGTCTTTAATGCAGGAAAATTCTGCGTCTGTGCACCGAGCATCAGACCCATTTCTTCAATCAATGTCAGCTTGTCGTCCTGCTCGGTCGGTTGAAAATCAAAAAGGCTGACGGTTTTATCCACCGAACTTAATGTCGAAAGCTTTTGTTCCAAAGCTTTGGCGCTATTTTCATCCTTGCCCAGAACGGTCAAGGTCATCGGCGTGGTCTCCTTGTCTTTCATCAGATTCTTGAACGCGATAACCGATTCGGTATTAGGGTCGCGCAGGTTAATCGGATTGAAATCAGTCTTCACGTGAAAGATCAGCACGACGGAGATAATGGCTATAACCAAGGTCGCGATAGAAATCGGTTTGGCGTAATGGAGCGGTAAGATCGCCAGTTTTGCCGCCAGTTTTGCCAGTCCATTTTGGACTTCATCCTTCTCGAACTTTGCTGGAACCGGAAGGATTCTTAACAGCGCCGGTAACGCAATCAGCGTTATTAACAGGCAGATAAACAAACTGGTGCCGGCCAGCAGACCAAGCTCGGATACGCCTTTATAATCGGTCGGGATAAACGCATAAAGCCCGATGGAGGTGGTGCCTGCGCATAATAACAGCGAAGGGGCTGTGCTCGTTAACGTACTGCGCAGCGCCAGTTCTTTATGGACATGATGGGTCAGATTGTCCCGGTAGCGCAGACAAAAATGGATCGCATATTCCACGCCCAAGCCGATATTGGATACCGCAAAAGCTACTGAAATCAGGTTTAATTCTTTTACGGAAAAAGCCGCGAACGCGCCGCAAAAAAGCATGCCCAAGGCCAGCGTCATCAACGTGGCTACGGTCAACAAAACGGAACGGTAGGCAACCAGTAAAATAAACAACACCAACACGATGGAGAAAATGCTGGCGGTAAAAGTGCCGGTGCTCATGCCTGACAATTCATCATCTTCTAGGCCGACTTCGCCGGTAACCCAGACTTTAACGGCAGGCAGATTAGGATCCTGAATTTCGGCAACGGCTTTGCGGATAGTCTCAATCGCATTTTCGGCTGGGCGGATTTGCGTAAAATCAAACTTGGGCGCAACGATAATAAAGCCGTTGTTGGAATTCGTTTTCTTTTCCGCAATCATCGACTCCCAGGACAGCAAGGCATTTTCGCCATTGATCGTTTTATGCAAAGCCAGCGCAACCTTGTCAATCAACGAGGTTAAATCAATAGGCACGACTTGGGTCTTGTCGGTGGACGTTAGGGCATCTTCAAAAATTGAGAAAAAGCCGGTCAGATTGGGTTCCTGGGCAATCCGCCCGATAAACGGCTGGGCGAGCGACAGGTTGTTGGATAGATTCTGCAACTCGTTGGTATCGAGATAAAGCAGGCCGTTCTGACGGAAAAATTCGTTGTCGTTGGGAATATAGGCCGAATTAAAATGATCCTTATTGGCGCTAAGCAAACGCAGCAATCTTTTAGTGGCCGATTTGGTCAGTTCCGGCGTATCCGATTCAACCACCAGCAACAGCGTGTGCAAGTCCTGCGAAAAGGCTTTTTCGTAATTGCGGCGGTTTTGCTGAAAAGGCGCATCGGGAGCTACCAGTTCGGCGGTGTCGGTATTAATGCTTAAATGACCGGCCGTGTATTGCAAAGCCAAAATGCTGAGCAATACAATGGTTAACAACACCTTAATCGGGTTGTCTAGCGTCAAGTCTCCCCAGCGGGAAAAAATAGTGTGACTGCGGGTTTTGAATGACATAACTATTAATGGATGGTGAGAGTGTTCAAAGTGTTTAGCTCATCACTTCGGGATTCGATAAGTTCGTTGCCTTGCAGCTCGATAAAAAGAGCGGGTATTTTCGCAGTGTTCGCTGCCGCCATGCCGTCCTTGGGACCCAAGCAAAGCAGCGCGGTAGACCAGGCATCGGCAACCGTCGGATCGCTGATCAGGACGGTAACGGAAACCAGATTATGGGTAATCGGCCTGCCGTTGCGGGCATCTAGGATGTGGCTGTAACGCTGCCCATGGTCGTCGAAATAATGCCGGTAAGTGCCGGAAGTCATCACCGCCATAGGCGAATCCTTGGGCATGGTAACAACCTTGTGCATCACCCGTTCTTCCGGCAGCGGCCTTTCCACGGCGATACGCCAGGGTTGAATACCCGGTTTAACACCGTTGGTTTTCAACTCGCCGCCAATTTCGACCAGATAATTGCTTATACCTTTTTGCGCCAGAACCTTGCTGATCCGTTCCACGCTATAGCCTTGGGCAATGGATGATAAATCAACTTTAAGATCGGCCTGTTTTTTGCGCAGATGCGTGTCATCCACGACTTCCAGCTTTGCCATGCCGATTTGTTTCAGCGCGGTAAGAATCGTCGAATCTTTAGGGATCGTCAGCGCATCGCCACGAAAGCCCCATAAATCGAACAGCGGTTTGATGGTTAAATCATAGCAACCCTGACTGGCCTGATTGACGACTTGCGCGATTTTAACCAAGGATACGATTTCGCCCCCGACTTCCTGGCTTTCAGTATTCTCGGCGCTATTGAAAGTTTCGATGGCCGAATCGGGGCGGTAATTGGACATCAGTTTATCGATGACTGTGAATTCGTTTTCGATGCCGGCTTTGATGGCTTTATCATCCACCGGCTCTTCGGACCAGTAGCTGACATGGTAGGTCGTGCCCTGAGCAGGGCCTTCAAGCTTTTGAATAGTCGGTTCCGAGCAGCCCGCCAGCATGACTAAAAACAGGCCGGAGATAAAGCCATTGCCTAGCGTTAAACCGGATGTCGTTTTTATAGTGTTTGAGTTAGTCATCCATGTCTGCCGTTTCGTTATCATCACAGGTTATCAATAATAAACTTCATAAAAAACGCGGCGCATCTTAGCAAACATTGCTTTGAAAAGATGACTTACCGCGCCATAACTGCGCTCGTTAAATACCGGATTTAACAGCGCTGTTTATTATAATCCCAAAAATGCAAAGGCTTTTTAAAAAATGAGGTTTATGCTTGCAGTGATAGTCATTCCTTATTACTTTCATTACACTCAGCTAAAATCACCACCTAAGCGTCTAATAGCGCTGGTTAGACACAATTTACTCAACCTACGTAACAAAATACCTATGCAACTCATCCGCTGCACCCAAAAACTGCAAAAAGAAATGGGGCTTAAAAACGACGCCTTAATCCAGCAAGAACCAACGCCCACATTATTAGGCTCATGGCATGCCAACTTGATACTCATCGACCGGCGTAAATGCGTTTTATTTGTCAACGATAAAACCCTGTTCAACTTCCTGGTACCGGATGTCTCAAGAGAGCAAATCCGTCAGCTCGACAAGCTATTCAGGGACTTTCTGCAATGTATACTGGCGGAAGAAGGTTTTGATAAAGCAACCACCGATAAAATCCTGCAAGACTACACAGAACTCGGCTTTGCCAATACTAACAACAAAAGCGTATTGGGTTCTATGAATGACTTGGCTCAGCACTATCGATACCATATTGAGGATGAAGGCGGAGTTCATAGCTGTATGATTCCGCAAATCATCCATGAGCTTAATCGTATGCCAATGAGCGCGATAGCTGCTTGCTATCCAATTGACGCTTTGCGGGAATTGTACAAACTTGATGCAAAAATGGGAGCCGCGACTGAAGTCGCGGCTCCGGAAATAATTTGCTTATGAAAATCTTTAAACATTTGCATCATCACAGTCAGCTAAATGCTAGCCAGTTTGTCACCTTTAGAACACAAGATAGCTTAGACGCCTACCTAAATCAACTTATTTGTTCCGACCTTGAAATCTCCAAAAAACAATGGCAGATTGATCAATATTTGGATAAATCGCCCGAAGGGGCTTATCTAAACGGTGACATGATTAGCCTTTTAGCAACATACCTGAAAAGCCTTGAAGCCGATTTTTATGATTTAATCGCCTTTAGCATCATGCCTAACCATGTACACATTTTGTTTACCCAGAAAACAGAGCTACCCTGCGTTATGCAAAAACTAAAAGGCGAGTCTGCAATACTCCTAAATCAGGCTTTAGGAAAACAAGGGAAATTTTGGCAAAAAGATTATTACGACAAACAAATACGCGATGAAAGGCATTATTGTATTGCCTACGACTATATTAAAAATAACGCGCTTAAAGCCGGATTAAAAGATGCCGACAAGCGGTTTTATGGCATTCACGAGGAGCCGCGACTTTAGTCGCGCACGAAACCCAATAACAACGATACTCTCAGCATCGGACGCGACTGAAGTCGCGGCTCCATCATGCGCAACCGAAATTTACCCATATCGTCAGATAGAGTGCATTCCGCTAAAAATCCGGAGCATTACAATATCATTATGATTATTCCAACGCCTTTCTGTCTTATCTAACGCCTAACACTGCGGCTGCAAAGCTAAACAATGATATAGTCATCAACATTCCAAAATCGCCAATGTAACCCTCAAATGACCGATAAATTAACCATTAAACAGCCCGTTTCAAATTGGAACAAACCCATCAACCTTAGCTCCAAAGACTTTTTTACCGGGCTTGGAAAAATGGCGACATCAGGTGTCATGTTAGATTGGAAAGACCTTGCCGATAGTGCTATCGACTTACTCAAAGACGCAGGCTTGCACGATAAACCGGAGCATTTGGCATGGGTGCTTATTTATCAATCTTTAATCCGCACCTTAACCAACTTGGTAGAAGAATACCGCAACGTGTTTAATCAGGACATTGATCACACAAAGCTGGAATCCTTGGCGCAAACCCTTGAAGGCGCGTTAAATGCCATTGAGGTTAGCATTGATGCCAACTTCTTTGAACGCCCGCAAGACTTACCCTTGCTGGAAGCCTTTAAACCCGCCTTTACCACTTGGCTTAAAGATTTAGGCGTTGCTGACAATGACGCAAACACTATCCACGCCCTTGTATGATCAAAATTAATAAATATTACCAAAAGATCAAGTAAGCTTTAACCGTTTATTGGGAGGCCGTCACGCCCTGAGGACTGGTTTTTTTGTTAACCAGAGCCTGCTCCGTAGATTGGCCCCCGCCCTATTCACCCAAACCGTGGAGAATCTGAGGCTTAGAGCATGAATACGCAAGGATGGTAGGAGCAAGAGCAGGGTCGCGGAACCGATGAGCAGTCTACTTACTTTAACCCATTCAGACAAACCCATATGACTACCAATAAAACTAAACCTGAATCAAAGCTATCGCAAACAGCCGGCGTAGATGTCGGTTCTGAAGAACTTGTTCTGCTTATCCGCAAGAACAGCAAGCCATTCGATCCGCAAACATACCCCAACCCCCCAGCTGATCGTGCTCGCTTGGTTAAGAAGTTGGCTAAATTGCCGGGCATTATCGTCTGTCTGGAGGCCACGGGCATATATCACTTTGATTTGGCAATCGCTCTGCATGATGCAGGCGTGTCGCTAATGGTAGTTAATCCAAAAGCCTCTCATAACTTTGCTAATGTGTTGATGAAAATCAGCAAAACAGATGATGTCGATGCCAACATATTGGACGAATACGCTGAGAGAATGGATTTTG
>JAUXTH010000026.1 GCA_030679035.1 Methylobacter sp. | reverse complement strand
ATCGCGAAGGCTCGAAGAAAAACATGAAACGTTACGGACGGGGCAAATGCCTCGTCCGGCTCAGATGAGCGATAAGGTTCAAAGCTAGCTTTGAACTCCGGTGTCCGCGCTTTCTGGAGTCCCAAGCTAGCTTTGGACAGTTCAAGTCGGCTTTGCGAAAAACAAAAGCTTCGTGTTCTTCGTGCCTCGGCAATTGCTCCTGCATTGCTCTCGGCAACCGCTCCCTGCGTTGCTCTACCTCCCCCATCCGTGGGGTCGTACCTCCTGCCTCCATGCAGTCGTTCGTGGTGAATAAAAAACTTTTAATTTTACGCTAGCACTATCGCGTTGAAATCGATCCAGGTAAAGTCTTCCTGGATATCCTGACCTAACTCCAAAATCGTATCGTCTTCTTCATCATGATGCCAGTTCAATAAAACACAATTTGGATGGGCTTTGGCATATTCGTTTAATAATTCAAACATGCTATAAAAAATTTTAGTGCTGACACTGTTGAAATAAGTGAGCTTAAAATTAAATTCAACCGCATCGCCGTTGAGAGACTTTAAATGGCTCTGCAATTGCCGAAGGATTGGCCGGAAAAATTCAACGCCGTTTTCAGGGTACGCTTCACCGGACATGCTCAGTGTGTTGTTTGAAAATTTAAAATTGATTTCAGGTGTGTCGGAAGTAGCTGGAATGTATATGTCGGTCATGATAGCTCCTTAAATAGTTGCTTTTAGATAAAAATAAGACAGTTCATTTTCATAACCTATTGCGTCTCTGATGATATATTCAATAGGTTCGACTGAATCTCTTGCCAGTGTTAAAAATCCAAGTCCAGCGCCTTTACTGATGGTATCGTCGCTGTGCTGGTCATTCTTCAATTGTGTGCGATAAGCTTGCCTGATTTCGTCGGCGCTCATTTCCAAAATCGGATCAATTTTTCCGCGTATGCGAGCCTCATGCTGTTTTTGAATATAATTTGCGCAGATGACAAAATATCTGTCCGCACTTTGGCCGACAAGGATAGAGCCTTCCTTGGTGTCATCAGAACCCGGTACCTCGGGCGAGTAATGCAGCGCATTTTGTACCATTTCGATAAAAGTGGAGAATACCTTGCGGGATCTGGCTCCTTTTTCATCCTGTTGTTGCAGTTTTTGTTTTAAAGAGTCGCTCATGGTGGTGATGACATTCTGTGAAAGAGTGCCGCTGTAATAAAAAACAATCCCGTTAGCATCAGCCTCTTCGCGGAACAGCGTAAACAGATCGATAGACATAAAATTTCCCGGTTGATTAGAATCTGAAACCCATCAGGCATACATCATCGCGTCGCTTCTGTTTCCCTTGATAGTCATAATAAGTTTGCATGACAATAGATTCCTGCTCCGGCATGGGTTTTAGATAATGCTCCTGAAGCAGGGCTGAAAAGCGTTTTTTGCCAAATGCGATTTTTTTAACGCCGCCAATTTGGTCGATGATGCCGTCGGTGGTCAGATAGATGCACATCCCTTTTGTTAGCGGGAGTTGTTGATTGGTCCATCCATAATCCATCGGCGTATCGATATAACCCACGCCTTTGCGATCCGGTTCCAGTAGTTGCACCTCGGCTGATGCGTTGCCTATAAAAAATAAGGGCGTTTTGGCGCCAGCATAAGTGAGCGTGTTGTTTTGCGTATTGACCCAGCAGAAGGCCGTGTCCATGCCGTCATCGGATTGCCCGTTCTGCTTGGTAGAAAACCGTTCGATATCGAAGCCTTCCGTGGCCGAGTCATTGATCTGTCCAAGCGCCATCTTGACCTTTTTAT
>JAUXTH010000002.1 GCA_030679035.1 Methylobacter sp. | reverse complement strand
GCGGTTCATCCCCACGGGTGTGGGGAACGCACTGATCATAACACATTGTTAATCAACCAGAATAACCACTCCGATTTTTCCACCGAAAAAGCACCGGTTTTTTACCATTAAATTGTTAAAGAGCATCTTTATCCTTTTGGTCTTCAACCGGATAAAAAGAAACCAGTTTGAGTCCGTCAAACTCGACCGGCAAACGTCGGTTTTTACCCAAAGTGACAAAATCAAATCCCGATTCAGTATTGGTGCTCCAGGTCATAATCGCATTGCCTTCTTCAATGCCGTCTACAATTTGCGCCCAGATCATCTCCCTGACTTTGGCCGATAAATCGCCCACATAAACCCCCGCCCGAATCTCAATCAGCCAAACGGCCAACCGTCCTCTTAACCGGTGCGGGACGTTTTCAACTACGATGACCAACATCGCCGATACTCTCAGGGTTAGGAATAGCTGGAGCGATATTCTCTTCAGCGGGTTTCGGCAGTTCAAGTTCACCGGCGGCCAGGACTTCTTCTATGGTGGGAATGATTTTTCTGAGAATTTTGCTTTGCCGGAAAATATCGCGACACATCAAGCGCACCTCCCGTTCCGGGTTGTGATAATTTTTGGCGGCGATTTTAAAAGCATGGGGAATAATATCGTCAAACTTGAACAAGTCGGCAATGTCGTAGACGAACGACAAGGGCTTGCCGGTATGAATAAAGCCGATGGCGGGCGCGTAGCCTGCCGCCAGCACCGCCGCTTCGCTGATACCATACAAACAGGCCGTTGCCGAACTGATGCAGCGGTTCGGCATATCGCCGTTATTCCAGTCGGTCTGGTCATAGTTGCGGCCTTTCCATTCCACCCCGGCCTGTTTGGCTAATAACTGGTAGACTTTTTTAACGCGGGCGCCTTCTATGCCGCGCAGTTGTTCTACGCTACGTCGTTCCGGCGGTTTCTCGCCAAAACGGATTTCGTACATTTTGCGCACCACTTTTAACCGCGCGACATCGTCCAATGCCAATTTGGCCTGATACAGCAAGCGATCCGAACGCGCCCCGCCCGGCTGACCGGAAGCATAAAGCCGAACCCCAGCCTCGCCGACCCAGACCAGCAAGGTTCCGGCTCTGGCGGCCAAAGTGACGGCCTGATGAGAAACCCGCGTCCCCGGTTCGAGCATGATGCAGGCGATACTGCCGACCGGGATATGGGTTCTGATGCCGGTTTCGTCGATGACAACGAAAGCGCCGTCTTTAACGTCAACCTGGCCTTTTTCGATAAAAGCCATGGAGACACGTTCTTTCATGGTGATGGGTCTTAGGGGTGGAAGCATGGTTACTCCGGTAATAAGAGGTTTTGGAATGAGCGGAAAGCACGTCATTCCGGCAGGGATTGCCGGAATCCAGAAGCCATGGATGGCAATGCCGAAGCTGGCAACAAGCCTTGCTACGCAGAATTACTTTGTCAAACCAAGCATTCACATCCCTGTGCACTGGATCCCGGCAATCCCTGCCGGGATGACGAACCGTTGTGACTAGCAGATACTTGTGTATAACAATGATAGCTCCAGCTTGGAAGCGAGCGGCTAATCTCATCCACGTAAAATACGCTGCATGAGTAAACTTTCCATATCGCGCCGTCCATCGAGTATTGCATGAAATACAATTTTATCGGCAAATGTTTCATAAATAATCCGATAAGGCTTTTCAATCACTTGCCGATACTACCGAATCCCCAAAGACAACAACTCCTTCGGAATACTGCCCCGATCAGGAAATTCAGCTAAATTGTTTACAGCGACTTCCAAGCCATCAATGATCTTACCTGCAACGCGATCACTGACTTCGCATAGGTAATAATCATTAATATCCAGTAAGTCAGTCAACGCCGGTTCCGAGAGAACAACCTCCAGCGTCATGCTAGCCCGCGCCGCGCACGCAATTGGCTAAAGGCATCCGCACTGGGGATGGTTTTCCCTAAACTGACCGCTTGTTGGCTTTGCGCCAGCATTTTCAACAATGCCAAAGTTTCTTGCATGCGTTCGTACTCAGCAACGGACTGTACAATCATAGTGGCTTCGCTGTTTTGAGTAATGACCATCGCTTGCCCGGAATCTTTTGGTTCCAAAGCGACTTGCGCCGCATTAGCCTTGAGATAGCTAATCGGTTTAATGTTTTTTGATAGATTCATAGTGTTCTCGCGCGTTTTGCAATGAACTGAATATAAGTTTCACTTAAATCCTTGCTAAAGAAAGCAGGCCGCAACCGAAGGCTTTGGCGGGGCCTATGCCGTAAACTCATCTGGTTATCACTTTAATAACGCATGTAGAAACTCAGGAGCAAAATCCGCCCCGTTAGGCCAAACCACGGTAGCCAACTCTTTATCCAATTTAGCCTGACTGAATAAAGTCAGGTCATTAAGTGAATCAAAAACAGTTCCCCACAGTTCGCCGTCTAAATCGACGATGCCTTCCGAATCATCATTGAACCTTAGCCACAATTGATAATCATGCAGATATTTGACATTTGTTACTTGTAAGATCATTCGCAAACATCCAAAAATGACAGCCCGCAGACTAAAAACTTGGTGCTTAAAATACCTACCCACATCGCCGTACCATCAGCAATCCACAACCAAATGCCTTTGATCGCCCAATACCGATAAACAAAGCTTCCTTGAATTTCTCCATATCGGTTATTTGCAGTTCTCCAGTAAAATCGACCGAGCTGAAGCCTGCTTTATCGCCCTTCCCCCCTTTTTCTGACAAACTATGCCACTGATAAGTGCTGTTTTGCAGCTTGCTTAAATTGTTATTATCAGCAACCAGCTTGAATCCCAGACGTTCGCCCTGCTTAATGAACCAGTGTTCAAGAGTTCTATCGACACAGGCTTTTAGTGCCCATTCCAGCCGGTCAGAAAGCTGCCCAGACTGTTGTAGACGTTCGGCATAAAGTGGATCAGTTTGCAGTATTTCGGTAAGCCGCTGGCTGAGTGTTTCTCCACCTTTATCCAGCAGTAGTCTTTTGTATGCACTCTTTTCCTGTTTGGCTGGCAAATCGGTATCAAGATTGAACTCTTTAACCAACAATTTTAAAAACTGCTGCTGCGCATCCATAACCACGTCATGTTTTTTGCCTTGCCTTGTCACAACTGGATTGGCTCGACATTCAAATGTCAGGCGCTGTCCTATTTCCAGTTGCGGCTGATAGTCCTTCGAGTCAACGTTGAATAATTCAGTTTCGATTGGCTTGGTTTGCGATACCAGATAATAAACAGCTTCGCCGCGTACAGTTGGCAATGCCCCCAACTGTTCACGAGCAATTTCTTCGCGGTATAAAAAAGTTCTTTGCTGGTCATCAGGAAACAAATCCCATAACAGGCGATGAATACCGTAAACATTGCCTTCAAGTACCCTCCCTAATTGCGATGATTTGAAAATATTGGGACGGATGCAGACTCTGGAAAAATACATTACTCACCTCCCGGACAGAATAAATAATGCTCTTGGCGCGGCATAAACTGCCAGCGTTTGCGAGATAACGGCTGATCATGCCGGGTGCGCGTTTGTCGCCGGGTTAAAGCCAAAGTATCATCGGAAAAATCCTCCGGCAGTCCTTCCCAGTAATAATGGCGATCATTCGGCCGACCCAACCAGTCATAATCACGCTTAGCCAAAGTTCCATCGCTGGCTATCGACGTCGGCAACATCGGTTTATGTTGATAAGCTTTAAACGCGTCATAATAGTTAAGCTGATCGGTTATAAGCTGCGGGTGCAAAGGCGCTGCCAAAGGACAGGATTTGCGCCCCAGGTACAGGTGATATTTGGGTTGTAACAAAGCCGCCTGAATTTCAGCCAACGTAAACGGGGCATCTGCTAAAGCACGAATCGCAACCAGCGCCAAAGCGTCGGTGCGGTATTCTCGGCTGGATAAAATGGTACCCAAGCGTTCTTTGCCCAAAATCAGTTCATCACGCCGGGTGCGATAAGTAAACTTGCCCACCGAGTCGGGCACTTGAGTGGTGTGGTAATCGCGCAGCAAATTACCGGCCGTCAATAATTCCACAGCTAACGCGTAGCCTTGTTGAAGCTGTTGCTGTTTTTGTTCGTCGCCGCGCGCAATGCCCAATGCGGCTCCCAGCAAGCCGATAATGGCGGATTTACTGGGATAACTGGCAGTATGGCGGCTTTCACCAACGGCGATTTCACCCCAGCTTGCCATCGGCCCGTAAAGACGGAATAGCAGAATGTCCATGATGTGCCCCTTTATTGACCGACGAAATCCAGCAACTCAGCCAAAGTACCCTGCTCTTTGGGTACATTCAGTTCACAGCGAGTATCCGCACAGGCACCGTAGACCTTATCGAAACTGTCTTTTTGTTTAATGATGGCGGTAATGGAATCGGCGATGAAATCTTCATTTTCACGATGGTTAATCGGTTTGAGGTAGGCAATTGACAACGAACGGGGTTGCTGATTGCCCTTTTCCGCCAATACATACGAAGCATAAGCGCGGGACGCAAAGCTGTTTTGCTTGCCTTCGGGAGCGACTTTAACCGCCGCTTCGGTTAAAGCACGAATGGCTTTGTTTGCCAAGTCTTCATTGCCATCCAGATTTTTAATCAGCAATTCCCGGTTAATGCAGATGTAGGAATAGAACAAACCGGCTGCGAAGCGGGTTTCGCCGATATGAGCCGCGCCCATATCTTCCAAGCCGTTATTAAGATCATCGACAGCGGTGAAATAATCGTCTTCGATCACCACTGGATGTACGCTTATGGCGTGAGCTACTTGGCAAGCGGCTTCAATATTAAAAGCGGGGCTGGAAGCTAACATACGGCCGAACAGGGCAATATCCACTGCCTGTTCATTCAAGCGAAGCAGCTTAAGCTCATCAACGTCCGGTGCTCGCTGTTCAGCAATGAGTTTTTCAGTCAGCGTTTTCATCATCTGTAGTTCGGCAGGACTGACATGAACTAATTGTTCAATCTCAAGGTCTGCCAATTGTTTGTCTTTTTCAGCTTTTTTTAATGCGCCAAATACCCCGGCTATGGATTTCGTCCATTCTTTGGCGTCCTTTTCTTTTATCCCTCCAGCGATTAACTGGTTATAAATATCTATCCCTAATAATTTGGTACGTGTGCCCAAATGATCACTCATTGCAGCTTGAAATAAGTCCGATGTGCGCCAAGTTCTTTTCAAGCATTGTGAAGAAACCCGCAAGCGATCATAACCGCCCATCTTGGCAGTTTTTGGGCTGCCTTGATCGTCACGATTCAAATTGGCAGGCGGATAAGCGGTTAATAAATGTAATTGGATAAAGCGGCTCATATGGTCTCTCCTTAGTCAGAATTTTTAGGTAAAGCAGTGAAATAATCGGTGGCCCAACGCACAGCTAGGCGGTTAGCAGGCTGTCGATGGTCGACTTGCTGCTCAAACTCACGATGCCAATGAATAATGTCGTTAGCTAACGAGATAATATTGACGTTACCGCCAAGCAGTCCAATGGCCCTGATAATCCGGCGATAAAAATCATCGGTGGTTGGGCTTTTTTGTAATTGCTGAAAACGTAATTCGCTCATCGGAGCCTTGCTTTTGCCTTCCGACGGCGATGCCAGTTGTTCGGCGAAACTAGCCGATTTCTTCGGCGCATCGGTGGCTTTGCTGTTGTATAGCTTGCTGGGCGTTTGTTTGTCAGTTTTAACATGGGACAGCGCACCAGCGATGCTGGCACTGGTCAGCATCGGTTTGTTTTGTTGCCATTGCTCCGGCATCTTCGCTAAAAAATGAAAAAATGCATCGGTCAATAAAATATCTTCCGGGCTTTCCGCGCGGCGTAGCCGAGCTCGGTCACCGCGATTATCGTCCAGCCATACGTACCAGCTATGCACCGCCTGTTTTTCCGCCGCATTTAAAAAATAATCTTCGCTCATCAGGCTGCCCCCTCTGGTTTGGCATTTGTTTTGAGATTTTTGATGATTTTGTTGCCGTAAAACTTAATGCGTAAGGCTTTTTTCGCATTCACAATCCGCTTTAAATTTAGGTCTTCCGGTGTTGATGCCAAGGTTGCCGCTTCAAAAACCTGAAACATCTGCTTTCTGAGGGTTTCATACCAGCTTGCATAAATTTCACTCGGTGCCATTCGCGTATCCTCTGGGAGCACTGCCAGTTGCTCAAGTAACTGATAAAAATCTGTTTCTGTGGTTTGCCAAAATTGCGCGTCGATTTGGCTCATATCGCCCTTGGCGTCTTTCGGGCGATTAAACCAGGCCGACTTTACTTCATCACGCAGCATTTTGACGGTTTCTTTGGCGGCATTAACGAACTCAGCAGCCCAATCCGTCAGATTGTTGCGTTGCATTTCACTAAGGTAATAGATAGGGAATCGCGATTCATACCAGCACCTTGCTTTCATGTTGTCCATGTCGTAGCCAAAACACCAAAGCGAAGCCCCGCCATTGTCCCGTAAGCTTCTGCCGCGCTCTTCGTTATAGAACTGTATGGTTTTTGACGCTTTATCGCCGTTATCATTGTCTTGCAGGGTAAGCCCAAGCCAATGCCGATAACCTAAGCCACCTTGCTGACCTTTCAAGGATAATGGCGGATTGACCTTTTTCGGGTCGAAGCGATAAGGTGTTAAAGGATGCACCCAAGCGCCTTCGTAATTGGTGCCGTAATTTTTGGTTCGGTAGGCCTGATATAAAAGTTCTGCATGGTTGCCGCATAGATCGCAATTGGCATCCTCTATTTTTTTCGTCAAACGGATACGACGAGGCATACCCCAGTAAGCATGTAATGGATGAACTTCGCTAGGCGAGGTTATTTGCCCTTTGTCAGAAACACGGGTTTTACCGAGCCAAGGTAAGATGCTTGAATCAATTTTTTCAGCAGGTTCAAGTTCTTCTTGATTCAATACATTCAACCAAAGCTTTTGCCATAAAGTAGTCGATGGGACTTTTGGAAAAATAAAAGTTGTCAGCGGCCCACCGCCGCGAAGTCCGACACGATGACCAACGCCGCCGGAAGGCGCATTGGTTTGCAGCGTAAATAAAGCTGTTGCAGTACAACTAGGGCAAAGCTGATTCGCCCTATCGCGTTTGACGAAGTGATCGAGATTATCTTTAAGTGTTTTTCCGCCCGGTGATTCGATCAATAATGCTGAAATTACTTTGGTTTCTCCATCGGGCAAATCGAAATCCTGCAAAAATGCAGGGCCGTCGGCGGCATCCAACTCGAACGCAAACGCCACTTTTTCAAAACAGGCCTGCAATGCTTCCGGCTCCGGAATTTTCCGCCAATACTCCAACCATTGCTCTTCATCTTCCGGTGAAAAACAAGTTTGCAGCAAACCGATTAACAACTGGTACAAAGCCCCCTGGAAATCAGGTCTTGGCGCATTGATCTCAACAACAGGATTATCCGCTTCGACAATTTGGCAAGGAGCGATAGTGTCCGGCAGCCCATTTTGACGAATGACCGGTATCCAGCGGTCATTGAGTAAATTCATGTATTCTCCTTGGCTTTCACAAGCCGTCTATTACAATTCGGATTCGTCGATGTCGGCCATTTTCATAATCTGCTTCTGCAAACCGATTTTTAATGCACTGTCGCCATGTACCGGGACGGAAATGCGAAGATTGCTGCCTGACTTGGCGTAAATATGATGACTACCGTTGATACGCTTTAATTCCCAGCACCTGATTTCCAACAGCCGACAAAGCCTTTTGCCGCTGACCGCCTTCACACGGCTATCTCCATGACTCTGTCGTTTCCGGTTATAGTTGTTTCATCAATATCAACAGCCAAGCAACCTTCTACCGCTTCGTAAATATTGCCCAGCAATTCATCGAAGGTATCGCCTTGCGTTACGCATCCAGGTATTGACGGCACTTCCGCCCAAAAACCGCCTTCTTCTGCTTCGTGTACGATTACTTTAAGTTTCATTGTTGGTTCCTATATCTAAATACATCAATTTATTTCTACCGAATTCGTGTTACCAATTCCTAAGTTTTCTTAACAATTTACATTTTCAGTGCCAGAATAATTGCTAACACTAGTGCCAAACCGATAACAGCTAACGGTGCCGGCGAAAAAGAGTTAATTGCATCGATAATCCCCTTAATTTGATCCACGTTAAATCCTCATTGCTGTTTTGACAGGACAATGATAATTTCAAATCAAAAATAAGTAAACGATAAAGATAAGATTCTTTCTCTTTCTTAATTACTCTTTCTAAAAAATATAAAATCACTTAAACTATATATTCCCCACACCCGTGGGGATGAACCGATTCTATCTCTTTCTTGATAGAATAAATTAATTCGTTCCCCACACCCGTGGGGATTTACCCTACAAACCCATGTTGCGGACTGTAGATGAGCTGCCCCTCCTCCAACGGTAATATCTCAACCCAACGCAATGCTTTTTGCTCGGTTTTCAAGGTTTCGATCAAACTTTTCAGATTTTCCGGGATCTGCTGTTGCGCTTTTTTCCATTCGTGTTCAGGTAATTTGACGGTGCTCAACGCCCAGGCATAAGGCTCCGCTTTGGCATAAGGTTTTAGCTGGCCGTTTTCTAAAATCGCCAGAGCTACCGAGACGGTTTCTTCTTCAGTTAATCGAGTCGGGATTCTGGTTTCCTCATCCCAATCGCCGCTGGAACGGGTATAGCCTTTATTAAGTTTGAGCACGTTCAAATCAGCCATACTTTTTTGCACCATGGCTTTGCTTGTCGCTTGCATAGAACCGTCCAACAATACATCCGGTATGTCTGCTTCGGCATCAAACGAATACACGCCTTCAATTAAATATCTCGCATCATCGGGCATAGCGAATCGTCCCCGCCCAACCAAATGTTTCGCCGTCAACCAAAGCTGTCCAATATGCGGGTAAATCGCCTGCGTTCCGGCATGATCCGGTTTCAGCCAATTTACATCCGCGTTTTCTATCGGTTCTGGTGAATACAGATAAAGCGTTGGTGTGCCTCGCTGGTCTTTTGCGCCTTCCTGTCTGATCCGGTTACCTTGCGCATCCCGGACATGACGCATCAATCTTCCCGCTCGCTGAATAATCAAATCGATTGGTGCTAAATCGGTGATCATCACGTCGAAATCCAAGTCCAGCGACTGCTCAACCACTTGCGTGGCTATCAATACCTGACCTTTTCTATGTTCAGGGGTCGAGCCATCACCAAAATATTGCAAGGTGCGGTTTTCAATTTCTTGGCGGTCGATCATCGCAAAGCGGCTGTGAAACAAACTTAACCGATTCGCATCAATACCGGCATCCAGTAAATCTTGATAAGACTGTCTGGCGGCTTTTACCGTGTTGCGTATCCAGCACACGCAATGTCCAGCAGCAACGGCTATCTGAATTTGCGCAATCACTTCGTCTTCGCTGTTCAGGCGTTGAATGTTGACGATACGTTTTACGGCTTCACGGGTATCGATCTGTTGTTCAACGGTTGCTGCCGGGGTATGGGTGGCTAAAGGATATTGAGCCGGATCGCTCAGCGTTGGAGCAGCTTGCTCCAGGCCTTTATGAAAGGCGTTGACCAAGATTTCGCGCATAGTTTGCGGCAAGGTTGCCGATAACAAAATCACGCTGCCGCCTTGCCGGGCATGGGCTTCCAGCAAAGCATCCAGCAACTTTTGCATGTAACTGTCGTAAGCATGGACTTCGTCGACCAACAATACCTTTCGGCCCAATCCCAGCAAGCGTAGCGACTGATGACGCGCTGGCAAAACCGCTAACAAAGCTTGATCCAATGTGCCGACGCCGACATCGGCCAGTAGCGCTTTTTTACGGCTGTCGGCCAACCATGCATTGCAGTAGGCGGTGGCGCTTAATTCCTGATCCTCCTCATTGTTTCCATTCAGATAATCGCCGTCTATTATCGACTGCTTGGCTAAAATAACAGAAGCCTGGAAATCCTGGGACAACTCGCGGGCACCGTGAGCCAGAATCAGCGACGGTTCACTGCCCGATTGATAAAACTTGCGATAAACATCGCCCAATCTTTTATACATGGCATTGGCTGTCGCCATGGTGGGCAAGGCAATATATAAACCATCTGCCAAGCCTTGCGCCATCAGGCGTTGGGTTAAAATCAAGGCTGCTTCGGTTTTTCCAGCTCCGGTGACATCTTCTAGTATAAAGAGTTGCGGTAGTTCGGTAAGCGGTTCGTTGATGGCATATTTTTGCAGCGGTGTAGGTTGCTGAATAAAAGGAAATAGATTTTCGATAGTTTGAAATGAGGCAACATCGGGTGTTTTCGGTAAAGTATTAACAGCGTCTTCCGCTTTTTTTATAGCTATCTCACGCCAATACACATTCAAATCTTTTGGTTTATCGCAGTATTTAAAATGATCCTGATTCGAGCCCAACCAATCGGCCAATACCGCGACCCCTGCCAATTGCCAGGATACGGGTTTCAGCCGTTTCTTAAGCGCCTTGTCCAGTAACGGTTTGAAATCGAAATCGCCAAGAAGAAGTGCAATAGCAACCTGTACAAATGCCATTGCCGCTTGCTCATCTTCAACTTCAAAGAAATTCCGCGTTCGTAAATTTGTTTTGGGCGGCATGCCATGATGGCCGGAGACTATTTCCAGCCAAGGCTCTAAATGAAATAGCCATTCGTTACCTGCTGACTCATTGCTTGGCGGTTGCTCAAGCAGTTTGGTTTGCAGTGTTTCTTGCCAAAGACAAAAGCCCAAACTGTCGTGTCGTTCAGAATAAGACATTCTGGAATTGGCTTTTACCAAATCAGCTGATAAATCCTGCCTCAAGCCCTGAAAAGCTCGAGCAAATTTGCCCAGATCATGCAGTGCCAGACAGAAAACAAATAATGTTCTTAGCCATTCGGGCTCTACTTCCAATTGCTTTGCTAATTGTTTACAAAGCGGCATGTCGGGCTTCAATAATCGCCAGCCTACTGCCGCCACATCCAGACAATGATACGGCAACAAATGAAAGTTATTGGCCTGCATGTCATCCGAACCGGCCTTGCCCCAATATTTGTAATACAGCTTTCCAGTCACTTTGATCACCTAACGATTAACTTTAGCCCCATTATCCACGACCACAACCTCAAACGGTGAGGTTGATCTTTATTTTTTATAAATTTTTTGCATGGCTTCTACTTGCTCCCTGACTCCATCAACCAAAAACTGCGGCGATTTAACTTCCACTTCTGCGCCGTGTTTGAGGATGTCCATGATCAATTCGCGGCTGTCGTTGAACGGGATGCTCAGCTGGTAGTTGCCGTTGTCCAGCCATTGTCCCTGCTGGTTGGGGTGCCAGTTTTCGTCGGCGACCCATTTAGCTCTGGCTTTGGTAAATTCCAGTACGGCGGTGTGTTCTGCGGTGCCGCTGAAAATGCCGTAGGACGAGGTGAGGAATTGTTCCAGCTGTTTTGGGTCGGTCGGCTGGGCGGTTTGATCTAGTATTTTTGCTGAGTCGATGTTGTCTACAGCGAATACCCGCAGTTGATCCCGGTGATGGCAGTGGGCGGCTAGATACCAGTTATCGCGATAGTAGATGAGTTGCTGCGGCGAGACTGTTCTTTGGCTTTGTGCGGCGTTTGCGCCTCTGGCGGTGTAGTGGATGTCGATTTGTTTGTCGTTGAACAGGGCGGTGGCTATTTTCTTGAACTGGGCATCGTCTTTTAAGCGCCGACCGATGGAGAGGATTTTTATTTTCTGTGAAATATTGACCGGGGTGTGCGGCTTTAATTTGAACAGTTGGTTGATTCTTTGTTGCAGCTGAGTTATCTGCTGGCTGAGTATGCCGGGGCTGATGTTTTGCAGGATTTGATGACAGATCAGCAGGCCGTTGAGTTCTTCGGCGCTGAACCAGAGTCCGGGCAGTTGGTAGGGCTTGTTTGCATGTTGCCTGTCGTAGTAATAGCCGTTGAGTTTCCGGTCGTATTCCAGCGGCGCATCAAGGTAAGTGCGCATGTCTTCGATGTAACGCGTCGCTGTTGCCTTGGCGCATTCGAGTTCGTTCATGATGACTGTTAACGGTATCGGTATGCGCCGGTTGGTTAATAGATTGTGTAATCGATATATTCTGTCGAATCGGTCCATTTGGTTTTTTCCTGTTTTGTATATCTTAGTCGTCTTTATGAACGATCTGTCGATCGCTTCGATAGGGAACCCGCATGAAATAACCTAAACATTTTATCCCCTATCCCGACGGAAGGGGGAATTATGCAAAAGCCATAATTCTTTGTCACAAAATCGTAAACAAACGTTCATTTCTTTGTCACAGAAGAGTTTTATTCTTTGCGTTGAAGACTAATGCTTTTCATCCTGCAAAAGATCGCAGTCGACTAGTTCGGCAACGCTCACTACAAGTTTTGCAGAACTTCCCTCAAAAGGAGAAAGAAATGAAACTGCTCTATTCCATCCATAAATACGACGTTTTCATGTTCACCTGGCTGATCAATGCCAGAATTCATGGTGCATTGACCAGGACGAGCCGTTATATTTCAAAAACCGGCGATGGCTTGTTGTATCTGATTATCGCAGGCTTGTTATATTGGCGCGAAGGCGTAGCCTGCCCTACCCTGCAAGCGATTCTGCTGGCATTTTTAATCGAAAGGCCGATTTATTTTGTACTGAAAAACGGCTTAAGGCGCAATCGCCCGCAAGCGGCGTTACAAAACTTCCGCAGCATCATTACTCCGTCGGATAAGTTCAGTTTCCCCTCCGGCCATACCTCCGCCGCGTTCATGATGGCGACATTGCTAAGCGTTTATTCACCTCCCTTAATGATCCTGCTCTATTGTTGGGCGACATTGGTTGCATTTTCCCGTGTGGTACTGGGCGTGCATTTTCCGACCGACACTTTGGTAGGCGCCATTTTGGGTATCAGCACCGCACTTTTTAGTTTGGGACAAATCGTAATATGAAGATTTTTTATGGCGTACAGGGCACCGGCAACGGCCACATCACTCGCGCACGGGTCATGGCAAAAGAACTTTCTGCCGCCGGCATTGATGTTCACTTTCAATTTACCGGACGCCCTGCGGATAAGTATTTCGACATGGAAGTCTTTAACGGCTACCAGTTACGTACCGGCCTGACTTTTCATACCGAGAAAGGGCAAGTCAGTTATTTGAAAACTGCGCTGGACGCCAAACCGATTACCTTCATAAGAGACATGAAGTCTCTGGATTTAAGCGGCTACGATCTGGTGATCAGCGATTTTGAACCAGTGACCGCTTGGGCGGCAAAGAGCCAGAAAATACCGGTTTTAGGCATCGGCCATCAATATGCGTTCAATCATGACATTCCCAGAAAAGGTTCGGATCCTATCGCCGATCAGGTCATGAAACATTTTGCCCCGGCCGATGTGGGTGTCGGCTTGCACTGGCATCATTTCGGCCAGCCCATATTGCCGCCGATTATTGATACGCCGGAAATGCCCAAAAGCATGGTCAAAAACAAGATCATCGTCTACCTGCCTTTTGAAGACCAGAATGAAGTCATCCGGCTGTTGTCGCCGTTTAAAAACTTCGACTTTCATCTTTATTCGCCGGAACCGGTTCCTTCTACATTCAGTCACATTACCTGCAATCCGCTGTCGCGCGACGGCTTCCAGAAAGACTTGTACGATTGCGCCGGTATTATCAGCAATGCCGGGTTTGAACTGGCCAGCGAATCGTTGCAGATGGGCAAAAAAATCCTGGCTAAACCGCTGCATGCGCAAATGGAACAAATCTCCAATGCCGCCGCCTTACAGCAGTTAGGTTACGGGCATATCATGCATGACATGGACAGTTCGGTTATTGAGCACTGGCTGCACGACAACCACGCCGTCCATATCACCTATCCCAATATCGCCAAGGTGTTGGTGCAATGGATACAGGATGGCATGCCCAAAATGGACACAGATTTTATCGAAGACATTTGGGATACCGTGAATGTTTCACACATTGAGCACTAGCCAATGACCTCGCCTAAAACTGTGCTGGTTGTTGGCGGCGCCGGTTACATCGGCTCGCATATGGTCTGGCTGCTCGGCCGGAAAGGCGTCGATGTGGTGACGCTGGACAATCTTTCCAGCGGCCATCGCGACGCGGTGTTGCATGGCGAGTTTGTGCATGGCGACATCGCAGATCGGCAGATACTCGACAAGGTGTTTCGGAAATACAAGTTCGATGCCGTCATGCACTTTGCTTCGTTCATCCAGGTTGGCGAATCCATGCAAGACCCGGCCAAGTATTACCAGAACAACGTAGTCAACACGCTCAACCTGCTTAACGCGATGTGCGCGCATGGCGTCGATAAATTCATTTTCTCCTCCACCGCCGCGATCTTTGGCGAGCCGGAATACAGCCCCATCGATGAGTCGCATCCCAAGCGGCCTATCAACCCCTATGGCTGGAGCAAACTGATGGTTGAGCAGGCGTTAGCCGATTACGACCGCGCTTATGGCCTCAAATCGGTTTGCTTACGTTACTTCAATGCGGCCGGAGCGCACCCGGACGGCTTGCTGGGCGAGCGGCACGAACCTGAAACGCATTTGATTCCGCTGGTGCTGCAAGCGGCTTCCGGTCGTCGTCCGCACATCAGCGTTTTCGGGCGCGATTACGATACCCCGGACGGCACCTGCATCCGCGATTACATCCATATTCTTGACTTGGCCGAAGCGCATTGGCTGGCTCTGCAATACCTGCAATCGGGGGGAGAATCCTCCGCATTTAACCTGGGCAACGGCAACGGCTATTCGGTCGAGAGCGTCATCCAAACCGCAAGGCGGGTCACCGGGGAGACCATCCCGGTACAGGAGGGCCGTCGCCGCTTAGGCGACCCCGCCCGCTTAGTGGCCAATGCAAGCAAAATAAAACAAGAACTGGGCTGGCAGCCTGCCTATTTCAACCTGGATACCATCGTAGAACACGCATGGCAATGGGAATACAGCCACAATCCAAGGTTTGCAAAGGCGTCATAAGCCTACATTTTACCGAAATAGCGGCAGTCCCTTCTTAGGCGGCTGCCTATATTTGAGCTTCATTACCTCCCAAAAAAAGCAGCCTATCAAGCTTTTTTAATCCCTTGCCGGTTTATATTTTTACCCCGAAAAACCTATCAAACTATATAAACCCTACGCGCCCTCCCCTCTTCAAAACCAAGCTGTCAATTCAAAACCGGCATTTTTCCGGCTGTCACACTACGGTAACAAACTCGTCACATTCACGTAACGAACTTGTCATATTCTAATTGAAAATCACCAACTCTTATGGTCAGAATATTACATGTCGATACTGCACAACGAACTCATAAAAATACTCAATAACAAGCAGTTAACACCTCATTTCCAGCCTATTGTTTCTTTGTCACAAAAGAAAATCATGGGCTACGAAGCCTTAATCCGCGGCCCTTCCGATAGCCCGTTGCACAGTCCGTTTAATTTGTTTGATACGGCCGAACGTTTTGATTTAAGCGCAAAACTCGAGTATATCTGCCGGGAAGCCACGATAAAACGTTACGCCAGCTTAAATATCAAAGAGAAGCTGTTTATTAACGTAAGCCCTTCTGTATTGTTACAGCCTGACGTCAAAAAAGGCGAAACACTAAAACTTCTGAATCAATTTGGCGTTGATCCACGCTCAATTGTTATTGAATTAACAGAACACCAACCGACTGATGACTTTCAATTAATGCTTGAAGCGGTCACCCATTACAGAAAAATGGGCTTTGAAATAGCGATTGATGATTTAGGCGCAGGCTACTCGGGACTAAGGCTCTGGTCGGAGTTACAGCCTGAATATGTCAAAATAGATATGCACTTTATTCAAGGCATTCATAATGACCCGGTCAAACTGAACTTTGTCCGATCCATTCAAAATATTGCCAGCTCGCTCAATTGCAGCGTGATAGCTGAAGGCATCGAAACAGAAGATGAATATAAAGCGGTAGAACAACTGGGCATCACTCATGCCCAAGGCTATTATTTTGCCCGGCCATCGGCTGTTCCTGTAGAAAAAGTTGATAAATCCTTATTTATTATCAGCAGCCAGCCCAATCAATTTAACGCTATAAGAGCCGCTCATATCGCTAAATTTATAACGCCTGTTTCAGCAGAAACCGCTATCAGTGATGTCATGCATTTATTTCATAGCGACAGCGACTTAACTATTCTGCCTTTGGTTGATAACAACGAGGCTTCCGGCATTATTTTTCGCGACCACTTTCTGTTCAAACTATTTTCCAATCGCTATGGCATCGAGTTGCATGGAAAAAAACCCATAAAATCATTTATAGAAACAACGCCGTTAAGTTTCGATCAAAGCACAGCCATTGAGTCAGTCAGTAAACAACTGACCTCGACCATGCGCAATGATCAGGCTTTTATTATTACCGATGCCGGGGAATATGTCGGCATAGGAACGATCCTGAATTTGCTTGAAGAAATCACCCGTCAACAAATCCATAATGCCAAACACGCTAATCCGCTTACCTTATTGCCGGGTAGCGTTCCCATCAATGAGCAGATCAACCAGTTACTGGCAGCCAAAATACCTTTCAGTTTCGGCTACTTTGATCTTGATCACTTCAAACCTTTTAATGACGTGTATGGCTACAGTGCCGGCGACGATATTATTAAAGCGGTTGCCAATACACTGACTCAGCATATTCCCGCAGAAAGCGGCTTGGTCGGTCACATAGGCGGGGATGATTTTATCGTCATTTTCTTAGGGAATGACTGGTTATCGTGCTGTGAAAATATCCTGCATGCCTTTGAAAAAGCCGTCCCCAACTATTACAAAGATAAAGATATAAAAACAGGCGGTATCCATACTGAAAACAGGGCCGGAGAAAAATGCTTTTTTCCTATGATAAGCCTGTCAGTAGGCCTCGTAGACCCCGACTCAACCAGCCAGTGCCAATCTCATGTCGATATAGCCGACTTGGCATCCGAAGCAAAAAAACAGGCCAAAAAGATTGAAGGGAACAGCTTCTTTATTAACCATCGAGTAGCAACAAAAAGCCAGGACAACTTTCGATCTTTTGCGCATAAATCAGTCGCAAAACTACACGCCGTTAATTAACCCTTAAACGCAGATACCCCATTTCTTCACGTTGCCATGCGAAAGAGGCTTTAATTTTTTCTAAAAACGAATACTTTCACAGTCTCGAAAGCGTGGGAACGAGGCAATAACATCTAAAAAAGGATATTAAATGTTTGGTTACATAAGTTTCAAGATCCGCATAATGCTCGGTTTTCTTGCCATCATAAGCTTGATGATAGGCATTGTTGCTGTGGGTTTGTTTAATTTTTCGCAGACTCAGCGCGATGTGGCGAAAGTGGATGATACTTTTCTACCCAATGCGCTGTTGGCAGAGCGTATGGCAACTTATACCGTACAAGTGCAACAACTGTTCACCCAAGCTTCAATCAGCCAGGATCCTGACAGTTTACAGGATGCGGAAAGAGCCGCCGAAGACTTTAAACAGGGCATCGCGCAGTTCCGTGAAGTTTTAGACAAAGAAAAATCGGTAAAAATAACCCCGGAATCGGAGGCTAATAAAAACGGCCATGCTACAACATTAAATAACGTCGCTACACCCGAACAAAAACTGAAAGAATTGGCCGCTCTTGAGACCGGCTTTGACTGGTATTTCAGCGAAGGCAAACGCATGACCACAGTCTATGCTAATGAAGGAGTTGATGCCGGCAATCTGGTCTTAAAAGACTTCAATAAATTGGCGAAAAACTTACGCACACAACTGAATAGAATTAAAAATCAGGGTGTGAACGACGCAAAAAATAACGCCCATGCCATCGTTGAATCAACCAAGTATGCGACTATGATCATGTTGGTTATATCGTTGACCGGCATCAGCCTGGGGCTCGGCATCGCCTTCTACTTAACACACTACCTGGATAAGCGATTGGGCATAGATCCTTATTTTGCCAAAGGGATAGCCATGGAAATTGCCGGGGGCAACTTAACTAGGGATATTCAGGTTAAGGAAAAAGACAGCAGCAGCTTGTTATATGCGATGAAGCACATGCAGCAGCAACTGCTGGAGCGCATAACGGCGGATCGTAAAGCGGCTGATGAGACTTTGCGCGTCAAGATTGCGTTGGACAATGTCAGCACCGGCGTCATGATTGCAGATAACGACCGCAACATCATTTATACGAATCAAGAAGTGATCAATATCCTCGCCAAAACTGAAGCAGAAATCAGTCCGCAATTCGCGAAATTCTCTATCAATAGTCTGGTCGGCGCCAAAATGGATGATTTTCACGAAAACCCCTCGAATCAGGCAAAAATGCTTACCTCGTTAACCGGCACCTATGAGGCCAGCATGATGGTAGGCGGTCGCTCGATGGTTGTGATTGCAAACCCGGTCATTAATGAGCAAGGCCAGCGATTGGGTACGGTGGCTGAATGGCACGACCGCACCGACGAGGTAATAGCCGAAAATGAGGTAGCGGCGATTGTAGGAGCAGCAGCAATGGGTGACTTCAGTATGCGTTTCGACCTGGATGGCAAGGAAGGCTTTTTGCGTCATCTGGGCGAAGACATAAACCGACTTATGTACACCAGCGAAACCGGTCTTAACGAAGTCGTGCGCGTGCTCAATGCCCTGTCCCGTGGCGACCTTACCGAAACCATCAGTAACGACTATTCCGGCACTTTCGGCCAACTCAAGGATGATTCCAATACCACGGTAGAAAAACTGAAAGACATTATCAGCCAAATCAAGGACGCCGCTGACGGCATTGACATCGGGACTAAAGAAATCGCTTCCGGCAATAATGACCTGTCACATCGCACTGAACAGCAAGCCGCGAGCCTGGAACAAACCGCCGCCAGCATGGAAGAACTGACCTCAGCCGTGCAGCATAACGCCAAAAACGCCCAACATGCCAACCAGCTTGCCGTTGACGCGACGGACATCGCGGGCAAAGGCGTTAACGTGGTCGGTCAAGTCATTGCGACAATGGGTGAAATCAATGAATCTTCGCGTAAAATCGGGGATATTATCGCGGTGATCGACGAGATCGCTTTCCAGACCAACATCCTTGCGCTGAATGCTGCGGTAGAAGCCGCCCGCGCCGGCGAGCAAGGCCGGGGCTTTGCCGTCGTGGCTATAGAAGTTCGCAATCTTGCGCAACGCGCCGCGACGGCTGCCGGGGAAATTAAAGACCTGATTAACGATTCGGTAGACAAAGTCTCTGGCGGCAGCAAGCTGGTCGCCCAGGCGGGGCTGACCATGGAAGAAATTGTCAGCTCCATTCGTGGCGTTACGGAGATGATGGCCGAAATTACCGCAGCCTCAGCTGAGCAAAGTTCCGGCATCGAGCAAGTCAATCAAGCCATTGCTCAAATGGATGATGTGACTCAACAAAATGCCGCCTTGGTAGAACAAGCCGCAGCGGCAGCGGAATCGCTGGAACAACAGTCGCAAAACCTGGTGGTCACGGTAAGCAGTTTTAAAGTGGATGACAACCCAGGCAGTTTTTACCGCATTGTTCCTCATACAATAACTGCCACAACATCATTAGCAACCGTTAATGCTACGGATTGGGAAGAATTTTAACCTAAATGGTTCGTGACTATTCAGCGCGAAGCGCAACATCCCTCTCCTACCGGAGCAGTTGCCGAGCGTATAGGGTCAATGCCAATAAGTTAAGCGTTGTAGGAGCGGGCCATGCCCGCGATGATGGAGCACAATTTATAAATCGCTGTCTCAATGTCGCGGGCGCGGCCCGCTCCTACGGTAGCTCATAAATATCATATCCAACTGATTTTTTTACTTGTGGTTCCCACGCTCCGCGTGGGAACCACAAGAATAAATGCCGCAGTAAAACTTAATTCACCTACATTTCAATAAGCTGCATCATTTATCTATTTTTTTGTGATGAGTGGAAATAATCATGTCATCTTAAGGAAATATCCACGTCATAAAAGCCCTCTATTCTGATGTTAACCTCAACATGATTAGGGGATCTATCAGATGCCGGATCTACGTAAAGAAATAATCACTATCCTTGATGGCAAGCTATTAACGCCGCATTTCCAGCCTATTGTTTCGTTGGCTCAAAAGAAAATAATGGGCTACGAAGCGCTAATCCGAGGTCCATCCGATAATCCATTGCATAGTCCGTTTAACTTGTTTACCACTGCCGAGCAATTTGATTTAAGCACCAGGCTCGAATTCCTTTGCAGGGAGATAACCATACAACGCTACGCCGATCTGGGCATTAAAGAAAAGCTGTTTATTAATGCCAGTCCTTTGGTGCTGCTGCAACCGGAATTTAAAAAAGGCGAAACACTCAGATTGCTAGACCAATACGGCGTCAACCCGCGCTCTGTGGTCATTGAATTAACCGAACACAAACCCGCCGATAATTACGAAATCATGCGTGCCTCGGCCAAACACTACCGAAGCATGGGCTTTGAGATTGCCCTTGACGACTTGGGCGCTGGTTATTCAGGTTTAAGACTATGGGCGGAACTACTGCCTGAATACGTAAAAATAGATAAACACTTTATTCATGGCCTTCATGACGACCCGGTCAAGCTTAATTTTGTTCGATCTATCCAAAGCATGGCCGTCTCGCTCAATTGCAGCGTCATTGCCGAAGGCATCGAAACTGAAGATGAATTTAAAGCCATAGAAAAGCTCGGCATCACCCATGCCCAAGGCTATTATTTTGCCAGGCCATCGGCTATTCCCGTAGAGAAAATCGACAGCACTGTATTTACTATCGACCACGCTAAGGATTACAAAACCGTCCCCTTTAATAACGCCACAACCGCGGTGCATATCATCAGGGACATCACGCCTATTTCAGCAAAAACCTGCATCAGTGAGGTGATGAGTCTGTTTCACCACAACAGCGAACTCACCATCCTGCCGTTGGTTGATGACAATATGGCTTCCGGCATTATTTTTCGCGACAAGTTCCTTACCAAACTATTCTCCAGCCGATACGGCATCGACCTGCACGGAAAAAACCCGATAAAAACCTTTATCGAAAATACCCCGTTATGCATCGACCACAACATGCCGATTGATTTGGTCAGCAAGCAGCTGACCTCCTTAATGACCAATGACCCGGCTTTTATCATCACCCATAACGGGGAATATATGGGCGTAGGCACGCTGCTGGATTTACTCGCCGAATTCACCCGTCAGCAAATCGATAATGCCAAACACGCCAACCCCCTGACGCTATTGCCGGGCAGCGTTCCAATCAATAACCAGGTCAATCAATTACTGGCGAGCAAAGTACCGTTTAGTTTCGGCTACTTCGATCTTGATAACTTCAAACCCTTTAACGATGTTTACAGCTACGATGCGGGCGACGACATCATCAAAGCCGTTGCCAATACGTTGATAAATCACATCCCGGCAGAGAGCGGCGTGGTCGGTCATATCGGCGGCGATGATTTTATTGTGATTTTCACCTGCAATGACTGGCTGAGGCGTTGCGAGAACATACTGGAAACCTTTAAGAATACCGTCCCGGCCTATTACAACGACCAAGATATAAAAGCCGGCGGCATTCATACTGAAAACAGGACCGGAGAACAATGCTTTTTCCCACTGGTCAGTCTGTCCATCGGACTGGTAGATCCTGTATCAACCAGTCTGTGCCAGTCTCATGTCGATATAGCCGATTTGGCCTCCGAGGCGAAAAAAATGGCTAAAAAGGTCACCGGCAACAGTTTCTTTATTAACCAGCGAATGGGTGCAAAAAACCCGGATAATTTTCAAACCGTAGTGCATAAATCAACAGCCAAACTGCATGCCGTTAATTAGCGTGACTTTACACAAACCGCACTCTAAAGAGGTTCAAAATGCTTAACTATATCAGTTTCAAAGCCCGCATACTGCTAGGTTTTCTTGCCATCATCAGCTTGATGACGGTCATTTCTGCATCGAGTCTAATTAATTTATCTAACACAGAGCGCGACCTGACCGAGATCAACAATACCCTGTTGCCCAATGCCCTGCTGATGGGACAAATGGCGCGCGATATTGTGCTGGTGCATCAATTCTTATCCGACGTTTCGGCCTCCCATTCTCCTGCGGGCTATGACGATGCGGAAAAATCCGTCCAGGATTTCAAGCAGGGATTGCTGCAGTTCCGTCAGCATATTGGCAACAGCGCAAAACTCAAGGAAGTGGACATACTGGAGGCGAACTTCGACCTGTTTTATCAGGACGGCAAGCGCATGGCCTCAGCTTATACCAATGAAGGCTTGGAAGGCGGCAATGCCATCATGCATGACTTCGATCATGAGTCGTACAAATTGTCCTCGCAAATGATCAAACTCAGGAATACTGAGGTCAACGCCGCCAAGTATCACGTCAACAACATTACCGAAACCACACACCAGGTTTCTGCGGTGTTATGGACGATGTCGCTTGCAATTATATCCCTGGCGTTAGGTATCGCTTTCTTTTTAACCCGCCATCTCAGTAAGCAAATCGGCATCGATCCTCTCTATGCCAAAGGCATCGCCAAGGAAATTGCCGCAGGCGATTTGTCCCGGTCTATCCAGCTGGATGAGGACGACAAAGACAGCCTGTTGCATGCGATAAAAAACATGCAGCAAAAACTGTTGGCCCGCAGAACGGCGGAACATAAAGCGGCAGAAGAAATCCTGCGCATCAAAATGGCCCTGGACAACACCAGCATCGGCATCATGATTGCGGACAATGACCGCAACATCATTTACGTCAACAAATCGGTGGTTAGCGCGTTCAGTAAAATAGAAGCAAAAATTCGCCAGCAGATACCCAGCTTCTCAACCACAGCCCTGATCGGCAGCAGCATGGATGATTTTTACCAAAATCCGGCACAGCGGGCGGAACTTGTCGCCGACTTAACCGGCGCTCACAGCGAAGACATCGAACTGGGCGGCCGCACCATGATGGTCGTCGCCAACCCGGTCATCAACCAACAAGGTGAACGTATCGGCACCGTCACCGAATGGCATGACCGCACCGCCGAAGTCGCCGTCGAAAAAGAAGTGTCCACCATCGTGGTTGCCGCCAGCATGGGCGATTTTTCCAAACGCTTCGACATCCATGACAAATCCGGCTTTCTGCGTGAGCTGGGCGAAGGCCTGAACCAGATGCTGTATACCAGCGAAACCGGCCTCAATGAAGTGGCGCGTGTACTGGCTGCTCTGTCCCGCGGCGACCTGACCGAAACCATCGACAATTATTATGAAGGCACGTTCGGGCAACTTAAGGACAACGCCAATACCACGGTGGCAAAACTCGAGCAGATCATTCATCAAATCAAGGATGCCACCGACTGCATCAACAACGGTGCCAAAGAAATTGCTTCCGGCAATCATGATTTGTCGCGCCGCACCGAATTGCAAGCTGCAAGCCTGGAAGAAACCGCCGCCAGCATCCATCAGCTGACCTCTACCGTACAAGCCAATAGCGAAAACGCCAAACAGGCCAATCTGCTGACCATTGGTGCAGCCGAAATAGCCAGCCAGGGCGGTGTCGTGGTCGGTCAAGTCGTTAGTACTATGAATGCGATAAAAGAATCTTCACAGAAGATCGAGGAGATCGTTACGGTACTAGACGACATCGCCTTCCAGACCAATATCCTCGCCTTCAACGCCTCCATTGAAGCCGCCCATGCCGGTACAAACGGTCAAGGTTTTGCGGTCGTAGCCAGCGAAGTGCGAAATCTGGCACAACGCGCCGCCGCATCCGCAGAAGAAATAAAAATCCTGATTGAAGATTCGGTAGAAAAGATCGATGACGGCAGCAAGCTGGCTGCACAGGCTGGTACCACCATGGAAGAAATCCTCAGCGCCATCCATGGTGTCACCGGCATGATGTCGGAAATAACCGCTGCCTCAGTTGAACAAAGCGCCGGTATCGAGCAGGTCAATCTAGCCATCGGCCAAATAGATGATGTGACCCAACAGAATGCCGCCTTGGTGGAACAAGCCGCCGCCACGGCGGGATCGTTGGAAGAGCAGGCGCAAAACCTGGTCGTCACGGTCAGCGGTTTTAAAATAGCTGACAAGTCTGCCTCGGCCGACCGCAACGCTGTTTATACGATTGAAGACGCGGTCGCCGTAGCGCCGGAACTCCAACGGTTACGCGATCACCGGGAACATAAAGAACACATCATCTGGGACACCATAAAAACCGGGGGCAGTAATGCCCTGTACAGTCTTGAAAATGCAGCAACAGCCCAATCGAAACCGCAACAGCTGGCTTTTGCTATTGCAAACGGCAATTGTGATTGGGATGAGTTTTAATTATGAACACTTTATATGCCGATCAAACTACCGATGACAACCCTATTCCTTGCGAAAAAGTTATGACAAAAAAATTAAAAAAAACAGCTGCACATGTCAGGCAAAATCAATACGCCTTAACTAAAAAACACAGTAGGACGCTGCAAATCTTACAAAAGAACGCGGACAAACTACATGTTTTTAACAGCCAACTTACCCAGCTAATTGATGCGATACCAAATACTATTCTGTTAAAGGATAGGGATGGACGCAAACTGATCACCAATAAACTGACCAAACGTCTGTTTAAACTCCACGACCTTGCTTGGTACGGCAAGACAATCTCAACGCCCCTAGAAATAGGAACCGATCATGAACATGGCCGGATGCCGCTGGAATCAGAGTTACCTTTTGCGTTAGAAAAGCGCCAACTCAAGCTTTACTATCAAATCCAGGTAGACCGTGACAGTCAAATCCTTGGAGCTGAAGCTCTGCTGCGCTGGGAGCATCCGCAATACGGCCTGATTGTCCCTGAACAATTCATTCCCATCGCCGAGCAAACAGCTTTGATCCTGCCCATAGGTGCATGGGTGTTGCAAACCGCTTGTAAACAACTCAAACTATGGCAGAACGATCCGCTTAAAAAAAATTTATCGCTCGCCGTCAACATCAGCCCCCGGCAATTTAGCCATCCTGAGTTTGCTGAACAGTTGCGCCAACTGCTGAAAAAAACCGGCATCAACCCAGCACTGCTTAAACTGGAATTGACTGAAAGCCTGATGCTGCACGACATCGCCAACACCATCGAAAAAATGGAGAAGCTAAAACAGCTCGGCGTCCGGTTTTCAATGGATAATTTCGGCACGGGTTATTCTTCGTTGAGTCATCTAAAGAAATTGCCTATAGACCAGCTAAAGATCGACCAGTTTCTGATGCGCGATATCGCCATCGACAGTTGCGATGCAATGATCGTAAAAACCATCATCGACATGACTAATAAACTGGGAGTCAACGTGATTGGCGGAGGCGTGGAAACTGAACAGCAATTCACTTGTCTAAAGCAACTTGGATGTTCCGCCTATCAAGGCTTTCTGTTCGGCAAGCCGATGCCTTTGGATGAGTTTGAAAAACGGATAAGCGTAGCAGCGTAACCAGACATATCGAATTTCTCGTTCCCACGCGTTGCGTGGGAATGCATCCAGGACGCGCCGCGTCCCACAATACCACAACTACAGCCGTGCCGAACTGTTTCACACAGCGCAGCGCGCTGATACTGCATTCCCACGCAGCATGTGTGAACGAGAGAAGATTAATTTATTCAGGAATAAACAATGCCCACTAACAAATTTGTAATCAGTAAACCCAAGCCATCAATCACCAAGCTCCCTGAACAGGGTCGAAAAAAAACGGATTTTATTGATGACTTCAAACAATATTATGTCCATTTGCTGGGCCGGGATGAAAACTGCCGCTCGCCTTATTATGCAGGGGAAGCCTTATCACAGGCGATTCGCGACCGCTTGATGGAGCGCTGGAAAGTCACCCACCAAACCTATAAAAGCAATGATTGCAGACGGGGCTATTATCTGTCCATGGAATTCCTGATGGGCCGGACTTTGAGCAATGCCATGCTTAACCTGGGCGTAACCGATACCGTGACCCAGGCCATGTACGATCTCGGCATTGCCATTGAAGAACTGATCAGCAGCGAACAGGATGCGGGGCTGGGCAACGGCGGTCTGGGCCGTCTTGCCGCCTGCTTTATAGACAGTTGCGCAACCTTGCAGCTGCCGGTTATCGGCTATGGTTTGCGTTATGAATACGGCATGTTTACCCAAACTATCGTCAATGGCGAGCAGGTCGAAAAACCCGACCATTGGCTGCGTCACGGCAATGTCTGGGAAATCGAACGGCTGGAATATTCGCATTGCATCAAATTCGGCGGCCATACCGAAATTCAAACCGACGAAAACGGCAATCAGCGGCATTGCTGGATGTCCACCAGCCATGTACTGGCAGTGCCTTTCGACACGCCGATACCCGGCTATCAAAACGGAACCGTCAACTCCTTGAGGCTATGGAAAGCGGTGGCTACCGAAGAATTCAACCTGGATGAGTTTAATGCCGGCGATTACGCAGAAGCCGTCGCGGCAAAAAATACGGCCGAAAACATCACCATGGTGCTGTACCCCAATGACGCCAATGAAAACGGCAAAGAGCTGAGATTGCGGCAACAATATTTCCTGGCTTCCGCCAGTTTGCAGGATGTTCTTGCGCACTGGGTTGGCGGTGTTCATGGCAATGATTTCAGCCGCTTCGCCGAAAAAAGCTGCTTCCAGTTAAACGACACCCACCCGAGCATTGCGATTGCCGAACTGATGCGCCTGCTGATGGACATGCACGGTTTGACTTGGGACAAAGCATGGGCGATCACCAAAAACACCATGGCCTATACCAACCACACCTTGTTACCCGAGGCGTTGGAAAAATGGCCGGTCAGCTTGATGCAACGGTTATTGCCTCGACTGATGGAAATCATTTTTGAAATCAACGCCCGATTTATGGCTGAAGTGGCGATGCGCTGGCCTGCCGATAGCGAGCGTTTAAGCAGGATGTCCATCATTGAAGAAGGCGATCAGCAGCGGGTAAGAATGGCCCATCTGGCTATCGTCGGCAGCTTTTCCGTGAACGGCGTTGCCCAGTTACATTCCCAATTATTGCAGCAAGACTTATTCAGCGACTTTTACGCCTTGTGGCCGCATAAGTTCAACAACAAAACCAACGGCGTGACGCCACGGCGCTGGTTGGCCGCCTGCAATCCCGAGCTGGCAAAACTGATAACGGAAACAATCGGCGACAAATGGGTTACCGATTTATCGCAACTGAAAAAACTGGAGCCCTACGCCGACAACGCGCAATTCCGGCAACGCTGGCACGCCATCAAACAGGCGGCAAAACAGCGCTTGATCGACTATAAAAAACACAAACACGACTCGGAACTGCATTTTAATGTCGATGCGATATTCGATGTGCAGGTTAAGCGCATTCATGAATACAAGCGCCAACTACTCAATGTCCTGCATGTCATCCATCTTTATAACTGCATTAAAAAAGGCGACGCCGACCGGGTGCCAAGATGCGTGTTAATCGGCGGCAAAGCGGCTCCCGGTTATCGCATGGCGAAAAAAACCATCAAGCTGATCAATAATGTCGCCCAGATTATCAATTCGGATCCCGACGTAGGCGATAAACTGACCTTGCTGTTTTTGCCGGATTACCGCGTTTCAGCGATGGAAAAAATCTGCCCCGGCGCTGATTTATCCGAACAAATTTCCACCGCCGGAAAGGAAGCTTCAGGCACCGGCAACATGAAGCTGATGATGAACGGCGCGATCACCATCGGCACATTGGATGGCGCGAACATTGAAATACGCGAAGAAGTGGGCGATGAAAATTTCTTCCTGTTCGGTTTAACCGAAGAGCAAATCGAAGCCAGACGAGCCCACTACGATCCGCTTGAAATGATCGACCAGGATGAAGACTTGCAGCAGGTCATGCATCTGCTGGAATCCGGCTATTTTAACCAGTTCGAACCGGGCATATTCGACGACCTGATCAACTCGATAAAAAGCCCGCACGACCCCTGGATGACGATTGCCGATTTTAGAAGTTTTATCGATGCCCAAAAACGCGTTGAAGACGCTTATCGGGATAACGATCATTGGACCAAAATGAGCATCTTGAATTGTGCGAACAGCGGCAAGTTTTCTACCGACAGGACGATTGGCGAATATAACCGGGATATATGGAAACTCGAACCGCAGCCATCGGTAAAGGGGAAATAATCTTAACCACTACAACTCAGCACAGCCTTGTCGGGTATGCTTTTTATGCCCGACCTTGGCTATTTTTCACATTCAACGAAAATAAGGTGCTGACCGTTCTTAAAGAAGAAATGGTTGAATCGCTTAACCAAACCATTGGCCTCAGCCAATGTATAAATTTCGGCGAATTTAGCCTTTGCGGAGTTAAACCTCATCAAGCCTTCAGAGTCGCCACATCGTAGTTGAGTGTTCAGGTCAACACCCATTGCTGAAAATTCCGCCATCAACTTCTGAAGCGTCTCTTCGACTTCTTTCTGTCGCTGACTTTGGCTAACGGTTGACTGTGCCTGCTGCAACTTTTCAAAAGCGGTTTCATACTCGGTTGTTCGTTGCTGAAGCACTACAAGCCGTTCTTTGTTCTGACCTTCGAGTTGTTTCAGGATAAATTCACGCTTCTCAATTTCGATCTTTTGCGCAATCAATGCAACTGATGCATCGGCACGAGTTCTTTCAGAGAGCACTCGTTCGTCATAGAGCGCTTTCCGGTCTGTCGCAAGTTGCTCCTTTTCATTCGCGAGAATTTTGTACTCGGTAAACACGTACCTCATGCCACCCGCAAGCAACAAGATGACGACGACCGTAGGAGCTAAATAACGCCGTGTCCCCAAAGTGATGGCAGTTTTTAAGTCAAAAGGCAAGTGGGGTTACTCCAATGAGGTAAATTGACAAGCCCGATAAGGTACACTACGCGTACCTTAAAGTCTAACGTATCACATCACGATCTCGAAAAATCTGGTTTGCTGTGCTAAAAGCTATAAGGGGATTCGCCACACTGCGATAAACTGTCATTCAGCGTTGTTAGATTATCTACGGGTTTTGTGAAAACATTAGCGCAGAAAATGTCAATCCAGTAAAAAATTACCCTGTTTCAGCCGATCATTCGGTTCGGTGTCAGTGGTTTGATCTTTCAAATTAACACCCGAAAGCTGTAATTTTTCGGCCTCATCGACTAAAAACAGCAATTTCTTTAGCGCCAGCCTTGTAGGGTCCGCTATGCGTACCTTTCGATTGCTACGATAGCGTATATGCTGTCTTTGGCCCTATAAAATACTCGATATAACTTGTGATTGGGTTGATATGGTTTGGGAGCCGGTTTTGACGAATCTGTTCAAATTTGAATCATTATTTTATTGGGGTACAATCAGGCAACGTAGTTAGACGAATCATCACCAATGGAGATCATTATGAGCAGTCCTAAAGCGGAAGTGGCATCTATGCTGGAGGCGCTTGCCGATGACGTAAACTTTGAAGATATTCAGTACCATTTATATGTCCTCGAAAAAGTTAATCGTGGTCTTGAAAGGGTTGAGTCTGAAGGCGCGGTTCCGCATGAAGAAGTTAAAAAGCGTTTAAATAAATGGCTTGTTGGTTAGAGTGGTCGCCAGAAGCCATTGAAGATATTGAGTCCATCGCGACTTACATCGAGCGTGACTCTCCGTGGTTTTCGCAAATTGTTGCGTCAAAAATTGTCAGCACCGCCGAGTCTATACCGTTAAATCCTGAAATGGGCCGGGTGGTTCCTGAAATTGGCCGTAAAAACATCCGAGAGCGGTTTGTTTATAGCTACCGGGTCATTTATCAAATTGAGCCGGAACGAGCATTGGTAGTAGCTGTTATTCATGGCAGCCGTCTGTTACAACCAGTCATTCGGAGGGTTGAGGGAAATATTTGAAAACCTAGCCCTGTGTTCACTTGTAATAGTTCAGTCCAGTAAAAAATTAGCCTGTTCCAACTGACTATTCGATTCAGTATCTGTAGTTTCATCTTTCAAATTAACCCCCGAAAGCTGCAATTTTTCGGCCTCATCAATTAAAAACAACAATTTCTTTAGCGCCTGCTGATAACTCAGTCCGTTGTTATGAATATTGGAAATGCAATTGCGGTCAGCATCGGTGCTTATGCCTGATCTGGCCTGATAGGTGAAGTAAATACCCATACTGTCGGGCGAGCTTAAGCCCGGCCTTTCACCAATCAATACTATACACAGACTGGCTGCATAGTGTTCCGCGATAGCATCGCCAATCGCTACACGCCCGTGTTTTACCAGACACACCGGAGGCAGTCTGTAGCCCTTTTGTTGCAGTTCGGGCAGCAATAAACTCAGGAACTGTTCAGCGTGATGTTCAATGGCTGTAGACGATAAACCGTCGGCAACAACGACAACCGCGTCGGTCGGGATTACTGGGCTGTTATGCAAACAGGCCGTAGCCGACGCGCTTAGTAGGCGTCCAAGATCGGGGCGCTGCAAATACACCGACTGATTTTCTGCCTGGGTTTGCAAAGTCAGCGTTTGATAGCCCCGCACATTCAAGCGTTGTTCGAGTCCTGCAAAATCCAGCGGGATGTTGACCGCATCGCGGGCCAACGCATGCGCCAGCTGAAAATCCAGACAGGCGCGTGTCGGCAGACTTATTCCCGCCCGTCCCAAAGCGATACGCGCCGGAGTGAATTGTTTCAGGCTGTGCCATGGATCTTGGGCAATCGTGGGTTCATTAATATTGCTCATCACCTTATTCGCTCAGTGTTTGTTAAGAAGGTGTAACTATTCAGCTACAGATTGCATTTGTAAATACGATATAAACTCTTGATAACCAGTAACTACCCACCCTATTTGATGCTCGTTCAAAGCTAGCTTTGAACTCCAACGGCCCACATTCTGGAGTCCAAAGCTTGCTTTGGCCAATTATAAAAAGCATAAGCAGTTACGATAACCAGATAAGTAAATTCTTTATATTTCAGTTTATCAGTGTTCATCTGTGCAATCTGTGGCTGAATAGTTACAAAGAAAGTTTAAACAACGCCGGCACATCAGTCAGATGTTGCAACTGATTGTCGGCATTAAAAATACCGTGTTGTTGCAGCCATAGCTCAAACTCTGGCGCGGGTCGCAATCCCAGCACTTGGCGCAGATAAAGCGCATCATGGAACGACGTGGATTGATAATTCAGCATCACGTCGTCAGCGCCGGGGACGCCCATAATAAACGTGCCACCAGCGACAGCCAATTGGGTCAGCAGCATGTCCATATCATCCTGATCGGCTTCGGCGTGGTTGGTGTAACAGACATCGCAACCCATCGGCAAGCCCAGTAATTTGCCGCAAAAATGATCTTCCAGACCGGCGCGGATAATCTGTTTGCCGTCGTAAAGATATTCCGGGCCGATAAAACCGACCACGGTATTGACCAGCAACGGTTTAAATTTACGCGCGACCGCATAAGCTCTGGCTTCGCAGGTTTGCTGATCCAATCCGTGATGAGCATTGGCAGACAGCGCACTGCCTTGTCCGGTTTCAAAATACATGCAGTTATCGCCTAACGTTCCACCCCCCAATTCCAGAGCGGCAAGATGCGCTTCCTGTAATAAATCCAGGTTGATGCCGAAGCTGTCATTGGCTTTTTGAGTCCCGGCTATGGATTGAAACACCAAATCGACAGGTGCGCCCTGCTCTATCGCTTTCAAGGTTGTGGTCACATGCGCCAGCACACAGGATTGCGTCGGAATTTGATAGCGTTCGATCACATCGTGCAGCATGTGCAGCAAGCGCGAAGTTGCCTCGAGATTGTCTGAAGCCGGGTTAATGCCGATAACCGCATCGCCGCAACCGTACAGTAAGCCATCCAGCAGGCTGGCGGCAACACCGGCCGGATTGTCGGTAGGATGGTTGGGTTGCAACCGTGTGGACAAGCGGTTTTCCAGGCCAATCGTGTTCCTGAAGCTGGTAATAACACGGCATTTTTTAGCGACCAGAATCAAGTCCTGGATACGCATAATTTTGGACACAGCGGCCGCCATTTCCGGCATCACACCTGGGGCTATCGCGGTTAGCGTTGCTGTTGTCGCCTGCTCGGACAGCAGCCAGTTACGGAAATCGCCGACCGTCAGATGACTGATGGCCGCAAAAGCCGCGCTATCGTGCTCGTCAATAATCAAACGGGTGACTTCATCCTGTTCATAAGGCACCAGCGCTTCATTAAGAAACCGTTTTAGCGGCACATCGGCAAGCACCCACTGGGCGGCGACCCGCTCAAGATTATCGACGGCAGCCACACCGGCCAGGTAATCGCCCGAGCGTGCCGGTGTGGCCTTAGCCATCAGGTTGCGCAAGGTTTTGAAATCGTAGGCCTGATGGGCGATGTGGGTTTTATACATGATTGACGTATCCAGAGATTTTTGGAATGTTCAAGATAGTATTATGGATGGTGTTCCAGTTCTGTTGATAGTTTTAAATTTCGATTAGCCACAGCCTATTGTTTAGGGTAAAAATCATCATCTGTTATATCATCGAGCCCCCAAGGGCATGTTATTTCAAATGTATTGATGTTTAACCCTGTTTTTTTTGCCGCCTTTACTCTAGCTAGATCGTAAGCATTGCTTAAAATATTTTCCAATTGTGATTTTAGGCCGTTGTTTTCTTTTAACACATGTCCGTATTCTGTACGCTCTTCCTGAATCATCAATTTCCAGCTTTTTTTTCTTTTTGCCGGTTGGTGCTTCCATTTCAAAAGATAAACTAACAATAAAGTTAATCGTCTTTCGAGTTCCTGCTCTTCACTTCTTCCCTTGGTTTTTAACTCCCTGATTAAATTTGGTACGTCTAATTTGTCAAATTGACCTTTCTTTAATAGCTTGATCTGTTCTCGCGCCCAGCTGTAAAAATCCTTCATATATTTAGTCATTTTTATACCGGTTAGTTTTTTACATTGCACTTATATGCTTAACACAGGCACGGATTGCGGCTTTCTTTAGAACCTTCCAAAAACGTAAACTGTGACAGTCCACTGCAATGGTAATTGCCTTAAATGACAGCATGATTAAGTTTTTCCTTTTTTCCCTGTTCAGCTTTTAAGACTGTCCGCCCGGCCCCACCAATCCTATGGAATTCGGGAAAGTTCATAGGACTATGAATTGTCTGTCAATAATGCAGAAATATTATAAATTTCAATAGACTATATCATTCATCTCTTTCTATGGTTATACGCGGAAATATTCATGTCATCTTAAAGAAATATCCATGTAATAAAATCACCCTATTCTGGGTACTAATCTCAATATACCTTGACGATCCACCCGATCTTTGTTGATTCAATAGTATGGTATCCACATGAAACGTAACAAAATATTTAAGAATATCAGCCAGGATAAATTATTAGGACATAAGCAATGTATTGCTTTCCATGAAGCAGGGCATGCGACGGCTATTTATTTAAATAACAAAGCCAGGAATCTTCCGCCGGTTTTTTTTCAAATCATGCTTAAAGACTTAAACGGCATGTCTGAAGAAAGCATCATGGTTTATCAAGTTGATTGTATTGCGAGAGTAAAGGGAGGGCGATCAATCAAATCATTACCCTATTCTGCTGATACTTTGGCGCATGCCACAGACCATAATAATACAATGGGACCTTTAATACAGGATCACATCGTCGCCTTTGAAGTGGACATCATTAATCTGCTTATCGGCCCGCTAGCCGAGGCTAAATACATTGCTCATACCGATGATGAGCTGTTTAATCATAAATTAGTCGATCTGGAAGCATTGAAAAATTACGGCGGCAGTTCAGACCTTGAACTGGCCTATGAATATTTGCAATGTTTTTCCACCTGTAAACAGCAACAGGACAAAAAACTGGATGAGTTGTTTGACGTAGCGTTTAATTTCATAAATGATCGGGCAAACTGGGCAGCCATTACCAAGCTGGCTAACTATATTCTCAATAGCAATAAAAACATTATTGACTGTGAAGAGGTGGTTGCCCTGCTTGAGCAAAAGAACATTGCTAATCCTAAAAAAATCGGTTAACCATAGCGTTGTGAACTGAAATGCCTGACTGCTATGTAGGGGTGACCGGCCGGTCACCCACTATACGGCAGCTCAGAAAAACAAATTCAATTGATTGTTTTAGGTTACGAACAAATACTTAAGCAAAGGTTGCGTATCATCACTTCTTCATCAGCCTGAATAATCAGAACCGGCTTGCGACCGGGAAGACCGATTTCGTTAGCGCCTAAATAGTTGGCCGGCTTATCCAAGGCAAATCCCAGAAAATCCAATGGTGCGCAGATTTTTTCTCGGACTTCAGCAGAATGTTCACCAATGCCACCAGTAAAAACCAACGCATCGATACCGCCCGCTTTGGCTGCAAAACCACCTATCGCCGCCCTCACCTGACGGCAAAAATAGTCGACAGCGAATTTTGCGTTGTCACTGTTACTGGAAAGCAGCTCATTCATTTGGGAACTTTCACCCGCAGACAAAGCCATCAGCCCCATCTGGTGAAACACCACGTCGCTCAACTTCTCGGGATCGTAGCGTTTCGCCAATTCCAGCATCACGCCGGGATCAAGGTCGCCGCTACGGGTTCCCATCGGGATTCCGCCCGCCGGGGTATAACCCATCGTGGTGTCCACGGATTTGAGGTTTTCCATCAGGCAAAGGCTGGCGCCGCTGCCCAAGTGCGCGACGACCACTTTCTTATAAGCCACGTCATCCAAAACCCTGGTAAGCATTTTGGCAATGTAGGCATAATTGAGTCCATGAAAACCGAAGCGGCGCAAGCCTAGCTCGTCAGGGATCGGTAGACGTTTAGCCAGATCGGGCATGGTGGCATGAAAAGCCGTATCGAAGCAGGCGACCTGCGGCGCATCGAAACGTTGTAGACACAAATCCAGTCCGAGCAAATTGCCCGGCAAATGCAGCGGGGCAAGATGGATCAGTTCTTCCAGCCGAGAACGCTCGACGGCATCGACCCGCCTTGCCGAGTCAGTAATATCGCCGCCATGGACAAAACGATGCCCAACTAGGTCCGGTATGTCGCCCGCCAAATCGTGCAGGAGCTGATCGAACGCTTCCCTTTGATCGCGCACATGCTCATAGCGGAAATTGCGCCGCGCACTGTTAGCGGAAAACAGGCTCGCCTTGATCGACGACGAGCCGCTATTGATAGTTAATACTGAGCGATTCATCAATAAGGCCACACCCAGTTGTCGACTTCAGGCAAATCAATGCCGTGTTCATAAGCGTAGTTGCGGCATTCGATCTGCTTGTCGCGCATGTTTTCTTTTACATGCGCGCCCGCCACACGCAAAGCCGGGATGCGGTTGATGGCATCTATTACCAGGCTGAAACGGTCGATCTCGTTCTGGATCGCGAGTTCCAGCGGGGTATTGATACTGCCTTTTTCCTTGTAGCCGCGCACATGCAGATTCTTGTGATTATTGCGACGATAAGCCAGACGATGAATCAGCCACGGATAACCGTGGAAGTTGAACAGGATGGGTTTGTCCAGCGTGAACAGGCTGTCGAAATCCTTGTCCGATAAACCGTGCGGGTGCTCCGCTTCGGGCGTCAGCTTGTACAGGTCGACCACGTTAATGAAGCGAATCATCAGTTCGGGGAAATTCTCGCGCAGCAACACCACCGCAGCCAGCGCTTCCTTGGTCGGTATATCGCCGGCGCTGGCTATCACCAAATCCGGCTCGACGCCTTGATCGTTGCTAGCCCAATCCCAGATGCCGATGCCTTTGGTGCAATGCTTGATCGCCGCATCCATGTCCAGAAATTGCAGATGCTTCTGCTTGTCGCAGACGATCACGTTGATGTAATTGGTGCTCTTTAAGCAATGGTCGGTAACTGTCAGCAGGCAGTTTACGTCGGGCGGCAGGTAGATGCGCGTTACCTCCGGGCTTTTGTTGACCACCACGTCGAGAAAGCCGGGATCCTGGTGCGTAAAGCCGTTGTGATCCTGACGCCATACGGTCGAGGTAATCAGCAGGTTCAGCGACGACACCGGCGCGCGCCAAGGGACTTCCTTGGACATGGCCAGCCATTTGGCATGTTGATTGAACATCGAATCGATCACATGCACAAAGGCTTCGTAGGTGGAGAAAAAACCGTGGCGACCGGTCAGCAGATAGCCTTCCAGCCAACCTTCCAGGGTGTGCTCGGACAGCATTTCCATGACCCGGCCGTCCGGCGACAGTTCGCCGCCATCGGCGTCTTCGGGAAGATAATCGGCCAGCCAGGTTTTTTTGCTGACCTCATAGACATCGTCAAGCTTGTTCGAGCTGTTTTCGTCGGGGCCGAACACGCGGAAATTATTCATATTCAGACGCATGATGTCGCGCAGGAACTTGCCCAAAGGACGCGTGTTTTCGGCGCTGGTGGTTCCCGGCTTGGTCACCACCGCAGCATATTCGCGGCAGTCCGGCATATGCAGGGCTTTGCGCAACAGGCCGCCGTTGGCGTGCGGGTTGACGCTCATGCGCCGCGCGCCCTTGGGTGCAAGCGCTTTGAGTTCGGGTAACAAGCGACCGTCCTGGTCGAACAGTTCTTCCGGCTTGTAGCTGCGCAGCCAGTCTTCCAGCTGCTTGAAATGCTCAGGCGTGTCGCGCACGTTACCAAGAGGCACTTGGTGAGCGCGCCAGAAGCCTTCCACTTTCTTGCCGTCAACTTCTTTCGGCCCGGTCCAACCTTTCGGGCTGCGCAACACGATCATCGGCCAGCGAGGGCGAACAGGTAAGCCGCTGCTGCGCGCTTCCTGTTGAATGCGGCGGATTTCAAGTACGCACTGCTCCATAGCGGCCGCCATAGCTTGGTGCATGGTTTCCGGGTCACTGCCCTCAACGAAATAAGGCGCCCAGCCGTAGCCTTTGAACAGGCTTTCCAATTCTTCGTGCGAGATACGCGACAGGATGGTCGGGTTATTGATCTTGTAGCCGTTAAGATGCAGGATGGGCAGCACGGCGCCATCGCGAATCGGGTTGAGGAATTTGTTGGAATGCCAGGAAGTGGCCAGCGGCGCGGTTTCCGATTCGCCGTCCCCTACCGCCACCGCAACGATCAAATCCGGATTATCATAAGCAGCGCCGAACGCATGCGAAACGCTGTAGCCGAGTTCGCCGCCTTCATGAATCGAGCCCGGTGTTTCCGGTGTGCAATGGCTGCCGATGCCGCCCGGAAAGGAGAATTCCTTAAAGAACTGGCGCATGCCGTGTTCATCTTCGCTCTTGTTCGGGTAGGTTTCGCTGTAAGCGCCCTCCAGATAAACCGGCCCTAGTACGCCCGGTGCGCCGTGCCCAGGACCCGCCATAAAAATAGCGCTCAAATCGTATTTGTTGATCAGCCGGTTGAGGTGGATATAAGTGAAAGACAGACCGGGGCTTGAACCCCAATGGCCCAGCAGGCGACTCTTCACATGCTCCATTTTTAATGGTTCACGCAATAACGGATTGTCGCGCAGATAAATCATGCCCGCCGCAAGATAGTTGCAGGCACGCCAGTAGGCGTTAATTTTGTCGATTTCTTCTTGGGGTAGCTGGGTCAGTTCGGTGGTCATGGTTTTTATATCCAAAATTGATTTCATAGCGAAGGTAATGTCGGCTATTAAACCGCCTCACTGTGACGCCCGTATGACAATCGACTGAGAAAAAGCGTTGACTGGAATCCCCTGCTTTTGGCTCCAACAATCGGATTGTAATAAAGCCGTCAAAAAGTAAGCTTATACTTTGTGACTATGAAAAAAGACAAAATCAAAAAACATAAGCTTCTGCTTCGTCATCTGACTCTTGACGATTACGATAATATTGCGGTTTTAATGGAGCATGTTTACGGAAATTTGGGCGGGGCCTGGAAAAAAGACCAGTACACGTCTCAAATCACCCGATTCCCCCAAGGTCAGATTGTCATTGAGGATAACGGCCAACTGGTCGCCGCCGCATTAAGTATGGTCGTCGATTATGCCCGCTTTGGCGATGTCCATACCTACGCCCAAATTACCAGTAACGGTTATCTGACCCATCATGACCCGCTGGGCGACACCTTGTACGGTGTCGATATTTTCGTCCATCCGAAATATCGGGGACTACGCTTGGGCCGAAGGTTGTACGATGCGCGCAAAGAGTTATGCCGAAACCTGAACCTGCGCCGGTTTATTGCCGGCGGACGGATCCCCGGCTATGCCCAATACGCCGACACCTTAACGCCGGTGCGTTATATCGAAGAGGTCAAAAATCGGGAGATATTCGACCCGGTGCTTTCATTCCAGCTGTTTAACGGCTTCCATGTCCGCAAGCTGTTAACCGGTTATCTTCCGGTCGATGCCGAATCGAAAGGCTTTGCGACCCTCCTTGAATGGGTCAATCTGGATTATGTCGATAAAATCCCTTCAATTGGCAGCCCCAAAAATATCATCCGCTTGGGCGTTGTGCAGTGGCAAATGCGCACCCTGACCAGCGTTGAAGAGTTGCTCAAGCATGCCGAGTTTTTTATCGATGCGGTAGCCGGTTACCATGCCGACTTCGTGCTGTTTCCCGAGTACATGAGTGCGCCGCTGATGGGCTTGTTTAACGACAAAAGCCCTCCCGATGCGATTCGCGCCCTGGCGGGTTTTACCAGCGAAATCAGGAACGGTTTATTGGACATGGCGATGTCCTACAACATCAATATTATTGCCGGTTCCATGCCTGAATACAGTGCGCATGAACTCTATAATGTGGCGTGGCTGCTCAGGCGCGACGGCACTTTTGAAGCGCAATACAAAATCCATGTCACGATTGACGAGGTCAAATGCTGGGGCGTTAAAGGCGGGGATGCGTTAAAAGTATTCGATACCGATTGCGGCAAGATTGCGGTATTGGTCTGTTACGATTCCGAATTCCCCGAACTGGCCCGCTTAGCGACCATCCAGGGCGCGCAAATCATTTTTGTGCCGTTCTGGACCGACACCAAAAACGCCTACCAACGGGTGCGCTATTGTTCTCAAGCCCGCGCCATTGAAAACGAATGTTTTGTCGCGATTACCGGCAGTGTCGGGAACTTGCCGCATGCGGAAAATATGGACATCCAATATGCGCAGGCGGCCATTTTTAGTCCCAGCGATTTTTCATTTCCGCATGATGCGATATTAGCGGAAGCGACACCGAATACCGAAATGACGCTAATCGCCGATGTTAACCTGGATTTATTAAAACAGGTTCGCACACGCGGTGCTGCCAGAAATCTCGCAAATCGCCGCCCCGATTTGTATCGCTTGGAGTGGTTTTAGCAAACTATTTTTCTTCCTGCAGCCAATTGATTTCTCTGGCTGTTTGTTCCCCAATCACACACTCGTCCAAACTGTCCGCCATGCGCATAGTGCTTGCCGACAGCGGAATGCGGGCTACCATGATTTCGGCCTTGGCTTGCGGATATAGCGGCGACTGCTCAGGGTCAGCGTAGCCTATCGGAAACAGGGCGCTGTTATCGGCTGCGTACTTGTCGGTAGCACCGACTGTGTGCAGTAATTCGTGGGCAATGACGATATTGTTTTGTTGATCCTGCTCGACAGAGGAAAAGGCATGAACCACGACAGCCAAGCCTTTGTCGAGTCCTAATGAATGTTGCAGGCTCCTGTCTTTCGTAGCCTCATGGTAAAGTACAAAAACATCGATACGGCGCATACCGGAATCCGAATCAACCGCATTTTTATACGTCCAGTAGCGAAACTTAAGCCCCCACCAAATAATTGCGACATAACCTTCGCCGGGCAATGGGGCTTCGGGCGGCAGTACCGTCAACACCGGTCCCATGCGGATTTGGGTGGGCTGCTTGGCGATCAGCTTATATTTTGCGCTTTGTTGCTGCAAAAACCGGTCTACCGGCTCAAAGACGCCCTCATCCAGTTCATTGATATATTCATTGACGACCGGGCTGTTGTTATCGCCGTTGATACGATAAATGACCACGCTTACAGGCTCAGTCCACGACCTGGATTTTAGTTTTTGGTTTTTTGCATAAAAGGCCACGACGACAAATACGGCCAGTAAAATCAGGATGCGGATAATTTTGAATAGCGTCATGCTAATGCCCTGCAAGTGTGATGGTGTCGGCAAAGCGCAAGCTCAAAGCCGAATCGCGAGCTTGCTGTTTATGTCCGATGTTGACGTGTACTATAAAGCTGTGTGAACTTATACCAAAAAAACGGCAAGCTGCCAGCGATTTTTCCTCTGACCAGTCCCCGCCAAATATTTTTGCGTTATCTGTTCCCGCCGCGCTACTATTTACGCAGGACAACTCTTCGCACCTTACCGCGTATACATGATCTCACCGTTGGGATGGACAAGCGCCATACTTCACTCTAACCTTAAAAGCCACGCCCCATGTCCAAAACAAATCCCCCTTTAAACGCCGGACAACTGGCTACTTTATTTACCCAGCTAAAACACCTTGAATCAGCCGGACTACCTACTTTCCAAGCTTTCGCGGTTTTAGCGAAATTGAAGCCTGAGCTAAAAAAGCCGTTGGCAAAAATGCAGCAGCAATTGAAATCAGGACGGCCGATTTCCGAGGCGGGCTTTAGGGCGGGTATTTTTAATGACACCCATAAAACGCTAATTCATGCCGCCGAAACCAGCGGCCGACTGACGGAAGTTTACGGTCAGCTTGCCGACTATTACACCGGCTTAGCCAGCCGCATTAAAAAAGTAAAATCGCGCTTGTACTTCCCCGCCCTGACATTGATTATCGCATTGTTCGTTCAACCCCTGCCCGACCTGATCGGTTCTAAAATCACCGGGTTCGATTATTTGCTGCTTAGTCTGGGACGGCTTGTTTTCATTGGTTTGACCGTGTTTTTATTGGTTCGGGTACCTATGATTTTGCGCAGCGTTGGCCTGGAAGTCGCTTGGCATCGTTTGCTGATGGGAACGCCTGCCGTTGCCAAGTGGATTATTAAACGCCAGCTCAATCAATTCTTTTTTATTCTGGCGATGATGTTGGAGAGCGGTTTGGCTTTTGCTGAAGCCTTGCCGAAAGCGGTAGCGGGTATTAAGAACGGCTGCTTAAGAGAACAATTCAACCCGGCGCTGTCGATGTGTGCAAGTGGTGCCAGTGTTAGCGACACGTTGACGAAAGTGTCGGTTATCAACGCCACGATGCGCCATATTGTGAACAGCAGCGAACAAAGCGGCAAACTGGCTGGCGGCATACTGCATTTTTACCGGCTGGAAACGGAAACCATCGGTCTGCAAGATGACGCCTTGGCCGAATGGCTGCCGCGTTTGGTTTACAGCGTTATCGCTGCTTGGATGGCTTATTCCATTTTAGGCAGCCAGTTTGCCACAGTGGTTCCGAATAATATCTAGACCGGTAAAAACAGCTCAGTTTGCAACCAGCAGTTTGCTAAATTCATCTGCGGGCACCGGTCTCGAAAACAGATAACCTTGTCCATAATCGCAACCGGCAGCCATCAGTAAATCACACTGCTCCTGCGTTTCTATGCCTTCTGCGATTACCTTGATGCCCAATTTATGCGCCATCACAATGATTGCTTCGCACAGCGCAAGATCATTTGCATTGGGGCCGAGGTTGCGGGTGAACGACTGGTCAATCTTCAGATAGTCGATGTCGAATTTTTTCAGGTAAGACAATGAAGAATAGCCTGTGCCGAAATCATCCAGCGACACCTGAATACCGGCATCGCGAAAGGCCAACAGTTGCCCGGTAATTAAAACACCGGCGTCCATCAACAGTCCCTCGGTAATTTCTACGACGATGCTTTGTCCAGGCAGGCCGAGTTCGCGCAAATAGTCGAACCAGGCAAGATGTCCGTTGCCTTCTTTTTGGAATTGCACAGGCGATTTGTTAATGCTGACCTGGAAATCGTCATGGTGCTCGGTACGCCATTGAGCCGTCTGTTGCGCCGCCTCGCGGAATACCCACTCACCGATGTCAATGATCATACCGGTTGCTTCGGCGACCGGGATAAACTCAGCCGGACTGATTAACCCGCGGGTCGGGTGCTGCCAGCGAATAAGCGCCTCCGCCTTGTGGATGGAGCCGGTGGCCAATTCCACAATCGGCTGGTAAGCCAGCCGGAACTGGCATTCGGCCAGTGCACTGCGCAGATCATTGATCAGCCGCATTCTGGTCAGCGCGGCTTCCTGCATCGAGATGGTAAAATAATGGCGACAGTTACGGCCCTGATCCTTTGCGGCATACATGGCCTGATCGGCATTTTTTATCAGCACATCGATGTCATCGGTATCTTCAGGATATAAGGTGATACCGATACTGACTGATACATACGCAACTTCGCCCGCTAACTCGAACGGTTTGGTAAGCTGACACAGAATGTCCTGAGCAAGACGTTCAATACTGTCTTGCTCGTGTAATTCTGCCAGGATAATAGTGAATTCATCGCCGCCCAGACGTGCGACAGTGTCGGTACTGCGCACGCAATTAAGCAGGCGTTGCGCCATCTCCTTGAGCAGCAGATCGCCTTTGCAGTGCCCCAGGGTATCATTAACATCCTTGAAATGATCAAGATCAAGAAACAGCAATGCCAACGGCAGGCCCACTCGTCGGGATTTCTTCATCTCCTGCGCCAGACGCTCGTAAAACATGTGACGGTTGGGCAGTCCGGTCAATGAGTCAAAGTTGGCCTGCTGCCAGATGGTCTGTTCCGCATGCTTCTGATCGGTGATATCCGAAAACGTCGCGACTCGATGTCGCACGTTGTTTTTATCATCATAAACGGTATTGATCGTCAGCCATTCTAGGTAAGTTTCGCCGTTCTTGCGCCGGTTCCATATTTCACCCTGCCAATGCCCAGTTGTTTCCAGCGCATGCCACATAATCTGGTAGAACGCTTCATTTTGATGTCCTGACTTGAGCAGCGTTGTAGATTGGCCGACGGCCTCTTGCAATGTGTAACCGGTCAGTTCCGTGAAAGCCGGATTGACGGTGACAATCTGATTATCGGCATCTGCCACCATGATGGCCTCGCCTATCGCCTGATAAACCAGATTCGCGAGTTTCAGTTTCTCTTCATTGCCTTTACGTTCGGTTATATCGACGAGTATCGCGCGACAGGTTTGATCGTCATCATTGGCAATGGCTTCGAGCTGTATAATCCGGGCTGGGCTGCTGTCGGCAGGAAGCAGGGTCAACTCACAGCCATGAGCCGTCTTGCCTACAAATACGTCAGACAGGAAATCGTTGAAAACCGGCAGGGAGTCAGCACTGATAAAAATTGAAAACCGTTGCTGTTTTAGCTGAGCACGAAATATTCCCAACTGCTTGGCGGCCTTGAGATTGATCTGATGGATAACGCCATCACGCCCCAGCGTAAGATAGCCGACCGGCGCCATATCATAGAGCTCAGTGTAGCGCTTCAGGCTCGCTTCCACTTCAGTCTGCGCTATAAGCAACTCCTCATTTTGCATTTCCAGCTCGATCTGATGAACTTGCAGTTCGTGCAGCAGTTTTTTTGCGTCCACTTCAATGCCGGATAGGGTTGAATGCTGTTGGATAAGCTGTTGTTCGGCACGTCGGCGCAGGCTGTTGGTGTCGGTAAATGGCTCGTTTTTTGTCACACGTTATCTCTGTACATTGTAAATATATCCCGCCAGTTCTGGAAGGTATTATAAACTGATGTTACGTAAGCTAATGAACTTTTACCATGTAGCTTTATGCTTCCTTACAACAAACAACCCAGTATTAGAGGCTACAAATAAATCTCGGAATTGGAACCACTCTCTGCGTCCGAATTTTCCTGTCGCACAGATCCTGAGTTCTTCTTATGCTGGGTAATGACGGTACGGATAGCGACATACTGATACGGTTTGCCTTTTGCGTTAAGAAAAGGAACGATGGTGGTATCGACCCAATAGAGGGAACCGTCTTTGGCGCGATTACGGATTTCTCCCTTCCAGATATGACCGTGTGCAATAGTTTGCCACAGATTATGCATGAATTCCTTGGAGTGATACCCTGAATTGATGATGCGGTGATCGTGTCCAAGCAGTTCTTCGCGCTGATATTTGGAGATGGCGCAGAACTTGTCATTCACATAGGTGATGGCGCCTTTCCGGTCGGAAATCGCTACAATCGCATGTTCATTGAGTGCCAGCTCAAGGTTTTTGGCGAGACTGATATCAACAAACGTGATCACCACGCCGTCTATTATATTATCCATCGTCCGGTAAGGCATGATGCGCACATCAAACCAGCGTCCATCATGAGTCTGGATTTGTTTATCCGAAACCACCAGCGTACGCAATACTTCTGTCGCATCCTGCTGTAACAAAGGGTAGTCTAGATCGGTCACGATGTCGGATAACGGTCGTCCTTCGTCTTGCGGCAACAGTCTGAATATCTGCGTGGTATGAACGGTAAAACGCCGTAGATGCAATTTGTTGTTAAGAAACACTGTGGCAATTTCGGTGCTGTTAAGCAGATTCTGCATGTCGTTGTTAACCCACAGCAACGCATCCAGTTTGGCTTGCAGTTCCGCGTTCACAGTCAGTATTTCCTCGTTCATTGATTGCATTTCTTCCTTGGAAATAAGCATTTCCTGATTTGCAGACTGGCGCTCTTCATGACTGGCTTTGAGTTCTTCTTGCAAAAACTGCATTTCATCGCGCAAGGCCTGTATTTCCAGCCGGGCCTGTTGCAGTGCCTCGGGCTGCGGGATCTTGGAGGTACGCTTGCGGATACGCGCCGTCGCAACGTCGGTAAACACGATGATAACCTTACCGCGTAGTGCCTTTACCTGCTCGATAGCTTGTACGGTTACATTGATAATATGTGTACTGCTTTCCCCCGTTATTTGCAGGCCATTCAGGTGTACCGCTGTATTGTGCTGCAACGCCAGACGAATCGAACCGGTCAGCTCCTGACGCAAACCCTCACGCGCCATCGCATAAATATTCATATTGACTTTACCGGCAGAAGGCTCCAGATACTTGCCGGTGTGACCGCTAAAATACAGGATGTCGCCCTCGGCATTAACCAGCACCGCTGCCGGGGCGTACTGTTCAAGCAGTGTGTGATCCATCAGTTGTTGCAGATTGGCCGGTAAACCGGCGTCATCAACAACCTGCCTGACAGCGGGCATGGTGATAAAATTTTTATTTGGAAAATCCACTTCGGGTTTCGGCAAAGGGTTGTCAACACGCTGGTAGAGCCGTGTTTTGGGATCCAAGGGCGTAAACAGATAGCCAAAGTTGCCGATGCTTTCGGCAGACCCCAGCAACAGCAGGCCATGCGGGTTTAGCGCATACTGAAACAGCGGCAACAATTTTTCCTGCAAGACGGCGGAAAAATAAATCAGCAGGTTGCGGCAACTCAATATATCCAGCCGGGTAAACGGCGGCTCATTAATAATGTTCTGCGGCGCAAAGATGATCATTTCACGAAGTTCGTTTTTTATCCGGTAACCGTTGTTTTCGGCATCAAAGTAGCGGGCCAGACGCTCCGGTGAAACATCAATCACGCTATGGGCCGCGTAAAATCCCTGACGTGCATGAGCTATCGCATCCGCATTGAGGTCGGTAGCAAAAATCTGTAGCGAATAGTGGACGCGAGGCTTGGCTTGTTCGATCGCTTCGATGAAAATGATTGCCAGCGTATAGGCTTCCTCGCCGGTGGAACAGGCCGGTATCCAGGCTCTTATTGTCTTACCCTCCGGGTAGTTCGTCAGCAGAGCGGGTATGGCGTCGGTCTTTAGGTAATCCCAGACTAACTGATCGCGAAAAAAGCCGGTAGCGCCGATCAACAGCTCCTTGAATAATAAATCTTGCTCCTGCGGATTTTCGCGAAGATAACGAACGTAAGTGGCGATATGATCGAGCTGGTGCAGTTCCATACGACGCTCAATACGGCGATATAGCGTACTTTTCTTGTACAATGAGAAATCATTGCCTGTTTGAGTGCGTAGCAGTACGACAATTTTTCCGAGTGCACTCAGCGAATTGTCTTCTAATATCGAGTCTAAACCGGCAAAAATATTTCTGGAGGGATGCTGAAGATAATCAATGATGTGCTGAGGCAATTCTGCCGCAGTGCCGATAATGTCGGCTAGTCCGGCATCAATAACGCTACGCGGCATACTGTCGTATTTAGCATCGGCGGGATCCTGTACCAGTACCAGACCGGATTTTTCCTTAATGGCGCGTAGGCCCAGCGTACCATCCGAACCCATACCCGAAAGCAGGATGCCGATGCTTTGATCGCCTTGGTCCTCGGCCATGCTATAGAAAAAAGCATCGATAGGCAGGCGCAATCCGTGCGGTGCAACCGGTTCGAACAGATAAAGTGTGCCGTGCAGGATGGACAGCTCTTTATTCGGAGGGTTTACATAAACGCAATCCGGTTTTATGCACATGCGATTTTGGGCCTCTAACACAGTCATCGCCGTCGTGCGTTGCAGCAATTCGGGCATCATACCCTTGTGATTGGGAGCGAGATGCTGAATGACAACGAAAGCGATACCGATGTTATCAGGCATGTGGCTGAAAAATTGTTCGAGCGCTTCAAGCCCGCCAGCCGAAGCGCCGATACCGATGATTGGGAATAATCTATCGGCATCAGTCGCAATGCCCAGAGGAAAGAGCCCGTGGGTATCGGTTGATTTATCCATGTTGGAGTCCTTACCATTTTATGGCAGCTTATACTTTTTGCTTATCAACGTCGGTTTTTAGCCTCCTCTATGATCGAAAAGGAAGAGGATGCCGAAATCTGATATGCGATAGGTATATATTACACTGCCCCTTGGGAAAGTATATGTATTAGGATATGCCGCCCGATTTCCATTAACGCCCTGCAAAATCCATTTCAACCTTACCATTGACCAGTTTCAGGTTGGCTTCAAACTCGGTACCTTTGCCGGATTTAAAGCCTTTCATCAGCCCCGTCTCACCGTTGCTGAGTAGTTTTTTGGCCATCGCTATGCTGATTTTTTTATGCGCGACGGTTTTCCAGATTGTCATTTTGCAACCGCTACGCCATTCGCTACAGCTGTAGGCTTTTACAGTTTCAACGATTTTGCCGTTGCACAGCGGGCAATCGGCAAGGGCTTCAGTAATGGAGGGCCGATGACTCGACTCGGCTTTGACATAGTCTGTCTCACCCTGTTTGTTGAGAGTCATTTGGGCATTGAACACTTCGTCGTTTAACTTAACCGCGTAACTATGCAGGGTTCGGCTGTTTTGCAGCAACTGGCAGGCCATATCACGAGTGACCGGCACACCATAAATTTCTTTCCATAACACAAACTGGCAACCGGCTTTCCAGTCGCTGCAACCGTAGCCTTTTCTGCCTTCGATAACGGGCTGTCCGCACAGCGGGCAGTCGCCGAAACGGCTTTGATCGTACTGCGGCCGATCTGATTCATCTTTGATTTTTTGGGTAAACTGGATGATTTCGGCCATGAACCGGTCGGGGTCGTACTCGTTATGTTCTATTTTTTTGAGCTTGGCCTCCCATTCGCCGGTCATCGCCGCAGACTTTAACCGGTCGTCGGCGATGATGGAGATTAAATGCCGCCCCGACTCGGTGCTGAGCAGGTTTTTCTTTTGCCGCTGGATGTAGTTTCGTTTGATTAGCACTTCGATAATCGAGGCTCGGGTTGCCGGTGTGCCAAGGCCTTTTTCTTTTAACGCTTCTTTGAGTTGTTCGTCGTCGCAGGTTTTGCCGGCCGATTCCATGATGCCGAGCAGGCTTGCTTCGTTGTAGGGCTTGGGCGGCGTGGTTTTGCCCTGGTTTATCGACGGCTGCTGCGGGCCGGTTTCGCCTTGGACAAAGTTGGGCAGGATTTTTTGAGTTTTATCGGACTGGCTTGAGGCATCGTTTTTGTACAACACCTGCCAGCCTGGCGATTCGATCATCGTGCCGGTGGTTTTGAATTTTACTGCGCCGGCCTGGCCGTTCGGGCAAACGCTGCCCAGGACGGTAGTGATTTGCTTGATGCAAGGCGGATAAAACGCCGCAATAAACCGCAAGGCTATCGCTTCGTAGACTTTAGCCTCATTACCGGACAGTGAACCCGGCAATGCTGTCGTGGGGATGATCGCATGGTGATCGGAGACTTTGGCGTCATTGAAGATGCGGCTGCTCAGTGTCAGTTTATCCAGATCGAGCGATTCAATCTGCTGCTCAAATTTAGCCCGTAATTTGATCAACAAAGGCTTCATGCCCGGCTTCATGTCGTTGGTTAAATAACGGCTGTCGGTACGCGGATAGGTGACATGTTTTTTCTCGTACAACTGTTGGGCAGCGCTTAAGGTTTGATCGGCAGTCAGGCCGTGGCGGATGCTCATGTCTTTTTGCAGATCGGTCAAATCGTACAATAACGGCGGGCTGAGCGTTTCCTTCTTGCCCTTGACCTCGGTAACCTGAAAATCCCGTCCCTCAATCTGACTGAGCAGGGCTTCCGCATCGGCTTTGTGATCAAACCGTCCGCCGGCATACTGAAAATCGGCGTCCCGGTACAGGGTATGCAATTCCCAAAAATCTTTGGCTACGAAATTGCTGATCTCCGAATCTTTTTGCACGATCAGCGCCAGCACCGGCGTTTGCACCCGGCCTATCGTCCATAAGCTGCCTTGCTGGCCGAACTTCAGCGTATAAAGCCGCGTGGCATTTAAGCCGACGATCCAGTCCGATTCGCTACGGCATTTGGCGGCGCGATAAAGTCCGTCGTAAGCACGGCCTTCCTGCAACCGGGCAAAGCCTTTACGTATCGCATCGTCGGTTAGGGAACTGATCCACAGGCGTTTAAACGGTTTTTGCACGCACTCCGTCCAGGACAAAATGTACCTGAATATCAACTCCCCTTCCCGTCCCGCATCAGTCGCGCAGATGATTTCGTCAGCAGCCTTGAACAAGCGCTTGATGGTGTTCAGCTGCTTTTGCGCAGAGGCATCGCCCCTGGCTTTTAAGCCAAACTGTTCGGGGATAATCGGCAGGGATTCCAAAGTCCAGCGTTTCCAAGCCGGGTCATATTCATCCGGTTCTTTCAATTCGACCAGATGGCCGAACGCCCAAGTGATTTGATAGCCATTGCCCTCAAAATAGCCGTCGCGCTTGTTGTTGATACTCAGGCATTTGGCTATGTCGCGGGCGACTGAAGGCTTTTCGGCCAGGATGACTTTCATGAACGATTAAAAATACATTCCATTATTTGATAATCTTATAACACGGCACATATTTCTTACCCGGCAATTTCATCCGGTGTTGCTCGACAAATGAAGCCAACAGGGAATCCATCAGCGCCATGATCTCCTCATCGCCGCAAATTTCGAAATGGCCGTATTGTTCGATCGCGCGTATGCCCTCGTCTTTTACGTTGCCTGCCACAATGCCGGAAAACACACGGCGCAGGTTGGCGGCTAGCCGATGATTTTCCTGCTCTTTATGCAGAGCCAGATTTCTCATGTTGTCATGGGTGGGGATAAACGGCTGCTGAAATACATGGTCGATCTTAAGCTGCCAGTTGAAATAATAAGCATCGCCTTTTTCTTTGCGAAATTGCCGCACCTGCTGAATGCCCGCCTGCATTTCTTGAGCCACCAGCACGGGATCATCAATAATGATTTGGTAACGCTGCTGCGCTGATTCGCCTAAGGTGCCGGCAATAAACCGATCGATTTCCCTGAAATAATCCCCTGAACAGTCCGGGCCGGTAAATATCAGAGGAAACGGCATGTCTTCATTATCGGGATGCAGCAATATGCCCAATATATAAAGTATTTCCTCAGCCGTACCCGCACCGCCGGGGAACACCACGATACCATGCCCGGTACGGACAAAGGCCTCCAGGCGTTTTTCAATATCCGGCAGGATTACCAGCTCATTGACAATCGGGTTAGGCGATTCGGCGGCAATAATGCCGGGTTCGGTTATCCCTAAATACTGGCCGTGTTTGATCCGCTGCTTGGCGTGACCGATGGTCGCCCCTTTCATCGGCCCTTTCATCGCACCCGGCCCGCAGCCGGTGCAAATATCCAGGCCGCGTAGTCCCATCTCGTGACCGACTACCTTAGTGTAATCATATTCCTTGCGGCTGATTGAATGCCCGCCCCAACATACCACCAGTTTTGGCATAGTCATCGGTCGCAAAATTTTGGCGTTGCGCAAGATATGAAATACGGCGCTGCTGATGCCGTCCGAGGTGTTCAGGTCAAACATCGGATTATTATTGATCTCGTCACTGACATAAATAATGTCGCGCAGCACCGCAAACAAATGTTCATTGATGCCTCTGATCATTATGCCGTCGACAAAGGCGTGGGCGGGGGCGGACTTAACCTCCAGCTTAATACCACGCTGTTCCTGAACGACGCGTACCTCAAAATCGGGATAGCGCTCCAGCAATTCCTTGCCGTCATCCAAGGTGCTGCCGCAATTTAATACCGCAAGCGAGCAATTGCGAAACAGACGGTACAAGCCGCCCTGACTGGTATCAAGCAGTTTGGTGACTTCAGCCTTGGACAATACATCCAAGCGGCCTTCAGGGGTGATACGAGCGTCAACTACGGGGTATTTCATGCTATTCCTTCTTGTTATGTCAGTGTGTTTACCGGCTCGATTCATTCTGCGTTCAGCGATCTACCGATATTATTTAGCACAGGTCAACTGTCACGGGCTATAAAAATGAATTCGATCATCAAAAAAATGCTGTTGGTCAGTTTTGCGCTGCTGCTCTCCGCTTGTGTCCATTATCCACAGCGGTATTCATATTATTCCGGCCATGACGCTTACGACAGCGGATACATTATGCACAGAAACCAGTATGGCGAAAGGCCGCGTTATTATGATAACGGCTATGGCCGAGGTAACGCCTATTCTTCACATCGTCACCATCATGATGATCATCACTTTAACGACGGAAACAGTCGTCACAATAACTTTGGCCGTAGACACTATCATTAGCGGCTTATCGATCACGCCTTGTCCCCTACAAAATGCCGCCTGCTAAATTTCAATGGCTATACTAAGCATTAGCCTCTATAATGCAAGGCACAGTAGACAGAACTCCACACAAACGTGAGACTTCTACTGTAAGTTTTGCATGTTATTCAGCACTTTTCAGAAATTCCATTCGCTTTTCTCTTTAAAATTGCCAGGCATGATTTGCAATCAAACATTTTTCATTGATTTATATAGGTAATTTTATGGCAACAGGTACTGTTAAGTGGTTTAACGAGTCTAAAGGTTTCGGTTTTATTTCGCCTAGCGATGGCAGCGCAGACGTGTTTGTACACTTTTCTGCAATCGCCAGCGACGGCGGTTACCGCACATTGGCTGAAGGCCAAGCGGTTAAGTACGACGTAGAATCAGGCCCTAAAGGCCCACAAGCATCACAAGTAAGCTCAGCTTAAAACAGCCTTACTTTCTGACACCCAACCCCGCGTTCAATCTACACGGGGTTGTGGCATATAACCGGTTCGCCCGGCCAATCAACTCACCCCCTAATTTAGGACATGTCTTTTGAAACGAATTTTTGTAGGAAACTTACCTAGCGAAGCCACTGAAGAAACTGTACAGGCTTTATTTTCTGAATACGGCAAAGTCCGCTCCATTCAGCTTGTTTCCGATATATTTAGCGGAAAATGCCGGGGCTTCGGCTTTATCGGCATGGAAGGTCACGAAGCAAGAGCCGCGATAGCCGCATTAGACGGCAATCTATATTGCGGAAAACCATTAAAAGTTAAATTCGAAGATACGACTGCCGGTAAAAATGGCAGGCGCCATTGAAACATTAACAGCGCAAGCCCCCATTCTTTAACTGCATTAGCAGCATCAACGCAGGAATATAGCTGAGCTATCTGGGCGACCCGCATTACCGGTCGCCCCCAATGGCTAGCAACCTTGGCATCATCAAAATATCATTTTTTGAGGCTGCAAAACTCTTGTTACCAACCTCCTTGTTTGCACTCTCTATTACTAATAGAATCCCGCCGCACCAAAATACCCTAGACGATAATTTTGAGCCGTTGAGTGAATGCTCAAGCCTAATCATATTTTAAGAAAAGACTTGACATCAAATATCCGCAAAAGCCTTTTCCACAGCCAGCTGCAATATAATTTTGGTTCAGCAGCATAGCCGCAAGACCTCACTCCAGCTATAAAAAAACCCTAATAAAATCATCCCAACCCATCCTAAGTCATTGATAGTTAAAACTACGACCATATGCCTCCAGCCATTGAGCACAATCTGGCCGATCTAACAAAAAAGCTTAAGAAGTGATGGGTTAGGACATTTATTTTCAGCTTATACACAAAGTTATCCACAGAAAATGTGGGTAACTTTGGCATGACCAGTTACTCTCTTCTAACCCAAATTCCTGCCAGTGAGCTGCCGATCAGGCAGCGGAATACCGCCGAGATCGCTGCGGGGACGGTAGCCATGGTGATAAAATGCGTTTTTGCCAACATCATGGATACGGTACGGCCTATAACCTAGTCCCTAAGCTTTGTGCATCAATAATCTGTATTTTAAACGCCGCTTGCCCAACAAAATAGCAAAAAGCTTTATCGACTATGTTTTGTTCTGCGAGTTGTTGCAGGCTAAGGCCGCTATCAATAGCGGCTGATTTTATCAGGACAAGTTCGGCTGCCAAAAGGGTATTGGCTAGCCATGCCGCGAGGCTGTCTGAGGTTATATCCCAGCTTGCCGGTATGCCTGCACTATCAAGTTCAATTATATTCGGCGACCAGATGACGGTTTTTTTCTGAACTAGTTGGTCTTTAATCGCCGCGACGGTATCGGCAATAACAAAATCGGGTTTAAGTCCTTTGAACAGCAAGGCCATTTGCTGCATGGCTAAGAGGGCCATGTGATGAGCGGTGGTATCGTCAAATTGCCAGTGCTGCTGCGCCAGCCTGACCTGGTCGGCAAACGCGCCGCCACCGGGGACAATGACCACCGCCCTGCCCTGATAGTTTTTCTCCGCCGCATTCAGGCAGTCAACAAGGGTATCTGAGCGGGATAGGCTGCCGCCCAGTTTGATGATAATCATGTCGTCCGTGGCGATTAAGTGGCGCATTACCTAGCCGTAAATTGCCGCAATAAATCGAGCATGGCCGCAGCCTTGTCAAAACTTTCCTGGTATTCATCTTCGGCTACGGAATCATTAACGATGCCGCCACCGGCCCAGAAACGAATGGTGTTTTCCGAATGCACCAACGTTCTGATAGCAATATTGGTATCCATATTGCCGTCAAAACCGATGTAGCCGATAGCTCCGCAATAAACGCCGCGCCTGTTGGGTTCGAGCTCTTCGATGATTTCCATGGCCCTGATCTTAGGCGCACCGGTAATCGATCCGCCCGGAAAACAGCTTTTTAGCAAATCCAACGCGTGCTGATTATCCGCCAGTAGGCCGGTTACGGTGCTGACCAGATGATGGACGGTGGCGTAGCTTTCCACATCGAACAACTTGGGCACTTTGACTGACCCTTTTTTGCAGGTTTTACTGATGTCATTCCTGAGCAAATCAACGATCATCAGGTTTTCAGCCCGGTCTTTGTTGCTGGCTTCCAGGTTTTCTATTTGCTGCCGGTCTTCCGCGTAATCGGTTTTTCTTGGCCGCGTCCCTTTAATTGGCTTGGTCTCTACCACGCCATCGGTCAGCTTTAAAAAACGTTCCGGGGATGAGCTTAAAATCTGCACTTCGGGCAGATTAAGATAGCAACTGAACGGGGCTGCATTTAATTTGCGCAAGGCTTGATAGGCAGTCCACGGATCGCCCTCGCAGCTGGCTGCAAACCGTTGCGCCAGATTCACCTGATAACAATCGCCTTCCCTAAGGTAATGCTTGATCCTGTTAAATGCACGGACATAGGCCTCCTTGCCCATATTGGATTTAGTCTCGCCGATCACCTTAAACAGATGTTCATCCTGCTTTGCCGGTTTATGGCTGAACTGATTGATTAAGTCTTGCCATTTTTGCTGGTCGCAATGTCCAACCAGATAACTTTTTTGCCGGTGATGATCGACGATGACTGCCCACTGGTATATCCCTACGGCCATTTCGGCGATATGTTCAGCATCTTGGGCTGTCGCCGGCAACGCTTCCAATCGGCGAACCAAATCATAGGAAAAATAGCCGATCGCTCCGCCGTTGAACGGCAAGTCATCCCGCTTAAAGCTTGGGAACTGACAAAGCTGTTGCTTAACCAAATCGAACGGATTTTCAGTTGATTTTTGCGTCACTCCGTCACGAGTAATCTCGGTCATCTCGCCATGTGTAACCAGGGTACACACCGGCTCAGCCGCAATAATGTCGTATCGACCCTGATTGCTGTGAGGAAATCCGCTATCCAGAAAAACAGCCCAAGGCTTATCTGCGCAAACGGCAAACAGCTCCGCACTGTCGGCGAAATAAGGAAGAGGGGCAATCAGTTGGTTTGGAGAGGGCATTTTTATGAGAGGATTTGGAGGGCGGTTTGTATTAAAACTATTAGAAATGGAACACGGATGACACGGATTAGGCTGATAAACACTGATTAAAAAGCGCATAGCAAATTTGGTTTCGGCTTTTTAAAAATCCGCGTAAATCCGTCCAATCTGCGTCGCCTAGAGGCGCCTACTTTTGGCATCCGTGTTCTATTAATAGTTACCGAATTATTTACCCATAAACTGCCCAAACGCACGGCTGCCCTCGCCGGTTTTAATGGTGGCTATCACTTTCAGGGTTCTGGCATCGAGTACCGACACGTTACCGTCAAACCAGTTAGCCACATAGACATGCCGATCATCAGGATGAGTGCTGATGCCTTCAGGTTTAGTGCCCACGGTAATCAGGGCAATTTCCTTTAATGTTTCGGTATCGACAACTGAAACCGTACCGTCATCCTGGTTGGTTACCAATAATCGACTGTCGTTCAGCGCCAGCGCTGTTGCATACGGCAGCATATTGACCTTAATGGTGGCAATTGGTTTCATTCGAGCCGTTTCCACAACGGTGACATCATCGCTTTTTACGTTGGCGACATAAATGCGCTCCCCCCTGGCATCAATAGTGAGCCCAAACGGGTGTGTTCCAACTGGTGCGATTTTCTTAACGGTCAGTGTTTTCAAGTCAATCTGGGAAACCGAATTACTGATCCGGTTGGCGACATATAACCAGCGATTATCAGGGCTGACAACCAGGCCTGAGGGAGATTCGCCGACTGCTATCGTTTTAATTATCTGTAAACTGTCGGAATCAATAACCGAGACTGTATTGTTATACCAATCTGCCACATAAATCCGCTTGCCATCCGGGCCAACCGCTATACCCAATGTGCCGTCATTGACGGCAACCTTGGCGATGACTTCGCGTTTTTTGGTATCGACGACGGCGAAGCCTTTAGCCTCCGGCGTACTGACATAGATAAGGCTGCCGTCAGGTGCAACCGCAACCCCGGCCGGTTTACCGGCAACAGCAATGGTATCGACTACGCTGCCCGTTGCTGTATCGATAACAGATATACTGTCACCCAACTGATTGCTAATGTAGGCAAAAGGCTGGGCTGCTAGCGGTGTAGATAAAAAGGCTGTGGCGATAAAAATCGCTACAGCCTTATCGCCAAGGATGGTGTGTATGCCACTAGCCAGCCGGGAGCTGGCGTGGCGATCGCCAAGAATGGTGTGTATGCCGCAAACCAGCCGGGAGCTGGTGCGGCGGTGGTTCACTGGGAACACTCGTTAAACCTTACTTTTCAGCCAACTTTTTCAGGTTAATCAAGCCTGTTTCCAAAACGGCTTTCACTGCGGTGTTAGCCGCTTCTTCGTTCATTTCTTCAGGTGGATTGTTGTTCATGTAGGCGCGGTAATAACCGGCTTTCCAGATAACTTCTGTCTTACCGCCTTTATCGGCCAATTCAATGCTTGCCGCGTAATCATTGACGGGTAATGCTGGAACTTTTTCTTCCGCACCAGCATGAGTAATGGTTTTAGAAGAACTCATGTCAGTGATTTTATAGGCATAAGACATTTTTGCATCGTCATGCTTTTTTAATTCTTCGGTAATCGTGCCGCCGTCTTTTAAGGTCAAAACGCGAATTGCACCTTTGGTGTTATCGCCTTTAACTGTTGTATTAAAAATATCCGGATGCCAAGACATATCACCATAATTCTTAATAATCGCCCAAACCTTTGCAGCAGGTGCGTCGATGGTAATTTTCTCTTCGGCTTTTTGACGCACAGGGCCATGTGCGCTGGCTATTGCGGTAAAAAAGAACAGTAAAACTGAAACAAATAAAGTAATTTTCTTCATATTAACTTACCCTTTGGGAACATAAAAAACTAAAACGCGCATTATATGACAACCAGACGCTGCAAGCATCAGCTTAGCGCGTTTAAATACAATATAAGGAAACAAGTCCGACAAATCTTTTTATTACCGCGTTGTGATTTTTGCTGTTACTGACGGTTACAGCTGGTGAGATTATTCAATTAAACGGGGGGTATTTAATGTAAAAGGCTCCCTGTAGTCTGATAATGACTACAGGGAGCCTTTTTTGATGAGGGTTATTTCAAATCAGCGCAATCGGCATAAGCAGGATGAACGGTAACCATTGATACTACCCGATGGTTCTGATCACGAGTGTTATCCGGTCCATGAGCTTCACCCACAGTTTTGATATGCAATTGTTCCGACTTGGCTCCATGCTTGATCAATATTTTGCTGACAAAAGAAGCTCTTTTATCCGCTAAATTTTGATTGCTTGCCGCATTGCCAACTGTATCGGTATAAGCAGTTACATCAACGCTAGCCTCTGGATGCGCTTCCAAAAATGTGCCTATGATAGCAATTTCATGTTCGTCAGTTTTGTAAGGCGTCGCACTGCCATCCGCGAAAAATACCGCGCTATGTTGAGTTGACAAAGACGCATCCTGAAGGTGGTTTTGACTGTGAACCTGTGTCAACCACTGGCACATTTCTTTTTCCGATGCAAGCCGATGCTCGGCAGCTGCCTGTGCGGCATCCTTAGCTTTTTGCTGATCGTTAATATTCCAGTAATGATCCTTTTTCCAATTCGCTAAAGCTTTATCAGCTTCATTCAACTTTTCCTCGGCTAACTCCTCATGCATAATGGCTTGGCGATAATGACCTGCATTTGCAGCGTCAATTCCCGCACTTAAACCCGGAATATCTTTTTGTGGCGTTGTGCAGGCCGCAAGGGCAGCAACTAATACGGCAAATGGCACGCGAATAAATTGTTTGTTCATAAGTTTATCCTTTTTCAATCCTAACCAAACGCTATTTTATGGCGAATGAATACAACGATTATTAATGGGTCAATGGGGCTTATTCGCCGTCATCTAACGGTCCGTAGGTAGTCCAAAATCCTGGCATATGAAGGCCAAAATAACGGCTATCTTCACTAAAACGATCCCATATATAAGGTGGAGTGATGAAATCTTTGGTAGGAATAGGGGAAGTAATTAATTCTGCCGCACCCACAGTGGTTCTGCTGACAGTTTGCAAAACCCCACGTAACAGACCCCAGGTTAATCCAACAAAAACATTTTGATCATGACTGATATTGACCATGTTTTTCGGTATCTCAACAAAACCAGTTGTTATGTTTGCAAATCCCTGGCCTAATTTAGAGCCAACACCGGATATATAACTCTGCTCATGCTCTGCATAAGCAGACCCTGTTGACAATAGCGCACTGCAAAGTACACAGGCAGTAAAGAGGTTTTTCTTATTCATTTTTGTTCCTCATTCAATGTTTAATCAGCCAGGTCTTTTATAACCTTAATCAATTCGGTTATAAATTTAACCCAAGGAGTCTAGCTAAGGGATGACTTAACTTAAAATTCCCTTAAGCCAACACTAACTTAACGTATACATATTGTCAATCATCTACCGCGTCACTCGGCATGCGAAATATGAAGATGAGTAGTACAAAGCAATTTGTGAAAATATATTTTCAGATTATTGCGCGCGATACTTGAATTAAAAACGCTAAATCAGCAAGCCTGAGCCAGAAATTTATTTTCAATAATGGCCAACCTGTCGGACTCAATTCCGAGTAACAACTCCCCTTTTAACAGGCCTACCAATTCCCTGCCGGCCATTTTAAAACGCCAGCCGTGCAACAATGGGCACTCCTCATCGTCATTAAACATCAACACTTCCAAGTCCTTACGTGTCGCAAGAATAACTGGATTTAGCGAGTTATCTTCGGCGCGAATTCTGACCAGTGCCGTTAAAATATCCAGTATCGCTTCCTGTTGTTGGGTTTTTTTAGTGGGTCGGCCTTTTTCATTCAATGGTATCGGTGCACGGTCCTTGGCAGCCGCAATCAATTGGCACAGTTCTGCGCCGTAACGATTAACTGCTCGCTCATTAATGCCTCGCACATTGGCTAATTCGCTCACTGTTTCCGGTTGCAGTTTGGCCAAATCGAATAGCATTTCATCACGCAACAGCCAGCTCTTGGGGCGATCTTCAGCCTGCGCGGTTTTTTCCCGCCATTCGGACAAAGTTTGAACAATGGCTAATTGCCTGCCGGTCAGCTTATTTTTCCCTTTAATTTTTAACCAGGCTTTTTCAGGCTTTACCTCATAAAGATCAGGATTTGTCAGCTCGGCAAAGTCACGCTCCAACCAATCGATCCGTCCCAATTCGGCTAATTTCTGCAACATCATTTGATAAATCTTGCACAAATAAATTACATCATCCGCAGCATATTGAATTTCTGCGGCTATCAACGGCCGTTTGCTCCAATCCGCACGGGTATGAGCCTTGTTTAAATTAACATTTAACAGGCTGGAAACCAGCATCGCATAACCAGGATTTTCCTGAAAACCCAGCAATGGGGCCGCGATTTGGGTATCAAAAAGCGGCTCAGGTATTTTTCCGGTTAATTGATAAAAAATTTCCAAATCCTGCCTACAGGAATGAAACACCTTGACGATGGATGGGTTGTATAGAACTTCAAAAAGAATGTCCAGCGAAGGCAATGCAATCGGATCAACACAAGCCACCCATTCCGGCGTTGCTATTTGCAGCAGGCAAAACTTAGGATAATAGGTTTTTTCCCGCAAGAATTCAGTATCAAGAGCCAACCAGGTTTCTTTTTTTATCTGTTCACACAGATTAGCCAATTGATCAGGGGTATTTATATATTGGATATTTGTCATAGTGTTGAATGATCTGTCGTTAACACACCGTAAAATTCACACATTTTACGGTTAAGGTGGTTTTCTATTTTAATGATAGAATTTGTTTTTTTGCCTTCACTTGCACATGCGATTTTGTATTATTCCCGTTACCGCTTATCAGCAGAACTGTTCGTTGCTGATTTGCGAACAAACCCATAAAGCAGCAATCGTTGATCCCGGCGGCGACATTGACATGATTCTAAAAGCCATCGACAAGGAAAAGGTGTCGCCCGAATCCATCTTGATCACCCACGGTCATCTTGATCATATTGGTGCGACGGCTGAACTGGCGGCCCTGCTTTCCATTCCGGTTATAGGACCTCATCGAGACGACCAATTCTGGATTGACGCGATTCCTCTACAATGCCAGACTTTTCATTTTCCAGCCTGCGACTCATTTACCCCGTCACGCTGGTTAAGTCAGGGTGATATTATTAAAATTGGCGAAGTGGAGCTGGATGTTTTTCACTGCCCTGGACATACACCGGGACATGTTGTTTTTGTTCACCGCAACACGCAACTAGCCATAGTCGGCGATGTATTGTTCAAAGGTTCAATTGGTCGAACCGATTTGCCAAAAGGCGATTTCAATACCTTGATTAATTCCATCAAAAATAATCTATGGCCGTTGGGCGAACAATTTATGTTTATTCCCGGTCACGGCCCGATGTCCACTTTTGGAGAGGAAATGCGCAGCAATCCCTACGTCGGCGTTTAGTTCTTATCTCAAAGGGTTTGATCAGGATTTTCATTGTCAGACTGGGTAGCACGTTGTTGCTTTCCCCGTCGGCTACGGTTGCTACCACGCTTTTTATTGCGGGTTTTTAGCCGTTTTATATCCAGCTTATGTTGCTTGATTTCCACCGATTTTAAATGCAGGAATATATCCTGAGGCATTTCATCAGGCAACTCAACAAGCGTGTAATCACCTTGAATATTAATAATATTAATATTGTTTTTGTCGACCCCTGACTCTTCAATCAATATTTTTTTAAGTTCTTCTGCGGCAACCTGATGTTTACAACCTACATCTAGGCGATAGCGAACCATTTTAATGCCCGGTTGGACTGCCGCCGGCTTTACGGCGATGCGGCCTGATTTATTATTGCTGTTCATTCCGATCTTGAAGAGTTAGCCGCACACCTCGCCCGTGCTCGGCACAGGCGACACTGACTCAAAGCCTGTCTTGATAAATTTCCACAAAAGCCTCGTCGCGTAATCTGCGTACCCAGAGCTCTGTTTCTTCTTCAATTTTCCGCTTACGAATGGCATCCCGCACCAGATTTTTCTTAAACTCGCTACTGTCATCCTTATTTTCCCGACCCAATACTTGAATGATGTGCCAGCCAAACTGGGTTTGTACAGGTTCGCTAACTTCGTTAACGCCAAGTTTTGCCATGGCTTCTTCAAACGGTTTAACCAAATCGCCCGGCCCTACCCAGTCGAGTGAACCGCCTTTTAATGCCGAACCTTTATCATCGGAATGCGCCCGCGCCAATGCCGCAAAATCGTCACCATCCGCTATACGGGCTTTTAATGCCAACAAGCGTTTTTTTGCTTCGGCATCATCAACCAACTCATTGGTTTTGACTAAAATATGCCTAACTTTGGTTTTGATAATCATGTGATTATCCATGCCTTTCAGCTCCAACATTTTAATGATATGGAAACCGCTCGGGCTGCGTATAGGCTCGGACACATCGCCCTGTTTCATTTGACGGATTTCATTAACAAACAAGCTTGGTATTTCACTTAAGGTACGCCAACCCAAATCACCACCCTTTAGGGCATTGGCATCATCTGACTCGCTTATTGCTATTTGGCTAAAATCTTGTCCTGCCTGAAGCTTCCTGGCCAGATCATCGGCTTTACTCATCGCTTTTTGAATCTCTGTCGATGACGCGCCTTCTTTAACAGCAATCAAAATATGTCCCAGATGATACTGCGTGGATTCTTCGCCAATTTTATCCTGGGTTTCCATGTAGTGCTCAACTTCCCGATCGGTCACCTTAATGCGTCCGCCAATCTCTCTGCCACGCAATTGATTAATAATGATTTCATTGCGCATATTGTCCAAAAAGCTTTGATAGCTCATGCCCTGTCCTTCCAGCTCTGCCCTGAATTGTTCCACATCCATATTATTTCTTCGGGCTATATCAGCGGCCGAACTGTTAAGCTGCTCTTCGCTGACAGTAATCCCGGCCTTCTCCGCTAACTGCCGTTGGAGCTTGTCAACAATCATTTTTTCCAGCACTTGCTTGCGCAACACATAAGCTGGCGGAAGCGAGGCGCCACCTTGCTGGATTCTTTGCTCGATGACAGCCACTTCTTTTTGCAATTCCCGCTCAAGAATAACGTCATCTTCAACCACTGCAATAATGGTATCAAGAATTTCAGCGTGTACTAAAAAGCTGCCGAACAGTAAATTACACAGCAGTGCGACTAAGATGGCTCTTTTAGAGTTTTCTCGTTTGATCATTGTTTCGCTTTCCGATAACCATAAATTTGCTGATCAAAGAACTGATCCAGCTTTTCCCCGACACCGGTCAGTCCTTTAAGTTCTATCTCAAAAAATACGCCCGTCTGGGGAACACCCGTAGCATCGACAACAAAAGGGTTGCTCGGAAGGTTTGGGTTGTTTGCAGTAAGGCTGATACCATTAATCCAGCGCCGCCCAATAAAGCGAAAAGTCCAGCAACAATTTTCTTTTTCCACGCCAATAAAACTTTCCTGAGTCGCTTTATTCAGTATGGAATAGGTCCAACGCCCAACCGCAGACCACTCTTTATAAACCGGCCAGTGAATGGAAACATCAGTTTGAAAAATGTCATAAGGTCTCGTTCCCGGCGCAGTTGGAATAATTATATTTTTTCTATATCGATAGCCAAGATTAAAAATCTCACCAGGCTTATTAGCATCAGGCTTATTAAGATAATGCAGCGCGGCGCTGTGTCTGGGAACATTATTCAAATAAGGATTATATTGCACCCCTGAAGTCAGGGATATATGGTCCGTCAATTCGGCATTGAGTTCAGTCACCAAATTTGACAGTTTATCGGTTTCTACGGGATAACCCGGCAAAGTAACCTCTCTAGCTCGAAAATAAGCAATTTCACCTACGCTGAGTTTTAGCTTTTCCTTGCCCGACTTGGCATCAATCAGGCGCGTTGTTAAAGCCGCCGTAACCTGATTAGCATCCTGTACTCTATCTATACCACTAAAGCGGTTTTCCAAAAACATACTATTAAATGAAAAATCATTCAAAGCAGTATCGAATATAGGAATATCCTGTTGATTTGTATTGGGAATATACAAATAAAACAATCTCGGCTCAAGGGTGTGCAAATAAGCTCTATTAGAAAAGTCCAGATTTTTTTCCATATACAAACCACTATCAGCAGAAAAAATAGGCAAAGTACGGGAAATATTGTTATATGCTCGTACTCCTCCACTACTGTTATTTAAGCACTGGATGGTTGTATTAAATAAACATGCAGGATCTAATCCAGCACCTTGGCTGGTTATCACATAGTCGGTATGTTGCAAAGAGGCTTTAGGTATTAAAAAAGCACCGGGCGATTTCATTGGAAAACTAACTGACGGTTTAGCATTGGTTCTCTGTGCGTTTGTCAGAGTGCTGTGCTGAAAATACACATATTCAGCATCCATCGATGTATCCAAAGGCATAAAATCGAATGAGTGCTTCAAATTCAAATTAACTTGCGGCAATCTCCGATACGGCAATCCCGCACTGGTTACTGCTTTATTAATCGATTGATAACTATCGACATGACCTCTTAAAGAAACTCCTTTATTTAAATAGCCCAGATTAGCTTGGCTTATAAGGTAACTGCTGTATGTAGATGTGCTAAGCGCATTGCCCAAATCAGAGAAATAGTCTTTATCCGACGCATAATTCAAATCAAAGTTTGATCTTATATGGGTCGTAAATTGGGTGTCATTCTTAAGCGCTGCCATATAACGGGGCTTATTAAGCAGACTGTCGTTAGGCATAAATTCAAAATTATTTGTTCCTTTTGACATCTCAGTCAAATAACGGAATCCGCCCCCCAGTATGGCCCCTCTATTTGCAAGATACCGTGGTCGTATTGTTGCATCATAATTGGGGGCTATATTCCAATAAAAAGGTACTGCTAAACTAAATCCGCCCCGTTGCGTATGTCCAAATGAAGGAGCAAGAAAACCGGTAAGTCTTCTGTTATCTATCGGAAAAGAAAGATACGGCGTATAAAAGACAGGGTTACCTTTAAACTCTAACCAGGCATTTTTAGCGGCGCCTTGACCGGTAGTTTTATTCATCTTCAACTCGGTCGCGTGTACAACCCAATCCTGATTGCCGGGACGACAACTGGTGTAAGCAACCGCTTTATATCGCGTTAGGGAAGCATTCTCCCGGTAAATCGTTTTCGCCCGGCCTCTGAGCGGCGCAGCCGGAGAAATAAACAAGGCATCCCTCAGCTTGATCTGGTCGGACGCCAAATTAAGTGAGGCAGACTCACTATGCAACGCCAATTCATCTTCGTTGTAATAGACACTACCCTGTAAGTCCAATGTTTCGGAAACATTGTCATAAGTCGCTTTTTTAGAAACTGAATGCTGATCCGCACGGGTCATTTCAACATTACCGTTATAACTGTATATCTCATTGTCTAATATTTCCGCATAATCGGAATTAATGTCCAGCGGCGTCTCCTCTCTCAAATCCTTTCCAGGCACAAAACTAGGCTTTGTGCCTTTTGGCGCAGCACAGTTTTGCCAGGGATCATATTTCAGTTGCGATTTAAGGTTGCTAAAGGTTTGTTCTTCATTATAGTCAAACGCAGGGGTAAGCAAACTTGCGCCCGGTTCATATGATGCCATAATCCGCGCTTGCCCCTTTGGATCGGCCCCGACCAATTTACAATTCCAGTTTTTATCGGCCGCCTTAGCATCGCAGCTCCAGCCAGGACGATTGGTTTCAGTTTGAAGTAATTTAGTTGCATCGGAATCGACCGGAGACTGGGCGACTGATTTAGATGCTACGGTAACTTTCCGTTTATCTTTCTTAGTGCTAACCGGGAGTTTGTCCGTCGTACTGGATTCTATTACCGCATTCTCAGTAGGACTAGGCTGGGCCATGGCGCGCTCAGGCTTTGACACAGTCGGCTGAGTGTTTTCATCACTGGCTGTCCCTGCCCGTGCCCCTTCAGGCGCTTTGCGTGCCAATCCGCTCCCGGCGGATTGGTCAACAGCCTCGACCGGTGCTGATTGTTCGCCTTTAACAGAGGACTCCTCCTGAACTTTCGCAGGAGCCTTGACCACACTGGCTTTATCAGCAGTTTTTTTTTCACCCACGCAAACCCACTCTTTATTGTCTTTGTTTTGCGCACAATTCCAAAGCGCCTCATTAGCAATACTGACAGGCGCATAAATGGAGGGTAAAAAAAGCAGGAATAAGCGGCGGCGCATAGAGGGTATAAGTTTAGTAGCGTAATGAATCATAAATCGAATAGAATGCCGGACGCTTATTTTACCCCACTACGACAGCATTATACTAATCTATCCTAAACATCATGATGCCTGAAGATTTAAGAACACTATCCATGTTCGACTGGCTTGAGAATGATCTATTGCTCACCATCAACCATTGCGAACCCGCTTCCAGCGATGCCAGTTTCCGGCGGTACTTTAGGGTAACGACTCCAGGCGGACAATTTATTGTCATGGATGCCCCGCCAACCAAAGAAAACATTGAGCCTTTCATAAGAATTGCCAAGCTGCTGGCAGAGTCCCAAATCAACGTCCCGAGCATTTTCCAGCAAAACCTGACTGACGGATTTTTACTGCTGGAGGATTTTGGCAGCCAGTGTTTTCTGGATCGCCTTAATGCGAACACCGCTGACGATTTGTATCAAAGCGCTTTCGACAGCTTAATCAAACTGCAAACCCAAACGCCGGTACAAAACTCCGGATTGCCTAGCTATGACGAGCCGCTCCTGCATAGGGAACTGGCTATTTTTGACGAATGGTTTTTGGAGCAGCTGCTGGATATTCAAATCCCCGCAGCTGTTTGGGAGGCAGTCCGCACCCTTCTTACGGCATCTGCTCTGGAGCAGCCCCGCACCTGCGTACACCGTGATTATCATTCCCGCAACCTGATGGTTTTAGACAGCGATTCGCCTGGAGTCATCGATTTTCAGGATGCCGTCATCGGCCCAGTCACCTACGATCTGGTGTCATTATTGCGCGATTGTTATATCGCCTGGCCCGAACAACTGGTTGAGCAATGGCGATTTAACTATTTTGAACGGCTCCAGCAAGCAGGTCTCATTAATTGCAGCCCAATCCAATTTAAACGCTGGTTTGACCTGATGGGACTACAGCGCCACCTTAAAGCCATCGGCATTTTTTCCCGCCTGCATCTGAGAGACGGCAAATCCAACTATCTAGGCGACATACCGCGTACCCTGAACTATGTCACCACAGTTTGCGCAACTTATCCTGAGCTTGCCGAGCTCCATAACTTCCTGCTCGAGCAGGTACTGCCTGTGCTGAGCAAAGTAGAACTATGAAAGCCATGATTTTAGCGGCAGGGCGCGGAGAAAGAATGCGCCCGTTAACCGACCACACCCCCAAACCCTTGCTTCAAGCCGCCGGCAGACCTCTGATTGAATATACAATCAAACAACTGGTCGCGGCCGGTTTTAATGATATAGTCATCAATCATGCCCACCTGGGATTGCAAATTGAACAGCGACTAGGTAGCGGCCATCAGTTTGGCGCCAACATAAGTTATTCGCCGGAGGGCGAACAAGCGCTGGAAACGGCAGGCGGCATCATTAACGCCCTACATTTATTAGGTGACGAGGCGTTTTTGGTGGTCAATGGCGATATCGCCACCGACTTTCCTTTTGCCGAACTCAAAAATCTGCCAGTCGATTTAGCTCATCTAGTTCTGGTTGCTAATCCGTCGCATAATACGGGCGGCGACTTCGGCCTGGATAAGTCAGGATTGGTCATTTCAAACAGCACCGAACAATTCACTTTCAGCGGCATCGGGCTATATCACCCTGAATTGTTCAACAATATGCCTAAAGGCCCCAGCAAACTGGCGCCTTTATTGCGACTAGCCATTGCAAGCGGCCGGGTTTCAGGGCAAAAAATGGACGACTTCTGGATGGACATAGGCACACCGGAACGTCTGCAAGAGCTGGACTTTTATTACACTCAACAAAAGGAATGATCATGACTGAACATGTTTATAAAAAAATAGAGCTGACAGGTTCATCAACCGTCGGCATACAAGAAGCCATCGAAAATGCCGTCAGCAAGGCTGCCGCAACCGCCGAAAACATGCGCTGGCTTGAAGTCATCGAAACCCGCGGTCACATCGAAAACGGCAAAGTCGCACACTGGCAGGTCACCATTAAAATCGGTTTTGCGCTGACGGAATAAATGTCTTGTCATTCGATAAGCTGATGAATAAGCCGGCAGGCAAAAGCGCCAATACCATATGGCACCGCGCCACCGTCACCCGGCAACGCCGAGAACAAAAAAATAGGCATAAATCGGTGATCATTTGGTTTACCGGCCTATCCGGCTCAGGCAAATCAACACTGGCCCATGCCGTAGAAGAACAATTGCATCAATACGGCTTAAACACGTTTGTTCTGGACGGTGACAATGTGCGCCAAGGCTTATGCAGCGACCTGGGCTTTAGCGATACAGACCGCAAGGAAAACATCCGCCGCATCGGTGAAACCGCCAAGCTGTTGCTTGAAGCCGGGGTAATAACACTTACTGCATTTATCTCTCCGTTTAGAGCGGAACGCGCCATAGCAAGAAGTCTTATTCCGCATGGCGACTTTATTGAAATTCACTGCTTTTGTCCGTTAACGGTTTGCGAGCAGAGGGATGTCAAAGGACTGTATAAAAAGGCGCGCCTAGGCGAAATTAAAGACTTTACCGGCATCTCCTCGCCTTACGAAGAGCCGAAAAATCCGGACTTAAGACTCGATACCGATCTACTTACGCTCGAACAGAGCGTGCACCAGGTCATGTCACTGTTGCGCGATCGAAACATCTTGCCTGTCGTGGAATAAATCATGCATTTCGATGTCTTCAATGGTGATGCCGACGGCATTTGTGCCCTGATTCAACTACGCTTGGATCGACCGCTGGCCGCGCAACTCATTACCGGCATTAAACGCGACATACAGTTGCTGAATAAATTTACCGTAAACTCAGGCGACCGCATCACGGTGTTGGATATTTCCCTGCAACAAAACTGCGCACGGATAAATGAGTTTTTAAATCAGGGGGCGCATATTTTTTATATCGACCACCACCAACCCGGCGACATTCCGAATCATCCCCACCTAAAAACGCTGATTAACACCGACAGCACGATCTGTACTAGCCTGCTGGTTAATCAATATCTGCATGGCAGATACCCGTTATGGGCAATAACTGCGGCCTTTGGCGACAACTTAAACCGCAGTGCCGAACGGTTGGCTGCCTCCATGAATCTAAGCCACGCAGAGCTCGAAACCCTGAAAGACCTGGGCATCTACATCAACTATAACGGTTACGGCAGCTGCATTGATGACCTCTATTTTGCCCCGGATAATCTGTATCGGGAAATGGCGGGATTCCAATCCCCCTTCCACTTTATCAGCGACAACCCTGACATCTTCTCGCAACTTGAAAACGGCTACCAGGAAGACATGGCGCATGCCCAACGCATTACCCCCGAATACCAAAGCAACGCAATCGCCGTATTCATCCTGCCCGACACGATCTGGGCAAGACGCGTTAACGGCGTATTCGGGAATTATCTAGCCAACCTTCACCCGACCAAAGCTCATGCGGTAATCACCCATAACGGCGACAACGATTATCAGGTTAGCGTCAGAGCACCGCTAACCAATAAAACCGGTGCTGACGAGCTATGTTCCATCTTCCCAACCGGCGGTGGACGCAAGGCTGCCGCGGGCATCAATCATTTGCCCGGCGATCAGCTAAATATTTTCATTGAAAAGTTTGAGGATTTTTATTCGCGAGTAGCTGGTACAATGTAAGCAAACGGCTTGTGTATTCAGATTAAATGCGTAACTAATCAATAGTCGCAGGCTTTAATAACAGAACACGAATGACACGGATTGAAACGGATTTTTTATCCGTGTTTATCAGCAAAATTCGTGTCATCCGTGTTCTATTCATCCGAATTATTTTTACTGCTAAATAATAAATACCAACTAAAACCGCCGGAACCAACACGCATGAACTCACTGACCGACCAATCCCACCCGAAGCGCCTGGAACAATTACAGCACATCAACCTGCAACTTGCGGCACTGGGCCAACCCACTTGCGAAGTGGAAATCGACCCGCAGTACCTCAAGATTGCCGGCGGTTTGTTAAAAAACTATTCCCAGCAACGCCGCCTGCTGGCGTTGACCAAGTACCGTTGTCCGGCAGACCAACGTATACAGGATTTTCTTAACAGCTACTTGGCTGAAAACGGCATAGACGAGGCTGTCAGTTTGCCGGGCGAAACCTTTGTGCTGGAACAAAAAGGACTGGCAAGGGAATTATCCCTACCCTTCCAACATAACGAATTTCATTCGGCTTATATCGGCTCCTACCGGATTCAACAAGGCGTGTTGCATAACCCGCAAAATGACCGACGCACCACCAAAGGCGTGTTTCACATTGCCGCCGGCGGCCTTCCGGTTCCGGCCGATAAAAACGAAGTGCCGGTTCAGGCCTATGCGGCGCTGCTCCGTGCGGCCCTGACGCCTCCAGACGACCTTTTGAGCCTGCCCTTTACCAGCGCCCAACAAAACAGCGCAAAACTCTGGGTATCATCGCTGATGAGACCTATCGTATGCCCGGAAGTTTCCGCTACCATGCCGGTCAAAACCATGGAAGTGCGGTTTTTTGCGCCCGGAGGCCTAGTCGCCAACCTTGATTTTGTTGAATCCATTTTCGGCAACGCGGGCGACCCGTTCCTGCCCGAGAACGATGCCGCATTGGATATTGACCACTGGACCGGCCATACCGGCTGCATTATTCTCGCTTCGCACCTGGTTCATTGCAGGAAAAAGGATCTCGGTCTTCCGCATTTTGATAATGCCACCGAGCGTCAGCGCAAAGACGGCATGTGCTGGCAACAGGAAGATGAACTCTATAATAACGGCCAGCCCTTCAAACTGGTGTGCCGCAACATGCAGGGAGTCATAGTCACCATCATCGCCGATAACTATTTCGGTTACAGTAAAAAGGAAATCAAGTCTCATATCAGCTATGCAGCCAACCTGTACGGCGGTGCTGAAGAAGAGCATTCAGGCGGCGCGCTGGCCTTCCCTAGAGTCATCCTGGGCGAAATCTTTTTGCCGCATACTTCGTATATTGGCGAGAATTATTCTTTCGATAGAGTCTGTCGGCAACTGTCGTCGGTCATAGAGCCTAAAGACGAAGGCTATGCTGTTGACAAGAACTATCCCGACATCATTTATATTCCCAATACGGCGAAGTTCAACATTCAGCAGCAGCAAATCAGCTGGTCGCATAACCGGCAGCCGCACACGCTTAAATTACTGTTTGGACACACCTATGTTTATCCCAACGGTTTTAAAATTCACATGGAGCGACACCCTAACGCGCCCAGCTGGCGCTTGATCGGCACCCACCAGGAAGGCACTTTCTGCCACAAGCCGAGCACGGTATCCGGGGGAGGCAAATCGGAGATTTCCAAATCGATTGCTGGGGCTGTCATTTCCGGCCCAGTTTTTGTCGATGATTTTGGCAAAGACATGGATATAGTCACCCAAATATTTGAGCACGATTATTCGACCCGGTTTCGCGATCCGGCTTTGCATGGCCTCGATCAACGCCACTTGCTCAGCAATGAACGCACCCTGGGCTCGGTGATCAAACTGCTGACGCCGTCTGCAACCGAATTTTCGGACGCCCATAACCAATGGCTAGAAAAAATACCCCAGCATATTTTGGCCGTGGTACTGATGATCAAACGTTTTTACAAGGAAGAATGGGGACAAAACTGGAGGAAATATTTCTCCGTCGATATGGTCAACAGCTACCCCGGCAACGAACTGAAATTCCAGGGTCGCAAACTGATCGCCAGCTACCTGCGCGTCGGTTTCGACGAAAAAGGCGCATGGCGGGTTTTCAAACTGCGCCAAGACTTTATCGCCTCGGCGAAAATTCAGTTGGAAGACGACATTTCGGCATCCACCGTCGTGCCGGTGCATTACCTGACCGGGCTTAATCCCGACTATAAAAACCCCAGCGTCAAACTGGTCGACAACTGCGAGCAAAGTTTCTTTCAGCGCCCTGACGATGCGGTACACCGAGGCACCGATTTACAAACTGAGCTGGATTTTTCGCGCACCGACAACTTTATCTCCAATTTCCAGCCGCTAACTGCCGAAGACGCCCGCGAGTTTTTAGAAGACGTCATCCACTTCGACGAATTCAGCGAACCGATGCGAAACGTTATCCGCCAAGCTGTCAACGGCAAGGACGGCGAGTACTTCGTGTCCTCGGCGCATCCTCGTCTGGTTGACGGAAAACCCAGCCTCAACGTCCGTTACCTGCAACTACGCCCGGATATTGCCGACCCCAAAATGCGCTATATTGCGGAAATGTCCACCCGTTTGGCGCGGGGGCTTAATGCCGATCAAACCGTTTATTTCCCGGTTAACGAAGTATTAACCGGACGACGCAACAACCCCGCAGAACCTGAGGCGGGCATCCGGCCGCTGGCTATTTATAATCCGATCCATTATCAGGAACTGCCTGAGCTGTTTATGGATTTCATTTGCAGTCTGACCGGAAAATCGCCATCGACAACCGGCGCAGGCTCCGAAGGCGCGCTGACCAAAGGCCCGTTCAATGCCGTATCGGCCACCGCCGACCTGAATACCGCACTGGTTTCATTCATCTTATGCGGCTACGACGGCTATTCCACGGCCGCAGGTTTCATAGGTTCCAAGCGTCGAATCGATCATGACATCAGCCTGTTGATTCCGGAAATTTGGTCACGCTTGCCGGTAGCCGAACGCGATCCACAGTATTTGATTGAAAGGGGGCAATTAGAAAAACTGGAAGATTTCGAATACCAAGGCCGCACCGTATTCCAAAGCCGCCTGGGTTACCGCATTACCGAACGTTTTGTACATACCAACTTCGGCAAGATGTTCGATTACCCGACGGCAGTATTTGACGAGGCCATGCTAAAACCGGAAACGCAGGATCTGCCCAGCTATGTCGACGGCATCGACAATGTTTTTGAGGCTCAGCAACGGGTCGCGCAACTTTATTTCCAGGACGGTTCCATTGATGACGCCTGCCCGCCCTTAAAAGCGCTGCTGCACATCATGGCCGAAGGCCACTATGCAGGCCAAACTATCAGCGATCCGGCTATTCGCGCGATGTTCACCCGCGACTACCTGCTGCAAAGCGACTGGTATCACCAGCGCCTTGAAATCAAACAGCAGCGCGAAAGCAAGCTTTGGCAGCAGCACAAGGTCTATATCCAGCAACAATTGACGGCAACGGAACAGCATGATTCGTCCCTCCGCACCGAGTTGAATCAAAAACTCGAAGCGGCTGAATGCAAGCTAGCCGAGATCAACGATCCTGCTTATCTGCAACAGCTGCAAGGAACTTTGGGGGCGGATTGGGTACATCTTTCGTAGGCCGAAATAAGCCTGTTTGAGCGGCAGCGAAAAACAGGCGTTTCCGGCAGAGTGTATCGTTCCCAAAGAACATGGGAAGGATATTTTTTTGGAACGGCTGATCCGTAACACTGTAACCAGCCTTCAATACAAACACGAAAGCTCAGCGAAGCCCAATTGATGGACTTGGATGAGCTTTCGTTTCTTCTTTAAATGCAATTTTGATTAAACTGCAATACCTACCTGTAATGCATCAAACCAGTCTAAAAAGCGTTTGACATCATCACCTTTAAACATCCGCCCATGCTGCGGAGCCAAAATATCGATATCCATGTTTCTTACCCGCTCAATCCAGACTCTTTTTGCCTGATTCGACGGCATCATTCGTTGATGCCAATGACGCATTTTTTCAACATGTGCCGCAAAATTATCAACAAACACGGGAGCGTCAGGAGCCTCAAAAGCCGCACCGACATCTCCTGTCATCAGGATTTTGGCTTGTGGATCATAGACATGAAAATTTCCGGGTGAATGCAAATAATGAGCCGGAATAAGCTGCAATTCCACAGACTCCAATTTAATGGTTCCGCCATTATCCGGAATTGGCACATATTCTATTGATTCACAGCTGTAATGCCGCAAAAAACCTTCCCAAATGGCTGGCGCATGGAGCTTGGCATTGGTTAAGGCTTGATCCCATAAACCCAGTGATGAGATCACGTCAGGATCCTGATGCGAAGCAAACAGATCGGTTATTTGATCCACGGGGGCATGATGCAACACAGCGGCCATCATCGGTGCAAACAACTCAGCGCCGCCTGGATCCAAAAGCAGGCAGCGGTTAGGGGTACGTACCACATATTGGTTGGTATCGATTATGTTATCGGGTTTCCCTTCATCCCTTCCAAACATGATCCATTGGTGCGATCCTTCATATATCTTGGTCATTTTCATAAAAAAACAAGCCTTCTGTAGTTAGCAGCTATTCAGCTATTGCGATAAATGGATAATGCGATTCTGCAACGCTGCACATTATCATGAATGGTATGTGCAGCTTTATCTACACTTTCAGCAACGGCTTGCAGGCTCTGCAAATATTCACCCGCCTGTGATGCTTCAATTCTTGAGTTTGCGGCAATAACCCGTGCGGCACGTGCATGATGCATGACTGCCTCAAGTTGACCCAGCAGTTGCGAGACATCCCGTTTGAACTGCCGTTGGCAATCTTGCATTGAAAGCCTTGCATGATCCACAGGCTCCTGCATCGATTTGGCATAAACGGCACCTTCAGCCATTTTCGCTGCCAACTCAAATTTATTATAAGCAGCCGTTTTTTGATACTCATCGACCGTCAATCGATACAATACCAATGCATAAATATTGATATTAGTAACCAGCTCAATCGTTTCTTTAGCCAATTCATTAATGAAGTCGGTAATTGGTTGAAATCCCTTGGCTTTATCTCCGGCCCTGAATGCAATAGCCTTGGCATTGGCCGCCGCTAACGATATTTCTTTAGCTACCACCATGACCGCGCTTAACTCCGAGGTAATGGAAGCGACTGCAATAAATTGTGATTTAGTCTGATTAGTCATATTTAATTACACGGCGTGAAAAGTAACATTTTTAAAAAGTTTGTATCCGGCACAATACATTCCCACCCTATCGGCAAGATAGGTTAGCAGCCCATTTTTTAGTGAGCCTTGCCAATACTGCCGGGCTTAACCAAGCTTAAAACTTTATTCGACACTTCTTCTAACGATACCACATAGTCAGTACAACCCAACTTGAACGCAGCCCCCGGCATACCCCAAACCACGCTGGATTTTTCATCCTGGACAACTGTTTTAGCACCCGCGTCATGCATTTCTTTCATGCCCATTGCACCATCAGCGCCCATTCCTGTTAATAGCACGCCAATGGCATTAGCGCCCGCACATTGAGCGACCGATCTAAACAGGACATCAACCGCAGGTTTATGGCGATTAACCGGCAGTCCATCGCTCAGTTGGATAACATATTTACCTCCCTCTCTAATCACCAGCATGTGCTTGTCTCCAGGTGAAAGATAAATATTACCCGGTTCAACCGTCTGACCATGTTGGGGAATACAGGCTGACATTTCCGTTGCCAGGTCAATATGCCGAACAAATGACTGACTAAATGCAGCGGGTAAATGCTGGGTTATTAAAATAGGCGGGGTATCTGCTGGAAATCCTTTAACAACTGCTTTAATGGCTTCCGTTCCCCCCGTCGAAGCGCCTAAGGCAATTATCTTATTAGTGGGACTAATATGTGTTTTTACAGGTGCCGCTTTCAGAATCACATCGACTGAATGTTTCTCTGAAATCTCGGGAACAGCTGCGCCATGACTTTTAGGTTTAGCCGTTCTAGTGTAGACATTGCCTACTTTCGCTTGTGCCGCAACGATGACCTTGGAAATAATTTCCTCGGCGTATTCATTCAGCGTATTGACCACATCAACTTTGGGTTTGGCAATAAAATCGACCGCTCCCAGCGCCAACGCATTTAAAGTCGCTTCTGCACCATGTTCAGTCAGCGTGGAGATCATCACAACCGGAGTCGGCCTTAAGCGCATCAGGTTACTTAAGAAAGTTATCCCGTCCATGTGCGGCATTTCAATGTCCAGCGTCAATACGTCTGGATTTAATTGCTTAATCATTTCCCTGGCAATAAGGGGATCTGCTGCTGCACCGACAACCTCAATATCGGGCGACGAACTTAAAACTTCAGTCAGTATTTTCCTGATCAATGCAGAATCATCAATAACCAATACGCGTATCTTACCCATAAATCCACTCTAAAAGAAGCTCATCGTCACACCCTCAATAGGTGCATTTTTAATATTACATTGCTACCGTTTTACATTACATTTCCGAGGTTTTTATGCTGATATCCACACACATTTTTCGTGTAATATCCAGCACGATCCTCCAAAGTTTCTCATTACTCAAGTTTTCTGATATTAGCCTGTGAAGCAACTATTACCTTGGTAATTATGTCCTCGGCATAGTCATTCAATGCGTTTTCCACATCAGCAGTTGGCTTAGCGATAAAATCGACTGCGCCCAGTTCCAGAGCAGTTAAGGTAACTTCAGCATTGCTTTCTGTAAGCGCTGAAATCATCACAACAGGCATAGGCCGAAGTCGCATCAAATTACGCAAAAACGTAATTCCATCCATACGCGGCATTTCGATATCCAAGGTCAAAACATCTGGATTTAATTCTTTAATCATCTCTCTGGCAATAAGAGGATCTTCTGCGGTACCTACAACCTCAATATCCGCAGACGAATTCAAAATCTCAGTCAGTACCTTCCTGATTAACAATGAATCATCAATAATCAATACACGTATTTTGCTCATTGCATACTCTTAAAAAAGCTCAACATCACCCTCAACAGGCGCATTTTTAATATCGTTAAAGTACTGCCGCTCTCTTCTTACAATTGTATCGTTGTGCAAATGCTCGATCTTTTTCATCCCTACTTTCCCTGTTTTAGGGAAATAAATTATTTTCCTGGGATAAATATCACCCAAGTCCTGGGATAATAAAGGCAACCCTTCGGTATCAATATAATCCAAAATAAAGTCAATATTTTTAAGGCCGACATCGGTCAAGGTTGGAATGATTTTACCGCCGCCAAACACCTTGACCTCCAAATTCTTTCTTTTGCCGCCATTCATCAAAATAGTATTAATTAAATGCTCCATAGCATAATTTCCATACCGGGTCGCATTACCGACAACCGCTTCATTGCCATGTTTTAGCTTATCGGCTGTGGTTTCCGGCAACATAAAATGATTCATGCCGCCCAAGCCTGATACCTTGTCCCGAATACAGGCCGATATACAAGAGCCTAATACGGTTGTAATCAATTCATCTTCCTGAGTTACATAGTATTCACCGGGCAAAATTTTTGCGGCAACCACACCACGCTCTCTATCCATATATCGGTTAATGTGTTCAAAACCGTCGATGGAGGGTCGACCAATATCCTTACTAGCACTCATGAGTATTTACGTATTTTTCCTGTAACTGGTACATGCAACCAATTCAAATTCATTTGAGAGTTGGTTTAATGATTCTGAATGCCCAATAAATAACCATGACCTGCTGGACAACATTTGAGCATATCTTTTCGCGAGCGATGTCTTGGTTTCGCGATCAAAGTAAATAAGAACATTGCGACAAAAAATAAAGTCGAAATGGCATTTCATCGGCCAATCTTGCATCAAATTTAATTTTTTAAACTGAATGATTTGTTGTAACTGGGGCCTTACCTTTACTTGACCGGACTGTGATGATTTACCTCGCATAAACCACTGCTTAAGAATTTCTTCAGGCATATCGCTGACGCGATCTTCGGTATAGATACCCTCCGATGCCGTTTTTAAAACATTGGTGTCTAAGTCAGTTGCTAAAATCTTAATATCCCAGTCTGCGGGTACATTTTCCAACAAGGTAATCGCTAAAGAGTAAGGTTCTTCACCCGTAGAACAGCCGGCAGACCACACCCTGATTTGCTTAGAAGTTTTATTCCTAACCAAAATTTCAGGAATAACAACATCACGGACATAATCAAAATGATGCATTTCCCTAAAAAAAGCGGTTAGGTTGGTTGTTATCGCGTTGATAAACTCAGTAAACTCGTGATCCGGGTAATCTTTAAGATACTGGCAGTATTCCTTAAAATCCGCCAATCCAAGTTTCCTTACCCGCTTGGACAATCTGGAATAAAACATATCAAATCTTTCATCAGGAACCTGAATTCCTGAATGCTCATTGGATAGTTTTCTTAAAAAATTAAAGTCATCAGCAGTAAATTTAAATTCGCGATCCTTCTCAACAATGGCCATCTTTAAACTACTTCCCGTTCGTCAAAAATCACGCATCATGAACGTCAAGCACGTCCGCCAAACCCAGCAACCGGGCAGACTCAACAAATCGCGGGGACGGGTAAATAATGGTTACTTGCTTTTGCTGTTTAGCTGCTTCTTTTTTCATCGAAACGAGCAACTGCAAAGTAGCTGTATCTATTGACGATACATCAGATGCATTTATTTCGATTTCGTCATGTATAGCAAAAGAATCCTTTAGTTTTTCGTGCAACTTGACAACATTCTGAATAGTCAACGTTGCGTCTAAATCAATCTGTGGTCCCGCGGTCGATTCATCAGGCGTCAAATCCCCGGTAACTGTTTCATCAGCAACAACAGTATCGATTTCATCCGGCATTTCATCTATGCCAATTTCATCTTCTTCTACATCTACTTCGGCATCATCCAGGACAGATAAATCTGCACTTTGTTCAACATTTGCCATCAAATCGTCTGGATAATCATCGGCAGCGGCCATGGTAATCTCTTCATTGATCAGGTGCTGTCCGTCCAGTTCATTATCGATTGTTTCTTCATTTTGACTGGCATTGCCTTCCATCCACGCTAGCGGATCGTACCCGATTAAATCATTTTCTTCACTTGTTGCCATACATCACCTTGTCTTCAAGAAAATCATGAGCAAGGCTACGAAAATCCCTTGCCGAACGACTTTTCGGACTATATTCTAAAATTGTTTTACCAAAGCTGGGACATTCTGCAAGCAATGCCGTTTCTCTAATAACAGTCGCTAATATTTGCTCGGGAAAATGCGTAAGCAGAACATTTAACACCTGACGCGATATTCTTCTATTGGGCGAATAGCGCGACATCACCAATAATGTTTTATATTTCCTTTGCAAAGCCTTTTCAAATCGCTTAATCGTGCCCATTAAATGAGACAGTCCTTGCAATGCAAGAAAATCACTGGCCATAGGAATTAAGATTTCGTCAGCTACAATCAATGCATTGGCAACCAACAATCCAGAGGACGGTGGACAATCAATGAAAACAAAGTCCTGATCGTTAAAGTTCCCATGCAAGGCATTTTTTAATAAAACACCGCGAGGTGAAGTATTGTCGGCGAGCTGCTCAATATCCTTAAGCCTTGATCCTGATGTAATTAATTGCAAATTATCCCTGACGAGAATAAGCTGCTGCTGAACGTTTTTCTTTTTCAACATCGCTTCATCAATACCGCCAAGACCTTGTGCCGTAATACCTAAAGAAACAGCTAAATGGCCTTGCGGATCTAGATCGATAGCGGTAACTTTTAAGCCTGATTCTGCAATGGCATGACATAAATTTGCCGTTGTAGTCGTCTTGCCAACACCACCTTTCTGATTAATTATTGCAACAATTTTCACCGTCATACCAAACTTTCAATACCTTCAACCTCATCGGGATTGAGCAATTTGTCAACGTCTAAGAGCATGATCATCTTTTTCTTATACACATGCATGCCTCGCATGTAACGCGTATCAATTTTTGAACCGAAGTTTGGGGATTTTTTGATGTCTTCCAGGTTAATATCCAGTACATCAGAAACCGCATCAGCCACTATGCCCATTACAAACTGGCTTGCACCATGCTCAACACAAAGCACAATAACTACCGTTTTGGGGGAGTATTCACAGTGCTCCAGAGAAAAGCGTTCCCGTAAGTCTATGATAGGCACGACGGATCCGCGTAAATTCAGCACGCCTTTAACAAAAGCCGGCGTATTCGGTATCACACGAACAGTTTCCCAACCACGAATCTCTTGTACTTTCAAAATCTCAACTCCATAGGCTTCGCCTGCGAGTTGAAAGGTGAGAAATTGCTCTACCCGACTATTATTTGACTGCACATCTGTTGTCATTGTTATAGTTTCCTGTCGGTTATATAGTTTTCTGCTTAAACAACATTAAAACTCTTCCCACTCGTCACTGCTATCACTTTTAGGCTTGCTTGATGATATAACGGGAGCGACAGGTTTTTTTGCTGTTACTGTTGGTCTTACCGGTGCTACAGGAACCTTACTCCGTGCGCCTGGTCTAGTAGTTGCAGCCCCACCCTTTGAACTGACTCTAAAGAAACTTAGCAGCTGGGTCATATTGGTAGACTGTTCACTCATGGCAATGCTGCCTGCGGCAGCCTGTTCTGCCAAAGCCGCATTTTGCTGGGTAATATCGTCCATTTGCGAAACCGCTTGATTGACTTGCTCGATACCCGAGGATTGCTCTGAACTTGCACTGGCAATGTGCGCAACAATGTCACCCACTTTCGCAACGCTTTCGACAATTTCAGTTAACGCGGCACCGGTTTCATTAACGAATGCTGTTCCGGCACGAACTTTCTGCACACTATTCTGGATCAGTTCATTACTTTGCTGTGCGGCGGTTGCGCTTCGTTGCGCCAGATTACGAACTTCTGTTGCCACAACCGAGAATCCACGCCCCTGCTCTCCGGCCCTGGCCGCTTCCACAGACGCGTTTAATGCCAACAGATTGGTTTGGAATGCAATCTCATCAATTACACCAATAATTTCGGCAATTTTATTGCTGCTTTCATTAATTTCCTGCATCGCAGCGATAGCTGACTTAACTATGCCGCCGCCTTTTTGAGCTAATTGACTTGCTGATTCAACAACCTCAGTCGCTTGAACCGTATTCTGTGCATTATTTTTTACAGTACTAGCCAACTCTTCCATACTGGCAGCCGTTTCTTCCAGGCTGGCCGCCTGTTGTTCAGCTCGATGCGACAGATTGTTATTACCGCTTGCCATTTCTTGCGATGAACTATCTATAAAATCAGCGGCATCCCTGATTTGAATAATAAATTCACTAAGCTTTGCTAAAGTGTCATTAATATTATTCTTGCATTCAGCATAGACACCTTGATATTCATTGGTGATGGCGACAGTTAAATCGCCTTCAGCCATATTCTCCATCACCCTGTTAACATCGCTAAACACACTTTCAATGACATCCGTTAATTCATTGATACCGGCAGACAGTGTTTTAGTAAATCCTTGTTGGTCACTTAATTTTATGCGGGCACTCAAGTCGCCAGCTTTAACGCCTTGCACTAACTGGTCAATTTCTTTCTCAATTAAAACCTCATGGGTTCTATCCTCCCATTCAGCAACATAACCAATACGTTCGCCGCCATCGCCATTAACGGGACTGGCGATAACAGTCATATACCGACCGGCGATGACCAGTTCCGTCCTGAATGATTCCTGTAATTTTTCTAAGATGCCACGCTGGTAAGCAGGGTTTTTATGATACAAATCAATATTGGAACCCATCAATTTATCAGCGGAAAAATCAGGTAACTGTTTGCGAATATCACTTTCTGCCACCTTGAATATCTTCTGAATACTCTCGTTCAGGTAGATGATTTCAAAACCCTTATTCGCTACCATGACACCGTTATGGACATTATCCAGAGCTTGGGTAATCCGTTTGGAGTCAGCGAGACCTTGTTTGTAATCGGCCAAATCCACACCGAGCTTGACTTCCATGCAGTACAAGCCCCGCAAAAAATCGCCCAGCTGATCTTCCCGTTTTAAATTCACTTTATTTCCGAAGCTTCCGCTGCTTAGCCGGTAACAAATAGTGATCGCAGTTTCCAGCGTGTCAGTTATTACTTTGGTCATATTGATGCTGAGCGCCGATGCCATCGTGGCTAGCAAGGCAACCCCGACCATCAAGCCATACTCCTGGGTCAGAAACAATCGGTACATCAGAAAAAAAATAGGTGCCAAAAATGCGGATACTATAAAAGCATTCTTTTTCGTTATTGCAATTTCGCTAATCGATTTAGATATTGCTGCTAAACCAGTCGGCCTTAATTTTATTTCGCCGGCACTGATTTTCTTATACAGCATCTCAGTTGCTGGAATGGCATCACGCTTTGGAGGGTGCCGAACAGAAAGGTACTCATAGACTTTCCCATCTTTAAATAACGGCATGGCATTGGCTTCGACCCAGTAATGATCGCCGTTTTTACATCTGTTCTTCACCATTCCTTGCCAGGGTCTAAGCTGTTTTAAGGTCATCCATAGCTCTTCATAAGCAGCCTCAGGCATGTCAGGATGGCGGACGATGTTATGTTCCGCGCCCATCAGCTCATCACGGGTAAAACCGCTGGTTTCGACAAATGCGTCATTGACATAGGTAATACGTCCCATTAAATCGGTTCTTGAAACCAGGATGGTACCCTTTTTCAGAATGACTTCATTATTAGTTAACGGCATATTTATCTTCATGCCACATTACCTCTTAAAATTTCACTCATCATGACAAATACGTTAAACATCATTGACTTTCATCCTGATCCAATTCTTCTAACTTCAGTAATTTATCCACATCAAGCAGCATCACCATGCGCTCATTAACCGATACCAGTCCGTTAATGAATTCGTTACTTACCTTAGCGCCAAAGTCGGGGGCACCTTGAATTTCAGTTTTATCCACGCTGATTACATCAGAGACCGAGTCGACAACCACCCCCATAATACGTGTCTTGTTGCTATCACCGGTTTGCAATACCACAACTACCGTCAACGGAGTGTATTCGGCTTTACTCAAGCTAAACCTTTCTCTCAAATCGAGAATAGGCACAATGGATCCGCGTAAATTAACAACACCTTTTTCGTAGCTAGGAACATTAGGTATTCTGGAAACAGGCTCCCAGCTTCGTATTTCCTGGACGCGAAGAATATCAACGCCATATTCTTCTTTGCCTAAGGCAAAACTCAAATATTGCACTGCGTTATCCAGGTTTTTACTATAGTGATATTGGTCAATATCTTTATTTTCAGCTTCTTGTGCCATATCTGCTTTTGTCTATTGTCTTATCGAATTGAAAAACGCACCAAACCTGGAACGTCAAGAATCAGCGCAACAGAACCATCACCCAAAATGGTTGCCCCTGAAACACCTTCCACCCGTCGGTAATTTGCTTCCAATGACTTAATAACAACCTGTTGTTGACCTAATAACTCATCTACGAGCAAACAACACATCTCACCTTGCCCCTCGACGACCACAAGGACACCCTCTTTAGACTTAGTCGGGTTACCCGAATGAACATTAAAAATATTGCGCATTCTAATAACAGGTAAATATTCGTTGCGTAAGCGAAAAGTTTCCCCTTTACCTGCAACTTTATTCAACATTCTTTCCGTAATGTTAATCGACTCAATAATGGAAACTAACGGTACGATATAGGTTTCATCTCCCACCGCAACAGATTGACCGTCAAGAATAGCCAGCGTTAGCGGCAAATGGATCGCGATCGTTGTGCCCTTACCCAGCTCCGAAATAATTTCTATATTACCGCCCAATGACTGGATGTTTCTCCTGACCACATCCATACCCACACCGCGACCGGAAATATCGGTGAGCTGTTCAGCCGTAGAAAAACCGGGCATAAAGATCAATTCGAATATCTGTTTTTCGGTCAGTAAGTTATTTTCTTCAATCAAGCCTTTTTCTATGGCCTTTGCCAGCAGCTTATCTTTATTTAACCCACGACCATCATCGATAATTTCTATAACAATGTGACCGCCTCGATGATACGCCCTCAGCTCTATGGTTCCTGTTTCAGGCTTTCCGGCTGCAACCCTGTCCGCAGGCATTTCTATACCATGATCCAGACTATTCCTAATCAAGTGAACCAAAGGATCATTGATCAGCTCAACAACGGCTTTATCAACTTCGGTATTTTCCCCGACCAGTTTCAATACAATTTTTTTGTCTAATTTACTGCTGATATCGTGTACTAAGCGTGGAAAACGGCTAAAAACAAAACTAATTGGCAGCATCCGAATATTCATGACGCTTTGCTGTAGATCCCGGGTATGCCGCTCTAATTGGGCAAGCCCTCTTTTAAGTTGCCCCACCTTATCCATGCTAAAGTTTTCACCGACTAAACCCAGCATGGATTGGGTGATCACAACTTCGCCAACCATATTGATCAAGGTATCAATTTTATCCGTATCTACCCGAATCGAACTGGCTTTTGCCGTGGTTTTTGCCGCTTCATTTTCAGAATCTTGGGTATCCGATTTTTTGGTTTCCGTAGTCACCTTGGCTTTAACTTCAGCAGGTTTTGGGGCTGGATTAGTAGGTGTGATTGCTGCTGGTTCAGGATCGATTTCTTTTACGGCGGGGGCTGGTTTTGCGGCTTTGGCAAGCGGTTGAACTTCCATTTCACAGTCGCCTTCAACCCAATTGAATATCTCCCTGATTTCATCAGCGGAAATATCTCCGACAACTTTTAAATCCCAAGAAATATTGCATTCCTCGGGATCTATTTCATAAAAACCTGGAACGTCCTGAATATTAGCAACGGTCGTTAAATCACCTAGCTCATTCAGTTCTCGAAATAGTCTAACCGGATCATTGCCGGTTTTAAGTAAATCCAAATAAGGGCAAAAAGCTATTTTCCAGCCCTGCTCTTGAGCCTCAACGGGTTCTTCTTCAGGCATATCAGGAACAATATTGGCAACAACCTCTTCACTAATCGACTCCTGTTCGACAGGGGGGGCTGATTCTTCCGCTACCGCCCCGCCATTAAGCACAACTTCCAAAGCGGTTTTGTGCTTTGCTACGCTAGCATTATTAACATCCTGCTCATTTTGTATTGCAGTCAACATCTCTCTAAGACAGTCAACAGATCCAAGCAAAACATCAACTGCGGGCTGGGTTACCTGCCTACGCCCATCCCGCATTTCATCGAGTAGGGTTTCCATAATATGGGTGTATTCGGCAACAACGGTAAAACCAAAAGTTCCACTGCCGCCTTTGATCGAGTGCGCTCCCCTGAAAATGGTATTGATTATTTCTGAATCAATATCTCCCATATCGAGAGTTAACAATCCTGACTCCATTGCTTCCAGGCCTTCGAAACATTCTTCAAAAAAGACCTGATGGAATTGTGACATATCAATAGACATAGACTTACCTGTATGCGCCTGAATTCATTTAAACAAGATTAACGTAACCCAAAAAACTTTCTTGATTGATTCCTGCCTAGGCAAACAACTAAACCATTCACCCAAACATTCCGAATAGCTGGGCATATCAATAGGCATAGACTTATCCTGCTGCGCATGCGCTTAACACACTTAGGCACGATAGCATCGGCTAACCCAAAACTTTTAGTAATGTTTTTAATAATTGATCAGGATTGAAAGGTTTTACCATCCACCCCGTTGCGCCGGCGGCTTTACCTTCTTGTTTCTTTTCGATTCCTGACTCGGTCGTCAGCATCAGCATGGGAATAAATTTATAATCGGGGAGTGCTCGCAAATCTCTAATTAAAGTGATCCCGTCTTTATTTGGCATATTGACATCGGTTACTACACAATCAAATTTCCTGACTTGCGCTTTTTCTAAAGCATCAACCCCATCTACCGCTTCCTCGACATCGTATCCAGCAGCTCTTAAAGTAAATGAAACCATTTTTCTCATTGAAGCTGAATCGTCAACTGCAAGAATACTTGCCATTGTTTTCTCCATTAATCTCTAATTTTTTAAAGCAAAACTATGCACGAATATTACATCATCCTACGTTTAATTACTTAAGTATAGTTTAATTATTTTGCTGTACCGCACTTCTAATCTCGATCCTTTCTTTGCATTTTCATTCTAGCAAACAAAAAAACACCCCACTAGAGAAAACCCTAGTAGGGTACATTTGGTGCCGATGGCCGGATTTGAACCGGCACAACTTTCGTCACCACCCCCTCAAGATGGCGTGTCTACCAATTTCACCACATCGGCTAAAACATGATTGTAACGATACTATTCAATGCACACTGTTTTAATTATTTCTTGTTGCGCATTGTGAGTCTCATAAACAATATTTGTTACTTTTTCTCAGCTGCCTTCTCGGCTTTGGAATCAGCAGGAGCAGCAACGGGTACTTCTTCAGATTTAAGGTCAGGTACAGCAGACGCACCGCCAGCACCTTTTGCACCACCCACATCAGGAATACCCAGTGTATCCTGTTCAGCCTTAGGGGCGCTCATTAAATCATACGCTACGCCCTGCTTGCCGTTTAATACTGCAAGTCCCAAGCTGGTCATGAAAAACAAGGTTGCCAAAATTGCAGTCGATCGAGACAGGAATGATGCCGCACCTTGCGCGCCAAAAACAGAACCTGAAGAACCCGTGCCAAAAGCCGCGCCTGCATCAGCTCCTTTGCCTTGTTGCATTAATACTAATCCAACAACCCCTAAACCCAACAGCACATGAATAACAATAATTACCTGATACATAATAAAGTCTAACTTAATCTAAATTGAATGATAAATCTTTAAAAAGGATTCCGCATCCAACGAAGCCCCACCAATTAAACCGCCGTCAATATCCGGCATGGCAAACAAACCTTTTGCGTTATCCGGCTTAGCACTACCGCCATATAAAATTTGTATTTTATCGGCAATGGTCTGATCTTTAGCAGCAATATACTGCCTTATGTAGTGATGAACTTCCTGAGCCTGCTCATCAGTTGCGGTTTTCCCTGTTCCTATCGCCCAAACTGGCTCATAGGCAATCACTGCTGCACCAAAAGCCGCTATACCTGCTAAATTAATTACGGCATCAAGCTGCGCATTAATCACCGCAAAGGTCTGGTCTTGTTCGCGTTGCTCCAGCGTTTCGCCTACGCACAAAACAGGAATAATGTTTTGCTCTTGCGCCTGACAAAAACGCGCGGCTACCGACTCATCAGTATCGCCGTAGTAACTACGTCTTTCAGAATGCCCGACAAGAGCATATTTACAACTGAATTCGCTTAGCATCGCTGCTGAAATTTCTCCGGTAAACGCGCCTGAAGGTTTATCTGCAACGTTTTGTGCGCCTAATGCCAATGCGGTGTTTTTAACTAACTCGCTTACTTTAGGCACATGCACATAAGGTACACATACTGCGATATCCGCACTATTTTCCCCTAACCCGGCAATGATGCCCTTTACAAGCAACTCGGCACTGGCAAGAGTTCCATTCATCTTCCAATTTCCTACAACTAGAGACCGACGCATCACTACTCCTCACATAGAATCAAACCAGCTATGATATATATTAATAGCGCCTAATTCAAGCCCCCATTGCTTTCTTAACATCGTCAGCTATTTGGTTCGCGTAATTTCTGACTAAATCTTCCTGCTGCCCCTCTACCATTACACGAATTAACGGCTCTGTTCCAGAAGCTCTAAGTAATACCCGGCCATTATCCCCCAGCTTTTTCTCGACGGCTTTTACCGTTTTCTGTATGGCCTCATCCTGATCCGGATTTATTTTCTTGCTTGTTTTGACATTCACCAAAACTTGCGGATATTTTTGCATGCCGGATTTCAATTCGTGTAAAGTTTTACCACTATCCTGCATTTCAGCCATAACCTGCAAGGCGGCAATAATGCCATCACCCGTTGTAGTCCTATCCAGGCAAATAATATGCCCTGAATTTTCTCCACCTAAAATTCCTTTGTGTTCTGCCAGCATTTCCATGACATATCGGTCGCCCACATTAGCTCTAAGCAGATCAATACCAAGCTTTTTCAGGCCGTGCTCCATACCCAGGTTAGTCATTAACGTACCCACGACAGGCCCAGACATCTGCCCCGCATCCAGTCGCGCCTTGGCAATAATATAAATGAGCTCGTCGCCGTCAACGATTTCACCTTTATGATCGACCATCACCAGTCGATCGCCATCGCCATCCAAAGCGATGCCAAAATCCGCGCGGTAAGCTAAAACTGTTGCCGCCAGCTTCTCCGGCTTGGTTGCACCGCATTCGTCATTAATATTAAGACCATCCGGCTCAGCGCCTATCGTAACAACTTCTGCACCGACCTCGGTAAACACATGCGAGGCTATATGGTAAGTTGCGCCATGAGCGCAATCGACAATAATCCTCATGCCGCTAAAATCGAGTCGTGTCGGCACACTGGCCTTGCAAAATTCAATATAGCGACCGGCCGCATCAACCAAGCGTTTCGCCTTGCCCAATTTGGAGGACTCTACCGTAGTCATAGGCGAATCAATATGCCGCTCTATTTTCCGCTCTATGTCATCGGGCAATTTCGTTCCCTGCACCGAGAAAAACTTAACCCCATTATCATAATAAGGGTTGTGAGAAGCACTAATGACAATGCCTGCCTGCGCCCTTAGCGTGCGAGTCAAATAAGCTATGCCCGGTGTTGGCATGGGCCCTAGCAAGCGGGTATCGACCCCCGCAGCGGTTAATCCAGCCTCCAATGCCGACTCGAACATATAGCCGGAAATGCGCGTATCCTTGCCCACCAGGACAAAGCCATGCCCTTCGTTTGCAAACACCCGTCCAGCCGCCCAGCCCAACTTCAAAAAAAAGTCCGCGGTTATCGGATGCTCTCCGACCTTTCCTCTGATGCCATCAGTTCCAAAATATTTTTTTGTCATGATTCTAATCCCTAAAAACAGGTAAAAAACTAAACACAAAAACGACTAGCTGCACCTTAGCCTCTATAAGTTACATACAAAAAAAAGGAGAGGCATCACGCCTCTCCTTTTATGTCAGCCCAGGAAGCCTTCAGCTTTGCTCAGCAGTTCCGCCAATGGATTTCTCATTTTTCACATCATCCTTGCTCTTGACATCATCGGCGATGACCTCACCATGAGAAGGCGGTTTATCATCCCAGCCCTGAGGATCTCTTACCGGCTTACGCTCCATCAAGTCATCAATTTGATGCTTGTCGATGGTCTCATACTTCATCAACGCGTCCGCCATAGCATGCAAAATATCTATATTCTCTTTCAAGATAGTTTCGGCACGTTCATAGTTACGGTCAATAAAAGAACGAATTTCTTCATCAATGGTATGCGACGTCTCTTCGGCAACCGTTTTATGCTGCGTTACCGAACGCCCCAGAAACACCTCACCCTCCTCTTCACTGTAGGACAATGGCCCCAGTCGTTGAGAAAAGCCCCATTTAGTCACCATATTTCTAGCCAGCTCAGTAGCTCGTTCAATATCGTTGGATGCACCGGTACTTACTTGTTCCCGGCCAAAAACCACTTCCTCGGCGACACGTCCGCCGTACAAGCTGGAAATCATGCTATCCAATTTTTGCTTGCTGGCACTGTACTGATCCCGCTCAGGTAAAAACATGGTAATACCCAGCGCACGCCCCCTGGGCATAATGCTGACCTTATAAACAGGATCGTGCTCAGGAACCAGCCTGCCCACTATCGCATGCCCCGCTTCGTGATAAGCGGTCATTTTCTTTTCTTTCTCATTCATCACCATCGAGGTTCTTTCAACCCCCATGATCAACTTATCCTTGGCTTTTTCCAAATCTGCCATGTTAACCATGCGCTTGTTCATTCTGGCGGCGAACAACGCAGCTTCATTGATCAAATTAGCCAAATCGGCCCCGGAAAACCCCGGCGTGCCTTGAGCGATATACTTAACTTCGACATCATCATCTGCGGGCACTTTTTTCATGTGAACCTTAAGAATCTGCTCACGCCCTCTGACATCCGGCAGACCTACGGTTACCTGGCGATCAAACCGGCCGGGACGCAGTAAAGCCTTATCCAACACATCCGCACGGTTTGTTGCCGCAATAACGATAATGCCTTCGTTACCCTCAAAACCATCCATTTCAACCAGCAACTGGTTTAATGTCTGCTCGCGCTCATCATTGCCGCCGCCCAAACCGGCGCCGCGCTGGCGACCAACCGCATCAATTTCATCGATAAAAATAATGCAGGGCGCATGTTTTTTGGCTTGCTCAAACATGTCGCGCACTCGGGATGCGCCCACGCCAACAAACATTTCAACAAAATCCGAGCCGGAAATGGTGAAGAACGGCACTTTGGCTTCACCGGCGATAGCACGGGCCAGCAATGTTTTTCCTGTCCCTGGGGGGCCAATCATCAACGCACCGCGAGGAATTTTGCCGCCCAACTTCTGGTATTTTGCCGGGTCTTTAAGGAAATCGACCATTTCGACGACTTCCTCTTTGGCTTCATCACAACCTGCTACGTCGGCAAAAGTCACTTTAATCTGATCTTCTTCGAGCATGCGGGCTTTGCTTTTGCCGAAATTCATTGCACCGCGACCGCCGCCGGCGCCGCCTTGCATTTGCCGCATAAAGAAAACCCATACCGCAATCAACAACAACATCGGCCCAAAAGAAACCAGCAACTGCATCAGCATCGAAGGCTGTTCGGGCGGAACGGCTTTGATTTCAACGCCATTTGCCAACAAATCATCCACCATATGAGGATCTGAGGGCGCATAGGTCTTAAATATCTGCCCACCCTGCATCTTGCCTTTGACGATATTATCTTCAATCATCACCTGCTGAACTTGGCCTGCTTTTACCGACTCGATAAATTGCGAATAAGACATCGACGAATCAGCCCTATCATTTTGCGGACCGAAATTATTAAACACGGACATCAATACCACTGCAATGACGACCCATAGGATTATATTTTTCATCATATCGTTCAATTTACACACCCTGGGCCTGAATGGCTCTCGATTTAAAAACAGAGTAATTATATCAGGAGTTAACTCTCCTGACTGTCGTTATTTATCTGGGCTCGCCTGCACGTGGAAAACACAACTCACATGTTTGGCTCACCTTTTGTTACCTATTATTAGGGCTAGATAAAATTATTTAAAGCCCTTAGCTAAAATATAAACTTCGTTGCTGCGCGGTCTTGAAGCTTTTGGCTTTCTGATTACCACTTTGGCGAAGGATTGCTGAACATCCTTAAAGAAATCCTCAAAGCCTGCGCCGTGAAACAATTTCACCAGAAAAACCCCGTCTTTTGTCAGCACCGTCTTGGCAGTCTCTAAAGCCAACTCCCCCAAATATATGGCCCGCGGCTGATCTACACCCTTATTTCCGCTCATATTTGGCGCCATATCCGACATCACCAGATTGACCGGAGCGCCGTCAAGAACCGCGTACAATTGCTCCAGAACGGCTTGCTCGCGAAAATCGCCCTGTATAAAATCGACGCCCTCCAACGGATCCATCGCCAGAATATCCAAGGCGATAATCTTGTCTTTTTTACCGATCATCTGCCGCGCAAACTGCGACCACCCACCTGGGGCAGCGCCCAAATCGATAATATTCATGCCTGGTTTGATCAGATGGTCTTTGTCCTGAATTTCTTTCAGTTTAAAAACCGCACGCGAACGATAACCCTGAGCTTGCGCCATTTTGACGTATTCGTCGTCAAAATGCTCTTGCATCCAACGACTGCTACTTTTACTTCGTCCCATAACTCTATTTTAGTGTAAAATTCAGGCTTTTGATTTTAGGAATAAAGAGTGAACTCTGCAGATAAGAAAAAACTCAGGGCCCAAGCGCACAGCTTAAAACCCGTCATTATGATTGGCCAATCGGGGCTTACGGCAGCCGTGCTGGCAGAGATTGAACTGGCACTTAACACCCACGAACTGATTAAAATACGCATACGCGCTGAACGCGAAGATCGCAAGCTGATCAGTGAAAAAATCTGCACGGACACCGGCGCAGAACTCATTCAGAATATTGGTCAAATTGCAGTTATTTACCGATTAAACCCAGACAAATGAATTAGGCACAAGGTTCAAGGAGAAAGATACAAGGCCTCTTCTCCCTTGAACCTTGAACCTCAAATATACTCAATCGAAATAATCTCATAATCGACATTGCCGCCCGGTGCTTTAACCGTCACAACGTCTTCTACTTCTTTTCCGATCAAGGCTCTGGCAATCGGCGAGCCGATTGAAATACGACCTTCCTTGATATTGGCCTCATCTTCGCCAACTATCTGATAGGTCACCTTTCTTTCAGATTCAATATCTTCTATTTCTACAGTCGCGCCAAACACCACTTTGCCATTGGCGTCCACTTTGGTAACGTCAATAATTTGCGCGTTAGAAAGCTTCCCTTCAATTTCAGAAATGCGTCCTTCAGCAAAACTTTGCTGCTCTTTCGCAGCATGATATTCGGCGTTCTCTTTCAAATCGCCATGCGCCCTGGCTGTCGCAATCGAGGCAATGATACGCGGGCGCACCACCGACTTTAACTCTTCCAATTCGGCGCGTAATTTTTCTGCACCCTTGACGGTGAGAGGTACTTTATTCATTTTTCAAAACTCCAATAATTATTTTTTAGGCGGAAGGCTAAGGGCAAATGGCGAAAGTCGCCGCTCTTTTAACTTTTAACTTTTAACTTTTAACCTTTAGCCTTTAGCCTTGCGCCTTAAGTCAGGCTTTTATGCAAATCCTGCAAGCAGTTCACATCGCCTGCATCCAATTCACCCAGCGCGTAACAGGCAGCCCTTGCACCGGCCATGGTCGTGTAATACGTTACGCGATGTTGCAAGGCTTCCCGGCGCATGGTAAATGAATCCGAAATGGCTTTAGTGCCTTCGGTTGTATTAATAATCAATTGAATCTGATCGTTTTTAATCATATCAACCGTGTTAGGCCGTCCTTCGTTAACCTTATAAACCACTTCACAAGGAATGCCTACGTCTTTAAGATACTTTGCCGTGCCGCCAGTAGCGACAATTTCATATTTCTTGTCGACCAGCATTCTGGCAATATCGGGCAACTTGGCTTTATCAGCATCCCGAATACTGATCAACACCTTGCCACTGTGATTCAAGTTGACGCCGGCGGCGCGCTGAGACTTTGCAAAAGCCTCACCGAAGGTTTTACCGACCCCCATCACCTCACCGGTTGACTTCATTTCAGGCCCCAATAAAGGATCAACACCGGGGAACTTAACAAACGGAAATACCGCCTCTTTAACCGAATAGTAACCCGGAATACGCTCTTTGGTAACGCCTTGTTGTGCCAAGGTTTGCCCGACCATACAACGAGCCGCAATTTTAGCCAACGGATAACCGGTTGCCTTAGACACGAAAGGCGCAGTACGCGAAGCTCTTGGATTGACTTCAAGCACATAAATATCATCGCCCTGAATAGCAAACTGGGTATTCATCAATCCAATTACGCCTAGAGCTTCCGCCATTTTGGCAACCTGCTCACGCAATTTATCCTGAATCTCCGGTGCCAATTCATACGGCGGCAGCGAACACGCCGAATCACCGGAATGTACACCGGCCTGCTCGATATGCTCCATCAAACCGCCGATCAATATCTGCTCCCCGTCATAAATCGCATCGACATCCATTTCGACCGCATCATCAAGGAATCGATCCAGCAATACCGGCGAATCGTTGGAAACACTGACTGCTTCTTTCATGTAGCGATGCAAGCCTTCTTCGTTGAAGACGATTTCCATAGCCCGGCCGCCCAAAACATAGGAAGGACGAACAACCAAAGGATACCCGAGTTCCTTTGCCGCATTGATTGCCTGTTCGACAGAACGGGCTGTGGCATTGGGAGGCTGTTTTAAATTCAGTCTTTCCAGCAGCTTTTGGAAGCGCTCACGGTCTTCGGCCAAATCAATCGAGTCCGGTGATGTGCCGATAATAGGGACACCGGCCGCTTCCAATGCGCGCGCCAATTTCAACGGCGTCTGACCGCCGTACTGCACAATCACGCCCTTGGGTTTTTCGATATGCACGATTTCCAGCACATCTTCCAGCGTTAACGACTCAAAATACAAACGATCCGAGGTATCGAAATCGGTAGAAACCGTTTCAGGATTGCAATTGATCATGATGGTTTCATAGCCATCCTCGCGCAATGCCAACGCCGCATGAACACAGCAATAATCGAACTCGATGCCTTGTCCGATACGGTTAGGCCCGCCGCCCAGAATAATGATTTTTTCCTTATCGGAAACCCGCGCCTCGCATTCTTGCTCGTAAGTCGAATACAAATAAGCCGTGTCCGACGAAAACTCGGCCGCACAGGAATCAATACGCTTATAGACAGGACGAATATTTTGCTTATGCCGCACATTGCGTACTTCAGATTCGGAGGTATCCAACAACTTGGCCAGGCGTATATCGGAAAAGCCTTTACGCTTTAATTTGTACAACTCGCCTTCTTTCAAGGTCGATAAGGTTTTAGTCGACAAGGATTTCTCAGTAATGACCAAATCCTCAATCTGCGCCAAAAACCACGGATCGATTTTACTGGCCTCATGCACGTCGTCGAGACTCATTCCGCTACGGAATGCGTCAGCGACATAAAGCAACCGATCCGGCCCAGGATGACGCATTTCACGCTGCATTTTTTCCCGAGCATCTTCCCGGTTCAAATCAATAATTTCATCAAGACCGCTGATACCGATTTCCAATCCCCGCAAAGCTTTTTGCAGCGATTCCTGAAAAGTACGACCAATCGCCATGACTTCACCGACAGACTTCATCTGCGTGGTCAAACGATCATCCGCTTGTGGAAATTTCTCAAAGGTAAAGCGTGGAACTTTAGTGACTACATAATCAATAGTCGGCTCAAACGATGCCGGTGTTGCGCCGCCGGTAATCTCGTTTTTCAATTCATCCAGCGTATAACCTACCGCAAGTTTTGCCGCCACTTTGGCAATCGGGAAACCGGTCGCCTTGGACGCCAAAGCAGATGAACGCGACACGCGCGGATTCATCTCGATAATTATCATCCGTCCGTCTTTCGGGTTAATCGCAACCTGAACGTTGGAGCCGCCGGTATCAACGCCGATCTCGCGCAATACTGCCAAAGAGACGTTCCGCAGAATCTGATATTCCTTGTCGCTCAAGGTTTGCGCAGGCGCCACAGTAATGGAGTCGCCGGTATGCACGCCCATCGGATCAAAGTTTTCAATCGAACAGACGATGATGCAGTTATCTTTGGAATCGCGCACCACTTCCATTTCGTATTCTTTCCAACCCAGCACCGACTCTTCAATCAACAACTCGTTAGTTGGCGACAAATACAGGCCGCGTTCGCAGATTTCGACAAACTCTTCCTTGTTATAAGCGATGCCGCCGCCGCTGCCGCCCATGGTGAATGAAGGACGGATAACGGTCGGATAACCCACTTCCTGCTGCGCCGCCAAAGCCTCTTCCATGGTATGCGCAGTTTTTGATTTTGCCACTTCATAACCAATTTTCCGCATCGCCTGATTAAACAGTTCCCGGTCTTCGGCTTTGTGAATCGCTTCTTTGCTAGCGCCGATCATCTCGACGCCGTATTTTTCCAAAACACCGTTGGCATCAAGATCCAGTGCACAATTCAACGCAGTCTGCCCACCCATAGTCGGCAATATTGCATCGGGGCGTTCTTTGGCGATGATTTTTTCTACAGTTTGCCAGTCGATAGGCTCGATATAAATGGCATCGGCCATATCCGGATCGGTCATAATCGTCGCCGGATTGGAATTAACCAGAATAACGCGATAACCTTCTTCCCGAAGCGCTTTACAGGCTTGGGTGCCCGAATAATCAAACTCGCAGGCTTGACCAATAACAATGGGGCCGGCACCCAGTAATAAAATCGATTTTATGTCGGTTCTTTTTGGCATTTTGTTCTTTAATGTTCTTTAATGGTTAGGATTTTCTACTGTCGGCTAGACGATAAACTTCACTTCGTTCACGCTTACCTACCGCAATCACTACGATGATTAGCTCATTATCGCGCACTTCATACACTAGCCGATAACCAACACCACGTAATTTTATTTTGTAACGATTTTTTCGATTTTTGCCGATAAGACACAAGGATTTTGCAGACGCTCTTTCAATTTAGCCTTAAATTTCTCACGAATAGAGTTATCAAGTTTTTGCCATTCTTTTTAGAGTGCGTCTGGGTGAAAGTCCAGAGAATACATAATTACAAATCATTCAAGGAAACGCGAATAAACGCCTGACCATCATTCAAACGTGCATCAGCAATTTTATTAAGTTCTTGGTTCTCCAGTTTCTCTGCGTCGCTTAAGTCATCATTATTTAGTAATACATGGCATTGGTCTTGAGGAAGCAGCGCCAAAAAATCAATAATTTTTTGGTAAACAGTGTCTTGAACTTCAAGATGTATGGTCTTCATTAGGATACCTTAGATACTTATTTTTGTGCGGCAGTTAATAAAACAATCAATCATCAAACACCACATCCTCATAAATATCCCCCACTCTTAAAACCGCGTGATAATCCCCACAATCAATTGCCAGAATTTCATCGGCTTCAAGCAATGCCGTTTGCCATTCGCCTTGGGCATCACGGACAAAATATTCAACCTTAAGTTGATTGGAGCTAATCAATAAGTAATAGCGCAAGCTAGGTATTTGTTGATAGACCCGCAATTTTTCACGGCAGTCAATTTTTGCCGTGCCGGGCGATAAAACTTCCGCAATAAAACATGGCTGTTGCTTACAATATTCCCCATTATCTTGAGTATTACAAACCAACATCACATCAGGGTAATAATAAGCCTTGTGCCATGCAATTTTCAGTTTCATATCGCTGACAAATACGCCGCAATGCCCACCACGTGCTGCTGCCCGAAGATGAAAGCCGACATTTAAGCTAACACGATTATGCCGCTCACCTGCTCCAGCCATCGCATAAATTTGTCCATCGACATATTCATGGCGCATATCGGCATCCAATTCCATTGCCAGATAATCTTGTTCAGTCAAATAAGTAAGTTTTTGTAAGGCTGTCATGAGCTCCTCCTACTTTATGTCGAACATTTAGGAATAATACTACTACCCTTGCTTAGCTTGCCCCATCATCTCGATGAAATCATCGAATAAAGACTCCACATCATGAGGCCCCGGACTTGCTTCAGGGTGACCTTGAAAACTCATCGCAGGACAATCCGTGCGCTTGATGCCCTGCAAACTGCCGTCAAACAATGACCGATAAGTCGCTATTACATTGTCAGGCAGACTGGCCTCGTTGGCTGCAAAGCCATGGTTCTGGCTGCTGATCATGACCCGGCCGGTGGCTATTTCCTGAACCGGATGATTCGCACCATGATGGCCGAATTTCATTTTCTCGGTTTTTGCGCCGCTGGCCAACGCCAATAACTGGTGCCCCAAGCAAATACCGAACACCGGAATCTTCTTTTCAAGTATTGTTTTGATCGCCTCTATCGCATAAGTGCATGGTTCAGGATCGCCGGGGCCATTCGACAGGAATACGCCGTCAGGATTCATCGTCAATACTTTTTCAGCAGGCGTTGTTGCAGGAACAACGGTGACGCGGCAACCGCGATTAGCCAATAACCTGAGAATATTACGCTTAACACCGAAATCATAAGCCACAACATGCTTGGTCAGATTTTCGGCTTGCGTATGTCCGTTCCGCAAATCCCAGATATTCTCAGTCCACTCATAAGGCCGGGCGACAGTGACTTCCTTAGCCAGATCCATCCCTTTCAAACCTGGAAAACCTTCAATCGCTTTTTTGGCAACGTCCACATCAACCGATTCCCCGGCCATAATGCAGCCGCGTTGCGCGCCCTTGTCACGTAAAATACGGGTTAATTGACGGGTGTCAATATCGGCAATGGCAACCACGTTGTTATCGAGCAAATATTGCTGCAAGGTTTTGGTGCTGCGCCAGTTGCTGGCCAACAACGGCAAATCCCTGATCACCAGACCGCTGGCAAAAACGCCGACAGACTCATCATCCTCGTCAGTGGTTCCGACATTGCCGATATGGGGATAGGTCAGCGTTACAATTTGCCGGGCATATGAAGGGTCGCTCAAAATCTCCTGATACCCGGTCATCGCCGTATTAAAAACCACCTCACCCACGGAACAGCCATCTGCACCAATAGCTACACCGTTAAAAACCGTTCCATCTTCTAAAACCAATAAAGCAGACCTAGCCAAACACGTCACCTCAAATGTGCAAAACGGGATGAACCCTTAAGGACTCATCCCGTTGTAAAAAACAAAACTAGGGTAATTTTACGAGATTATGCGGTTTGGGTCATTAACAATTTTTTAAACCCGCGGCATCCGGCCTATTATAGGGTTTATTTTATACGCGCAGCACGGTTGATTGGGTTGCAAAACTAAACTAGCGAAGACAAAGACGCAATCTTCTGTTCAACACCGATAATGGCCCGGTTCAAAATACCCAAATTTTTTTCCTCGACGATTTGCATACCCATCACATAAAAAATGGGCATCCATAGCGGATTGATCAACAACCCGCCCAGCGCACTTTTCCAGGTTCGCTTCAGGTTTTTTAATGGATTAAACGACTCCGCCAGCGAGTGCATCGGGTACTCGGCAAAAACAGCGGCAATCGGATGCAGGATGACCTTGTCATGCCCCTCAAGCTGCGCCAAAGATTGCAGAAGCTTTCGCTCCATGTTGTGATAATTTATCCGCGCATAGCCCGCAGAAAGTGCAAACGTAAGCGCAACCAGCGGCAGCAGAATACTCGGCGACACCACCGGCGCGAAAGTGGAAGACAGCATAACGACGCCAAGCCCCAGCATCAAAACATCTTCGCCCCGCTCCACATCGCGGTCAATGCCCTTGATAACAGCGGAAACGGCATTGCCGAAATGGTTTTTTAAATAATCTTTTTCTTGTGCCATGGTAATTCTCCTTATGGATAGTGCTTCAAAAGCACACCTTATGAAAAATGTCAGATACGCGACCTCATGTACTGTATTGAGTTACAAACCCCAGCAATAGCCGCGTCTTCTTGTGTCGGATTTACCGACCCACGCCCATTTGTTTAATCATTATTCTCCCTTTCCGCTAGTTTAAATGAGCTTTTATTCAACGGCAAATTTGAATATACGAAGCTGGCGCAGCCAATAGCATTGGCGTTTTGTTAGCTTCCCGCTCACGTTAATAAAGTTCACGGATATAAATAAATTTACTGTTGCCCTTGTAGATGCCGAAAGTAGCGCGGGCGGTTGGATCTGTATCACCCGCGCCTTTCCAGTTAAAATCCAACCAAGTAGGCGAATTGATTGTGATATCGACGTAGCCGGTATGCGTGGCTCCGGGAGCTGCCAGACTGAAACCGGCATCACCCAAGACCAGCGGAGTGGACAACGTGGCCGTCGTAGTTCCTGTGTTGGCTAAATTGAGAGCCAACCCGCTTCCACCCGTAGGTTTGATTAGCGCGGCACAACTGTCTGCCGTATTGGTGACCCAGCTATTACCATTCCAATATTCAGCCGTCAGCGGCACAGGCAAGGCCAGCAATTCAGAGCCGTAGGCATTTTGCAGGTTGAGACGACCGAAACGCATACGTAACGGGCTTCCAGAAAACTTCTTGTACACAAAGCTGCTGCCACCAACCGTATTGGGGTCCATGTCTGCATCTTTGACATTGGGTGATTTTGTCAGATCACCCTCATTTGCCGCTACGGTAAGGCCAATATCGAGGGCTTCGAAAGGCCCCCATGTGGCATCGGATACCGCAGCCGTAGGTCGGCTGAACGTACCGTTTGCACTCGTCAGAGTGTAGATGCCGGAAGCCCAACTTCCAGTATTGGCAAAAGTAAGGCGCGAAGATAGATCCGTCCCATTATCTGCATTCTCGGCACCGAAGCTGATAGTGCCGTGTGCGTAAGCCCCGGTGTAATTCTGTGTCACACCATTTGCCGAATTTTCGGCGTCAACCACATTGGCTGTGGACAGAGAGAAAGGCTGCCCCATGTAGGTAAATGTTCCTGCCGCACAGACATTAGCTACAGTTGCAGACACCGTAAAATGATCGGGCACGAAACGACCAAAGGCTCCCGCAGCGTCTGATCCGAACTGGCATGAATACCTGCTGTTAGACAGCGTATTGCTAAAAGCTGAACTACATTCACCTTTGACTGAGTCCACCTCGGCAAAAGTATCGTCATAAACTGCATACTGAGCAAGACTGAAATCCCCCACTTCAGAATAGGTTAGGCCGCTAGCCGTAGCAACGCCACTGCTAGCGGCTGCAAATGTGGTAGCGCCAAGCCCACCTAAATGAGCTAAAGTTGTCGTGATCATTCCCGAATTAAGGTTCAGCTTGGGTGTGCCCGTGTAACTGGTGGTCGTGGTTGCGCTGTATAGAGCTGTCGCAGACAGCGAGAATGGATCTGTTCCCGCTCGAAAAATGGGAGTTCCACTACTGCCCGTCTGCGTGGCGTTACTCGCCAAAGCGAAGGTCTGGGGGCGGATAGCAAAATTGTCCGACGAGCATGAATAAAGAGGACCCGCTTTAGTAATGCGAACCCGAACGTTAGGGGCCGCATTGTTGTAGGTAAAGCTGAATGTCTTACGCTGATTCCCGGTGAAGTTCGGAACACCTCCGGTCAATGCGGGACTTAAAGTCACGGGTGAAAGTACGCCGGCCGGACTGGTGCATGTGCCGCTGCTCATATCCACCAGTTGTATTGCAGTCAATGACTGATTGGAAGAACTCCTGGACAATACATCCAGACTAAAAGCCGTGTTCGCCAGTTTGGTGTAAATCGGCGTATTCACGGCAGCTCCCACCTCGATCACATCAAACGTGCAAGCAGCGAAGGTCAGGACGCAGGTCTGTGTCGCACCGTTATAACACTGAGTCGCATTACTTGTCGTTGGCGTAGATACAGTAGCGCCCAGAGTATCCGAGCGAGCGGTATTGTCGGTCAGTGTTACTGTCGTTTGTCCGCCGCTAAAGGTAATCGGGGATGTAGGTGACCAGGTGCCCCCCGTCGTGCTCAAGGTGGTCGTCACGCTGCCCATATAAAGCGCATCACAAGCCGCATCGGCGCAAGCCTTAATTATCACCGTCGCTGCGTTGGAGGTACAGGCCGTTCCCCCATGCTCGATTTTAATATGGTGAAGGACTGCGCTGGCTAGTCCTTGAACGGTACAAACCTTCAGTGAATCAATTTCGTGAATGTTGGTTGAAGCGCCCGTAGAGCCGGTAAAGGACAAGTTCCAATAAGCGGGTACCGCATTCTGGCTATATCCTGGGTCCTTGACATCGAAAGCCGTACAACCGTTTGTTACCCCTGGAGGGCAGCCTATCAGGGTCGTATAGGACGCGCCTCCAGCGGAGGTATCACGCTCCACAGAAGTCCAGGCGTGAACACTGTCTGTGTGATCGATAATGATGCGGTAACGGTGAGGAGGATTAGCCGATCCGTTGCCGTCAATTGCCGGACTAAGCGTACCAGTCCCCTGCAGGAAGCGATAGCCGGACATGCCCGAACCGGAACCACGCACAGCTACTGATTGCTGTACCCTTGCCGTATAGCCGCCAAAGCGGCCCTCGGTATTAGTCGAAAAGTTGCCATACTCGTCAAGAGCAATTCCGAGCCAGCCGCCAGTGAATCCAGGGCAGCCGCCTATCGTCGTACAATCGGAACCTGGATTACTTTTTTGGGCATACCCGAGAGATCCCCCGAAGGCGCCGGCTTGGGGCGCCACCGACGCATCAGAGAGAACCACGGCAATGCCGTCGGCACTGCCGGTACCCCCATAAGCGAAGAGATCTAACTCTACGGTAATCTTGTTACCCGATGCAGGAAATAACCTTTGCAGCGACGCCCAAGTGGTGACACCGCCCGAGGCATTAGTAAGCCTCAGCCGGTTACCGTAAATGGCCGGACTACCGAAAGTCCCTGTTTTGTATCCTACTGACCAATTAGTTCCAGGGGAAGAGCCGTCGGCCCCCGTAAATCCGTCGCTATAACAGTTGTTGGTGGAAAGTTCGCCAACGGCAAACTCTCCAAAACCGGTAATGCCGGTAGCCTGAGTGGAATAGGTGTTCTTGGTGCCGACTGTCTTTGTCGACCAAATACCGGAGGACTTCAGGGCTACGATGAAATTGCTGGTATTAGCTCCCGAGTCCACTTCGGTAGCCGTGCATGAACCGGAGTTGGCGCAAAACCGAAAGGTTGCCGAATAACTGCTGTAGGTCAATGTCCCCGCTGTTATCGTCCAGTAGTGGTTTGCGCTTTTTGTAGCGTCGATACCGGAGGCGGCTGATTCGGTATCGGGATGATCGGATGCATCAACGCGCCCGGAAAGTGTTCCGGCACCAGTGACCTCCATAGACACTGTGATCGGAGAGTATCCAATGCTGTCGCCTACATGATAGGTGCAAGTACTGCTTCCTGCCGGAAATGTCAGCGTCAGGTTGCCGATAACGTAGCCACTGGTACGGGTGAGACTGCCGTCCCCGCTGCCGGCTGCACAGTCTCCTGCCAGAATTAACGTGTTCGTGCCTGTGGTCAGATTGCTTGCATTGAGCGCCAGCGTGCCGCTCAGCGTAACGGTCACCAAACTGCCGCCGAGGCTGATGCCATTGGTGTTATCAATCGTCAGATTATTCAGCTCCGTGACACTACCGGGTACGGTTACACCAGTCGAGCTGCCGCCGAAGGACAGGTTCGACGACGTCGTCGTCGATAAATTAGCGGGGGTACCGGCAATCGCCGGGCCATCGAGCGTCAGTGTATGCGCTCCGACAGAGAATATTCCGCTAGTTAACGTCAGCGTACCGGAAACCGTAACGTCACTGTTGAGCGTAAGACCGGCAGTGTTGCTTAATGTCAGGTTGTTGAAGCTGGTAGCGCCGGTCAGCAACTGCGCCGAGCTGCCCAAAAACACCCAAGTGCCGGTACCCGCAGTAAACGTGGTGCTGTTGCTGAAATTGCCCGTTAGCGTCGTAGTAGAGCTGCCCGCGGAATAGCTGCCGGTATTGGTAAAACTGCCTCCGACAATAACAGCGCCGCTGCCGCCGGAATAGGTACCGGCATTGCTGATCGCACCGCTGAGAGTAATGGTATTGCTGCCGGTATTGGTCAAAGTGCCGCCGGAATTGATGGTAAGTGCTGTCAGAATAGGCGTATTGACATTCAGCGTCACGTTATGGGTATTTGCGATGGCGGCACTGTCGCCAGCAAGCGGGATGCCGCCTCGGCATTGCGTCCAGGTTGATGACTCACTCCAGTTGCCGCTAGCTTGACTGATACAATTTACAGGAGGAACTTCCCTGATCCGCAGAATCACCGATGCTCCTGTGGGACTATCAGCATTCGCAGTTCCACTAGATCCCGTCATAGTAAAGACAGGAGCAGCCGAGGCAGTCCCTGCGGTCACGGAATGCTCCGAGACAATGAGTCCCATGTCATCTCCGGTAGAACTGGTCGAATCGTTTCTCTCGGTAACGGCTCCAAAAGTAGCGCCCGTGGCGGAAATAGACTCAGTCCAATTGCTGACCCTATTCCCATTCAGGGAGGAGCCTATGATCAACACATCACCGGAAGTAATCCCCGGATTGGCTGCACCGGTCACAGACCATGTGGTTCCTGCTGTGTTATCACTGCCGTTTGTGGCGGCAAAATCCCAACTTGTGCCGGCGGCTTTGGTATAGCGAAACATCCGAGCCATGGACGTATTGGCTAAACTAACCGTTACCGCGAGATTACCCGATTCGTTACCGAGAGCTTCTTTGACAAAAATAGTGTTATAGACCGCCCCGCTATCAGCACCGACTGAGCCAAGGCCGCCTGCCCCTTGCCCATTGGCAACTAATGTCCAGCCACTTGGTGTTGCCGGACCATTGGTGGGATATTTGTTCCCGACGATCAGTATAAGCAAATTACCTGCTGCGATGCCGCCTGGATGCGGAACTGAAAGCGATGCAGTACCAGAGACCGCGTTACCACGAGAACCATACGCAACCGCTGCGTTTGCTACATTTTGAGATGATAAAAAAATTACCGTTACAAAAAGAATGACCAAACATCTTCTCACAACGGATATAACGCTGTAGATTGGATAGGCGTTTTTCTCAAACCAACTTTTTTGAGCACAATAAATTGACTTAAAAAAAGCCGTAATCCAAGCTGTGCATCTTTGCAGAAAACAGAACAAGCTGAAACAGACTCTATTTCCCCAAACCGTCATGCTATGCATTTTTTACTCTCTTGGTTATTCTGTCTTTGTCAGATGAAATTTCTTTCCTGCTCGGAAACAGCCCATTTCGTTTTTTCGAAGAATTCATTCATAGCCTGATTCCTTAAAGTCGGCTTTGCCTACTCAGATGAGGGAAAGGGGCGGAAGCTTTGCGATTAAAAAGGTATGAGCGATCACAAAATCATTTTGATACGGTTGCCGTTAATCGACGTTCAACATGAAATTCACTGCCAATGCCAACGGCGTTTGTCGCGGTGGAGGTGATTTTGTATACATTGATTGTAGTTGCGGCTTCAGTTGCTGCCACCGAGGCGCATGTCTCTTGCACTGTGTAGCTGAGTGAGTTTGTAGAGGTAGGCACTGTAAGGGGAAATGTGGAATTAACACAGCCAGAGCCTGTAGGAGCAATAGCTTGATAAACTCCCCACTCAATCCCTGTTCGCGCCGCCTGATAGGCCATTGAGCCTTCCTCATCCAGCGCACTGCTCTGGTATTGCATGGTCGCCACCCTACCCATAAACACCGCGATACCGCCCAGTACCACGATCAAAAAAATCGCCATGATCAGACTGAATCCGCGCTGTTTCATGTTACGGCACATTCTGGACATGAACCTGATGCAGCAAGGTCACGCTTTCGCCACTTTTGGATAAGGTCAGGCTGATCGTAATCAAACTGGCCCGTTGGGTGACGCCCGGCACATAGGCAAAACTGCACGCAGTCACTCCCGACGCCAATAATGCACTGCTGCCGTCAGCCGGCACCGTCGCTGTTGGTGTCGCAATAGTGAAACCGGCGTAACGGGTGAGCCTGCCTGTCGCCAAATCGCAAATATAACGCACTTGCTCGTGGACAATCTGAAACCGGTGTGCAGGCGAATCGAACGGCAGGCGGTTGCTTGAAGTGATTGACACACTGGAAAGCCCTGCTCCAACAGCAGAGGCAGCGCGTCGCACATGGGTAGCCGCCGTATTGCCCTCGTAAGCGTCTGCTCCGGAAACGCCAAGGTTGTACACCACAATCTGGTCATTAGCTGCAATGTCAACAGTGGAACCTAGCACATCAAAGCTGGTATCTGCTGCGCTGAAGTCGAGAGGATCACCCGCGCCTGTTGAATCAACTACGGCACGATAACGGCCACCGCCGGTAGTCGCCAGAAAGTCAAGATAGAAATCACCTCCAGAAGTATTTACTCTTACGCTATTCGGCAACGCTAGACGCACATCACGCGCCATGCGTCGCAAGGCGGTATCCGCCACATCGGACAGGTCGGCGCGCGCAGTGGCATCAAAATAGCCTTTCAAGGGCGTGGCAAAGCTGGATACCAATGCGCCTAATATCCCGGTAATCACGATCACCATGACGGCTTCAATCAGGGTGAATCCGCCCATATATTTTGGAACTCTCGACATCGTCATGTCCCGTAGTCGGTGCGGTAGCCTTCCAACACCACGGTTGTATTCAGGGGACCGGTGACAGTGACGGTAATGCGCTTGGCTTTGCCGCCGGTAATACCGTTAAGATTGGCTTCCGAGTCCACCGAAACACTGACCGAATAACTGGATAACCCAGTAATTGGCGTTGATAAATTGTCAATCGAATACACTCCAAAACTGGTGTAACCATTGTAATCGCCAACATCGTCAAACTGGTTGCGCTCCGCAGTGGGAGGCGGTAAGGCTGTTGGCGTGAATCCGCTCGTTGGATTGCTGAAATTCTGTAACATCACTTCTTCCAGCATCGACTCAGCTATCGCCAACGCCTGCTTTTTAACCACCGGGTCGGCAGAATGCTGCACGTTGTAATTGATAGCAGAAACAATTCCCGCCATTGCCACACCAACGATGACCATGAACATAACCAACTCTATCAGCGACAGGCCGCTTTGACGCTTCGAGAAAAGCACAGCCCGTTTATTCATGAACATATCCAGTCTCAGCTTCAACGAAAATCACCCGACTTATATCATCACTGCCGCTGCCGCTAGACACTGTAATGGTGGCCGCCGCGCCAGGGCGACCAAGGCCATCGAATGTAACGGTGTTAAACCCGATTACGGTGACGCCATTCGGCAAAGGATCGCATTGTTCACCGGTTACTTGCACACCATTTACCGCACAACCACCGAAAGAATTCACCGAGAAAGTTACAGTATGTGTTGTCCGCTTTGCAATCGCCAGCTTCTGCGCCAATCTAATCGAAGACTTGATTACCTCAGCATAACCGCCGGCCGCATGGCTGGCAAAATTGAGCCGGGACACCGCATAAGTCGACAGAATACCGATGATAACCATAACCATGATCAACTCTATCATCGTAAAGCCTTTACAGCGCTTAATCATGCGACACCGATTCCAAAAGATTTTGCGCTGTTTTGGATTGCGGCCGTTTATGCACCAGCAGCAGAGCCTGTTCAATGGCTTTAGCGCGTTCGCCTACAAAGTCCAGGCAACGCACGTATTCCATTTGTATCTCATCCGAATACGGTTGCAGGCCTCTGGCTTGATTGATCCAGGTCATGATGTCCTGATGGGTGGCCGGTTGTTTAAGCTGCGCTCCATACTGGCGATGCAGCGCGATTTTCGCCAACAGATTATTGACTTCAAACGGGTTAACTTCAAGCCCTTTGCTAAAAAGGGCTGCGCTTTTTTCCAGCAGTTCGGGTTTTGCCTGGACAATGCCCAGATTTCGCCAAATAATGCCCTCCCGCCAGTAGTAGTTAGCATCACGCGGCTGCAGCGACCGCGCCACGCTATGCCAATACAAACCGCGTTGCGCGTCGCCTTGCTGTAATCGATGCAAGCCATAATCGGCGGAAATAGCGGCAAGAGCGGGCAATCCCAGCCATGTCATCAGGCTGATCAGCAACGCGTTACTGATAAAACCGACACGCAAACCTAAAAACTGTTGCCCCGTTATTTTTGGCAGCTGCCAATCCCCTGCCCCCATATCGATAAACTGTTGGTTGATGACGCCCAGATAAGCGCCAAAAACAGCCAGCAAAACGGGGATATAGAAAGGATAGTCCACCAACGCATGGGCCAACATCGAGGTGATGGCGGCCGCAGACAGAATCAGCGGCAAGCGTTGTTCAAACATAGCCTGCTGCCGATATTTAAACAGCTGCCCATACACGGCAACGATCAGTAACAAAAACAGGCCCAAGCCCAGCAGACCGGTCTCAAGCGCGAATTGCAGGTAGTCGTTGTGAACGAAAAACGTGCTGCCATCGAGAAATGGCGGCACTTTATGAACTTGGAAATAATAGCTGAAATTATAATAACCGATCCCCAACCACAAATGCTCAGCCAATCCGGCTCCGGCAAGCTGGTATATTTCCCAACGATATGAGGAATCGCCGTGGCTGATTGTGGCGAAAATGGAATCCTTACTCCAATTGGCCAGCCCCAACCCGGCGTAAAATTTGAAAAAACCAAAAACAGCGAGAAATCCCGCGGCCACTGTACAGTAGCGTCGCCACTGCGCGACCACTGCGGCCTGTCCGATAAATATCAGAAAAAACAACAGGCTTGCCAGCAGGCCTAAATAACCGCCCCGACTTTGCGCCCCCAGCAGCGCGGCAAACAGCAACAGCGTCAGCGCATACGCACCACGCCCACCGCGGCCCAACAGGTAATAGCCAAGTATCGGCGCCAAGCCGAGATTAAGCGCAGTCGCCAGAGTGTTCGGGGTTGCAAACAGGGCGTGGGGGCGCCAGTCTTCTTCATCAAGAAACCCACGGCCGGTCAGCCATTGCAGCAGCGCCCAAACAGCAATCAGGGCAATAAATGCACAGAATAGCTTAAAGCCTGTTTGCACGAACCAGTCCGAACAACGCGAGGCGATAACAAAAGCGAGCAACAGCGTTGCGGGTAAATAAATGCCCTCAGCGTGATAAACGGGGTTCAGGCACAGCGCATTGATAAGCAACAATCCGCAGAAACCGACTACTGCGGCACTGAGCCATGACAGTGCAAAGACTCGTTCTTGTTGCAAACCAGCTAATGCTGCTAATAAGCACAGCCCCAGCCACCAGAAAAAGAAGTCTGTGCCGCGCGATGCCGGAAATAAGCACAGTAATACGCCAATAAAAAAAAAGGGCGCAAGCGCCCTTTTTTTGAAATACCGATTGTCCAAGTTTATGGAGCGCAATATTCGGAAAGCTGGCCAGCGCTTAAAGTCGCTACACCAGTACCATAGGTAAATGTCACACCGGCAGTGCAATCGCCAGCTACTACTACATTACTATCAATAGTAACCTGATTATTAATTGATGCCTTAGACACTTTGCCTTTGTTTTTAGCAAAGGAAATTATACCCGCAGACAGGTATGCGCCAGCAGCAGCATCTACCACCGCTTGCTTAGCATCTCCGCTAAGATCCTGGAATTTAGGTAACGCGGTCGCCGCCAGAATGCCCAGAATCACGATCACCATGACCAATTCGATCAAGGTAAAACCGGATTGTTGCTTCATGCCGGATAGTTGTTTCATGTTAGATAATTGTTTCATTTTTATGTCCCTTCGGGTGTTATTAAGTAAGTAGAGTGTAGAAGAAGAAAATAATAATTAATCAAAATAAGGAATTAAAATAGGTTACGTAATAAAAACTCCAAATGGTTTTTTTAGGGCATAGATTGAGCCGATGCTTTTCGCAAGCCAACCTACTGTTTTTTAATCAATACTTCCGGATCTAAACTTAAGCTTCAACACGTTCGATGTCACCTTTGGTTGCCACTTTCGCCGTTCCGAAAGCCGCAGAAGCCGCCCTCCCGTGCAAGCTATCTGACCGCCCAAAGCATGTTTTTCATGCTAACACCCGGTCGTGGTAATGATACTGATAATAGGGGCGGCATTGGCAACAGGTTGGGTATAGGTAAATGAACAATTAATGGAGGAACTACCGCCGCGAACCTGGAAAGTTGCCACCGATCCTGTCGAGGTGTAGTCATAACCCTCTATCTGCAATTCGACTTGGTTTGGATTAAATACGGTAGTCAGGCCTGCGGCAGTCAATATGCCAGGGGTGCCGATATTGGTAGCTGCGGGGTAACCGTTATAAAGGTTAATAATGCCCGCCTCGCTACAAAGGGTACCTGAGCCGCTAGAGTTATTGTTAGCCGGGCCACCGCCATCAGCCGGGCAAACCGCCGTATCGGCTCTGCCATTTCGTGCAAACAAGGTGGCATGAACCATCGCCGAGGTTGCGGCAACGCTGCCGCGCGCTGCATTAAGTTTGGCAATACGAGCGTCGTTCTGCAAGTTGGTCAAACGCGGCAATGCCACTGCCGCCAATATAGACAAAATGACGATAACGACGATCAATTCGATCAGTGTGAAGCCTTTTGATTTATCCATGTTTTTTTAGTTGCGCTCACAGGGTTTGGTGTGACTTAAAATTTTACTCCTTGCTAAACGCGTTTTGCAGCTTTAATTCTATTTTCTATCACAAAGGTTGCGCAATGACTAATGAGTTGTATCGTAAAGTTCACGCTCAAGTCCACATTTGATGGAACGACGACAGCGACGCCACCACATTGAAACATGAAACGGTCAATCCATAAACAGCATGCCCTGCCCTTACAAACCTCTCAAAATATCTTTTTTAATATCCTCAAGATTTTCCAATCCTACTGAAATCCTGACCAAGCCGTCTTTAATTCCGGCTGCCGCTCTGACTTCCGGCGTTAACCGGCCATGCGTGGTGGTTGCCGGATGGGTAATGGTGGTTTTAACGTCGCCCAGGTTAGCGGTAATCGACAACATCTCGGTGGCGTCGATCAGTTTCCAGGCGTGCTCCTTACCTCCGGTCAGTTCAAAGCTGACCACACCGCCGAAATGACTTTGCTGGCGCTTGGCCAGTTCGTGCTGGGCATGCGATGCCAAGCCGGGATAATGTACTTTGGCAATGCCAGGCTGTTGTTCCAACCAAAGGGCCAGTTCAAAGGCGCTGTCGCAATGCGCTTTCATCCTGATCGCCAGCGTTTCCAAGCCGGACAAAAATACCCAGGCATTAAACGGACTCATGGTCGCGCCGCCGGTGCGCAGATAGGGATAAATATACTTTTCTATAATCTCGTCGCTGGTAACAACCGCGCCGCCAACGCAACGCCCCTGCCCGTCTATATATTTGGTTGCCGAATGGATGACAATATCCGCGCCTAATTCTAAAGGTTTTTGCAGCACCGGCGTGCAAAAACAATTGTCAACGATCAGCAAGCAGCCGTGTTTATGGGCAATGTCTGCAAGCGCTGAAATATCGGCGATTTCAATCAATGGATTGGACGGCGTTTCCAGAAATAAAAACCGGGTATTCGGCTTAATCGCCGCTTCCCAGGCCGCGGTATCAATCAAATCGACAAAATCGGTTTCAACTCCGAATTTGCCGAAATAATTTTGAAACATCAACACGGTATTGCCGAACACGCCACGCGAACAGACCACATGATCACCGGCTTTAAGCAGGCCCATGCCGACCGCCATAATCGCCGCCATACCGGATGAAAACGCCAAACAGCGCTCACCTTTCTCCATCAAAGCCAGCCGTTCCTGGAAAGCATTAACGGTGGGATTGGTAAAGCGGGAGTAGATGTTGCCCGGTTTCTTGCCGGTAAAGCGTAAAGAGGCCTCTTCGGCGCTTTTGAACACATAACTGGAAGTGGCGAAAATCGGCATGCTGTGCTCATCTTCATGCGTACGTTTATGCCCGGCTCTGATTGCCTGGGTTTCCAGAGTGTAGTCGTTCCAGTTAATGTCTTTCATTTGCTTGTTCAACGTATTTGGTTGTTAAAAAGATCAGGCAAAAGGCTAAGGACGAAAGGCAAAAAAACCGGAACCCAACACGACAGGTCTTCGCCCTTCGCCCTTAGCCTTATACTCCTCAATCCCCATTCTGCATGCCGATAATGAAGTTTTCCGAATTTCTTTCCGTTTGCGCGTTGTCATTGCGCAAGGCTTCGGTGCGCTCCAGATACGCATCATCGATATCGCCGGTGATGTATTCTTTGCTGAAACAGGAGGTATCGAAATGCTGGATGTCCTGATTGCCTTTACGAACCGCATCAATCAGGTCATTCAGTTCCTGGTAAATGACCCGGTCTGCGCCTATTGCCGTACAGACCTCGTCTTCAGTACGATCATGAGCAATTAATTCATGAGCGGCCGGCATATCGATGCCGTAAACATTGGGATAACGCACCGGCGGCGCAGCAGAGGCAAAGTAGACTTTTTTAGCGCCGGCATCCCTGGCCATCTGGATAATCTGCTCGGACGTCGTGCCCCTGACGATAGAGTCATCCACCAGCAATACATTCTTGCCTTCAAACTCAAGACTGATCGCGTTTAATTTCTGCTTGACCGATTTTTCACGCATTTTCTGGCCCGGCATGATAAACGTCCGGCCGATATAGCGGTTTTTTATAAAACCTTCACGGTACTTTACGCCAAGAATGTTTGCCATCTGCAAAGCCGCCGTCCTGCTGGTGTCGGGTATCGGAATGACCACATCAATATCGTGATCGGGCCAGTCTCTTTGCACTTTTTTGGCCAGTTTTTCACCCATCCGTAGGCGCGCTTTATAAACCGAAATACGATCGATAATTGAATCAGGACGGGCAAAATACACATACTCGAAAATGCACGGGCAATGGTCTATTTCGTCAGCGCACTGTTTGGTATGCAATACGCCGGACTCTTCAATAAACACCGCTTCGCCGGGCGCTATGTCCCGAATAAGCTCAAAACCCAGCACATCCAGTGCGACGCTTTCGGATGCAATCATGAATTCCGAACCTTGCTTGCTCTTTCTTTCGCCAAACACGATAGGCCGGATGCCATGAGGGTCCCTGAAACCTAAGATGCCGACACCTGCAATCATAATGACGACCGCATAGGCACCCCGACAGCGCCGATGCACACCGGAGACTGCCTGAAAAACATCATGCACGCTTAATTGCAATTTACCGAGACTTTGCAGTTCATGCGCGAAAACATTCAACAAAACTTCAGAGTCGGAATCGGTATTGATATGCCGTTGATCTTCGACGAACAATGCTTTTTTCAGCTCTTCGGTATTGGTCAGATTGCCGTTATGCGCAAGCGTCAAGCCGAAAGGGGAATTCACATAGAAAGGCTGGGCTTCTGCAGAACTGGTGCAGCCCGCCGTTGGATAACGCACATGAGCAATACCCATATTGCCTCTCAATTTCAACATTTGGGCATTGGTAAAAACGTCACGGGTCAATCCGTTTTCTTTCCGCAAATGCAGCCTACCGGCCTCACAAGTCACAATGCCTGCGGCATCCTGACCTCTATGTTGCAACACTGTCAGAGCATCATATAACTCTTGATTAACAGTCTGATGTGAAACGATACCAGCAATACCACACATTATTTTTTAACCTGCATTATTTTATAGAAATTAGAGATAACTGATGTATTTCGTCAGGCCTGACGAAATATGATCTCGCAACCATACGGCGAGCACTTGAAAAGGTGGAATCACAGTTGATTGAGTCCACCAGGAATCCTTGGGCAAGGGTGTCAATCCCGCCAGTATGACAACGACGGCAACAACAATCATGCCGCGAACAGCACCGAAAATAATGCCGCCGAATCGATCCATAAAGGTTAATCCAGTTTGTTTAATTAATACCCCCAATAAGAAACCGATCAAACCGCCAAGACTCAGCGTGATCACAAATAAAGCCACAAAAGAGGCAATAATTCTGGCTGACGGCTGACTTATCGTCGATTCCAGAAAACCAGAAAACTCATGAGTAAACATCAAACTCACCCAGCTTGCCAGCATCCAGAATGCCAATGAAAAAACTTCCTTGATAAATCCGCGCAGCAATCCGATCACAACGCAAATAAAAACAAGCCCGATCAGAGTAAAATCTATCCAGATCATGCTTTTAGACTAACCCGCCCTCTTGCATCACTCAGAAACCAAAATTGCCTTTATGTTCTGTTTATCCAGTCTTGCCTTCATTGCCGCCGCTTTTTTTCCGTCAAGCTCTGGTCCTACCCGGAGACGATATGAAGTTCCTTTGTCTGTTTGAACAGTATCCAGCGAAGCGGGCAAGCCTTGTTCGCGCAAGCTATCCCAAAGAGACATTGCATTTTCTCTTTTACTGAAACTGCCAAGTTGAATATACCAGCGCACCAATTTTGGACTCGTTTTCGGTGCAACTTCCGGTTTTTTTGCTTCCGCTACAGCGGCAGCCAGGCTTTTCGCAGTATTAAGTTGTTTAGGCGTTTCTAAAGCGCCTGCTTTGGCCCCTTCAACCTTCGCGGCCACTGGAGGTTCAATGTCAGGCTGGGCTATCCCTGCCCGCCCCCCTTCGGGCGCTTCGCGTGCAAATCCGCTCCCGGCGGATTTGTCAGGCTTTTTAACCGCAGGTCGAATTGCTTCCTTAGCGCTTACGACACTTGCGCCATCTTTAGTGACAGCCGTTGGTTTTACCGTCTCTGCGGCTTTTTTAATCTTTGCCGCTTCTTTAGCGATGGCTTCGTCCCTGGCTTGTTTGGCGCGGGCGGCATCTGTCGATAAAGGCTTGCCCTGAGCGGAATCGAAGGACTGCTCTGCTGGAGCCTGCTTTGAACGCGGCTTTGGCTGCTGCTTATCTACAGGTTCAACGACCTCTTCCGCACCGGCATCTTCTTTGCCATAGCCTTCGGATTCGGCATACAAAGACTCTCCTGAATGGCCCTGTTTCGGCTGACCAGCATCAGGTTCGGCCGCTTCTTCGGCTGCGCCGGTACTCTCAATCGTATCGCCCGCAGTTTCGGTCGATAAAGGCTCAGGATCCGTCGATTTTAAAACCTGCTCTGCATTGCTCGGCAATTTACCGGCAGTATCTGCGCCTGAATCAACTGGAGCAGGAATACTCAACTCGCTGACTAACTGACCACTATTATCGACAGGATCATCGAACAGCATCGGGATAAAAATAGCACATAAGGCCGTAACCACGACCGCACCAATCAAACGTTGTTTTAATTCATGATCCATTTCGTCTACTCACTTATTCTCAAATTCAACCAAGCACTCAGATACCAAAAAGAAAGATCCAAAAACCAGTAACAGATCGCCTTCGCGCGACTGGTTTTTTGCAGCAGAAAATGCCTCAGTAAAACCAGCAAAACCAAAAGAAACCCTGGGCACCGAACTTTGTGAAAAAATCTCACGCATAACCGATTCCGTAGCCGTTCGGGGATTCGCCAAAGGCGCAAAAAACCAGTCGTAAACCACATGATTCATAATCTCAAGAACGCCGGCAATGTCCTTGTCTTTCATCATAGAAAAAACAGCATGGACGCGTCTGCCGGGAAAAACAGCCGTCAAGTAATCAGCCAGCGTTTTGACTGCCTGGGGATTATGCCCCACATCCAGCAGCACAGGGATTTCGCCATCGATAAGTTGAAACCGGCCGGCTAACCGGACATTTCTCAGTCCCTGTTTAATCGATGCTTCAGTTACCGGCAATATCCCGTCCATCTGAGTCAGCGCTAAAATAACCGCCGATGCATTGCGATACTGGTGCTCCCCTTTTAAAGCCGGTTCCGGTAATTGTAGCATTTGCCTGCCGGCCCCATACCAATCCCATCCTGTTGGCTGTTTCTTATAGCCAAAATCCTTATCGATACAATACAGCAAGGCCTGCTGCTCAATAGCGCTCTGTATCAATGATTCTGGGGGGTCTGGATCGCCTATGATGGCAGGGACTGCTGCCCGGAAAATACCGGCTTTTTCCCGTCCGATGGCTTCCCTTGTGCCACCCAGCCACTCGACATGATCGATGCTAATGCTGGTGATCAATGCGACATCGGGATCGACAATATTGACCGCATCCAATCGCCCGCCCAGACCGACCTCAAGCAATTGAACATCGACTCCGGCACGGCAGAATATGTCCAATGCCGCCAGTGTGCCGAATTCAAAATAGCTTAATGAAGTATTGCCTCGTACCGACTCAATTCTTGCAAAGGCCTCGCAAATTTGGTCGTCCGATACCGGCTTGCCGTCTATTTTTATTCTTTCATTATATTTCAGAATATGCGGCGACGTATAAGACCCCACCCGATAGCCCTGCGCGGTGTATATGGCCTCAAGATACGCGACGGTTGAGCCTTTGCCATTGGTTCCGGCGACAGTAAGGGTCGGAGGCTTGATGTAATCAGGGTTAAGCGCGCGAAAAACCTGCGCCGCCCGCTCCAAACCCAAATCAATGACTAAAGGATGTAAGCTTTCCTGCCATTTCAGCCAACCCTGTAGCGAATCAAAATGTATCATTAACCGATATTAAAATCAGCAGCCTTCCTGATTCGGTTGATGCTCCACATCATCCGCTTCAACAATCACCGTTTTCGGGTCGACGTTAAGATGCTGCTCTACACTGGCTCTGCCCGCCATCAGTATCGCCAAAATACCGGCTATCTTGTCGCGCATTTCACGTCTGTCGATAATCATATCGATAGCGCCGTGCTCTTGCAAAAACTCGCTACGCTGAAAGCCTTCAGGCAGTTTTTCACGGACGGTTTGCTCGATTACGCGGGGGCCTGCAAAACCGATCAAGGCGTTGGGTTCGGCCACATTAATGTCGCCCAGCATGGCTAAACTGGCTGATACGCCGCCCATGGTCGGGTCGGTCATAAATGAGATATACGGCAGACCCGCATCGGACAACTTGGTTAATGCCGCGCTGGTTTTCGCCATCTGGAACAACGAAAACAGCGATTCCTGCATACGTGCGCCGCCGCTGGCCGTAAACACGATAAAAGGTACGCCCAGCTCCAGACTTTTGTTGACGCCGCGAACAAACTTTTCGCCGACCACCGAGCCCATAGAACCGCCCATAAAGCCGAAATCAAAGGCGGCGGCAACTATATCCTGACCTTTTAGCTGGCCTTTCATGACCACCAGCGCATCGTTTTCTTTGGTCTGTTTTTGCGCCTGGGTAATCCGGTCTTTATATTTTTTACTGTCTTTAAATTTTAACGGATCGACTGGTTTAACATTTTTGCCAATTTCTTCATGACCGCCCTCGTCCAGAAACATATTCAAGCGCGTTCTGGCGGAAATGCGCATATGATGCTCGCATTTTGGGCAAACGCTGAAATTTCTTTCCAACTCGGTATTGTAAAGAATCGCATTGCAGCTAGGGCACTTATTCCACAATCCTTCAGGCACGGCGCCTTTTTTATTCGACCCTTCCGTTCTAATTGTTGAAGGGATTAACTTTTCAAACCAACTCATTCATATGCCCCATCGTGTTGCTGTTGCTTGATGGGCCTCCTTGCGTCAGCCCATCCTACCTATTTCTCTAGTTATCCATTGCCTGGCGCATGGCGACCAATAACTCAACTATCTCTGTTTTGGCACGTTCCGGATCATCCAGATTCGCCTCAATTTTGCTGATCAAGGCGCTGCCGACAACCACACCGTCGCCCAAATTCGCAACCGTTTTTGCCGTTTGAGCGTCTTTGACACCAAAACCGATAGCCACAGGCAAGCGCGTATTTGCCTTGATTTGATTAAGCTTGGTTTCAACATCCGCTGTATTCAGATGCCCTGCGCCAGTTACGCCCTTCAGCGAAACATAATAAATATACCCGCTACCGGCAGCGTCCATTTTTTTAATACGCTCATCGGTACTGTTGGGAGCCAGCAGAAAAATCGGATCAATGTCTCGCGCTTTTAACAATGCAACGCATTCTTCCGCTTCTTCCGGCGGCAAATCAACGGTCAAAACACCGTCAATCTCGGCGCGTTGAGCTGCATTGGCAAAATCTTCATAACCCATGGCCTCAATGGGATTCACATAGCCCATCAGCACCACCGGCGTATGTTGGTTGGTTTTCCTGAATTCCGTCGCAATAGCCAAGGTGCGTCTTAAGCTCATTTTATGATCTAAGGCTCGCTCGCTGGCTCGCTGAATGACCGGCCCGTCCGCCATAGGATCGGAAAACGGTACGCCCAACTCGATCACATCAACACCGGCCTCGACCATGGCATGCATCATCGGCAAAGTAAAATCGGGTCTCGGATCACCAGCAGTAATAAACGGGACTAACGCCTTGCGACCCGATTTGGATAACGCTTCAAATGTAGCAGCTAATCGACTCACAGTTCTATCCCCTCGCGTTGCGCTATCGTTTGCATGTCTTTATCGCCGCGACCGGACAGACAGACAATAATAATTTCATCTTTGCTCATGGTTGGAGCAAGTTTCATCGTGTAAGCCATCGCATGACTGGATTCTAGTGCAGGGATAATGCCTTCCATACAGGTCAAGGCATGAAAACCTTCCATCGCCTCAGAGTCGGTAATATTGACATATTCAGCCCTGCCGGTATCTTTCAGCCAAGCATGTTCAGGGCCTACGCCCGGATAATCCAAGCCTGCGGAAATGGAATGCGTCTCGATGATTTCGCCATCGTCATCTTCCATCAGATAAGTCCGGTTGCCATGCAACACGCCGGGACGCCCTGCACATAAAGGCGCGGAATGACGACCTGTTTCAATACCGTCACCCGCCGCTTCGACACCGATCATTTTCACCGAACGGTCGTCGATAAACGGATAAAACAAGCCGATTGCATTCGATCCGCCGCCAACGCAGGCGACCAATGCATCAGGCAAGCGTCCGGCTTGGTTCAGACATTGCTGCCTTGCTTCACGACCGATAATGGCCTGAAAATCCCTGACCATCGCAGGATAAGGATGCGGGCCCGCAACCGTACCGATAATATAAAAAGTATTATCGACGTTGGTCACCCAGTCCCTGAGCGCTTCGTTCAACGCATCTTTTAAAGTTTTTGAACCGGATTCAACGGGCACCACTGTCGCGCCCAGCAACTTCATCCGGTATACGTTCAAAGACTGGCGGACAACATCGACGGCACCCATGTAAATTACGCATTCCAATCCCAGCCTTGCTGCAACCGTCGCCGTCGCAACACCATGCTGACCGGCTCCGGTTTCAGCAATAATACGGGTCTTGCCCATGCGCTTGGCCAATAACGCCTGACCGATCGTGTTATTTATTTTATGAGCGCCGGTATGGTTCAAGTCTTCGCGTTTCAGATAAATCTGCGCGCCGCCCAGTTCCCTGCTCCAGCGTTCGGCATGATATAAAGGCGAAGGACGACCTACATAATGCGTTAAATCGGCATCCAGTTCCGCGATAAAATCAGGATCATCCAAATACTGTTGATAAGCGGCATTCAATTCCTGAATCGGCAGCATCAATGTTTCCGCGACGAACATTCCGCCGTAAGGGCCAAAGTGTCCCCTTTCATCGGGCATATTATATTTTTCTGTCATATTATTATTCTGTCACCCTCGTTAACTTCACGTATGAATGCCGCCATTTTTAGCGCATCCTTTACACCTTTTTCCGCTTCGACACCGCTGCTGACATCCAGCGCATAAGGTCTTACCGCCTGCACCGCCTGTCTAGCGTTATTCTCATCTAAACCACCCGCCAATACGATAGGCAAGGCGCAATGTTCAGGAATCAACTCCCAGTCAAACCGGCTGCCTGTACCGCCTTTCGCGCCCGGATAATACGCATCCAACAGCAACCCTGTCGCATCGTGATATTGCAGAGCCAAGTCTGAAATATCGATTCCCTCCTGCATCCTCACCGCCTTCATATAACGCTTGCCATAAAGCCTGCAAGCCTCGGGGGATTCATCGCCATGAAATTGCAAGCAATCGATCGATACCCGTTGCAGAACCTCGCGTATCCTCGACTCCTGCTCGTCGACAAACAAAGCGACTACCGAGACAAATGCCGGCAAAGCCTTAACAATTTCAACCGCTTGCTCAATATCAACATTTCTCGGACTGGGCGGATAAAACACCAGACCGATTGCATCCACGCCTAACCGAGCCGCACAAACAGCATCTTCAACACGGGTAAAGCCGCAAATTTTAACGCGAGTTCGCATAAAGTGATATGAGAAATTTAACCAAAAAAGCTAGCCGCCTAGAATAACATAAAACAGCACCATAATTTGCCTGTAATCATCATTAATTTAGCCCATAAAAAACACAAGGCCGATGTAAAATCGGCCTTGTGTTCAATAAGACTAAAAAATTTAACGATGCTGAGTTTGCAATACAGCCCAAAATTTCAAAATGCTTTTAAATTTAAGCGGAAACGGCCTTATAGTATTTATTAATGTTCGTGTTCATGAACATGCTCATGAACACCAATATCCTGAACTTGAGCGGCTTTAACGGCCACTCCATATTTATAAACCATCAAGCCGCCTAAATCAGCGCCCAACATCATCAACACACAGAGCAATGCCGCCAATATCAGAAAAAAACTGTTAGCTCCACCCTCTATGACTCCGCCACTTTTTAAGCGCCAAGCCGACAATAGAATCGCCAAAGACAGCACGGATACGCCGAAATGCTCATGCCGCTCCATGATCGCATGAACATCATCCCCATGCGCGACGGAACCTGCGGCAATGAAACCGGCAGTCACCGTAAAGACGGCGGCTACAGTACCCAAATACAGCAACCAACTGGCAACATTGCGCCATTGCGGTTTTTTAGCCAGCGTGCCGACCACGTCCAATGCAAAAAAAGCCGATAAAAATGCAATCGGGAAATGCACCAGCAACGGATGAATATTATCCATACTGGATAGGCCGGGCATTAATGCCGGAAAAATACCCGGTGAATCCTGAGCTGTGAGCCCTTCAAAAAAAGTCAGCAGACTTGCAATGCCGTCAGCAATACCACCGCCGTGATCGGCTCCGCCATGAATTTGAAAAGACAAAAAGTTATTCATATCAACCATCGTTATTATTTGTGAAGATGACAATCTACTTGATATTTGGGCAATTGCAAATAACAAAAAAACGATGCAATACTGTTAATCATGCCGCTTGGCATCAACCGGCAATTTGTCAAACACCGGATGCTTGGCAATGCCGTAATGTTCGGGATAATAAACCGCACCCAAATACAAGCCATAAGGAGGCGCGGTGACGCCGCCCAGCTTTCGGCTTTTAAGCTCAAGCAGCTCCTGCGTCCAGTTTACATCCTGCTTTCCGGCGCCTATATCGATCAACACCCCGGCAATATTCCTGACCATGTGATGCAAAAAAGCATTGGCCGAAATATCAATAATGACCTTATCGCCGTCCCGATAAACATCAATAAAATACATCTCCCGGCAAGGGCTTTTGGACTGGCAACCCTGCGCCCTGAACGTGGAAAAATCGTGCTTGCCGATCAGATGTTGTGCCGCCTGGTGCATCTTATCGGCATCCAGCGGATTGTGATGCCAAGTCGCCTGATTGCGCAATAACGCCGACTTGATCGGCCGGTTAAGAATGACGTAACGATAAAAACGGGCAATCGCACTGTATCTGGCGTGGAAATCGCCGACCGCCGGTTTTACCCAGGCGATCCTGACATCGTCCGGCAGATTGCTGTTACCGCCCAACACCCAGGTATGCAGTTCGCGTTCCACTTTTGCTTCAAAATGCACCACCTGCTCAAGCGCATGCACGCCGGTATCGGTTCTCCCTGCGCACTGCACGGTAACCTTGTGATTGGCGACTTTCGACAAGGCTTGTTCAAGCACCTGTTGGACGCTTCGTTGCTGGGTTTGCCACTGCCATCCCGAAAAACCGCTGCCATCGTATTCGATGCCTAAAACGATACGCGTCATCCAATTCCCTTTACGCTTACAGAAAAACCATTATTCATGAATATAAACCTTAACCCCAACTTCAATCCTATTAAACAAATCCAGCACATCGGCATTTTTCATCCGAATACAACCGTGCGATCCAGGGTTGCCGTTCATTAATTGATCGGGACAACCGTGGATATAAATATACCGCCAGATACTATCGACGCAGCCGTAACGATTCTTGCCCGGCTCCAGCCCGCCCAGCCACAAGATCCGGGTCAATATCCAGTCGCGTTGCGGATGCTGTTTGCCCAAATCGGTGTTGTAAACTTCACCCGTGGCGCGCCTGCCAACAAAAACCGAGTTTAACGGCTGACCCGCACCAATCTTGGCCCTGATTTGATGCCATCCGGTGGGCGTGCATTCGCTGCCCATCAGTTCGCCTGCGCCATTTTTTGCGGTGGAAACGGGATAACACTGCACCGGATTTGCATCCACATAAACCGTCAGTTGTTGGCTGGCGATACAAATATCCAGATAATTCTGCTCATCGCCTGCCTGATCATTTTTCATTTAGCACCCAAACGCCATCCCAAACAGAACCAATTCATGCACCCTAAAAAACTAAGGGCAATGATTTTTCAACGCATCTAAGTATATCAATCCCGCCGACATTGCACTAATCAGAGCTGATCCAAAGGGCTCAACACACCCCTGCCGCCTTTATTCAATACATGGGTGTAAATCATAGTAGTAGAAACATCGTTATGCCCCAATAATTCCTGTACCGTGCGGATGTCATAACCCGCTTCCAGCAGATGCGTCGCAAACGAATGCCGCAGCGTATGAGGTGTGGCCGGTTTGGCAATCCCCGATACCTGCACCGCTTTCTTCATTGCCCGTTGCAATAATTTTTCATCAATATGATGGCGACGCTCCGCTCCACTGCGCGGGTCAACCGAAAAACTGCCGGAAGGAAAAACATACTGCCAGCACCATTCTGTTGCCGCATTCGGATATTTTTTCGCCAACGCATCAGGCAGAAAAACATCGGCTTTGCCGATACGTTTGTCATCTTCAAACAACGCGCGCCGCTGCTCCAAATGCGTCCGCAACCCTGACACCACCGAAGCAGGTAGCATTGTTACCCTATCCTTTCCACCCTTGCCTTCGCGGATCAGAATCTCACTGCGCTCGAAATCCACATCCTTAACCCGCAAACGCACACATTCCATCAAGCGCATACCGGTTCCATACAGCATATTCGCCATCAGCCCATACACACCATTCATGCGCACCAGCACATCCCTAACCTCCGAGCGCGTCAACACCACCGGCAAACGTTTCGGCTGTTTCGCCCGCACCACATTACCCAGCCACGGCAAATCTATCGCCAACACCTCTTTGTATAAAAACAATAGTGCCGACAACGCTTGGTTCTGCGTCGAAGCCGACACCTGCCCGTCAACCGCCAGATGCGTTAAAAACGCCTCCACCTCCGCAGCACCCATCTCTTGCGGATGCCGCTTGCCGTGAAACAGAATAAACCGCTTGATCCATTGCACATATTGCGTTTCAGTACGGATGCTATAGTGCTTGACGCGAATACGGTCACGCACCTGATCCAGCAATTTAGGAGGTGTATTTGTATTTTGCATAAAAAAGTTGCTATCAATAATGTAATTATTATAGTATCTAGCCTAACGGATTACTGAGGCGGCATTATACACCGCTGCACCCCGGTGATTTAAATTTAATATACACCTGAAAAGGTGTCTACTTAACGTTAGGCTTTTCAGGGGTTAAGCTGGGCGGCTTTAGTATTCTCACTCGCCGCTGTTGTTGCTGGTTCGTTCAACTGTTGATGTGTGGCAGTGTTTCGGGGTTGGTGGCTTTTTGGCGGTTGCTAAAGTCTCAAAGTCTG